>NZ_JBPOEA010000013.1:0-81059 GCF_052060035.1 Fodinibius sp. SL11 | reverse complement strand
GTACTCACCGTTATCTTTTCGGCTTTCTTAGGCACTTATTTTGGGATACGACGTGGCGCTGTCAAACGTCAGCAATATATACAGCGCCTTCGGGAAGAAAAGCAGGATATACCAGATTCACTAAAACGCCCCCATGACGATCTCAGCAATAATTAGTATAAACCCTGCTTGCTTAGTGCTTAGTTAAACAGGTAATAGTCAATTCCAATATTCGCTTGTAAGTTTCGACTGTCGGATTTGAAAAGACGATTGCTTTCCCAGTCATAACCTATTTCAGTAAATAGACCCAGCGTATTGGTTAGACGTACTGCTACCCCGGCACGCATTCCGAAGCGGACACGAAATCCGTAATCCTCAGTGGTATTTGACAAGGGCCCCAGTGCCAGATTATTGCCAAATAATGAGTTTAATTGCACATATGGCTGCAATCTATCAGTTTTAAAGGGATAAGCCCGAACAATAGGTCCAACGCCCCAGCTTCCTATACCAAAATCAGCATTTTCACCATCCGTAAAAAAGCTGGTTACTACCTGATAACCTACTCCCAGACGTGGAAACATGGTACGTACATTTCGATATACAAACTCAAGCTCCGAACTGCCGTCAAAGCTTAATGAATCGCTATTACCCTTATAATACAGATCACTGAGCCAATGGGTATTGGCTGTCAATCCGTGGATTCCGACATCATAATTTAGAGGGCGAATCCCGTTATTATCTGACGAATTTTGCGTCTGAGCAAATACAACATTAGAAAAAACACTTACCGACAAAAGTACTAACAATGCAGATGTTAGTACCTTGCAAGACCTTACAAATACCTTCTTATTCATTGTGCGTTAATTTATTACGATATACGATTAAAACGGACATTCAGTGGCGTCTAAAATTGCCCAATTAATTATACAGTTACAATAACTGAATTAAATCTTTATTGTTGCCTGTTATAGGTTATGTGTTTGCACTATGCTATTGCTCGGATAGCAACAAATTGGATATACGTGCTTAAACTGATATACTATTTTAAAATACGATTTTAGTAACCTGTGCCTGTCAATAAACTGCACTTTTTATTTATCTCCCCATGTTTGAAAAGTTATTAACAGTTCTGCTTACTTTCCTTTTTCTAATGCCTTTGTTGGGGATTTCCCAATCACAGCAAACCGATTATTTCCCCAATCGGCTCATTATAAAGTATGAGTCCAACCAAAAGCTACAGCAGATTCAAAACAAGATCGGCAATAATCCCAAGGCAGAAGTGCAGCAAGTACTTAATCAGTATGGTGCCCAAATCAGCCGTCCTCTCCTTTCATCCAAAACGCAGCAGCTCGTTAAAGCCCAACGGGTACCGGCAGCAAATGATGTTCTCCGTATCGAAGAAGTTATTTTTAGCCATAATATTGATCCGGCACAACTCGCTTCCAAAATTAATAGAATGCCTGGCGTAGCCTATGCCGAACCTCGATATATTCGGCACATGAGCACCCAACCCAATGATCCTAAAATCCAGAAGTTCGTTGAGGCCCACAACTTCACCGATGCCTGGGATTTAAGTCAAGGTTCTCGAGATATTATAGTTGCCGTAGTAGATGGCGGGGTTGACTATACGCATCCCGAGCTAAACGATAATCTTTGGATAAACCAAGATGAAATTCCGGACACCGTTTTTCCCCAAGCCGATGAAAATAATGATGCAAAGGTAACAGCTTCAGAAGTACAGACTTATCTTCAACAAAATGGGGCTGACCATAATGGCGATGGAAATATTACCTTGGAAGATGCTCTGCATAGTAATTCTGATTTCACAGACAATATCGACAATGACAACAATGAATTTACGGACGATCTTTTTGGCTGGGATTTTTGGGAGTCAGGTGGTAATGGTCAAAACATTACCCAAGATAACAATCCCATCCATGATGCTACTGATCATGGCACACATGTAACCGGCATTGCTGCAGCTGAAACGAATAATGGTGATGGGGTTGCCGGCGCCGCTTATAATGCTACCTATATGCCAATCAAAACAGGCGGAGCTCCAAACTTTGCCGACGTTATTGGGTTTGGGTACGAGGGTATCTTATATGCCGCTGATAACGGAGCCGATATCATAAACTGCAGCTGGAGTGGTGGATCTGCTTCGCAGGCCGAAGAAGATATTATCAATCTTGCTACGCAAATGGGTTCTCTCGTTATAGCAGCGGCAGGTAATGAGGCCAGCAGAACGGGATATCCCGCTCGCTATAACAGGACACTTGCTGTGGGTTCCGTAGAATCAAATGGTAATCGAGCCTCCTATTCAAATTTTGGGTATAATCTGGATGTACTCGCTACCGGGACAGATATTCTCAGCACAGATACAACTGGTAACCCTGACCCCTATATTTCTAAATCAGGTACTTCTATGTCTGCCCCTATCGTAAGTGGGCTTGCCGTACTTGTTAAAGATGTGCATCCCAATTGGGGCCCCCAGCGCATCGGCATGCAAATTCGCACGTCTGCCCGCTATATTGATGATTCAAACCCCAATTTCGAACATCAACTTGGGCATGGTTCTATTGATGCCTACAAAGCGCTCAATACCAACCAACCCGGTTTAAAAGTGGTTTCTCAAAAATTTGTTGATAGTGAAGGAAACAAACTTTCACTGGGCGAAGAAGGAAGGATTGAGGTAACCCTTACCAATGTGGGGAATACCACCTCTAATCTTGAATTAGAACTTTTATCACTAAATGACAGTGAAGTACAACTGGAAAATTCACAGCAGCAGTTGGGATCATTCGCTACAGGCAACACTGTTGATTTAAGTTTTCCAATTACGATTGCCAACGACTTTGACCTTACCGAAATACCGACTTTCCGATTAAATTTTCGAGATAAAAACCAAGGGTATGACGATTTTAAAGCGCTCATCTATGAAGACATGTTTTTTGATATTATTGCAGCCAATAATGTTAAAACTTCGTTTGGAGCTGAGGGCACGTTTGGGTTTTCCGACCCCATGGCCGGTCGTGGCGGTGTAGGCTTTATCCCCCGCTTTCCCGAAGGAGATAATCTACTCTTTGAGGGCGGGCTTATTATGAAATTTAACGAACAACTTTTTGATGCCGTTCGCACATTAAATGGAAACGTTTCCCGCGACTTTCTTCCTCTTGATGCTGTTGCCATCAACCCAACTGAAGATGGAAACGGATTAAGAGGATCTACCTATTTTACCACTTTGAATGACAGTGCGAGACGAGCTACGATCGAACTGGAAACCTTGGCCTATGATGAGCCGGCCATAAGCAATGTCGTCTTTGTTAAATATACCATCAGTAATCCATCTGAATTTTTAACCATGAAAAATATGTATGTGGGGTTATTTAACGACTGGGATATAGGTGCTAACCCGGGGAACAATACTATTGAATATAGTGAAAGCGACAGCCTGCTCTATATTTCCGATGCCTCTTCATCAAGCAATCAACCCATCGTTGCCGTTGCACATCTGGGCCCCCTTTCAGGAGCTCTTGCTATCGATAATGCAGTAGAAGCCAGGCAGGACTCGGTTACGTTTGGTATCTACGATGGTTTTTCGGATAACGAAAAGGAATCATCGCTAACAGCCGGTACGGTTCGCACCACTGTGCAAAATTCCGATGTCTCAGCCGTCACCAGTTCAGGACCCTACACCTTAAACCCTGGGGCTGATATTACTGTAGGTTTTATCTATGCTTTCGGAGATGATTTGAATGAACTCCGGGATCAAATTTCCGAAGCTCGATCACGTAACCTTTTTGAAGTTTCGCCCATCGGGCGGGCTACCGCAGATGAAATTCCTCAGCAGACCAGACTCTTTCAAAATTATCCCAATCCCTTTAATGAAGAAACCGAAATCCATTTCGACCTAAACGAAGACTCTCATGTAACTTTAACCGTTTTTGATGTGTTGGGACGTAACGTTCGTCAGTTAGCTGATACCGACCTTGATGCAGGCGCACACTTTTTAACACTAAATGCACGTAATTTAAGTAGTGGTGTTTATTTTATACGTCTTGAAACAACTCGGGGCTCGCAAACCATCCCCATAACAAAGATAAAGACCCCCTAATCACATGATACAATAATTTCAGACTTCCTGAATTATAAGTAGCCATGAAGACAAATCTTCGACATGTCCCCGATTTACAAGCACCATCCTGGTGCTTTAGCGGTCATATTCATACTATCAGCCGGTCTTTGCTTGGAGATACCAACCAACCTCCTTTAAGTCACATAGAAATTTCGACCCCTGATGAGGACTTTCTGGAGCTCGACTATCATATACAACCTGAGTCAGATGCCATCATTGCGCTATTCCATGGACTCGAAGGCTCAACCAATCGTTACTACATGGTTGAGTTGATGAAAACATTGATTAACAACGGCTATTCAATTGTAGGGGTTAACTTTAGGGGATGTGGATCAAAGCCCAATAAACAACCACGGTTTTACCATTCCGGAGAAACAAATGATTACCAAACCGTTTTCAATTGGATTTCTGGAAAGTATCCGGATAAAAAAATTGGAGCAGTCGGCTTTTCGCTGGGCGGTAATGCTTTGTTGAAGTACCTGGGAGAAACCGGAGAAGAAAGTTTGGTCAAAACAGCCGTTTCTGTATCAGTCCCCTATGATTTACGGATTGGTTCAATCTTACTTTCAAAAGGGTTCCATCGTATTTACGAATATCATTTTCTGCGCACTTTGCGTGACAAACTCGATCAAAAAAGAAAACGCATTCCAGGTTTACCTACCTTTGATGGATCTACCCTTTACGAGTTTGATAATCAGGTAACAGCCCCCCTTCACGGTTTTGATGGAGCCGAAGATTACTACAAACAATGCTCAGCCCGACGTTTTGTAGATGAGATTAAAACTGACACCCTGCTTGTCCACAGCAAAGAAGATCCGTTATGTCCCGCCGAGGCAATACCTCTGGCCAAGATTAACCAAAATCCAAATACCGATTACATTATTACCGAAGAGGGGGGACACGTAGGGTTTTGGAGCAAACCAAAGGGATGGCTGAACTTTGTGATCGAAAACTACCTGAGCAGTAATATATAAACTCTGATTATCTCAGCTATCGGTTATTTCCATAAACTGATCTTGGCTACCTTTTGTTAAATGCTGTATTTTAACAGTCAAAATTTTGAATAATTAATGTGCTACTCATGGTTATTATTGTTGGTGCAGGCCCTATTGGATTGGCCACCGCTATTGAACTGAAACGAAGGAACATTCCTGCAAAAATTATTGAAAGAGGCTGTTTGGTCAATAGCATCTTCCATTACCCTAAAGATATGACCTTTTTCTCCACCTCCGAGCGACTGGAGATTGGAGATGTACCTTTCATCTCTCACAATTCGAAACCAACACGTCGCGAAGCGCTTGAGTATTACCGTCGCGCCGCTGAAAGCTATGATCTGGATATTCATCTCTATGAGGAAGTGCAAAATATTTCCGGCCAAGATCAAAACTTCACGGTTCAAACAGATAAAGACAACTATAAAGCGTCAAAAGTTGTAGTTGCCACCGGATTTTATGATGTGCCCAAAATGATGGACATTCCCGGTGAAAATCTCGATAAGGTTCGTCACTATTACGATGAAGCTCATGCCTATGCCTGGCAGGATGTGCTTGTCATTGGCGGCGGCAACTCGGCTGTAGATGCTGCTTTGGAAACCTATCGTACTAACGCCAATGTTACATTAGCTGTTCGCGATTCGCAAATTAAAGAATCCGTAAAGTACTGGGTTAAGCCTGATATACAGAACCGCATCAAAAATGAGGAAATTACCGGCTATTTTAATACTGAGGTAAAAGAAATACGAAAAAATGAAGTAGTCTTGGATACGCCCGGTGGCACAAAAACCATTGCCAACGATTTTGTGCTGGCAATGACTGGCTATAAGCCAAACTTTAATTTGATGACCAGCTTTGGTATTGATCTCACCGATGATGAAGATAAAATGCCCGTATATAATGAGAAAAACCTCGAGACGAATCGCAAGGGAATGTATGTTGCCGGTGTAGTCTGTGGTGGAATGGATACCAGCAAATTATTCATTGAGAATACCCGCATCCATGCTGAACATATTGCCGGTGATATTGAGAAAAAGTTGCTATAGCCTATAGGAGAGATCATCCCATGTGGGGAGCAGGTAGAGCTTTCTGGACCTTAACTGCGAATTTCTGGCTGAAACGACAATAAGATCTGATCTATAATTTCGAACAACCACATTTGTGGTAAAACCTCTGCTTGTTCAAAGCTGAATGCCCATATTTCAGCAAAAAAATATGAGATAAAAAAGAGAGGGTAAGCGACCTACATCACGCCGCTACAACCTCCTACCGCTGCTACCTTCCGGTCCTGACGGAGTTCAGAGGGAGCTGGCTGCGTAGGGCCTACCCTCGAAGTTCAAAGATACGGTTTTCATTGGGTATTTGGCAAACAAAATTAGCCTGAAATATCATTTTGATTTCATTACATAAACACCGTTCCAATCCTCAGGAGGAGGATTTTCTTTCATCACTTCGCAGCGGTTCAGGTATACCAAGGAAGGATTGGTGTAAATGAAGGAATCATCGTTCGGGACAAACCTTTCCAACTCTGAAGATTCTTGAAATAATTCGATAGCCTGATCCCATTGTCGGCTTTCATACGCTTCCATTCCCTGCTCGAATTTTTCTTTACAGCTAAAGCTCTCATCAGAAAGTTTATCACGAAGCCCCATTATCTCAAACACCTCCACCGGTTCGGTTCGACCTTTTACCACAATGCGATCCAAATACCTGAATACGCAGCGATCCCCAAACTTTTGGGCCTCTTCTTTAGTAGCGGACGTAACCATCGTATAAGCTCCAAATTGTTTGGCACCACTTTCGCACCGAGCGGCAAGATTTACATTATCACCCATCATAGTATAGTTAAAACGGCTTTCAGATCCCATATTTCCTGTTACCATTACACCTGTATTAATCCCAATACGATTACGCATATGATGTACTATTTCGGGCCATTGCTCTCCTTCGTTTCGCCATTTTTCGCGCAGTTCTTCAAGTCGATACTGCATGAGCTGAGACACCACACACGCTTTATAGGCATGATCTTCGCTGGGAATCGGGGCACCGAAAAAGGTCACAATAGCATCCCCGATATACTTATCCAGTGTGCCCCCACGATCGCGGATTATGTTGGTCATAGCCGACAGATATTCGTTAATCAGCCTTACCAGTGTCTTGGCGGGCATCTGCTCGGAAAAAGTTGAAAACGACTGAATATCACTAAAAAAGGCAGTCATATATACTTCATTGCCTCCTAATTCGGGCTCTTTGCCTCCTTCCACCATCTCTTCCACAATAGCTGGAGAAACATAGGATGAAAACAATCCTTGAATACGCCTTTTCTCGCGTTGCTCCATGATATACCGATAACTTTGCGTAGAAACATATCCCACTGATAGCGCCGTAAGCATCGCAACCACATCCATAACCACATTAAACTGGAAAAACATCCAGATGGTAACACCAACAACCGATAAGATTAAGAGCAGATAGAGTCCAAAACCATATAATCCTGAAAGCCGACGAATTGCGAAAATCATTATTCCAATGGCAATGACTAATAGAACTATATTCATCCAGGGGTCTATATGATAAATATAATTTGCTGATAATATGGTCTGGATAGCATTCGCATGCATTTCGACACCGGGCATGGAAGCCTGTTCAGCGAAGGGCGTTGCATGCAGATCTTGAAGTTCAGGCATCGTCGCACCAATCAGCACAATCTTATCCTTAAAAACATCTGTATCTTTCAGTCCAAAATCAGGATCAGAGTATGAGTTTATCTGGAACGCTGAATCTTCCGAAGCAAGAACAATAGATGAATCATCAATAACGGTCTCAAACGAATGCCGGGGAAATGTGCCAGGAGGACCATAGTAATTAATGGTCATCAGATGTTCTCCAAACTTGGGAATTTCGTATGACCCAAAACTGACATGCTCATCTGTTTCATTAATCTGAGAAGAGTCGATATCAGAATATAACTTCAGCAATTCCAACCCAAGCGAATACATCTGCTGACCATTATACTCCAAGCCTAAAATATATTTTCGAATTGAACCGTCAGAATCATATTGAGCTCTAACAATACCACTTCTACTATTATTTGCTTTTTGCAATACGCGATTCGGCCTTATGAGCATTAATGATGACGACCGGCTTCCCTGTCCTCGACCTTGTGTTGTGCTTTGAATATTAGACCCCAACACAACATTACCATATTTGCTAATCACATCTGCAAATGCTGAATCGTTAGCAAGATTATAGTTGTCTCTTTTATCAAAAAGGACATCAAATCCGATGGCTTTGGCTCCGGCTTCATTTAAATGCTCAACAAGCTTTGCATGTAAATTTGTGGGCCATGGATATTTATATGGTATCTCTTGGTCAGCCTGCTGGCTTATGGAAACAATAACTACAGAAGAATCTTCAATGGCGATAGGACCGCGCAATTCGAACAGCTGATCAGTGACATCTAACTTGAGCTCCATCACGGGAGTAGAAAAGGCTAATAGTATCGTCACAAGTAAACTTCCAAGCAGCAGTCCCAATAAGATTGTTGTGCTTTTCCATGTCTTTTGGGATTCGGCCATAATCAGAAGTTAAAGATATAACGAAGTTGCATCAGATGATCATTCGGATAGGTTATTGAGGATGAGAGCATATTCCGAACATTCGAATATTTAAAATCCAAAAGAAAGGAATGTCTCTGATTTAGATTATATCGAGTGCGTGTATTTACAATATAAGAATTGCTTTCTGTTATTGATCCTTCACCGGCCGTAGCTGCCATGTAATAATCATCAAACGACTGTTGAGGCGTTCCGTTATCATTAACAACTAATGGAATCGACTCCGATCGATTTTTAGTAAAAGCTACCGACATTTCGATATTGAGCTTATCATCAAACAAAAACACACTTCCGCCAATATTTACACCCGCTATTTTTACATCGTTAAGACCACCAGATGTTTCTGAATTATTATAATTAAACCCAATATTTGTTTGTAGCGGCAAATTCTGGAATCGGTTAACTACTCGCGCCGAAATGCTTTGACTTTGGGTGTCTCCATACTCAAATACTTCATCGGAAGTATTCAACAACGAATAGTTAACACTGGCGTTATGGTTAGTCCCCAACAGTGAAAATTCCTTACTAATCGATGCCGTAAACTGATATGAATTCGAAAGTCTTGGAGTGGCCACAGTCAATGTATCTCCATTCTGGATCATAATATTCTGCACAGCTGCCTGTTCCGATATACCATCTAAGGTTGCAACCAAAGGATTATTCAACTCTACTTCGTTATCCCGGGTACGTTTCCTAATACCCAAACTTACTCTTGGTAAATCTTGATTAACAGGATACCAACTTACATTACCACGGTAATTTACAGTACTTGTTGTGGCATCCCTGTTATTAACAACATTATCTCGCAGATTTTCGTACCCCAGGGTCAGGTATATCTGATTCTCAAACAATCGAACACGATCTCTTATAGAAAAACCGGCAATATCTTTACGGATTGTAGTATTAGCCAGGGAGTTATATCCCGGCCCTACCCAACGATAACGCAGGCGTAAATCGTTATTAAAATAACTAAGCCCCAACTGAGAATGTCCGGCTAAAATGCTTGTTGAAAAAAACAGCTCTGCTGAAGTATTCGTCGTCCCTTCATCAAAACGAATGGGTAACGTTTCCATATTTTCATTTATGACAATAAGCCAAGAAAGACGATCGAGTAAGTTTTCTGTGTCTTCGTCAATATCATAGCCAATGCGATCGGCGGCCTGTTGCGTTAATGTGCCATCCGAAATATCTTGGTTAAGCAAGCTCACCGCTCCATCAGCTTCAAACTGGATACGATTATTATCAAATTGAGCTTCGATATCTGAGGCAGCTACAAAATTCCCCCTTGGTGTTGGGTTTCCACTTACACCAAGATCTTCAGGATTATTTCCTAATATCTGCTGCTGTTGACTGTTAAGGCTGTTAGCAAGATTGGGATTCACTTCCATTACATCATTATAATCATCAATGAGACGAATTGAGCTGGTATCATCCTCAACTTTTATCACATTAAGCCCAATCTTAAATCGATCATCTTTCTTAAACCCAATACGTCCACCGGCAATTTCTCGCTGAAATGTCCCACTGTCATCGGTATTTAATGTATATGAACGCATTGGTTCTTGGACATCTCCAAATGTTTGTTCTTCAACAGATATTTCATCATAAATATTATCAATTCCCCGACGTAGTTTCCCGTAGATAAACTGCAGATTCAGAGTTTCATCCCAGAAATAAAACCCCGCATTAACACCCTGCATACGCTGACCAGCGATAGTATATGTATTTAGTGTTGGATAGACATGGCCTGCTTCAAGCTCAAGCCAGTTCCCCACATATAAATGAAGGCCATAGCGATTTTGGGGCTGTAAGCGTGGATCTTCCTGCGTTGTCAGTAATCCAAAGGCCGAATATGAGATATCCCCTTTTTGACCAGAAATTCTGACATTGCCACTTAAGGCATCGTTGGGGTACCCACCCACTTGTTGATTTCTTGCTCGAAGCTCTACATTACCCTGTGGCATCCAACTCTGCTGTTGCTTTTCACCGGTAAAAGCACTTACTGTTTGGCCGGGTTCAATTACCGAAAAATTCCAATCGGCCAGAACATAAGCAGTATCTGCATTTTCTAATTTAAATTCGGCATTATGCTGTCCCATTGACAAATTACTGGGAGAATACGTATAAAAATAATCGCTGGCATTTGCCTCTTCTGTTATATCCTCCCCGTCAACATACATATGGAAAGAAGCCGAGGTATCAATTTCTGCGGGATCGTAAAATAAAGTCAGTGCTATCACCACATCCTGCTTCGAAACGGTTGTCCCTGGATCAGGTGAAAGGATGGTATAATCAACACCTGTTTCTTCTACTATACGCTGCCGCCCACTTCTCTGGGGGTCTACAATATCAACACTCAATGGACTAACAGAACCATCATTATTTGGATAGGTTATAGTCTTACCATCATTCAAGTGGATCTGCAGATAGTACTCCAGCTCACTTGCCTGTTCATCTTCTATCGTTAATTCTGTTAAAAAGTTGGAAGAAACAAGAGCAGCTTTTTTCTGGCGATAGCCCATGTCGCCATCTGTCTTAAAAAAGAGATAAGCATCAGCCACATCACCCGCATTAACTGATGGTGCCAAAAAACGTAGCTCAAAGGAGGTATTGCGTTCAACAAGGGTGGGTTTCTGATGTTGTACGGGATTCGTATCAGAAATAGAAAATGCTTCTACTTCGAGACATGCTATCCCCGTAAAAAAAATAAACAATACTATCTTTCTAACGAATACTACCCCTTTCACCGGTTGTACGACTAACTGTTTTTAGTTTCCGTTTTCAAACACTTTTACTTCAATGACTCTCTCTTCTCCATTTTCGTTTGTGAAACGCACTTTATAAATCGTCGGTTCAAGCTTCTCATTCATCTCAGAATACTCTCCATTTCTTTCCTCCAGCTCCTCGTCTGTGAGTTCCCCGGATTCTATAGAGCCATCTTCTTGGACTTGAGCATACGTTTTTGCAGACAACGTTACACTTTGGCCTGTCTGGCTAGATGTTACCTCCACCTCTCCTTCTTCCACCCAGAAATAATCATCAACCGTCGCACCAAAGGTTGTCCCCTTCACAGATGCCACCGATGAATTGGTAGCTACTTCAAAATCCTGTGCTCCCTGATCCGTGACATTCAGTAATATTTCTCCCAACTCAAGCCCAATGCGAGTGCTCGTATTTTGCTTATCCTGAATATCTCCATGAACAATTAAACGAGAATCAGGTTTAATTTTAGCCATACTTTTATCCATAAACTGTACCAAAGCAAACCCATTCTGATTCGTCCGTAAGGTATCTCCATCAAAAAGCGGCTTACCCCGCTCCCGAATATCGATAAGCTCTCCGTTTGTTTCGAGTGCAACACTTGGCTTAAACTTTTGTACAAAAGCCAAGGGGCGATCACTGGCATCATAAATATGTGCTCCCATGCCCAAAGCACCTATTATCAATAGCGGTAAAAAATATTTTAATGCCCTTTTCATAACAATTATCAATTTTCTATCACAATTGATACATCACCCTGCTCACTTTTGCGCACAAGCTCTCTCAATTTCTGCACAGCCTGCCCACTCCGAAAGCTCTGTCCCCCAATCTCTATAGATTCAAATGAAAAACCATTTTGTCGAACCTCTTCAAATCGATCTCCTAAAATACGCTGCAGTGCCCTCACAGTTTCTCCGGCTCGTTGGTCTCCGTATGACCTCTGCAAATCGGCCAGCCTAAAACTCCAAATTTCAGATTCTCTTTCTTCAACTCCTCCACTGGTCTCAAGCTGACTAATTACCCGCCAAAAGTAATCTTTTCCGGATTCCAAATCCTGCACACCTGAACTGGGATACTGATATCCAGAACCATCAACAAGAACATCCAGCATCTCGTAATCTAACAGTGAACCTCCTCCATTCGAACCAAATGATTGAATGGGATCCGTACTCATAGCCCCTTCCATTAATGACTGAGGACTTTCATTGTTTTTTGATTCTACGACCACCAACCGATAACGAACAGCTGAGGAACCACCCTGCCATTGAAAGTTGGGATAGCTACTTGAAATTACTGTTTCTGATCCAAGCTCATCACCGGGCGAAAGCAAATAAAAATCACGCGTATCTTCGACCAAGCTTGATCCAACCTCATCAGTTTCTGAAGCGAGCAATTCTCCATTCACTGATCCCTGATATATTTCTACCGTAACCTGATACTGATCGGCAGGTAATGATGTTGATCCCTTTAGTTCATTATAAAAGTTTCGTCCACGTTCGGTAAAATTACGCTCGAAAAGGATTACCTCCTCAACACCGGGTAATCCATTGCCTGAATTGTTATTATTAGCAAATACCTGCTGACCCGGATCTAAACTAAACGGACGCCCCGATATTTGACGAACTTCTAAAATCCTGCCAATTTTATCTGATTCGATGACTACACGCAAATAAAGATTGTTTAAATACTCCGAACTATTTTCATTTTGAAGTGATAACCGATATAAGGTTGGCCCTCTTAAATCATTAGCTAACAATGATTGGGCATTTATGGCCTGAGAATTTTCAAGCGTTTCATCGATCTCAAAATTCAAGGTAAGTTGCCCAAAAACTGGTTTCCCAATACCCATCAAAAATAAAAAAACCAGAAGACCACAAACCTGTTTGATATGTCCTAACCACATATATTACCTCCCGAAATTATCGCAACCTTTACCAACAACGCTTGTTATTCAATTAATATCTCTTGATGTTTAAATATTAATTAAAAGACTTGGAACATTTGCCCCCATCACAAGTATGAAGCAGTGTTAGTCAAGAAATGTGGTTCTTAGCAGAAATGCAAAACAAAAAAGTGGAGCTACGGGGACTTGAACCCCGGACCTCTTGCATGCCATGCAAGCGCTCTAGCCAACTGAGCTATAGCCCCATTTAAGAGTTGGTGAATATAAAGAACTTTTTTCGAAATTTACACTCATTTATCTGATTAACTTTATTTTGTTTTTGATTATATTACATAACATATTGTAGCTAATAGTTTTAACAGGTATTTATAATTCTTCTGGAAAACTCTATCTTACAATTCATCACAAATCAACTTTTAACCTATACTCGTAACACGATGATTAACAAACAATTAATACTACTATTATCTTCCGTGTTTCTTGGGATGGCATTGCTCACAGGCTGTGCCGGTACCGAAGAACTCAGAGCTCCTTCTGACCGTGATTTAGCATACCTTCAATCATTAGATGAAGAGACCCTCCGGTCGCTTGATACTGATGATGACGGTCTGAGTGATTGGGCAGAAATGAATGAACATAATACTAATCCATTAAAAGCAGACAGTGACGATGACGGTCTTACTGATGCCGAGGAAATCAATGAATATGACACCGATCCCAACAATGCCGACACTGATGGTGATGGCCTTGAAGACGGTGAAGAAGTTAACTCCTATGAAACCAACCCGCTTGAAGCAGATTCTGATGGCGATGGCTTAACTGATGGTGAGGAAGTTAACGAATACAATACTGATCCATTAAATGCTGACAGTGACAATGACGGCATCAACGATGGTGATGAAGTCAATAAATATAGTACTGATCCTAATAACGCTGACTCTGACGGGAATGGTTTTACCGATGGTCAAGAGATTGAAATGGGCACCAACCCTAATGACAGCAACGATCCGCCTTATATCAAAAAGGATGATCTTAGAACTATAAACTTTGACTTTGACAAGTCTAATATTGACGAGACTGCTGCACGAATTCTGAATGAGAACATCAAGAAATTGATGAACTCTCCTAAATTCCGAATTCGCATTGATGCTTATACTGACCATGTTGGTGGCGATCAGTATAACTTGCGTCTCAGTAAGCGCCGTGCAGAATCAGTTAAACAATTCTATATTGAAAATGGCGTTTCCGGAAATCGTATTGAATCACGAGGATTAGGAAAAGCGCCTCAACCGTGTATGGATCAAACGGAAGAGAAAGGCTGCCGTAAAAACCGACGTGCAGAATCACATCCGTTAAATCCTTATCAGTATGAGCCAAACAACTAAGGCTTAAACGAAAGATAAATTATTAAAGGCGATCTCTTTTGGAGATCGCCTTTTTTATTTCAAGGATAGTATAAACAGCTACTTGTCTGACCACAATTAGTATAATAGAAGATTAATCTTCTATCCCTTCCACATTAACAGTGCTAATATCTACGGTTATTTCTTTTAATCGTTGTTCAATTTCCGGCTTCATATCTTCTTGATATCGTCCCCCTATGTGATTGGCAAAAAACTCCTCCATTGCAGCGTAAGCCGCAATTCTATTTTCTTCACCGGCAAAACCGTGCCCCTCATCAGGAGCTACGATATATTGCACTTCTCGATTTAACTCGCGAAGAGCCTGAACAATTTGATCGGACTCCTGCTTTTTGACCCGGGGGTCGTTCGCACCCTGTATGACCATTAGTGGGGCTGTAATTTGGCTTGCAGAAAAAAGCGGCGATTGCTCTTTCATCCGTTCAACATCTTCAGGATCATCAAGATCTCCAACGCGCACAGCAAATATTTTGCGAATGGGTTCCCAATAAGGTGGAATAGAATTGAGCAGGGTGATAATATTTGACGGCCCAACAAAGGAAACACCTGCGGCATACAAATCAGGGGTGAATGCCAGACCTGCAAGGGTAGCGTAACCGCCATACGAGCCTCCGTAAATGGCAACCCTTGATGAATCTGCAATACCTTCCTCAATTAGATATTTAACGCCATCAGTAATATCATGCTGCATATAACCGGTGCCCCACTCTTCGTTACCAGCATTCAAAAACTCTTTCCCATAACCTGTTGACCCTCGAAAATTTGGCTGAAAGACAGCATATCCTCGATTGGCTAAAAATTGTACCATTGGACTATAGCCCCAGGTGTCTCGCGCCCAAGGACCGCCGTGCGGTAGTACGATAACAGGCAAACCTTTTTCTCCATAGCCTTTTGGAACTGTTAAATAAGCCGGAATCTCCAATCCATCACGTGCGGGATATCGAATAGGCTTCATCTCTGCCAAGTGATTGGATTCCAACTCCGGCCGAGATTCATACAGTTTTGCCAGTGTCTGATCAGATCGATCATACAAATAGGTTGAACCAGGGTCCACATCTTGCTCAATATTGATAATCCACCTTTGATCGTCGGAAGTATGGGCTCCAAAATTAATTTCCCCATCCGGTAATTCCGATTTTAGAAACTCATAATCCTGCTTAAACTGCTCATCTTTGGGATAAACCCGCAAACGATCTCCCACATACGTAGTTGCCAATAATTCATGTGTTTCATTTGAAAATATGGCTCCATTAAAATCGACCTCATTTTCAGGATCGGATTCAACAAGCGACAATTCTTCGTTCTGGGGATTGAACAGAAAAAGGCTGTTAAGATCTCGATCTTTGTTGGTAGCCATATATACCTGCTCATTATCTTTATGAAATCGAATAGGGTTCAGCGCTTCTTCGTTATCCACTTCAAACACTTTCACCAATTCGTCTCCATCAATCCGAAGCAGTTCGGTACCACCCGACTGAGTCTGACGAACCCCCAATCTTAACTCTCCATTGTTGTCGACGACCCATCCAGCAATGCCCTGGTCATTTTGACGTATAAGTTCTCGTTCACCGGTTTCTATATTTAATCGGTATACATCGTGCAGTTGTGGGTTACGATCGTTTAGTCCTACAATAATCTCGTTGGGTGTGGCATCGGGCACAGCCAATATCTGGGCACGTACGTTTTCAAGATCAGTCAGATTTCGCGCCGAAGGTACTCCAAGATCACCAACTTCTGCAGAAGGATCCACCGCATAAATATTGAAGTTTTCGTCCCCACCTTTATCCTGTACATACAAGACATAATCGCTGTTTTTGCTCCAAAAATATCCGCGGACAGGTCGAGTTGTATCAGCCGTAATGGGTTGAGCATCTTCAAAATCAGCTCCAGTTTCCTTAACCCAAATATTCATCACACCTTTATAAGGCTTCTGAAATGCTACATAATCACCATCAGGTGATATTTGTGCCCCTGAAATTTCCGGATTTCCAAAAAACAAATTTCGATCTAACAGTGGGGGCTTCTCCTCCTGTTGCTTGGATGACATACACCCTGCAATACTCAAAGCAAATCCTAATCCTATTAAACATAGCACCAATCTATTCATAACAACCCTCTCTTTATTTATTGATTTGTTAATAATCCCGCAATTCACATCCTAATATATTTGTAAATGTACAATAAAAATCAACGCTCGTATAAAAGTCCTGACAAATAAGGTTTTCCCTTACACCTTCGTAAGTATAACTACTGCAAGACATTATGTGGAATCAGCACTTCTTGAGACCTTATAAACAACCACCTTTTACCATAGCAACAATCTCAACCACCATAATAATACTACATCATGAAAAAACTACTTTTGGCAACGTTACTACTTATGATGAGCGCACCGCTTTTATTTGCTCAACAAACCGGACAGCAGCAAATGCATCAACAGATGCAGGAGATGCAAAAGATGACCCAGAAAATGAATAATCTTCTGGAACGCACACAAAGGATGAATCAAGAAATGAACAGACAGATGAAGCAAGTTCAGGATGAACAAATGAAGAACCGTTATCAGATGATGTACCGGTTTAATGAACAAGTCCATATGGCACTTGGCAATATGAAAAATGCTGCGGAGCGATGCGATTTGATGATGCAAAACAAAGACATGATGCAGGACAAGGAGATGCGACAAGAAATGGAGCAGCTCCAGAAACATCTCGGTGAAATGTCGCAACAGGCCGAAGATGCTGTGCAAACCATGGAACGACTTACGAAACGTATGCACCAACAAAAAACAGCAGATCTCAACGAAAATGATTAATGCTGGTTTCCTTACGAAACCGTTTTATTTTGCGCTATTTATCTTAAGCGGATCAATATTATTGATTATTTCTGCAGGGATTTCGTACGGACAAGAAGTCCGATATATGGGGTCCCTGCAATATTCCACCGGCTCATACTATTTTACCGAACGAACCGGAAGTTTTTATTTCAATAATGGCTTGGGGATTTCGGGAGATAAAATCAGTTTCTCTATATCTGTTCCATTCATCGCTCAAAGTACTCCATGGGTTTCGAATGTTGGCACTGGAATACTACCTACCGGCGGTCCCAAAAACGGTATGATTAGTAATAGCGCAAACGGTAGTAAAAGAAGGGGGAATAGAAAAGTCGATTTAGGTACCGCTGATACCCTATCCTATACCCAGACTAACTTTGGAGACCCCTCTTTGTCCGCATCTACAGAACTTTTTTCAACGGAGAACAGAACCACTGCCATTAGCGCCCATGCAGGCGTCAAGATCCCTCTTGCTAATCCCAAAAAAGGTTTTGGTACCGGCAAATGGGATTTGGGAGGCGGTTTATCTTGGTCACAACGCATCACTGCACAAACGCTTTTTCTGGCCAACGGGATGTTCTGGAAACTGGGAGATATGGACGATCTCGATTTCAACAATATTATAACTTACAGCGCAGCCTTGGGACAGTCGTTCCATGACGGCAAATGGATGGGTATTGTCTCTTTCTCCGGGATAACAGAAATTATTAATGAAATTGATCCCCCACTAACAGTAGGAACCGGACTCACCCTACAAGCTTCTAATAAGATGAGTCTTAACTCCAATCTTTCATTCGGGCTAACCGAATCAGCTTCGGATTTTAGCGTAGGATTAGGATGGAGTATAAAACTCTAAAACATCAACTATATCAAACATAATCATTATGAAAAGAACATTAATAAATATCGTCCTGTTTTTTGTAATTACCCCCCTCCTAACCACTGTTTTTGCGCAGCAGCGATCCGGGAAAAAGATGCAAAAGCAGATGTATAATCGGGAATTCGATACCTCGAGCATAGAAACTGTTGAGGGTGAAGTTACAGATATTACCTATCAGGCCAGTAAGGCTAAAGCCAATCAGATGGGCGTTCACATGACCATCAAAACCGATAACGAGACCATCCCGGTTCACCTTGGACCTGCTTGGTATTTAGAGCAACAAGAAAAAATACAGAAAGGTGATCAGGTTGTTGTTACCGGCTCACGCGTTACATTTGAAAACAAACCTGCTCTTATTGCCTCTACAATAAAACGGAATCAAATGACGCTGCAACTTCGAGATAAAAACGGATTTCCTGTCTGGAGAGGTTGGCGTATGAGCAACAGAAAGAATCAATAAACAACATTATTTCACAGCTTCATTAATAGGGGATTACTAACAAATAATCCCCTATTAATTTATGCAACCGGCCACTATTGGTTCCAATATTTTAGGTCATGACCTTGTATGACAAAGACCTTTTACCGAAGATGTTTGTGTTAGACCCAGTACAACAACACCAAGGACTCCATAAATGAGCTGCAACGGCGGATCAGCATGATAGCCGACCTTTAAACTTCTACAACTATCCATATTATCAACATTATGCTAACTGATAGTGCTCCCAGCCAAGCCCATTCTTTTTGATGATACAATAATACAACAACCAAGGGATATACTCCAAACACAGTTAAAAGAATGAATCCCGGAATTAAATAGCTGCGAAATGGCGATCCCTCCAACAAACTCAATGGCAGCAGCAGTGCCAAATCCAATCCCTGCACAATAAGCGTGGTATAATGGGCCGTCCACCAGTGGAGGAATTACCAACCCCAGCCACAGAAATGCGATGATAATACTATTATAAAAAAGAAAGATCCCCGCAGTATTTTACTACGAGGATCTAAAATTTAAATCCTCCTACTCCTGTAAAATCAGTTTATAATCTCCAACTTACTGTTCCCAACGCCCAGCGTCCCGGCATACGCGCGCCAAGGACATCCTGATTCTCCTGATTAAACACATTATCAACCTGTACTCCAAGTGACACTCGTGGCGTGATCTCATAATTGAGTTTCAGATTCCACAAGCTGTAAATTGACGACTTAAAAGCCCCAATATTTGGGTTGGCGGAAGGTTCCCGCTTTTTCCAGGCTGCACTTATCGTCCCCTCCATCGGTCCATGGCTAACGCTTAGGATTCCATTTACCAGATGTCGAGCATAATTTGCGATGTATTTTGAGGCTACATTGTCATCCCCAAAAAAGTCGGTAAAAGCATAGCCTATTGTACTGCTAACCAGCCAGCGATTGCCCAGGTCTTGGCTCACAGAAAGTTCCGTTTCTACACCCGCTGTCGTTATGTTGTTGATGTTTTGGGCATACAGATAATTTCCGCCGGCCTGCAGATTTTCATTATTTCTAATTTGAGTAGTATTTGTAAGGGCATAGTCAATTAAATCGGTTGACTCTCGGACAAATCCCGTTGCTGAAAAGCGAACATTTTTCCACGGAAATAGATCCATACCTGTTTCTCCGGACCATGCTCGCTCAGCCTGTAGCCAGGGATTTCCGACATTACGTCCCTCCGCCAGGGGGCCGGCCAGATTCGTTGAAATAAATCGCTCCGTGTAACTGGGGGCCCGAACACTACGACCACCCGAAGCCCGCAAAATCCATCGCTCTTGGTGGTACGAAAAACTTAGCTGAGGCATTAGCTCCGTACCGTAATTTTCATCATGATCCAGTCGCAGGCTCCCTGAAATTGTGACTGGATTGGTCGGCTTCCACTGCAACATCGTAAACCCTGCGTAATGCCAATTGTTATGATCCCCTCGGTCGGTACTACGTATACTTCGATTTTCCAACTGCGCGCCGAAGGTAATATCCCAAGCGGCCGCCAACTTTCTATATTGATACATCTGCAACGAACCCAGCGTTGTAGTGTGCTCGTTGGCCGGCGTATTAGGGTTAAAGATATATTCATCACTATTTCGCTTTAGCGACCCTTTTAGGGTTGTAATACTACTTTCGGATGATCGCTGCAGCCGTATCTGATTCCACCATGCCGATACGGTTTCGGTGGCATCATCGTACGGGCTGGCAGTATAGAAATAGCGGGCATTAAAATCTCGGTAATCATAACCAGTTCGAAGCGCCAAATCCCATTTATTGTTTAATTTAATGCCACCTGAAATAGATCCATTGGCAATATTAAACCGATTTTTATAGTCATCAGCCAGCTGCTGTCCCGGACTCTGGTGCCACATCCCACCTCCACTGAGGCGATAATTTTCAGCGCTGTGATAAAACCCGCCACGGCCCATTTTTAAATTATTTTGGCCATATCCTGCTTTAATGTGAGCATTGGTTTTCTTCTCATTTGATTGACTGCCAAAAGTATGCGTAATAATGTTGATAACACCTCCAACCGCATCAGCACCGTATTGTGCGGCCGCCGGACCATGCAATACTTCAATATGCTGAATTTCGGCCGGAGCAACCGGAATATTGGAATTAAAATGTGCCGTCAATGGATCGTTTATCCTCATTCCATCAACCAGTACCAGTACCTGCGAAAACGTACTTCCTCGAAGGCTAAAATCTGATTGCGTACCAAACGCACCACGCGACTGCACCTCTACCCCAGGGATATAGCGCAGCATTTCGTCGGGAGTATGAGCTGGAGTAGTTTCCATCATGGGGGCAGAAATAGTTGAGATATTGCGACCCGATCCGGCAGCCGTTTGAGGTACCCGGCTTGATGATATAATTACCTCTTTAGAAACTATCAGGGTATCCAGGGTTTCAGCTTCTTGGGCTTGACTGTTAGTATATATCCCCAAAAACAATAGTGAGATGAATATTGATAAAGTAAGTGTAGATATAGCAATCCTGTTAGTTAAATACATTTTTCGAGAACTTTATTGATAGATCCTTTTTAAAAGGTGCTGAAGATATCAGTGACAATGCTTCATTGAAAGAAAAATCCTTCGAAATTATCCCAAATAAAAACCCCGATGAGTAAATCCCACCGGGGCTGTTAGATAAATTTATATTATGTAACAATTAGTACTTGTCGAACCATTCCAAAATATGTGCCACCTTGCTCATCAGATTGCTTGGGCGGCTGGCAATACCATGACCGGAACCCGGAATACGAACCATCGCTGATTCCACTTTCTGCAGCTGTAATGCTCGGTAATATTGTTCTGTTTCTGACATAGGGGTGCGATAGTCTTCTTCGCCCGTTAACAACATCGTTGGGGTTGTCACATTACCCACCAGCGAAATAGGAGAACGATCCATATAATGGTCGCGATTTTCCCATGGAAAACCCGGGAACCAGTATTTATGATAGGAAGACCCATCCGAAGTAAGAACAAAGCTGTACCAATTAATCACCGGCTTGGCTACAACGGCAGCATTAAAGCGATCGGTCTTACCAATAGCCCAGGCCGAAAGTACCCCACCGCCACTACCACCGGTGACATACAAGCTATCGGCATCAACATATCCTTTGTCGATCACTGCATCTACGCCCGACATCAGATCATCATGGTCTTCGCTGGGATAATTCTTGTTGATATAGTTACCAAAGGCTTTACCGTAGCTGGTACTGCCTCTTGGGTTGGTGTAAACGACAACATAGCCTGCGGCAGCCATCAGCTGCAGCTCAGCCGTAAAACGATTGCCGTAGTTGGTGTGTGGTCCGCCGTGAATTTCCAAGATCAGCGGATATTTTTTATCAGGATCAAAGTTTGGGGGCTTAATAATCCACCCTTGAACCAACTTATCATCATACGATGATTCGTACCAAATCTCTTCTACCTCACCCAGTGTCTTATGACCAAACAGATCTTCATTCACCTTCGTTAACCGATTCATATTACCATTACGATCGGTCACCGCCACATCTCCCGGATGATACGGCGTGGCATAGGTATAAGCGATTTTGCCATTTGAAGCAGTATATGATCCGCTTCCGTATGGACGTCCGATGGTGGTACCACCTCGATCATCCAAAATCTTCTGCACACTTTGAGAACCATTCAATGCAATAAATCCAACTTTTCCATTGCCTTCATCATCATACTGAACATAGAGTCCGCTTCCGTCATCAGTCCATTGCAGGTTGCTCACGCTACGATCAAAATTATTCGTCAATGCTCGCTTCCCGGAACCATCCACGTTCATCACATAAACGTTGCTAAGCTGGTAACTGTCCATATTATCATTATACCCAAGATAAGCTACCTGTTGCCCATTAGGCGAAACTTGTGCCCCATAATCAGGTCCGCGCCGATCCGTAAGCTGCACCATTTCTCCATCATCGACCGAAACTTTATAGAGCTCAGTATCACGTTCTTTATACTGCCAATCTTCTTTTTGATTGGATGATATGATAAGATGCTCCCCGTCAGCCGTCCACTCAGGAGAACTGTGATTGTAATCACCCTCGGTAATTTGTCGAGGGGTTCCGCCTTCAGCGGGTATAACGAACACATGCGTAAATCCATCTTTTACAAAGCCGGAAGACCCGTCACGGCGATATTCGAGATCATCAATAACATTTGCGGGATCGGCCCAGTTTGCGCCATTGGGTTTGCCGGGCAGCGATACCATCGGCTTTTCACTGGCGGGGACAAACATTGTAAAGGCAATATATTTCCCATCAGGAGACCAGCTTATAGAGCGCGGGGATTGCGTCAGATTGGTAATCTTAGCTGTTTCACCGGTATCCATCCAGCGTATATACAGTTCGCTGGAACCACTCTGTGTGGAGGCAAACAACAAGCGATCTCCACTGGGCGACCAACGAGCCGAAAAGTTATTATTGTTACCTGATGTTAGCGGACGATGCCGACTTCCGTCGGTATTCACTATCCACAAGTTTGAGCGCCGCTGATCTTCCATTATATCCATAAAATTACGCTGATAGACCACTTGTTTTCCATCCGGTGAAATCTGCGTATCGGATACGTATTCCAGATCAAAGACATTCTCGAGCGTAAACAGATCGGACTGGGCTACAGCTTTATCACAATACAACAAAGCTATAACCGCTATTAAAATAGAGAATATTCGTTTTTTCATGGTTTTCTATTTTTTTTGTGATGAATTAGTAAGTGCAAAGAAATTACCATCCTGCCGCTGCACTTGCGACAAGTGGAATCAAAAAAGGTGAATTTTAATACTCCGTAATTTAGCACTAATGAGCCCTGCCATGGCCATAGTTGAAAAATTAATCACGAATTAATCCGGATGGATATGAAACCACACTTTCGTGTCCATTTTTTCCAACCGCAGAAACCCCAAATAAGTAATTGTCGATAACGATATTTTCGAGGGTGAACTCACTAACATCGCCTACATATCGCTGACTTTCCCAAAGCGATTCAGACGTTGGTCGCCAGTAAATTTTATATCCTTTAATAAGGTCATTATCCGGTCTTTCCCAACGCAGCGTAGTTGAAGGTTCAACGGCACCACCTATTTCTACATTCTTCGGTGCAGGGGGAGCCTTCGCCAGCGACGCCATTGCTACAGCGTTCACTGCCGTAAGCTTCTTGGCATAGTCGAAATCGACGTGTTCAATCACATCTCCATATTCAATGCCATCCTCGGTACGAATATCCTGATGCTGCTGCGTATAATTTTCGTGGGCTTCCATGATGCGAACCCCGGCAAAACCGGCTTCGTTAAACGGACGATGATGACCACCGCGACCAAAGCGATCCAGGCGATAAATCAGCATGGGATCCATCCGGGGCATATAAAGTTCAGTCGTTTCATAAATATAACGGGCAAGCTGACGCGAAATACCATCATTTTCTCCACCAAAAAAGCGTTTCATCTGTAATTCACGCTCAGTAGCTTGCGAAGAATAAGGCTCTGAAAAAATGCGAAATTCACGGTTGTCTACCACACCATCAATTCCCCGAATATTCCCGATCATATCGTTATTGAGAACGCCAATAATTTCCCAGCCTTCTTCCTTGGCCATTTCCGCCATGTGACGTCCACCGTAGAGTCCCTGTTCTTCGCCCGAAAGTCCGGCAAAAATAATGCTACTCTCAAATTCGTACTTGGACAGCACCCGCGCTGCCTCTATTGCTCCGGCCATACCCGATGCATTATCGTTGGCACCGGGGGCATCGATCTCTTCGTCCATTATATCTGAAGCACGGCTGTCAATATCCCCACTCATAATCACATATCTATTAGGGTGCGTATTGCCTTTCAAAACAGCATACACATTTACTACCCATGTATCTTCGTCAATACGACTTTCAGGATCCCCCTCAACCAGCGTGCGCTGCTCGTGCACTTCAAGACATCCACTGCATTCCTGACTAATCTTCTCAAATTCCTGCTTAATCCATCTGCGAGCTGCACCAATGCCCCGTTCTGATGACGACGTATCTGACATCGTATGCCGCGTTCCAAAATTAGCTAACGTTCGTATATCTGATTCCAATTGATCCGCACTGACCGCATCAATAATCTCATACATTTGGGGATCAATTCTAAGATCCTGTGCCTGCATATCCTGTGGATATGCAAAAAATATGAGCAAAGGAAAGAGCAGCAATCGTTTCATAATATCAAAGTTGATTTCAAAGAGGTTGAAAGGTTTTAGCAATATTTGCCAACTTACATAATTCAGACTTTTATGCTAATTGGTTTTACAAATTTATACTTTTGGAAGCATATTATTCATTACAGCATTTTATGCCCAATCAAGTAAATCAGAATTCTTATGCTCAATGAAGAAAATAACGCCCAACCTGATACTGACGATGACTCGCGGTTGCCAAGCCATAACTTGCTGTTACTCTCTCTTCTTTCTACCCTCACCTATCTGATTGTTGCCCTTCTTCTTTTTCGATTCGTTCACCAAAAAAGTCTACTTACAGCTTTTGATCACGGTTACACAACGAGCTTTCAACTGCTTATAGGCATATTATCAGGAGCCATTGCAGCGGGCCTCATTGGATTTATTATCAAGCGTCCGCCGGTAGCCGACGTACTCAATGACTTTTACATTGTAAAAATCATTTCAAAAATGAAGCTTACCCATTTTGATCGTATTCAACTATCCGCCTTTGCGGGGACTGGCGAAGAACTGCTATTTCGCGGTGCCATCCAGCCCCTGCTTGGTATCTGGATCACCTCCGCTATTTTTATTGGTATCCACGGCTACTTTAAATTCACTTCAATAGCCCACATTATTTTCGGTCTGATGATGTTTAGCCTCAGCATGATGTTGGGTTACCTCTTTGAACATGCTGGACTTATCGCCGCCATGAGTGCCCATGCTGTTTATGATGTCATAATGCTGCGCATGGTACAGACAAAGAAATAGTTTTGAATATGCAGTGGTTATTCTTCTATAATATTCGGGCTTCCTGGATTACACTATTATCCGTTTCGGAAAATAAGTCCCCAGTTTCCGTTTTTCTTCCAAGCCTTACCAACATACGTTCCATAAACTGTTACCTCCTCCCATTCATCCGGCGTAATGTTGATGGGCTCATAAGATGGGTTTTCAGGGTGCAAAGTAATACCATCCTCTCTTTTTCGAATCGTCTTTAAGGTGGTTTCACCACGGTAACGAATGGCACCAATCTCTCCATCTTTAGGCTTTCGGGGATCAATAATAATATAATCACCGTCGCGAATATCAGCATCAATCATACTTTCTCCATCTACAATCAACGCAAAATAGTGATCTGATTTTTCGGGATGAATCTCTACCGGAAGATGACCGAGATTCTCGCTGATGGCCTCATGCATAGCTCCTGCTGCAATACGTCCTTTAACAGGAATACCGGGATAAAAGCCGCTCAGTTGATTCCGCTTACTCGGATGGATATCGTAATGGCCTCTGCCATGTTTATTCAAATAATTTTTCTTGGTAAGCCCTTGCAGATGTTGGTAAATACTGTTGGAAGAACTATATCCAAACTCCTGCTGCATGTTTTCATAGCTTGGAAACTGATCGTAGTCTTCATAAAAGTTTAGGATGTATTCCCAAAGTTGTCGCTGTTTGTCGGTCAATGATTTCATAAGAAGTATTATACAATAATACATGAACAAGTGCATGAAATTAAATATAAAAATATGAAAAGAAATTTCGTAAGGATTATCATCCTCGGTGGTCTTACTAACAGATAAGCCGTTAAATAATATCAAGAGAGTAGTTTTTAAGCCCGCCGACGAAGGCGGGCTTTTTTATTTGATTCCCTTTTCATCTTCATCCTTGACGAAAGAGGGTATACACTGCCAGTCTGATTTGTCCCATTTCATTTATGGCTTTATCAATACAGATCTGACCTGTTTCAATATCACAATAGGCCTCTGAACCCTGTTCTGATAATTCATAAATTGGGAGCAAATATAATGCGCCCGGACATTTCAACTAAGAGATCCTGCAACAAAAAATCTTTCAGCCGCTTGATATGATGCATTTCACTACCCTGCGATCGCTGGTCCGAGATAAGCTTGTAGCAAGATTAAATAAGCGAGGTAATCCGACTGCGAACTGGGATTTGGGAGCTATTCTCTCCACCGCTGCTGATATGGCCAAATTTGGAATCACCAACTTTGATTCCACAAAGATGGCATTACATGGACAACAGCAAACCAACTTTCACAGATGAAGAATTATCCACATTATCTTTTCAAGAAGTACCTGTTGATTTTTTTAAACACAATTTGATGGATTGGGTTAAAATAATATAAAAGAAAATATTGTGCCCCTACCAGGAGTCGAACCCGGATTTAAGGTTTAGGAAACCTCCGTTCTATCCACTTGAACTATAGGGGCCGTTGGTGCAACGGCTTTTACGATACGGAGATTAGTATTAAAAGCACAAGCTAAATTTTCAATTATGGCAACACTCAGCATTTACTATGCAAAGTCTATCACTTTTACTGTAACTTGTTCAGAGCGAAATAGTACAATATCCCCTTCGTTTTAGAACCAAACTTTTTCCATGACAGAAAATATCCAAACTTCAGCGTTACTATTGCTCTTGCTCTGTATCAGCTCTACAACCTGGGCACAAAAAACAATTAGCGGCACCGTAATCGATGCCCAAACAGAGGAAACACTCCCCGCGGCCAATATTCTGATTAAAGACACTTATCGCGGAACAATCACCAACGGCAATGGTAACTTTTCTATTTCTATTCCGGACTCGCTTTTACCGGCTACACTTGTTATTCGCTATATCGGTTATGAAACCCAGGAACTGACCATCAGCCAAACATCAGAAGCCCGACAGAACATCTCTCTGCATCCGTCAGTCACTGAAATGCAGGAAATTGTCGTTACCGATGAAGATCCCGGAATGCGAATTATGCGCGAAGTAATTAATCGGAAGCAGCAGTGGCGTAAAGAACTGAAAACCTATAAAGCAGAAGCTTACACTCGTCAGTCGTTATCGAACGACACATCGATTGTTTCCATTACCGAATCCGTTTCCGAGGTTTTTTGGGATAAACAGCGAGGACACCGCGAAGTGCAAAAATCGAAGCGACAAACTGCTAATATTGAGGCAGCAAGTAACTTTGCCGGGGTCAGTTACCTGCCTAATTTTTATGATGATGACATCGAAATTGCAGAATTCGAGCTGGTAGGTATCACCCATCCTGAAGCACTTAAATACTATAACTTTAAGCTTGTAGATCAGACTTCCATCGATAATCAAACAGTATATGTAATTGAAGTATCACCTGACCGAAAACTACAGCCGCTCTTCGAGGGAACTGCTTTTGTGTTGGCAAAGGAATATGCCCTGATCGAAGTCGATTTAGTCCCGAACGACGTCGTCAAATTTCCTGCTCCTATAAAATCATTTAGCACTTCTTACAAACAGCAGTTTAATAATTTCGGTCAAGATTTTTGGTTGCCGGTAGATGTACGTATTGGAGGCGATATCAAGATAAAGATGGTTGGACTCAATTTTCCGATGATTAAATTCAATCAGCTTTCACGTATTACTAACTACCAAGTCAACACCCCGTTACCGGACTCGCTCTATGAAAAGGAGGAACGCTTTAGCGTCGATAGCACTACCGTTCAATCCGATTCATTGATCGTCCGGCAGGTCAACACCGTTCCCCTTTCTTCTGAAGAGGAACAAGCCTATACTACCCTCGACAGTACAGCCACACTCGAAAAAGCGTTTAAGCCCAGCGGATTTTTAGCAAAGCTTATTGATGATGGAGAAGAAAACGAGGGCGAATCCAACTCTCGATTTCTGAGCTTCCTGAATGAAATACCCGGCAATATGATGCCTGACGGAAGGTACAATCGCGTTGACCAAGCGTTCATTGGATTACGCTATAGCATTGATGCGACCAAGTGGCTCAATATACGCGGTCGGGGCGGATACAACACAGGATACCAAGAGTGGAGTTATGCCGGAGGTCTTTCCATGACGTGGCTTCAGAGCAGCTGGGGCTCGGCAACCCTTGGCGGTGGCTATCACGCAGACACCAAAACACGATACCAGTCCCACATTTATGCCCCCTACTATACCATCATTCCCAATTTGCTGGGTCACAAAGGCTATTTTGATTATTATCGATCAGAAGGGTTTCGATTTTTTTCTGGGTGGGAATTTCCCAAAAATATATCTCTCGAAGTGGGATACAACCATCAAAACCACACATCCCTGGCTACTACTACCGCCTATGACATACTGGGAAACACTCAGAACTTTCAGGCTAATCCCGGCATTCCCGAAGGAACATTACAATCAATCGATTTTACAACCGGATATAATATTGACGAAACCTATAATTTTGGAGTCACATCACAAAAAAGGATTCAGCTGAGTATCGAACACTCGTCAGATGCTCTTGGCAGCGACTATGAATTTACTCGTTATACGGGATTCGTTTCATGGTCACTACCCACCTTTTATAAACGCCGCTTTTTATCCAACACGCTGGATTTTACTATCAAGGGTGGTACCTACAGCGGAGATCTTCCCCCACAAAAATGGGGCATCATCGATGGCACTATCGGTGCAACAGCTCCGTATGGTGTAATGAAAACGATCCGAAATCGTCCCTACCAGGGCCAACAATATTTTTCGATAAATGCCGAGCATAATTTCCGTACCATACCCTTCGAGCTATTGGGATTACAAGCACTAACAGATCGTAATATCGGGTTTATAATCTTCGGAGGAATGGCACAAACCTGGTTACAAAACGACAATTTTTTGTCTCAATCCGGATACCAACCAAGACAAACCAGTGGCACTCATTGGGAGATAGGAGCATCATTAAATGGTATATTGGGGCTGTTCCGACTCGACCTTGCTACCCGCCTGGACCAACCCACGGTGTTGCTTAATATCAGTGTATCGCGGCTATTTTAATCTATCGTAACAAATTGATTTTCGATTCCACCTTTAGTCATTTTTTTATATACTTAGACTCATTTTAAATAGTGAATATATCCTCTAAAAAATGTTTGCCGGAATGAGTCCTATTAAACTATTATCTCTTGTATTGAGTGTCGTACTATGTGCCTTTCTAACCATCCAATGCACAACCGAACAATCGGATAATAGTGCATCAGAAACACAACAAGAGGTTAAAAAAGCGAAAGAGGATACCCCCGAACTTGCTGATGCTATGGGACAGCTACAAAAATATTTTCACAAATACGCTTTAGCTGTTAACGCAAAAAATCATGAATTAGCCACCTTTTATTTTCATGAAGTGAGAGCGGCAGCAGATGGTATTAAACAAAACATCCCCGGATATGAAGGATATGACATTAAACGGTTTATGAAACTTATTTTCGATCCTGCTGTTGAACCCGTGGAAACAGCATTGGCTAACAAAAACTGGGATGAGGTTAGACAAAAAACGATAGATCTCGCTAAATCTTGCAATTCCTGCCATAATGCTACTTCACATGGTTTCGTGAAAGTCACACCCGGTTTTGATAAAAACCCCTTTAATCAGGATTTTTCTGCTCCCCAATAGATCGTAGCAGACGAACAGAATAATGACTTGTACTCCTCACCAACTCATCATTTCTTTAGTCGATCTTTTCCGCGAGATAATAATCCAATTGCAACGGCAAAGAGTGCAGATCCCAATATTGACCAAATAATCGGAAACGTCTCTCCGCCTACTTCAATGGGAAGAATGTAGGTAAGCCCCATTTCTGCAGCCAGCCACTTGCCAATCAAGGCACCAATAAATCCCACAACCGTCGTAATTAAACAGCCGCCCAACGAATACCCTGCAATACTTTGGCCAATAGCACCACAAATAGCGGCAATTACGAGTAGTAATAAAAAGCTCATAAGATCAAGTTTTTATTTATCGGATTCATCCAAGATAACCGCTGACTCAAGCGGTTTGATAACCACCGCATCATTGGGCTCAAAAAGGACACGATTGTCGGTATGTACCAAGTATTTCTGCTCTCCCAACTGCACATGATAGGTAATATCGTGCCCCTTAAACTCACGTCCGAGCACCGTGCCTATATTTTCCGGTTTTTGATTGTTAGGCTTCTCCAACGTTAAATGTTCTGGACGAATAGAACAGAGTACACGTCCACAGGCATTACAATTCAGGTTCATGGGACCCAATTTTGTTGCTACTTTCGATCCCCCGTTTGCGTTCGCATGGAAAAGATTTGTACGGCCGAGAAATTGTGCTACAAACTTTGTCTTCGGATTATAATAGACTTCCTCCGGTGTACCGATTTGTTCGATTTTCCCGTCATTCATCACGGCAATGCGATCCGCAAAGGAAAGAGCTTCCTCCTGATCATGCGTAACAAGCAAGGCACTCATGCCAGCTTTCTTTAGTACTTCCCTTACTTCTTTACGCATAGAATCGCGCAACATGGCATCAAGGTTAGAAAATGGTTCATCAAGCAACACCAACTTTGGTTTGGGTGCAATAGCACGGGCCAATGCTACACGTTGCTGCTGACCACCCGAAAGTTCGCTGGGATTTCGATCTTTATAATCACCCATTCCCGTTCGGCATAATACCTCTTCGGCATATACCAACCGTTTGTGCTTTGGAATATCGGTAAGCCCAAACGCCACATTTTCTATCACTGACAAATGAGGAAAGAGGGCATAATCCTGAAACACGAAACCAATGCCCCGGTCTTGGGGGGCTACATGGGTTTCCGGAGATTCCAGTAACTTGCCGTCTAATCGTACTTCTCCCTCGTCTGCATCTTCAAACCCCGAAATGAGTCGCAGGCATGTTGTCTTACCACAACCGCTTGGTCCCAGAAGGGCAAAAATCTCATGCTCTCTGACTTCAAAGTCCAGCCTATCCACAACCGGACCATTCTCATCAAAGGATTTTGTTAAACTTTTTACGGTAAGTAAATCACTCATCATTTCTTCAACTCCTTAGTGAACAAAAATCCCACGAACAGGGATGAAAATAACAAAATTAACAGTGCAAAGGGAGCCGCTTCGGCAAACATTGCTTCTCCTGTGTAAGACCATACGTTCAATGCCAAGGTATCAAACCCTATGGGTGATAGTAAGAACGTTATCGATAACTCTTTCATTGCAGATAAAAAAACCAAAGATGCCGACGCAATAATTCCACCGCGCAGCAATGGCAGGGTAACCTTAAAAAATGACTTTATGGATGAATACCCTAATGACTGTGCCGCCTCCTCGAGATCTTCCGGCGCCTGATATAAAGCACTGCGTACCGGGCCAATGCCCTCTGCCAAAAAGTGCAACGAATATGCAATAACCAATAACAACAGGGACTGATATAGTACTGTAGACACCTGCAGAGAGAAAAATACAAAAGCCAGTGCAAAAGCAAGCGGCGGCGTTGCATATCCCAAATAAGCAACCCGTTCAATAGGACTACTTAACTTCGTTTTATACCGGACGCCAATATATGCAAGTGGCAATGCCATCAAGGTTGTAAGAACCGCTGCCGGGGCCGATGCCTGCACAGAATGCAAAAAGGCGTCGTATAAATTGCCTGCAACCGAGGCAAAAGCTGTTTGATTTAGCCAAAAAACAATCGAAGAAACCGGTAAAACAATCGCAATTAAAAATAATATCCCTACAAAAGTATAAGCGGGAATAGCCCATGACCCCAACGCTAAATAATTTTTGGCTTTGGATACCCCACGTCCCAGCCGATGATAAATCGCCTTTTTAAGCAATTTATACTCTAATACCAACGCCCCCGTGGTAAGTGCCAGAAGCATCAACGCCAACCAGGCCGCATAAATCCGATCATATGCTGCAATGTACTGTAAATATAGAGCGTAACTAAACGTCTCAAACCGCATCAGCGAAACGGTTCCAAAATCACCGATTACATGAAGACTAACCAGGAGTGAACCCGCAAGTAAGGCCGGCCTCAACTGCGGCAGTATCACCTTAAAAAATGTAGATTTTGCATCATGTCCCAGTGACCGCGATACCTCCTCAATAGAACGATCCATGCCCGCCAGTGCCGTCCTAAGATTTAAATACAGATAAGGAAACGTGCAAAGCGTTAATACAATTAATGAACCCGAAAAACCATTGATGCGTGGAAGCGTCCATCCAAACCAAGCCTGAAAGGTTCCGTTATATCCCCCAAGCCCCAACAGCGCATAAGCCATTACATAACCGGGAATTGCCAACGGAAGAACCCCTAATATAGTAATAAACTTCCGCGCCCTTATTTGAACTCTTACTGATATATAAGCCAATGGCAATGCTATCAAAATATCCAACAGCAACACCCCAAATGTTAATAACAGGGTGTTACCAAGCAGATGCAGATTTCGCATCCGGAAAACAACGTTATTAAGCATCTCCGGAGATGCTTCAAAAGCCCTGATCAATAAATAAACAAGGGGTAATAAAACACCGGTCGCAATAAGTCCCGCTATAAGTAATAGATACCACGGGGGCGATTTACTATTTGATGTTGTGCCTATAATAGTGCTTATCCTTCTCTGAGAAGTGAAAAATTTAGATCAAATCTAAATAGAAACATCCTTGATAGCAACCGTTTGCCCCGAATTTTTATCCTTTTGAAGGATCAAATAGTAGCCTAATTAAATAAAATGATCTTTTTTATTTAATTAGTTTTGTACCATTCCTTTTTTTAAGTAAAATTAAGATAGTAAGGTTAAAACAATTCATCCCAATACATTAACAACACTAAGCTTATGAAACGAGCAGTTATTTTTCTTATAACTTCGGCGATGGCAATCAGTATGCTACAGGCCTGCGGACCGAGTGAAGAAGAGATTCAACAGAGAGAGCAGGCCCGTCAGGATTCGTTGGAACGAGTTAAACAGCAGCGTCTTGAACAGCAACGCCAAGATAGCATTGAGCAAGCTCGTCAAGATAGTATTGAGGCTGCCAAAAGAGAACGTGAGCGAAATAGAATTGAATATGACAGCAATGGTGCCTTTGCAGTTCAGGTAGAAGCTTGGCGTTCGGAAGAAAAAGCGGAAGCTCAGATACAGAAGTGGGTGGACCGAGGCTATGAAAATGCTTATGTCGTTAAAATGGGAAATGAAGAAACAGGCGATGTTTGGTTCCGAGTGCGATTGGGACACGTTGCTACTAAAGAAATGGCCCAAAAGTTGCAGGATAAGCTGATGCGTAACCATAATGCAAAATCTTGGATTTCAATGACGATGGATATGCAGGAACCTAATGCTGCTGAAGCAGATACGATGAAAACGGAAGAATAATCGAATTCTTTATACTGTTGATTAAAGCACCGTGGTTAAATCTACGGTGCTTTTTTATTTTAACGCTGATTAAATGACAAACTAATCTAATGCATCGATGGTAAATAGCATTTCTGAGATTCCTACAGATCTTCGCCAATTAGATAGCTATCTGGAAAATCGAGAATCACAGTTTGATTTGAAGGAAGGCACAAAGGCACAGATAATATGGCAAACACCCGAACCACAGCAGTCCGAATATGCGATAGTCTACCTCCACGGATTTCGTGCGTCTCACCCCGAAGGGAATCCCGTTCATAAAACAGTAGCTAAAAAGTTTGGGTATAATCTTTTTTTAAGTCGGATCGAAGAGCACGGGATCAAAAGCGAGTATCCCCTGTTGAATTTGACAGAAGAAAAAATGCTCCATTCGGCTCGCTTTGCTTTGGAAATCGGCAAGCGGATTGGAAAGAAAGTTATTTTAATGGGCACATCTACCGGCGGCTCCCTATCTCTTTACCTGGCATCTAAAGCCGAGTATAAAGAAGATATCTCATCCCTCATTTTATACTCACCATTAATCGATTTTTATGGGATAAGTGCAAAACTGTTGACGAATAAGCTAAGCCGCAAAGCTTTACAAATTATCCCCGGCCAAAAACACCTCATCACAACAAAAAATACTACTTTTGCTGAGGACAAAATTTGGGATAAACGTTATGCCCTTGCAGGTGCCTTGGAGCTGGGAGCGTTTGTTGAACATAATATGACTCCTGAGCTTTTTAAGGGGATAACTCATCCCACTTTTGTGGGTTATTATTATAAAAATAAGAAGGAGCAGGATACCGTCGTTTCTGTTTCTGCCATAAAAAAAATGATCCAAAACTTAGGTACTCGCACAGAATCACTAAGTATCTCAAACTTCCCCGAGGCTAACAGCCACGTCATCTGTAGTTCACTCGTCTCAAAGTCTGCCAATAATGTTATCGATAACACTAATAAATTTCTGAAAAACGTTGGCTCCCATTTAAATAGCATAAAATGAGGCTTTGGGGTATTTTTAAAGGGTAGCAATAATATTTTTTTAGCAAAAAATTTGTAGAAACCATTGAAATTAATGTATATTGAAGTGCGCTCAAGTAGCGTCTCTCTTGATGAATAGTCAGGGCCTCACGACTGATACTCGTGAGGCCTTATTTTTTGAATCATTTTCCCCTTCTTTCCGTAAGCCTAAAGTTATGTTCAATACCGGATTAAACCATTCCAGATAAATTTAGGCCTTTACTCAATTTTGCGTACCATGTTTATAAAATTTTTTATGTTTAGTCGTTCATTCATTCTTTTAGGGAATAGTTTCTAACAACAAATCCGCAGTAATGAAAAATTTTAAAATTAATCACAGAGAAGTTCAGTCCTATGATGTGTTGGAGCTTTGCGGTGAACTGGATGCTCATACGGCCTCACAATTAGAGGATTCGCTCAAGAAGTTAATAGATCAGGATAAGCACCAGATAATCGTCAATTGCGATGAGTTGGATTACATTGCCAGTGCAGGCCTGGGAGTATTTATGGCATATATCGAAGATGTTCGTTCCTTGGGAGGCGATATAAAGCTAACGAACATGAATTCCAAGGTTTATAACGTGTTTGACCTGCTGGGATTCCCTTCGCTCTACGACATAGTGGAAGACGAATCTGATGCTATTGAAAAGTTTGAAACCGACGAAGCTGAATCATAATTACCTTGGCAAAACCTACTACCACATATAGTATTTCTGTACAGGCTTCTACCGAACACTTGGCTGAGGTGCGGAATTTTGTCGCAAAACACGCCAAGGAGTTTGGGTTCAACAAACAAGAAGTGGCCGATATACGCCTTGCTGTTGACGAAGCCTATACCAACATTATCAAGCACGCCTATAAGCACGATGATAAAAAGACGGTAGATATTGAGCTTGGATACAACGGAAATATTTTTTGGATTTCTTTACTGGATACCGGCGATGCCTTTGATCCCAGCAAATATTCAAAACCCGATGTGCGACAAAAAATAAAAGAGAAAAAGCGTGGTGGTGTTGGAGTTTATCTTATTAGAAAGCTTATGGACGATGTGGAATACCATACTGAAGGTACGGTGAACGAAATCAGGATGACCAAAAATAAATAAAAACTTGAGCACCTCTTCCAACAAACACGAGGAAAGACATTCCAGATTTGAGTTAAAAACCCTACTTGAGACTTCGCGAATGCTTATTGAGTCTCAAGACATGGATTTTGTTCTCAATAATCTTTTGCTAATTACTATGGGTAAACTAATGGTTAGCAAAGGTATGATTCTGTTGTATCAACCAGGAACTGATAATTATATCATTTCAAAATCAAAGGGACGAAACTGTCCTAAAGAAGGACAAACAATCTCTTTTGACTGGGATAAGGAAGTAAAAGAACAATCGGTGGTACAGTGTGGTGTTGATGATTTTGAAATGCCTGATCTTATTGAAGAAGATAAACACTGTACATTTTTTAATCTGCAGACCAGTAACGACCACATCGGGTTTTTATGCCTTGGTTCCAAGGGCAACAAAAAACCACTTAGCCAGCACGAGGTTGAGTTTGTAGAAAGCCTTACCATCATCTCCTCGGTAGCCATAGCTAACTCCAGAATGTTTACCGAGCTGCGGCGCATCAACCGAATGCTGGATCGAAAAGTATATGAGCTTAACACGCTTTTTGACCTCAGCAAAGATTTCAACATCCTGGTCGATCGCGATGAGATTATCCGTATTTTTAAGTTTGCCATGCTCGGTCAGATGCTCATACGCAAGTTCTTTTTTGTGCTTGAGCACGAGAATGAGCGTAAGGTAATGGCTACCAGCGGCATCAACAGTAAGCTTTCGGATGATGCTATTGATAAGTTATTTTCGTTGGATGACGACCTTACCGTAGTTGATGAATCTCTGGAACAAGAAATTCCATTTTTAGCAGACAATGAGATTAAGGCCCTTATCGGACTTCAATTTCAAAGTGAACGGGTAGCACTCGTTGGGGTTGGTGCAAGAGCAAATGAGGAAGAATATAGTAGTTCCGATTATAATTTTCTGCAATCGCTTGGGAATCTTGCTGTTCTTTCCATCCAAAAAACGTATCTGCTGGAGGAACGTATCGAAAAAGAGCGCATGGAAGAGGAGCTCAATATTGCTAAAAGTATTCAAAAAGGGCTGCTTCCGGATCCTATTCCGCGAAGTACAGAGCTCGATATCACTGCCAGTAACATCTCTTCATATCAGGTGGGTGGGGATTACTACGATATTTTAGAAGCACCCGAAAACAGGTTGCTTTTTGCTATTGGTGATGTAACCGGTAAAGGTATGCCCGCCGCCTTACTTATGGCCAACCTGCAGGCAATGTTGCACGTGCTACTACCGGTTGATATTTCGCTGAGTGCAGCTACCGGACAAATCAACGATATCATCTACCAAAACACACCCAGTGATAAGTTTATTACGTTCTTCTGGGGCATTTTTAACCCAAAAAACCATCAATTCCAATTTGTTAATGCCGGACATAACCCTCCCATTTTGCTGAGATCTGATAATAATAAAGTGGAGGAACTCTCGGAGGGCGGACTAATTTTAGGCGCTATGTCCACGATGACCCCCTATCAAGAGCAAACCATTACGCTTTCAAAACAGGATGTCTTGGTTTTTTATACCGATGGGGTAACGGAAGCCAAAAATGAAGACGGAACGGAAGAATATGGGGAAGAGAGATTATTCAAGTGTATCAAGAAACATCGAGAGTTATCCTCCCAAGAGATTCAAAATGCAATAATCAAAGACGTTAAAAGTTTCTCGAAAGATATTCAGCATGATGATGTAACCATTATTGTCATCAAGGTTAATTAAACAGTCCCATTACACCAGGTCCCGTCGCCTTTTTATTGTGGTCAGCCATCGTCAATATACTCTTATAGGTTTTATATCGGTTTTTAATCTCTTTAACATAGCGTACCGTTTCAATTCCTCGACAAAATCCATAGCGAGCATCCTTGTAATACTTTCTATGCATTAGTTTGAGCAGGGCATCTTCCACATTTTCCCATTTATTGGGATCTTTATTCTGATCAACTGCCAGGCGGCGGGCATCTGCAATATGACCCGGACCAGCATTGTATGTAGCAAGCGCAAAAGACCATTTATTGGTGCTGTCCATATACGAATAATGGTCAAGGTGTTCCTTAATAATGCGAACCCCCTCTTTGATATTTGTTTCTGCATCATAAAGTTTTTCTGTCGGCACTTTAGAAAAACGAGGCATAACCTGCATTAATCCCACTGCCCCAGCCCAACTCTTTGAATTAGGATTAAATTTTGTTTCTTGCGCTGCTATGGAAGCAATTAATAGCCAATCAACTTCAGCAGAATCTGCCACCTCTTTAATCAGATCATCATAAGGTGAAATCACACCGGAGCCTCTGCTTGACCTCTCAGGATTATAATATTCCGCGATCTGTTGTCCTGACTCGAAATACCGCTTACGCAAAACATTTAAAAATGTCGACCTCTTAGGTGATTCACCTACTTTCCCAAATCGAAAATGCTTATACAGAAAACGATTTAACTCCGTTTCAAGGTCAGTAGCATTTTTGCGAATTGCCCATGCGATGGTATCATTTTCAGCAATAGTCGGCCCCTTTAACAAACCCTGCATATACTTATTGGAGGCATTGAAAATATTATCATCCGCAACCGTTGCAGGATGGGTATTATTTGATATTTCAAAAAGAAGCGACTCGGTATCTTTGGTATTGGGCACTTCGTGTGTTTCTAAATTCGTTCCCTGATCTTTCAGATTCTGAATACGATAGTAATACGAACTATTTCGGCGAACCGTAATCGGTATGTCACGCTCTGCCACTTCTTCTATCGTTTTCGGTGGATCTTCTACCTCATCAGAAAAAACCAATACCTGATTAACCAGATTATAGGGCCTCGTAAATTTGACGTATTTTTTTCGCTCCTCGGTTGCTGTATAATTAGCCGCAATTAGATCTCCCTTTCCACTATTGAGTAAATCATAAGGATTTTCGTTGGGACCAATAACAATAACTTCTAAGGCAAGGTCATGTTCGCGGGCAAATTTTCGTACAAGCTCATACTCAAATCCCCATTCAATACCCTGATGCAGAAAATAGGTGTTTGAGCTGTAACGGGTGATCATTTTGATTGTACCATCCTGCTTTATCTCAGCATAATCCCGGTCGATAGGCTCTGTTACCGAAACATCCAACCCTTCTGCAGCACTGCCATCAACGAACTGATCAATATCATCAGTATTAACACACCCCGTGCTCATTAGTAGTACCGAAAGTGCGCCAACAAGCATGTAGCGTATTTTCGGAAAATAATATTTCTTGTTTTGCATAACGTATCAATTGGTTAGCGCCAGATGGATCTTATATGCAAATGTCTTACCAACGTATCTTTATTTGTTTAATGTAAAATACCCAAAATTCTTGGAAAATCGGTTATTACAAGAAATTTCTAATGTTCATTAACTGATCTTTAGCAACAAGCGGTTATTTGCTATTAACAGAGAAATAACCGACTTCGTTTGCTAAAATTGACCCCGTAGGACTAATACAAAATTTCTTCCGGGCGCACTTATACCTGACGAATAGGGACGATAGTGTTTATCAAAAATATTTTCCAAACTAACATTTATCGCTATTTCTTCAGTAAGCTGATACGATGTTCTCAAGTTTAGGGTAGCCCAGGCCGGTGTTCCTTCAGGAGTATAAATATGGCGTTTATTACGTTCTGAAGGAGAAAAATCTTCAATAGGCTTTTTGGCATTAAATTCCGAAAAAAGTTCAACTTTTATTGGGTCATGCTGATATGTCAAAGACGTCATCCCAAATAGTGGAGCTACGTGCCGCAAGGGCTCATCATTTGATTTATCTTTACCCTCGGTATAGGTACCTTGGGCACTGAATGAAAAATCAGTGCCTATTTTCGTTTCAAGCTTCGCTTTAACTCCATAAATATATGCTTTTCCTGCATTTACAACTGCTTCGACATTACTCGAGGTACCATCATACATGATAGAATCCTGACCAAATGAGTCTCCAAAATCGCGCCGCACCATTGCATCTCTCAGCCAGGTATAAAAACCATTTATCTCAAATTGCATTCCTTCACCAAAACCTTTAATAACTGCTACATCCAGATTGTAGGTATACTCTGAACTCAAATCCGGATTGGGAACAACTACGCTACCGGGTTCAGAGTCAAAGACCTTGGCAACATCATCAACATTGGGAGCCCGAAAACCGGTAGAACCATTCACATTAAATTGTAGCTGATAAGCCGGACGATAAGTAAAGCCAATATTTCCACTTAATGCCCCCGTATTCAGCGAGATCTTTTGAAAGTCGAAATCATAAAAGGTATTACTGAACTCAGCATCCAGCAGTACATGACTGTACCGCGACCCTAAAATTGCTGTCAGATTAGGAGTGATATCCTGCTCATATTTCGCATAAGCTGCCAACTGTGAGTAATCACTTCCCCGATCAGGATACCGGGTAGCCACCTGACGCACATTTTGCGTGGCTATATTGGTGGATTTCGCATTAGATCCCACATAATTATGGATACCCTCAAGGCCATAATATAGTGCTTTGTTATCATTAAAATGCTTATCAAAATCGAACTGAGCGATATAAACATTTACATTCTCTTCACGATTTCGGAGCCAATCATCCTGGAAATCCCGGTCATTTCGGCTTTCCTGAAACCACTGATGAGAGAGTGTAGTCGTCAGATTGTCAAACCAACTTGTCCCGTTAAAATAATCGACTTTCAGCGTATTCATCATCCATATCTGTGGACCATAATACCATTCCGCATTCACCAATGGACCTGAATCGCCATTTTCGCGCTGAATTAGCCGGTCATATCGGGGAATATCTGTAGTAGTCCCCAAGTGAAACCCATACTCCATATCCCAATCAGATGTGGGCTTAAACCGGATTTTCTGCATTAGATTTAGCTGTTCATAGCCCGAAAAACGCTGCAGCGTTACATCCTCATTGGGCACCACCGCATCAAAACCATCGCGCCGTACCACATACTCTTTCCGCTTACCAAAATTTGGGAACTCATCGTAAAAATCACCGCCGGATCGCAGATCATCAAAACTACTATACGTAAAACTTGTTGTGTTTGCCCATTTTTCAAATCCAACGGATACATCGGCATGAATCGTCCCTTCGTTATTTGCAGAGCTAAAACGGCTCATAACATTGATATCTGTGCGGGTATCCTGCTCAACAAAAGAAAGTTTCGGAGATCGCGTTTGAAAGTTCATCACTCCACCCAAGGCATCACTTCCATAAATAATCGAACCAGGCCCAAACAACACCTCCGTATTTTCAATGGCATTGGGATCTATTGAAATAACATTCTGCAGGTTTCCACTCCGGAAAATTGCATTATTCATTCGAATGCCATCTACAGCCAATAGAACTGAGTTGGCGGCAAAACCCCGCATCATAGGACTTCCACCGCCCAGCTGACTTTTCTGGACAAATACTTGTCCAGAATATTTTAAGATATCGGCAGAGGTCTGGGGATTATTAAAAGCAACCTGCTCTTCATCGATCCGGGTTATAGGCTGTGGTATTTTTGTGCGGTCCTCAGCCCGCTTACTGGCTGACACATAAATATCGTCCATTAAAACCGGTCGCCCTTTTAGTTGTACAAGAAAGTCCTGCTCTTTTACCTCCTGAAAAGTAATGGACAACTTTTGATAAGACGGATGCTGAAAGTTCAGTGTGTCCCCAGCAGAAAATTTATCAATCTGAGCAACCCCCTCATCATTGGTTGACACCATTTTGTTACGCTCGTTATTAAAGATATAAACGTTGAAAATTGGCCGGCGTGAATCCCCATCTACCACACGAACCGTCTGAGCTGACAGATCAACCGTAAAAAGTAACAAGCTGACTGAAAGTAGTATCCAATACCTTAATGTCATTGAAATCTATTTCTGAATTCTAAATTCAACCGATTATAGAAACGAAAAACGGAAACCTAAATACTATAATCATGCGATACCGTCACTCTTTACAACTCTTAACAGGCAATTTATTTAGCTGATCTGCGCCATGTTAAACCGACCCCCACCAAAATGATTCCCATTGATAACATAGAAGCAATCGGAGGTAACTCGGCAAATAGGAAAAAAGCCAACACTGATGCTAACAGTGGCTCTACCAAAATGAGTGTCGACAACAATGTGGGTGAAACGTACTTTACCGCATAATTCATAGACCCATGGCCTAATATCTGCGGACCAAAGGCCAAGCCGGCTCCCGCCCAAACTCCTATTGTAGAAATATTGAGCAAGTTTTTACCAAGCAGCACTGCCATTAATACACAGGCCGCGGCGGCATAAAAATACACGGGAAAAACGTAATCAATCCACGCTCGTTTCTTTCGAATTTTTTGGCCAATGAGAAGATACACCACAAAAATAATGGCAGCCATCAACGCCAAAAAGTTACCAAACAGCGGATCAGCAAAATCCTGCTCTATCTGGCTGTCAGAAATCCCCAGTAAAACTGATCCAGAGAAGGCCAACAGTACCCCAATCCAAGTGGATGTTGCAAAGCTCCGCTTGAACCACAGTCGTTCAACCAAAATCATAATAATGGGGTGGATGGTTACCAGTACCGAGGCTGAAGCAACAGAGGTATAATAAAGAGAGGAAATCCAAAAGGTAAAGTGCAGTCCCAAGCATACTCCCGATAACGCTATCCACAACCGCTCTTTGCCTTTTCCCGTTCGCTGCTCGCTGCTTCGTAGCCAAATCCAAAAGGGAAATAACATAACGGCCGCAAAAACGGTGCGGTAAACCACCAACACCAAGGGAGAGGTATCGGAGGCAAAGCGTACCAGGATAGGCGCAAATCCAAAAGCAGTTAGTCCGGCCAACAGGGCTGCCAGTACTTTTACTTTTGGATACTCCTCAGCCATATCGCAAAGATGAAATTGAAATTATATTACCGAATCCGGTCCATCGATTTGACCAGCTCGATATCGTCTTTAATTTTTTTGCGTGCATACAGCTGAGCTCCAAGTGCCAGCACTAATAATCCCAGACCAATGGTTTCATCCCATAAAAACGTACCAAAACCGCCCAGTGAAATATAAATACCTATCGCAAAACCAACGGCAATTATTTGAACGAGCAGCAAAGCACTTACCCACTTTCGGTGATTTTCTCGGTTTTTGTATAGAAATATTGTCCCCAGCGATCCAAGCGAAGCGATGGTTAAAATGATCGCGAAGCTTAATCCCACCCATTGCTGTGGATCTTGCATGGCATGGCTATATAGTGCATTGAAAAATACGCTTCCGTTTAATAAGAAAGCTAAAAAAAGGAATACTGACTGAATCCGTTGTATCACGAGTATGGCTGATTTTTTATTCTATTTCATGCGATTGGCAAAGATACAATTTTTTGCCGAGTTGGTCATATCAAATGCAAATACCGGTGTTTTTAAAAAAGCCCGGAGATCTTTCCCGGGCTTTCCTTTTTTGAAAATAAATTTAGTCTTTCACTGTCGGTTCCACATCATGATGGCGTTTCGAAGTACCATTGGCTTTGGGAGACTCAACAATAATTCCGGGATCTCGCTCATTGAAAAAGAATAGATTAATATTACGCCGCCCTTTTTCAAACAGATAGTAAAGTACCGGCACCAAAATTAGCGTCAAAAATGTTGCAAAGATTAGCCCATTAATAACAGCTATGGCCATCGGTGCCCACCAGGCAGCTTGTTCGCCCCCCCAGTAAAGATATTCACCAATATTGGTAAAAAATTCAGCCGGCGTATTTATCAGCGTGATAAAATCCAAGTTAAAACCTATAGCCAGTGGTACTAATCCCAATGTAGTCGTTAAGGCCGTTAACACCACGGGACGAAAACGAACTTTGCCACCTTGTACCAATGCTTCATACAACGGCATATTGTCGCGGGTGCGTAAAATATCGATATAGTCAATTAGAACAATCGCGTTATTTACCACTACCCCAGCCAGTGAAATCACACCAATACCCGTCATAATAATCACAAACGGCATTTGAAAAATAACCAAGCCAAAGAATACCCCCGCCGTAGACATAATTACGGAGGTCATTACAATAAAGGGCTTGCTGATGGAATTAAACTGTGATACCAAGATAAAAGCAATCAAGAAAAGAGCGATTAAAAAAGCCGTGGATAAGAAATCAATTGCCTCCTGCTGATCTTCTTGCTGGCCCGTCCAGCTGGTACTGTATCCAGCCGGCACCTCGTTACTTAAATACTCATCCAACACCGTTTGCACTTCCTGCTGTACGGCATTGGCGTTATAACTGGATCGAACATCGGCCAAAACAGTTACTACCCGTTCTTGGTCCTTATGTTTGATTCCTCCCAGACCTTCCTGAATGCCCCACGTAGCAACGCTCGACAACGGAATTTGCCGACCTTCTTCGCCCATTATATTCAGATCCTGCAATGCACTTAAATCATTGCGGAACTGTTCATCTAACCGAACAGTAATATCATACTCATCTTTGCCGTCGCGATATTGCGATGCCTCTACACCATTAATAGCCTGGCGAATAGTACTACCAATACTTTGGGTTGATAAACCATATACAGCCGCCTTTTCCCGGTCGATATCTACTCGCACTTCGGGACTTGGTTCGGGCAAATCGGTCTCCAAGCCATCCAATTTACTGTAAACCGGATCATTTTCAATAATACTTAACACTTCGGATGATATGCGCTCGAGCTGTGCCATATCTTTGCCGCTTATCTCCAGGTTAATGGGTTTGCCCGAGGGTGGCCCCTGCTGTTCTTCTTCTACGGTGACTTCGGCTCCTGCCAATCCTTTTGTGAAATTACTGCGTGCATACTCCATAGCCTCAAAAGAAGTACCTTCACGCTGTTGGTAATCTACAAAATTGAGTACGACGGTCCCCAAATGTGAAGAACTCCCTTGATTAGAGCCGGGTCCCGACGTAATAGCTGATCCAGAGGTACTTAACACCGATTCAACATCTCCGTTATTGGGGATATTCTGTACTTTGGCTTCAAGCTTATTAACAATTTGTTTGGTGAATTCTACATTGGTGCCTACAGGAGCTTCAACCTGGATATAAGCTCGCGCCGGTGGAATTCCTTCGGGAAAGTATTCTATCCCCGGATTAAAAATACCAAAAAACACAAAGCTGGAAATCAACGTCAATATTGATATTGCCAAAATGGTTTTCCCATGGTCAAGAGACCACTTGAGGGTAGTCTCATATTTTTCAAGTGCTCTGGGCAACCCTTTTGTTTGCCACCAAGCACCAAGAGGACTCATCACATATCGGTTGGCCGCCCACAACAGTAGTCCTGCAATAATAAGCATCGTCCAAGTTAATACACTGTTTATTAATCCGATGATGAGCAAGACCGCAACCGAACCGGCTATAAATAGCCGTCCTTTGTCCGTCATCTTGGGATTTCTGCTGCCCTCTTTTTGATCCAAATCCATAAACAATGCACATAAAACCGGATTAATTACCAAGGCTACAAAAAGTGAGCTGGAGAGCGTAATGATCAATGTCTGTGGAAGATACCCCATAAATTCTCCCACCACACCCGGCCAAAACAGGAGCGGAAAGAAAGCGCCAAGGGTAGTTAATGTCCCCGAGATAATAGGAATAGCTACTTCACCGGTTCCTTTTTTAGCAGCTGTAAAATTATCGAAACCTTCTTCGAGGTAGCGATATATATTTTCGACTACTACAATGGCATTATCGACCAACATGCCAAGAGCGAGAATTAACGAGAACAGTACAATCATATTCATCGTCATTCCCAGTGCTCCGATAATAATAAACGACAAGAACATTGACATAGGGATAGCAATACCCACAAAGGATGCATTACGAATCCCAAGGAAAAACAGCAAGATACCAATCACCAATAGCAGTCCCGAAATAATATTATTCTCAAGACTACTCACCATAGAATTAATATCTTCGCTCTGGTCCGACGTAATTTCGTATTTCGTAGTCGGTGGCAGCGCAGGCAATTGTTCTTCCATGATGGTCTTGACGGCCGCAGAGGTCTCCAAAATATTTTCTCCGCTTCTTTTTACTATCGACAGCGAAATTACCGGATCGCTGTTAAGTTCAGCGTACGTTTCCCTTTCCTTAAACCCAAACTTAACGTCTGCCACATCGCGTATATAGATCGGCTTGTCATCGGGGGCATCAATAACGATATCCTCAATAGGATCAACCGAATTAAACTCCCCGGGCACCCGCAGTAAAAACTTTTTGATGCCAACTTCAATATTTCCACCCGGCACCGTAACATTTTCTTGCTGAATAGCAGCAATAATATCGCCAAAGCTAAGCCCATAGTATTTGAGCTTTGGCAGATCAACATCCACTTTGACCTCACGCTCCAACCCACCGGCTAAATTCACCTCTAAAACTGATGGTACGGCCTCGATCTGATCCTGCAGATCTTCGGCAATTTCCTTCAACTGCACTAACCCGTATTGCCCCGATATATTGACCTGCATAATCGGAAATTCAGAAAAATTTATTTCCTGGATAACAGGATCTTCTGCTTCAGAAGGCAGTTCTGGCTTTGCAAGATCTACTTTTTCACGCACCTTCTGCAGCGCATCATCAATATTGACATCCGAATTAAACTCAAGATTAATATTCGAGTATCCCTCTGCACTGGTTGACGTCATTTCTTTTATGTCAGAAATTCCACTCAGCTCATCTTCTAACTTACGGGTGATAAGACTTTCCATATCTTCAGGCGAAACACCGGGATAGGTCGTAATGACCATAATATTAGGGATCGTAATATCCGGCGCAGATTCTTTGGGAATATTGATATAGGATTGGATCCCCAAAATGGCAATCAGCCCAACCAACACAAGTACACTAATGCGGTTGTTGATTGAAAAGGTAGAAAGCCAAAACTCTTTCTGTTTTACTGAGCCGCTTTTACCGTTGCCGGTTAAACTGCTATTTTCGACTTCTTGGTTGTCCATACTTCTTTTCCTCTACAAATTCTGTTGTGCAATTCTATTCTCTCGCGACTCTACGACCGTGATACGCATATCGTCCTGCAGAAAAGATGATCCTACTGTAATGAGTTCATCCCCTGCTTGCAGACCCTCTGCAATAACGACTTCATTCTTATAGCTGGGCCCAAGTTTTACAGGTTTCATTTTCGCGATTTTATTTCCCGAATCATCCTCAGTAACAACATAAACGACATCGTTGCTATTATTCTTATAAACGAACTCTTCGCCTATTACAATAGAGCGGTCCAGGGTCATTGTTCGAACCATTAAATTAGCGATCATATCTACTTTATAGTCGCTACTTTCCGGCAATTTCACTTCTACTTCAAACGTACGTGCTTGTGGGCTAATACTTTTTGCAACAAAGCTTATGGGCAGCTGCAGCGTATCCTCAGGCTGAAAATCGAACCAGATTCGTGCTATATCGCCCTTGTTAACCACATCAGCGTACATCGCCGGCACGCCAGTAGATACTTTTAAGTTTTTATTTCCTATTAACCGCACCAATACAGCACCGGGAGATGCCATCTCCCCCTCTTCCATCACTATGTTTTCGACCGTCGCATCAAACGGGGCCTTAACCGTCGATTTATTGATATTTACTTTTACCGCTTCAAGTGAAGCTTTGTTCTGCTCGTAATTATATTTCGCGTTTAAATAATCAATTTCTGAACCTATGCTATCCTGCTCAAACAACCGTTTCAAGCGCTCATAATTTTCTCTTGCCTGGGCAGTGACGGCTTCTAACCGCTGCCGTTCGTGGACCAGCTGTTCATCGTCAATTTTAAGGATGGGATCTCCTTTTTTGATATCATCCCCCTGTTCAACAAAATAATTTTCGATACGTCCGGACACTTCTGCCGATATTCGCACATCATTGGGTGCTTCTACAGTACCTACTAATTTTAAATTCCGTTCAAAGGGTTGGGCTTCCAGTATTTTTGTTTCAACATTAACTGTTTTCACCAACTCTTCTTGAGTAGATTGTTCTTCTTCAGAACAGCCAACAAAAAGCATTATCGCTAAGATTCCTGTGATTAATAATCGAGAGGTCATAATATTTACTTCTGAAAATTATTTTTATTCGTTTAAAGAGGGTTTTTCGCTATCGACATATGGAACCATTCCAATAGCCTGGTCGTACTGCGCTTTTGCCGAAAGATAGTTGAAGACCATTTGTGCATAATTCGCTTCGGCTTCGCGTAACTGAAGTTCAGCATTTGTAACATCCAGTTGTGAACCAACTCCATTTTCAAGCCTCGCTTGGGCCCGCTCATATCCTTCCTGGGCTAACTCTAACGCCTTTTGACGTGCGGGAGCTGTTTCCAATGCTTGATTTAATGATTCTCGTGCGGATTGTATTTCGTTTTTCGCTGCTCGTTCAGTCGCACGCTGTTGTTCCCTAATATCCTTTTTTTCGATCTGTGCAATACTCAAGTTGGCCGTACGCTGAAATCCCTGAAAAATGGGCAAACTAAACGTAACACCTATAGTTTGCGATCGAGCTCTGGTATCTTCGGAACCAAAAAAGACAGGATTACCAGCCTGTGCGGCTGACCAATTAAGGTTGTAGTTTGCCGTCAAGGTGGGCAAAAAGCGGCTTTTTATCGCTTTAATTTCTCGATCTTTTAAATCTGACTGGGTTTCCAAAACACGGATGTCTCCCCTTAAATCGGTAGCCAAATCCATTACGTTATCTTTTTCGGTATACTGGAAGGGCGTCATCCGATCCACTTTTTTCAGGTTATTGTTGACTGCATTGGCCGCTTGCTGAGATGCGACATCGAAAGTACCTAAACTTCCCTGTACCGAAAATTCCAAATCAAGAGGAATACCTAATACTACTTTTAATTCTCGGTATGCTTTCTGCACCGCAAAGCGAGCTTCCGCAAGCTGCGGTTCTTGATTCTTTAACTGCACCTCTACTTGCATCACGGCATATTCATCTATTAGTCCTGCTTTTTGGCGCGACCTATTTTCTTCCAAATTTTTCCGCAACCGTTCTACCGTTGCTTCCTGCAGTCGAAGTTGCTCTTCGGCAATAAGCACATTGTAATAAGCCAATCGGGTCTGGGTAACAATCTGCTGGGTTGTTGCCCGCAGATTTTCGGCCTGGGCTGCCTTGTATAATTTAGAACTGTTTATGCCGACGATAGCCTCTCCCCGGAAAATAGTCTGTTGCACCGAAAGACCTCCCTGCCAGTTATTATCCGTTCCAAATTGCAAGGGTACCAGTTCTCCGGCCGGGGCACTTGGATCAAAAAACTGTGCAGGAACAAAATTTACCGGGATTTCTAAATTACGCGTGTAGGTAGCTGAAGCTGATATATCTGGTAACACCTCACTCCACGCCAGCTGTACTTGTTCATCTGCATCTTTCAGATTAAATAGTGAACGTTTGATATCAGAGTTATTGGCCATTGCAACATGAATAGCTTCAGTCAGCTGTAGCTTGTTGGCATCAGAAAGCGCACCCTTCACCGAAGCAGTATCTATCTGCTGTGCTTTCGTAGGTACTGTCACCAAGAAAACCATTATAAATGTTAAGGCGATCATTTCCTGTAAACGATTTCCTAACCCAGAGGTAAGGTAATCCATAAATACTTTAGCGTTTCTGGTCGTATTTTTTTGAATGTTCTTCATTTTAAAGGCTCGCTTCTACGCTCTTATTTTCCATTTGTTTCAAAATTATGACTGTCAGTCATCCACCGCTTACGGGCATCGTCGCTGGCAATACCGGCACCTACCAGCTTTAAAAAGTTTTCAAATAACATATCTACTGAAATCTCCATTTCATCGAGCATCTCAAAATGATACCCTGTTCCATGCATGTGACTCATTGCGGTGATTCCCCGCGTGCTCGACAGTATTACCACGGCCAGTTCCTTGGGTTCATAACTGTCATTTACCGTTCCGTCCTGCATGCCGATCTGGAGGGCTCGTATCATAAAGTTCAACGCCTCTCTTCTGTTTTCTTCGCACCGCTCTGCATGTTTACTGCTTTTAAGCTCTTCAACATTGCTCAGCGACTCGTAATACATAAATGCATTAAAATAGTTGGGATTTTCTCGTACAAAATTGAGATATGTTTCTCCTAACAAACGGATTAGTTCTAAGCCGGTATGTTCATGCCCGCCGGCAAAAACTTTCGCAAACTGACTATTCAACAAATCTGACCCACGTTGTGTAATGGCTAGGTAAAGCTCTGTTTTATTTTTAAAATACAGATAGAGTGTACCCTTACTTAGCTCAGCCTCTGCAGCAATCTCGTCCATCGTAGCTTGTTCGAGGCCTTTTGAAAAAATAATCCGTTCAGCGGCATCAATAATCTGATTGCGGCGCCGTTCCTTTTCACGTGCTTTTCGATCTTCTTTTCCCATATACTTATCATTAAAAATGACTACCAGTCAGAAAGTGACCAAAGTTAAGAGTAAGCTAAGATAAGTACAACATCCGCAGCCAAAAAATTCCCTATATCTTATTAACAGATATACTCCCTCGAATACCTCGCGACACTTTCCAAATTATCTCCTACCTTTAGGGGTTCATTTTCTTATCTAATCACATCCGTACTATTGAACTTCTCTAAAAAATCTCTTGTAGAATTCTCGTTATTTTTAGTAGCAGTTATTTGGGCATTAAATTTTTCAGTCGTCAAATACTCGCTGGCTGAAATTGATCCGCTTAGCTTTAATGGACTTCGATTTATTTTTGCCGCAGCTATTATCTGGATTGTAGTCTTCTATCGGAATGAGTCTTTTCGAATTCCCAAACAAGATTGGCTGCCTCTATTAGGTATGGGCTTGCTGGGTAACCTCATCTATCAAGGCCTGTTTATTGTTGGCATCGACTACACCTACGCAGCGAATGCCGCCGTGATGCTGGGAACCATCCCCATTTGGGTGGCGCTCATTAGCCATTTCTTTAACCTCGAGCGAATGAATATCTTCAAAACTTTTGGCGTTATCGCTGCCTTTGCCGGTATCACATTCATTGTATCTGGAGGCAAAAACCCATTCTCCTTTGGATCCGAAACCTTTCTGGGCGATATCATTATAATTGGCGCGGCCATTGTCTGGGGTGGCTATACGATTTTATCGAAATCATTTTTAAGCAGATATACACCTATCCAATTTTCAGCAATTATGGCTACCATCGGGGCAATTGTACTTTTTCTGATTGGATTGCCGAGCATGATACAGCTTGAGTGGACCCAAATTTCGGTAGCTGCCTATGGCGGTGTGGTCTATAGCGGTCTACTTTCTATTGGCGTGGCCTACCTAATCTGGAATTACGGTCTCCAAACCGTTGGGGCCGTTCACACTGCAACCTATCAAAACCTTGTGCCAGTAATGGGACTTGTATTTGGCGTGATTCTGCTCAATGAACAACTAACCCTACTACAATACTGCGGATCGGCCTTGGTTATTACCGGAATTGTATTAGCTCGTTGGAAAAGAAAAAAAGCCCAAAAAATTGCTGCCGCTGAACTTAAAGGCAAATAACCTGCTAAAATCGGAAGGAGATATTCAGTTTTGCACTAAACCGCTCCCGTACAAAGTTAGGATATTCTGAAGAGTCAAATCCGACATTGCCACCCAAAAACAAACGTTCCGAAAGGGGCATTTGCCCATCTACACTTACCGACCATGAATCTAATGCATCAATTGCTAATGTCCCAGATGAAGTTTCAACTTCTGTTGGAGCCGATCCGTATCCGGCATTTAAACTCAGATAGGATTCCGCCGTCCCAAAATAACGCCGTGTCACGAGATTCAAGGACTTAGATGTTCCTCCCGATGACGGCACTAAATACGTCCGTGCTGTAAAAAGATAACTGCCCACATATTTGGTGAGCGATACCGTATAGATATCAGTTTGGGACGTTCCAAAATCAAGATATCGTATTCCAGCTTCGATCTCGTAAGCAGCAGGTAGCGACTTATACAGCGAAAAGCCAAACCTGTAATCAGGATGCACAGGAGATTGAGAATAACCGCCACTTACATAGGCATAAAGTCCCGATGCTATTGATGGATATGCGTCTACGTTAAACTGATATCCATCAGAACCAAATCGTCGAGCATGCTCAACTCGGCCAGTGACCGAACCAATAGGCGTTTGTCGCGTGAGTCCAAACTCCGTAAAATGCCAGGGATCAAAAATGGTTCGAAACCGGTCATAACGATAGGATATTTTTGCACGATATTTCATTTGTTGCAATTGGCTGTCCTTTAAACCTTCACGCGCCTTGCGATTTCCAGCATCTTTAGCAAAAATTGCCTCATAAGTCTGCTCTGCCCCCTCATAGTTTTCCATTCCATAAAGAACGGAAGCTTTAGCCATCATGAATTCAGGATCGTCCGGGTAATATTTCAAAGCCAGATTTGTAGTTTTTAACGCGGCATCCATTTGTTTCGACCATTTTTGAGCATCGGTCAGAGCCGACAAGGCCTGTCTGTTTTGAGGATCTTTGTCCAGTACATAATTCAACTCGTCTATTGCCTTATCATATTCGCTCTCCCAACTGTATAACCGAGCTACAAAAATTCGGATACCGTGATAATTAGGACTTCGTTCCAGCGCCTCGTACGCAAACTTACGTGCCTTCTCATAATCGCTTTCATCAAATGCAGCCGTTCGGGCCTTCTCGTATAGCTCATCAACAGTGAAATCCTCCATCTCCTGTGCCAAAACCGTAGCACTACCAATCAATAACAATAATAAGCCTATGCAAATGGACAATACTTTTCTCATAACATCGATTCAATTAATTTGCCGTCGCTGCGAGGTAAAATATCATTCCCCGATATATTCTCTTAAATTTGGCAATTGATTATAGTTCGGATCAAGATCTTGAAGCATTTCTAATGTTTTTTTCGCCTGACCTCGTCTATCTAATTGAGCAAGAATCTTAATTTTTCGTTCCAAAAATGCCTTGTTTTGCGGATGATGTTTGAGTCCCTGACTAATTACCCGTAAAGCCGTCTCGTAATCCCCCTGCCAAAGCTCATTATCAACATAGGCGCTATATGCATCCTCGTAGGTTGCATCTTCATCCAGCACCTCCTTGAAATATTTTTCGGCCCGCTCATAGTTTCCCTGCCAGGCATTTGTTCGGCCGATCAAAATTCTCACATCGTGATAATCAGGTTCCTGTAACAGGATACGCTTTGCAATAGCACGCGCCACTTCATAATCCCCATCAAAAGCCCGTTGGCGCGCCCTTTGAAACTGCTCGTCAATCGTTAACGACAACGAATCCAGCTTTGTAAACAGCGTATCGTATTCAGATAAAAAGGCATATTTCTCTGATGGGTTTGCCTGTTCCTCGGGATATAACCGATTGTTTTGCACCACAAAGCTATTTATGGATTTAAAAGCCTCCAGCTTCTGGCGCAGTTGCCTTTTTTTCTGTGCATTATTACTGCGACTAAGCGAAAGGGTTTTGTTCACCGTATAAAGTTCATCATCAAAAAGGTAGTACTCCCCGTCCAGATAATCCGAAATGCTATTTTTATTTCGCATAAACGGAACCGACTGTACATTTTGGAAAGCTCTCGTCGTATCCATCATTCCGCCGATCCAGTGAACCTGTTCCGGCATATTTAGATCTGTTTGTTGATCCAACATGGCCACAAGCGAGGGCATGATCTCGGCATGGGTATTAACCGACTTGAATTGTACCGGCTTTTTCAACTTCGGGGAATATATGATGATGGGCACATGATAGCGCGAGATTGCTGTCGTTTGCGGAACAGGAATAAGCCAGTGATCACCGGTTATCACAAAAATCGTATTCTCAAACTGTGGCTTTTGTTTATACGACTGCATAAAATCTTTGACCGCCTGATCGGCAAATAACAATGTGGTTAGCTCATTTTGATACCTCTGATAGGATTGATTCTTCTTTTCGGCAAGACCCAACTGATCTAATCGATTAGTGAATTCCTTCTCATATTTTTGTGGGTTGGGGACCGTAAATGGGGAATGACTTTGCAAGGTGTGATAAATCTCCAGTCGCGGATATGTATTGGCCGTATCCAGTAATTCTGCAGAAAAATTCAGCATCGTTTTGTCATCCACCCCCCAATAGTTGGATTGACTTTTGGCTGCCGGCAATATCCTTTCCAGTTTCTGCTTATTTAACACATAATCAGTACCCTGATAATCCAAAAAGAGGTCGAGGCCGTCGAAATAAGTATCATACCCACTATAAAAGGCGGTATAATATCCACGGTCACCCAGCATACTAATAAGCGATTGGTGGCTCGGATAATCGGGGCCAAGAGCCATAAAACCATGGCGACCAAAAGGAAGCGATCCCAGCAGGGAAGGAACCATCCCAAAAGTGCGTCCCGAAAGGCTGAGTCCATTTTCCCAATATAATCCTTTGCGCGAAAGAGAATCCAAATATGGAGCAAAGCCCGTCCATTGACCCGAAGGGCCTATAAATTCTCCTCCCAGACTTTCAACTAACAAAAATACAATATTGGGAGGCTCTTCAAACTCTTTAAAGTAAGACCCCAACACATCCTGCTCATAGTTTGTCTTCTCCAAGAGGGGGTATTCTTCCGGATTAAAACTTGACTCTTCCTGCCCACCCCATTCAATGGAAGTTAAACTCCGGCTAAAAAAATATGATAATTTGTTAGCATTCTTTTCTTGTTGCGCCGGGGTAGTATTATCTACCGATACAAAAAATGAAACCACAAACAAGCTGAAGATCCCAGCCAGACTACTGAACATTAAATTTGACTTCCTCACCTCAAAAAATTGCACAGACCGTATTATTGAAATAACCAAATACATCAGCAGATAAGCGATTATAACAAAACCAACACTCACTATTGTCATCTGTTCTGCTGCAATAACGGTATTTGTCATTTCCGTCAATGAGTAGGCCCAGAATTCTGCTCCCAAAGGCATCTGTGTTGCTCCAAAATAGGATATCAGCAATATATTGACGATCCCTGTTAGAGCTATCAGATGAGCGGTAACCCGATTTGCAACCTTGGGTTTTTGAACTTTTCCCAACACAAATAAAAAAAACAGTAAAACAGGGAGCAATAAGACACTAAATTGGAAGTCCCTGACCACTGAAGCCCAAAAATATGAAAGACCGATAAACTCGCTCCCAAAATTCCACGTTCCAAGTACAACCTCATAACTACGCCCCAATAACATCACCGAAAAAAGAGCTAAAAAGAGACTAAGTATTTCCCGCGGAAAAAAATTATTATCGTTAGAGGTCGTATCGGGCATTTTGGGTTACTTTTCAAATGGTGATAACAACTCGTTATGTGGCAAACGAATTTAACGAACTACTTCGAAAGCACCTAAGATACAACATGCAAAAGAATTATTAAGATTTTTTAATGAAAACTATTACATTCCAAGTAACAGCATAGATATATACTGCCATAAAAAATCAACGGCAAAATAGGAGGCAGTCATGAATAGAATGGATTCTTATCGCAAGCTGGCAGGAGTTGCAAAAAATTCGGCAGATAAAGGGATGGGTGGTGACAAATCAGCAACAGCAAAAAAGGAAATTCTTATTGTTGATGATGATGAACTCAGCAGAAAACTGCTTAATCGGCTCGTCTCTAAAGAGTTTGATTTTGAAGTTGTTAGCAAATCAAATGGGATTGAAGCCTTGGAGTATGCCCAAAAACACGTGCCGCAACTGATTATTTTGGATTTAATGCTTCCCGGCATGAATGGATTCGAAATCCTTAAAGAAATTCGGAAAGATCAAAGGTTTGAGCAGACAAAAGTAGTTTTGGTTTCTGCCAAATCTCGATCCGAAGATATTGAACGTGGCTTTGATCTTACAGCAGATGAATATATTACCAAGCCCTTTCAACCCAAGGAGTTTGCAGCCCGCATCCGAAAATTATTGACAAAAGCCGCTTAGAGTATATATTATGGCATGTTTGATTTTAACATTGCCTTACAATCGCTTATCGGGCTAACAGCCTTTTTGGTGTTTCTATTCCTTTTTCTTCTGGGCTATACTTTTTGGACCCGGAAAAAGCAACAGTACTGGAATAGATATGAACAAAAGTTTCGGGATTATTTCTTTTCTCTCCTTCTGGATTACTCCGAGCAATCCAGCCCGAAGCTAAGTGCTGACGAAATTATCAAAAAAATAAGCAAGCGCTCCAAGGATTATTCTTTTTTTATAAAACTCCTTAACGAGCTTGATGATATCCTGGACGGCACTGAACGCAAACGACTTAGCGATCTTATTGTGCATCCCGTTTTTGATTCGTTTTACCAGAAAAAACTATTTGAGCTTTCTACAGATTCTAAAATTTATGCCTGCATCTATTTTCAAAAAAGTGGTAATATCGACAGCCGGATATTGGCCAAGCTTCTTACCATAAGCAAGTCTAAAAACTTAAAGTTGGCATTTGCTGCTACCAAAGCCCTTCAGTCTGCTGGGGACTGGACTGTTCGAAAGAATGCCTTACTGCGATTTTTTAAACGAACTGATATTTCAGAACTAATGGTAGCAGAACTGCTTCATATATTTGATTCGGGCTTAGCCGAAGATCGAGAACATGTTTCTGAGGCTCTAAAAGACTTGCTACTCAAAGAAATAGATCCTCATGCCAAGCACATTATTGTTCGGTATATGGGATATCAACAATTTTATGAATGCAGTGAGTTTTTATATCAATATTTAAAGAGGCTGCACTTTAGTCCAGAAAAGGCCACTCTTATTCGGGGGCTAATAATTGCGCTCGGAGAGTTGTATCATACTAAAGCTGCTGATCTTATCCGAAGCTATTGTGCCAAAGGGAATAATATTCCCATCAGACTGGCTGCTGTTAAGACGCTAAGCACATTTGGCGGATCAGAAAACCTAACTTTTTTGCTGGACCATTTATCTAAAGTAGAATTCCCCATCCGCAAGGCGATCATCTATGAATTTATGTCAGGAAATGGAGATCGTATTACTTTGCTTACCACATTTGTTAAACAAACACTGCAATCACTATCACAAATTGATAAAAACAAATCCAACGAACAGCTCGATTCATATTTAGATAAAATTTTAGACATTACATCCGGCATAAAAATAGCTCTTAACCACCGACTAAACGATTCTTATGCTTGACAGCTTTTCGTTATTTAATCTTGTAGAGCAATTTATCTTAGGCTATTTCTTTACAATTAATTCAGTTTACCTGGCATTAGTCGTTGGAGCACTTATTTATGTTCGCAAACAACTGCTGCACCACAGTGTTGTCGAGGCTGATGCTCTTTTTAAGACTGAGCTTTTCAAATCTATCAGCATCCTCGTACCTGCCTACAATGAAGCCGATAATATTGTGGAGTCGGTGGAATCGCTGCTCAAGCTGGAATATCCCGAATATCATATCATAGTCATCAACGACGGAAGCACCGATAACACGCTTCAAAAGCTTATTAATCACTTTAACTTGATCAAAACCGATATTTACTTTGAAGAACAAGTTGAGCACAAGAATATCCGTAACACCTATCGGTCGCCGGATATGCCCATGCTTACGGTAGTAGATAAGGAAAACGGGGGCAAAGCGGATGCCCTTAATGCCGGCATTAACATAGCTGAAACCGATTTAATATGCTCCATTGATGCCGATTCCATTCTTGAGCAAGATGTACTTAAGAAACTCATCCAAACATTTATAGAACATAAAAACACTGTCGCGGCAGGTGGTGTCATCCGGGTTATTAACGGCTGTAAAATGGTAAATAGAGAGATAAAAGAAATTCATGTCCCACAAAATTTCTGGGCTCGCTTACAGTCGGTGGAATATATTCGGGCATTTTTATTTGGGCGCGTAGGATGGGATTATTTTAAAAGTCTGCTAATTGTCTCAGGTGCTTTTGGGATTTTTGATCGTCGGGCGGTGATCAAGGTGGGCGGCTACCTTACCGATACTGTTGGTGAAGATATTGAGCTGATTGTTCGGTTACACAGTTATCACTTGCGAAATAACGAAGATTACCAAATTCGATTCCTGCCGGAACCCATCTGCTGGACGGAAGTACCCACTGACTACAAGAGCTTACGGAACCAGCGTAACCGCTGGCATCGCGGGTTGGCCGATTCACTGTGGCGACACAAGTATATGCTCTTTAATCCTTTTTATAAACATATTGGTATGTTTGTGATGCCATTCTTTTTACTTTTTGAACTTATTAGCCCTGTTGTAAACCTCCTTAGTTACGCCTACTTGGCTATGGTTATTTCAATGCCGTCTCTTTATAATCTCACCTTTATCTTTTTATTCTTGGCGGTGTCTATCATTTATGGGATGATTGTCTCCCTGATTGCCGTACTGGCCGAAGAAATAGCTTTTAAAACCTACAGCAACTTCAAGGATGTAGCTATTTTGAGTTTCTACTCTTTCCTTGAAAACCTCGGATATCGACAAATCCATTCATGGTGGCAGTTCAAGGGACTCATAGACTTTTTAAAAGGCAAGAAAAGCTGGGGCAAAATGATTCGGAAAGGGTTCAAGAAGTAAAAACATATTACTCTCATACATGAACTTGTACTACACTCTTGATCCGCCACTCAGTAGATACAAAATAGCCATCCGTACCGCTACCCCATTGGTAACCTGACTTAAAATGATAGATCGTTCACTGTCGGCCACCTCGCTATCCATCTCTACCCCGCGATTTACCGGACCGGGATGCATGATGGTAAAGTCAGGATATCTTTCGAGATGTTTCATGGTAATTCCAAAAAGTTGGTGATATTCACGAATGCTTGGAAAAAGTTCAGTACCATCCTCCTGTCGCTCCAATTGGATACGAAGCGCCATCGCAATATCACACCAGTCCAGTACTTCATCGATATTGTAGGATACATTGGCTCCCAACTCGTGAACATAAGCTGGCATCATTGTTTTGGGCCCGCAAACTGTGACGTTAGCCCCCAACTTTGACAATCCAATTATATTGGATCGTACGACACGACTATGAGCAATATCCCCAATAATGGCAATATTTTTATCCCTTAAGTCGGAATACACCTGCCGCATGGTAAACATGTCGAGCAGTGCCTGCGTAGGATGTTCGTGCGCACCATCACCGGCATTGATAATAGCCGCATCTACACATCGCGTTAAAAAGTGAGGTACGCCGGGACTTTTGTGACGCGCCACTACCATATCAATTTTCATTGAACTAATGTTGCGGATGGTATCTTTAAGTGATTCTCCTTTTTTTACGCTCGATGATCCCTTCGAAAAGTTGACAACATCGGCGCCCATACGCTTTTGGGCCAGTTCAAACGAAAGACGCGTTCGAGTGCTATCCTCATAAAACAAATTTACAATAGTCTTATCACGAAGGGTAGGCACCTTGGGCACAGGACGATCCAGGATCTCACGGAAATATTTGGCCTGCTCCAGCACAAATAAAATATCTTCTTTGGAATAATCTGCAAGTCCCAGCAGATGTTTGTGCGTAAATTCGTGATCGTAATCCTGCAGTTCGATATCTTCAGTCATTTATTTGTCCTCCTCTGCATTTTCTATCACATACACGGCATCTTCATCATCCAACGCCTTAACCTTAACACGCACCTCTTCCTGCACATGAGTCGGGAGCTTCGTACCTACATAATCGGCACAAATCGGAAGTTCGCGGTGCCCACGATCCACCATACAGCAAAACTTGATGCTCCGAGGTCGACCGTAATCCATCAGCGCATCCATGGCAGAACGTACCGTTCGTCCGGTGTAAAGCACATCATCTACCAGCACCACATCGCGGTCATACAAATCAAATGGGATTTCCGTAACTCTTACCTGTGGCATTTTGAGCTTTGTTCGAAAATCATCCCTATAAAAAGTGACGTCGAGCACCCCAAAATCAATATCGTATGCAAACTTGTCTTCGATGTGCTGCAAAATCCGCTTGCCCATATACACCCCGCGGGTTTGCATACCAATGATGGCCAGCTGATTGGGATCGTCGTGCGGCTCTAAAAATTGATGGGCAAATCGCAGGTAGGTGCGATTTAAGTCTTCGGCCGACATGATTTTTACAGAATCCAAACGAAAGTCTTTTATTCGAAAATTCGTGCTGTTTCAGAAAATGAATGTAGGGAATGCATCGTAAGAACACAACGTCGAGGATAAAAAACTTAACCTTTTCGTCCTCTGATAATACTATCTCAAAAACTGTCTCTCTTCAGGAACAAAACAAATAATCTCCCCTTAATATTCTATTGAACATTTCTAAAAATTATCATCTGATAAATCTCCCATGTACTCTGCCGACAATTCTTATTCCATTAATTCTATCCTTAAACTTATTAGTGGATTGGTAATGCTTTTTATCCTCACTGTTTCTTCCCACACTACATCGAAGGCTCAACACATTCCCGAAAATGATATTTACAAAGAATATTTAAAAGCCTTAGAGCTTAACGGAAGCCTTTCCAATTCAAATTCGCTCGGTCAACTGGACAGCTTAAAACAGCATCCCTGGCAAGGTTTGGAAAGTTCCCTCTCGGCGAATAATAAAAATAGTCCTTGGGAGATCACTCCTCACGATCCCCAACTTCGATCGTACTGGCAATCACTGGAACCGGGAGGATGGCACGACGGTCCGGTCTGGCAAGGGCGCGGTTTCACGACCGATTTTTCAGCCGGCCTTTACCTACGATACGGCGTTTTATCGGCTTCCGTTCGTCCACGCCTTATATATAATCAAAATAGAAACTTTGTTCTTTCTCCTTATGCAACTCGTTCAAACAGGTCTGAATTTGCTTATCCACTCGGTAATATCGACTGGCCTCAGCAATTTGGTAATGACCCGTTTTGGACTCTTGATCCGGGCGAATCATATATCCGCGCCGATTATGGAGGCTGGGCCACCGGCATTTCCAACGAACAGATGAGATGGGGACCATCCCGTCAAAATGCTCTTCTTATGGACAGTAACGCGCCGGGATTCCGACACTTTTTTATCGGCACCTCCGAACCGAAAGATATTTACATTGGAAACCTGGAAGCCAAAATGCTTTGGGGAAAATTGATTGAATCGGATTATTTTGATAACAATACCGAAAACAACGAGCGCTATATTTCAGGGCTAAATTTATCTTTTACACCCAAACCCACACCGGGCTTAACTCTGGGCATAAACAGGATATTTTATGAAACTATCCCTCCCGAAGGGATACCGTTTGGAGATTTGTTCAAAATCTTTGAAGCCTTCACTAAGGTGAATTTCACGAGCAATACCAATACGGGCGGCAACGATCAGGCTGACCAGCTTATATCCCTATTCGGCAAATGGACTTTTCCCCAAAGCGGCCTCGAAATTTATGGAGAATGGGCCCGTACCGATCACAGCTGGAACTGGCGCGACTTTTTTACCGAGCCCGAACACAGCCGGGGCTATACGATTGGACTGCAGAAAACCTTTGATTTGAGTAATACTGAAATTTTGTCCGTCAATGCAGAACTTACTCAGCTTGAAGCCAGTAAAACAGGTGCCATTCGCGGCTCAGGATTTCCCAGCTTTTATGTTCACCATCGCTCCCAACAAGGCTATACCAACCGCGGACAACTGCTGGGTGCATCTATTGGACCCAGCTCTAATAGTCAGTACCTGGGAAGCTCACTTTATTTTGACAAAGGCAGGATTACAATATTCACCCAGCGGGTTACCCAAAACAATGATTTCCTATACAACTCTGATGCCATGTTTGCTGAGGAGATCCAAAATCCAAATAACAATAAGTATTGGCTGCACAACGTAGAGATGAGATTCGGGGCTTCACTACTTTATCACTACAAGCAGTTCGAAACCGAAATCGGCTTCACGTACAGGAGAGAACTCAATGACGATTACATCTATAAAAATGATAAAAACCACCTGGGCATAGAGATGAGCATCCGATACCGTATTTCGGATTTGAGGTAAATCCGAGCTGTGAAAAATTACTCAAATAAAAAAGCCCGACTGTTTAATACAGCCGGGCTTTTTTTATGAGAATGACTTTATTTTATTCGTTATCGCTTAGTGTAACCACACCGACATCCGTTTGTTCATCTTCGTTTACGGTAATATCTGTGAGTGTGGTATCAGAATATTGATCATTTGTAGGTTCAATACTGATATCATATTGACCGCTTTCCAATCCTTGAAGTAAGAAATTGCCGTCCTCATCGGTCTGCGTAGTAGCAGTTGTATCTTCATCCATCAATGCATAAACATTGGGGGCCGCTTCTGAAGGATCAACCATACCTGCTATGGATCCTACCTCAACTTCATCTCCATCTTCCACAAAAGCTTTGAGTACCGGCTTGAGGATATATTTGCCACTGTTTCCGGCTTTATGTACAGAACGACCGGCATCAAAATCAACGACTACATCCAGCTCATCACCCGCCTCAAGATCGGTTTTAAATTTTATTTTATAGCCAGACTGTTGGCCGCTCGGCACTTTGAGATCCTGAATTGTGCTATCAACCATTACCGTATTATCGTCTCCGAGAATCAGGCGTAGCTCCTTATAACGTCCGGGATCCAATTCAGCTTCAGTCAGTAAAGTATCAACGCCGTTAGTCAACTCAAGCAAATTTACTCTCATAGGTTCCACCGGTAGATCAATCCATTGTCCATCGGCACTTGCAGTATCGTTACTGCTGGGCGTATAGTGAATCCGCATACCTTGTACATCAACGTTGACCTCCTGATAATCGCCCGGGGCATCGGTGAGACTTACATTCATCTGGGCTTTTCCAGCATTCGTTCCGTTGGTATTTATATCATCACATGAAATTGCAATAAAAGCAATAAATCCAATCATCAATGTGCCTTGCAACACACGATAAACTGTCGATTTAATTTTTGTAGTATTCATAATTATGTCCTTTTCGTTATCTTTTAGTATTGGGGTCTGTTAGATATTTTATCTAATGGGGATTTGTTGATATAGCATACATGAAGAAATGTTCCCACAATATGAGTCTAAGATTTATTAACCTCTTGCACGCCTTAATTTTCCTAATGATCTACTACCCCTTACTTATTACCCTCAACTGTAACTTTTTATATGAATAAAGCGTTTTTTCTTGATCGGGATGGTACTTTAAATGTGGATTACAATTACGTGCATAAACCAAGGGAATGGACGTGGTGCGAAGGTGCTATTGATGCTTTGCGCTGGATGCAAGAACAGTGCTTTAAAATTATTGTAGTGACCAATCAATCCGGCATTGCCCGCGGGCGATATTCCGAACAACATGTTCAGGATCTCCACCAATGGGTTGACGAGAAGCTGGCGAAACAAGACTTATACATCGACGACTGGTACTATGCCCCACATCATCCAGAGCATGATCCCGATAAAGAATATACTCCCAAAGATCGTAAGCCCGGGGTAGGTATGTTCAAAAAAGCCGCGACTAAACATAACATCGATTTCAGCAGTTCTTATATGGCTGGAGATAAAATTACCGACCTTAAACCGGCCCTTGAACTCGGCATAACGCCTTTTTTTATTCGATCACGGCACGAGCCTAAACAAGATAAGCAGTGGTTACATAGACATCATATTTCGGCTTTTAATAATATCGGAGAAGTTATTGACACCCTGAAAAGCAATAATTAACTCCCCAGTTTTTAATGCTTTAAATAACATTTTTTAGTAATGTTACGATAGCGACCATTAAAAAAGGAGAAGGGTTCCATGAGACGCTTTCTCATATCAACAAGTGTATTGTTTTTTCTAAACAGTTATGCCCTTGCACAACTGATCCCTCCCGACTCCACAGGACATATCCATCCATACTGGTCGCCCACCGGTAACGAAATTGCCTTTTCTTCTCCGATAACTGGGGATTTTGATATCTATGTGATCGATTTAAAAAGTCGGAAAGTTCAAAATATGAGCCGCCACCCTGCCAACGACTATTATCCCTCCTGGGCTCCTAGTGGCAAGCGATTAGCTTATTTTTCGGAGCGCCAACGCCAATATTATTACGACCTCAAATATAAAGATGAGGACTACCAGGAAAAGGCATTTCCCATAAATTCGGCGCGTGATGTTGATATGCCCTCATGGTCGCCCGACAGCCGCAATATAGTCTATCATTCGAACGAGGATGGAGATATGGAAATTTATCTTCGTGATTACAGCGGCAACCACATCCGAAAACTTACCGACAATGAAGCAACCGAAGTCTATCCGTTCTTTTCATCGGATGGTCGATTTATTCTTTTTCTCTCCGATCGAGATGGAAACCTTGAAATCTATAAAATGCGCCCCGATGGACGTAACCAAACCCGGCTGACTTACACTCCCCATTCCTACGAAGTTGATCCTATCTGGTCACCAGATGGCAGTAACATTGCTTTTGCATCAAACCGCAACGATAACTTCGATATCTATATAATGGATGCCGACGGATCTAATGTAAAACAGCTTACCTCCGACCACCACTTTGACCTGGGTCCACAGTGGTCGCCCGATGGCAAGTATCTTGTCTTTTCCTCAAACCGCTTTGGCAGCTTTGACATCTTTACTATTAAAACAGATGGAACCAATTTAAAGCGCTTAACAGCCGATCCCGGAAAAGATCATTATGCCTCGTGGTCACCAGGGGGTAATGAAATTGTTTTCAGCTCCAACCGTAGCGGAAAATTCGAAATTTATATAATAAATAGAAACGGCAAGAACTTGCGAAAAATTCGAATTAACACCTTTCGGTAATGACTTTTGAAAAGTTGGAGTGGCAGTTTTTTTACAAAACTGCCACTCCAAGATAATGCGACGCGGAGTTTGAGATATAAAAATAACCAACACTTATTTTGAACCAACTTTATGGGTTTGCAAACTATAAACAGCATTCGGTGCTGTTAAAAATAACGTTTTGTTCTCTGATCCACCCCAAGCTAAATTCGTTATGCGATCTGGTGTTTGAACCTGCTGAAGTACATCACCCTCAGGAGAGAAAATCCACAGGCCGCCGGGACCAGTAGAATACAGGTTCCCCTCGGTATCTACCTTCATGCCATCCGCTGCTCCTTCGGCATCCGATTCCATTTTTGCAAATACTCTCCCATTGGCAAGCATTCCATCCTCTTGGACATCAAACACGCGAATATGATTATGCCGAGAATCATTTACATACAAACGCGATTCATCCGGGGAAAACACAATACCATTGGGCAAATCAAAACTGTCGGTCAATAGTTTTAATCCTTCGCCTTCGGTATAGCGATAAACCCCATTCATATTCAGCTCTTTATCATCATCTGAAACCCCAAAAGGAGGATCAGTAAAATAGACCGAACCATCCGATTTTACCGTAAGATCGTTGGGACTGTTCAGCCGGTTCCCATTAAAACTATCAACTACCACCGAAAGTTCTTTATCCTTTGTCAATTTCGAGACGAGTCCGTCATGTTGCGCCAGCAGCAAGTTGCCATTCTTATCAAAAGTAAGTCCATTTGAATGGCCGCTGGGTTTTAAATACTCCACGGCGCCTTCGTCGGGAGTCCATTTATAAACGGTATTGGCCGGGATATCGCTAAACAACAAATATCCCGAATCGTGCCAGAGCGGACCTTCCGTAAATTCATAGCCTTCTGTAACCTTTTCGGGCTCAGCGTTTTCTGCAACAATTTGCTGCCCATGGGTTATCGATACTGAAAAAACGATCGCCAACAATAGTGCAAGTACTGTTTTAAAATTCATAATAGACTCTGGTTTTCGATTAATAGATTTATATAATGTACAAAGAATAACGGAAAATAATTCTTATCCAAACCTAATGGCAATAACTTATTCTCCATAATATGCGGCAATACTTGGGACATAATATTTACCTTCAAAGCCCTAAACTTCTTGCCATTCATTTGTTATATTAACTGCTCAATTTTGATACGGTATTTCGGGATGTCTTTCACATCTCATTTTTACGAGCTAAACTGAGGTAATTACTAACTATACGATTGTTGTTATGAAAATTCATGAGTATCAAGCAAAAGAACTTTTAAAAGATTACAATGTCCCCGTTCCGGCCGGCGTAGCAACTTCTTCGGTTGACGAAGCAGTTGACGCGGCTAAAGAGATGAAAGAAAATGGCTCATCCCTTTTTGTTGTTAAGGCGCAAATTCATGCCGGTGGACGCGGAAAAGGCGAAACCAAGAACAGTGGAGCAAGTGGCGTAATCCTTTGCAAAACAATTGATGAAGTCCGTGATGCTGCCGAATCATTACTTGGTGATGTATTGGTTACCAAGCAAACCGGCGAAGAGGGGCAGAAAGTTCAGCGAGTCTATGTTACCGATGGCGTTGATATCGAACAGGAGTTTTATCTCGGTATTCTGCTCGACCGCGCAAAAAGCAAAAACGTAATCATGGTATCCACCGAAGGCGGCATGGATATTGAAACCGTTGCCGAAGAAACCCCCGAAAAAATTGTCAAAGAGTGGGTTGAGCCTGGCATGGATCTTCAGCACAATCAAGCCCGACATTTGGCTTTTGCACTCGGCCTTGAAGGCGACGCCTTCAAAAAGGCAGTGAAGTTCATCATGGCGCTGTACAACTGCTACCTGGAAACGGACGCCAATATGGTTGAGATCAACCCCCTGGTTCTTACTCCAAGTGGCGATGTAATGGCCCTCGATGCCAAGATGACGTTCGACGACAATGCGCTCTTCCGTCATCCGGATATCGAAGAACTGCGCGATAAATCAGAAGAGAATCCTGTTGAGCTGGAAGCTTCTGAATACGGATTGAGCTACATAAAATTAGACGGCAACGTTGGCTGTATGGTGAACGGTGCCGGTCTTGCAATGGCTACCATGGATATTATCAAGCTATCCGGTGGGGAACCTGCCAACTTCTTGGATGTCGGTGGCAGCGCTAATGTTGAAACCGTAAAAAACGGCTTCCGCATTATCCTTGAAGACAAAAATGTAAAAGCAATTCTCATAAACATCTTTGGTGGTATTGTACGCTGCGACCGCGTCGCAAATGGCGTTATCGAAGCGGTAAAAGATCCCGAAATTGCTGAGAAGGTTGAGGATGTACCCATTATTGTGCGTCTCCAGGGCACTAATGCCAAAGAAGCAAAAGAGATTATTGATAACTCAGACTTGAATGTAATCTCTGCTGTTCTCCTCAAAGAAGCCGCCGAAGAAGTGTCCAAGGTTTTGGCACCGGCTTCGTAAGTACATAAAAAATTACTGTTATTGCCCCATCAGAGTTCCAAACTTTGATGGGGTTTTTTATTTAAAGGAACCGTATGAACAGAATATCAGTTTTGAGCACAAGGGATTCCCCATAATACTATTGACTATCATGAAGAAAACACTGCAAATCGCGAACGTTGTGGCACTTATTGCTACCATCATTTTAAATTATGTAGCAGGTGCCGGGCTAATCAACGGTCAGACCATTGGCGACATTTCAGGCCGCTATGAAAACCTGTTTACCCCGGCCGGTTATGCTTTTTCAATCTGGGGTTTAATTTATCTGATGCTTACAGGGTTTGTCATCTATCAGGCCCGCGGGCTTTATAAAAAAGTCGATAACAATGAGTTCATCCTACAAATAGGCTGGTGGTTTGTAATTAGCTGCATTTCCAACAGCTTTTGGCTTATCGCCTGGATCTACGACTACATTTGGCTTTCCGTTATACTGATAGTTGTACTACTGTTTTCTTTGATGAAGATTGTCGTTAATACCAATATGGAGCGCTGGGATGCTCCTTTCCCAAAAATTCTGCTTCTTTGGTGGCCGTTTTGCCTTTATTCCGGCTGGATTACTGTAGCCGTGATCGCAAATATCTCCGCTTACCTTACTAAAATTGGTTGGAATGGATGGGACATCAGTGATGGCAGTTGGGCTATCACTATGATTATAGCAGCAGGACTCATTAACTTATTTATGATTGCAAGTCGAAATATGCGTGAATTTGCAGTAGTAGGCATCTGGGGAATCATCGCAGTAGCCATTGCCAACTGGGGTGTTCATCAACCTATTGTTATTACGGCTTTCATCGTTTCGGCTATACTATTTATTGCCGCTTCAATTCACGGGTACCAAAATCGGCACACTGCTCCTCATATTAAATACCAGCAGATGAAAAAGGGCTGATTAATTACAGGGTATCAATTTTTATTGCTTTGTTTTGGTTGCCCCCAAATATATAGCGGCTAATACAATAGTGGCACCAACATATTCCAGCGCCGTTGTGGGGCGATTAAAGAAAAGAATATCCCACATAAATGCCAGCGCCGGCTGCAGCAGCAGTGCCAATCCCGCCACCGAAGCATTTACCTGTGGTAACCCCTTAGAAATAAAAACCCATCCGAGAACCTGTCCCACAATCCCGAGCCCAATTAAAGCCCACCAGGTCTGAAGATCCGGAATGGCAAAATGAGCTTCCGGTTCAACCATTACCGTAATCCCCAGTAAAACTGCCGACATCAGGGTAATCCACATCATGTTGGGAATCAACGAAAAGCGGAGCTTATATCCTGATGACTGTGATTTTCGCAGCGTAAGGATGTAAAGCGCATAAGAAAGAGCTGTAAGCAGACCATAAAATACCCCCATCTCTACCGTTCCTCCCCGTTCTCCCCATCCTGTTCGGACAATCATAAACAATCCTACCACCGCAAATGGGATAGCAACCAACAATCGCCATCCGAGTTTTTCTTTGAGAAAAATCACGGCCAACAGGGCTACAAAAAACACCTGCATATTACCCAGAATTGTTGCCAATCCGGGTCCCACAAAATTGATGCTTCGATGCCAAAAGAAGAGATCCATGCTAAACAGAAAAGCACAGACAAGGGGAATGGCAAGGTTTTTCATCCCAAACCACAACCGGTCACGTTTGATAACTGCCACTGCCAACAAGATAAGTCCGCCAAAAAACATACGGTAAAAAGCAGAAACGGTAGGGCCAACGTTGGCCAGCTCTACAAGCACCGAGGTAAAACTAACCATAGCTGCACCAAAAATAATATAACCTATTGCTCGTAGCGAAGTTTGAGAATCGGTCATATCAAGAAATTATGCAGGATGTTTACTGATTTGATAACTGACGCTTTACTATTACTCAGCACTGCTCGATTTTTTTTCTAACTGTTGCTTACACTGCTTGTAATACTCTTCGTACTGGCTAATTATTTTACTCATCTCAAATGTTTCTGCCTGTTTTCGGGCATTTTCTGAAAGTTCCCGGTGTAAGCTCTCATCCGATAAAATATTGACCGCGTAATCACTCATGCAATCAATATCATCCAAGTCACATAGGTAGCCCGTTTCACCATGGATGTTAACCTCAGGCAGCCCTCCGATATTGGAACTAATTACCGGCACGCTGCAGCTCATGGCCTCAAGGGCAGCCAACCCAAATGTTTCAGAACCGGATGGAATCAGAAACAGATCAGCAATAGAAAGGATATCCTCCACCTGATCTTGCTTGCCAAGAAAACGTACTTGGTCGCAGATTCTCAGCTCGCGGCACCGCTGTTCGGCACGTTGGCGATCGGGGCCATCACCCACCAAGAGCAACTTCGCCTCAATATCGTTTTCCAGAATGCGGGAAAACACACTGATCACTTCCGGGACGCGCTTTACTTCCCGAAAATTTGAAACATGTACTACAACTTTTTCATCATTGGGACAAATGGCCTTTTTAAAATGGTTATGATCTGATTTTTGAAAACGTTTCAGATCAATAAAATTGGGAATCACTTTAATATCCTTTTTGATATCAAAACGCTCGTAGGTTTCATTACGAAGATACTCCGATACTGCCGTAACGCCATCACTCTGATTGATCGAAAAGTCAACCACATTCTTATAGCTGGGATCGCTGCCCACTATGGTAATATCAGTGCCATGTAATGTTGTAATAAGGGGTACATGTTCTGCCTTTTCGCCTAATATTTGCTTCGCCAAATAAGCACTGGTGGCATGCGGAATGGCATAATGCACATGCAGAACATCAATCTTTTCGTACTCAATAAGGCTGGCCATCTGGTTTGCCAAAGCCAGATCGTACGGCGGATATTCAAACAATGGATAGGTATTCATATTCACCTCGTGATACGAAATATTTGTCCGAAACGTATCGAGGCGGGCCGGACGCGCATAACTTAGAATATGAACATTATGATCGCGTTGAGCTAATCCTTTTGCAAGCTCTGTAGCTACTACGCCACTGCCGCCAAAGGTGGGATAACAAACAATTCCTATATTCATTTATAGCTGCTTAAAAAATTAATCTAACAATAGTATTTCACACATTTTCGAGTACCATATTGATCCAAACAAAATAACAGTGTATCTCATTTCCCACAATCGCATATTAGGTGCAAAGTAAGTAATCTATTATATTAAGGGCTTAGAGCTTTTTGGTCATTCACTGCACCCAAACACACTTTTTGTTCTAAAAAACAGATAACAACTTATGGCTGGTCATTCCAAATGGTCTAATATAAAGCATAAAAAAAAGAAAGAAGACAAAAAGCGGAATAAGCTTTTTAACAAGCATCTGCGTGAAATTTCGGTAGCTGCACGCGAAGGCGGCGGTGATCCTGAAATGAATCCCAGGCTTGATACAGCCATCAATAATGCCAAGAGCGATAACGTACCCAAGGATAACATCGAACGTGCCATTAAAAAAGGTACCGGTGAGCTCGATGAGGGAGACGGCAAATATGAAGATGCTACTTACGAGGGATACGGTCCGGGAGGTATTGCCTACTTTATAGAAGTAACTACGAATAACTATAATCGCACGGTCGGAGAAATACGCCATATTTTTTCCTCGCACGGTGGCAACTTAGGCACCGACGGCTCTGTTGGGTATTTATTTGAACAAAAAGGGATGATCCGTATAAAAAAAGAAGAGCAGGACCACGAAATCGACGAAGAAGAGTTTATGCTAAAAGCCATTGATGCCGGTGCAGAAGATATTGATACTGACGGTGATGTACTGAATGTAACGACCGGACGTGAATCGATGTACGAAGTGAATGATGAACTCGAAGATATGGGCTATGATATTGATTCGGCCGAGCTGATTCGCATCCCCATGACCGAAGTAAAAGTAGATTCGGGTGTAGCAGAATCAAACTTTAAGCTGATTGAAAAGTTTGAAGATAACGACGATGTATCAAATGTATTTACCAATATGAAAATGGATGACGAAACACTGGCTATTGCCGAACAGATGGACTAAACTTTACAATTTTGGTTTTACTTTTTCGTTAATATGAAGAATGGAATTTAAAGGTATTACAATGAGATACGTTTGGGCTTTTCTACTATGTTTTTTGTTAATAGGAGCTTCTATTGAGGATGCTCGCAAGGCTAATGACGCCTACGACAATGGCAATTACGAAGAGGCGGTCTCACTATACAAAAAGGCTATCGATGCTAATCCTGAAAATACCAAGCTCTACTTCAACTTAGCTTCGGCCCTGGCTCAATCGGGACAAAGTGAAGCGGCCATCCGCACGTTTGAGCAATATAAATCGATGACAGATAACGCTGAAGACAAGGCAAAAGCCAATTACAATATTGGAAAGGTATTATCAGATAACGAACAGTGGGATAAAGCTGTTGACTATTTTAAAAAGTCGCTTCGCTATACAGCCAATGATGCTGATGCTAAACATAATTATGAGTTGGCCAAGAAAAAGAAGCAGGAACAACAGGAGCAACAAAACCAGAATCAACAGCAAAACAAGCAACAAGACAAGAACAAACAAAATCAGGACCAGCAGCAAAACAAGCAACAACAGCAAGACCAACAGAATCAACAAAACCAGCAGCAGAACCAACCAAACCAGCAAAATCAACAGAAACAGCAACAGCAATCTCAAAAAATGAGCAAAGCCGAGGCTCAAAAGATATTAAAAGCCTTGGAACAGAAAGAGAAAGAACTGTTAAAGCAATTCAAAAAACAGAAAACGGAGTCCAGTAGCAGTTCCAATGAGAAAGATTGGTAAATCATTTTTTACATTCGTTTTTTGTTTGGTTTTTATACTCCTTGGGAGTGCTTTTAGCTGGGCACAATCAACTGTTTCTGTTGAAGCCAGCCTATCCCAAACAACCGTTTATACCGGTGAACGCATCAACCTCTCAATTGAGATAAGCGGCAGTTTTAACAATGTGTCCCGACCGGAACTACCTGAGTTTGAAAATTTTCGACTCCTGAGTAATAACCCCTCTACTTCCCGAAGCTATCGCTATATCAACGGTCAAAGTACGGTTTCATACACTTACAGCTACTACCTTATTGCCCAGAAAAAAGGCAAATTCCAATTACCTGCTGTAAACGTTTCCATCGATGGGGAAACCTATTCTACCAATCCTATTGCCGTAAATATTATTGATCGCAACGAGTCGGCAAAGTCACAGGATTCATCCGAACGACCAGACATCTTTCTTCAACTCGAAGTTTCCGATAAACAGCCGGTAGCAGGACAGCAAATTATTACTGATGTGATCTTATATTTCAGAGATGGATTAGAGGTCAACTCCTACCAACCGGTACCCGGATGGAAAGCAGAAGGCTTTTGGAAAGAAGAACTCGAAAATTCTGGCCGTCCCCGGGCTGAATCCACTGTTTTAGACGGCGTTCGATATCGAAAAGCACGACTGTTACAATTTTCACTATTCCCTACCAAAGCAGGTAAACTCGAAATTAGCCCCTACGAAATTGTTGTGGCCGTGCGTTCTGCCAGGTCCGGCAACGATCCATTCAGCAGTTTTTTTAGTGGCTTTGGCAGTAATCAGCGAGAAGTTGAACTTTCAAGCGATCCTATAACGGTAGATGTACAGCCATTATCCCAAAATGATGATGCCAGCTACCTGGGAGCCGTTGGTGATTTTGATATCTCGCGAAGTATAAGCACAAAAAACGCCCTTGTTGGGGAATCTATCGAAATTGAAACGCGTGTAAGAGGCTCAGGGAATATTCCGCTCATTTCAAAGCCCAACTATGATCTTCCCGACGGACTTGAAATTTATGAACCGCAGGAAAATACGCGACTTAATCGCAAAAACAGTACCATCAGTGGCAGCAAATCATTCACTGATGTTATTATTGCTCGTTCCCCAGGACGTTATACCATCCCCGCGAAAACAGTTTCCTATTATAATCCCTCTCGGGACCGATATGTTACCACAACACTTGAAGCACTTAGCTTTTCCATTGATGAAAACCCGGAAGCAGTAGCCAATGCCGATAGTCCCGGACAATTCCCTGTATCCCCCATCACAGGTCTGGCCAGCTGGGTAACCGTTTCATCAGAGCCAACAGCAATTTGGTCAATGTGGTGGTTTTGGGTTGGACTGGTTCTCCCGTTAATTATTGCCGGCATCGCCTATTGGCGAAAATCATACGCTAAAAAAATGCAAACAGACATTGCCTTTGCCCGATCGGTCAAAGCCCCCGACAAAGCACAACAACGATTGCAAAAAGCTATTGAAGTTTCCGAACAGGGAGACATAAAGCAAGCCTATAATCTACTTCAAAAAGCAATTACCGGTTTTATCAGCGATCGATTAAATATGCCGGAAGCCGGATTAGCTAACCAAGACTATGTGGAAGCACTCAAAGGCCAAGGTATTGAAGAAAACCTGGTTAAGAACGTTCGCATGTTGCTGGATAAATGTGCCTCGATCAGCTACGCACCCGACACTACCCACGAATACCTGAAATCACACGTCGGTTTAGCCGAAAGTACGCTTGAAAAACTGCAAAAAGTATTATAACCGTGATTCCCAATCGATCTATAAAAATATTCTTTTTTCTTCTTTTCGTTGGATTGGCACCTCTCAGCTTTGCCCAGCAAAATGCCCAGGCTCTTTTTGATGATGCCAATGAAATGCTACAGAAAGGCAACTATCAACAGGCCATATCATTGTACCATAATCTGCAAGAACAAAACACTGTTTCGGGAGCCCTATTTTTAAATTTGGGTATAAGTTATCAACGTATCGATTCGCTGGGAAAAGCAAAGTATTACTTCTTGAAAGCTTCTCAATTTGAAGAAACAGAACAACAAGCCCGGGAAGCCCTGCAGTTTGTTGAATCACAATTCAGTCGCCAATCAGCCGTACTGCCTAAATTACCATGGGATGTAGCTACCGACTGGCTACAGGAACATGTAGGGGCAAAAAATATTTTATTGCTTGGGATTATCTTCCTAAATGTCGGGGTATTACTATTTATCGCTCACTGGTTTGGGCAGGCGTATCCCAAAGTATTACGCATCGGCGGACTTTCTTTTATAGGCGCAGCACTACTTATCATTGCCACCAGTTTTTACACACAATATGTAAGCAAACGGTATAGCAAAGCGGTGATGGTAACCGAACGAATCTCCGTATTAGAAAAACCAACAGAAGACGCTCCTATTGTAAGTCGGGCTTACGAAGGCTATGCCTTTACTGTTGATCATCGACGAAGCAAATCGCAACAAGAGTGGACATACGTTCGCATGAGCAATGGCCTGTACGGATGGATTCCCAACAGCGAGATACTTATACTCTGATTGATTACTGAGGCGTATTTCGTAATGCGTATCCGAACGGATTTCGAAATACGCAGCACTACAATATGCTATTAACCAAAGGAATAAACCTCACTTATTATGTCTGACGTAACCGAATATATTGATATTAACAAAGAGCAGTTTAAACACGAGCTGTTCGATTTTCTACGTATTCCCAGCATCAGTACCGATTCCGATTACAAAAATAACGTGATCGATGCTGCAAATTTCTTACTCGAGAAACTAAATAATCTTGACCTGGATCGTGCGGAAGTTTTTGAAACAAGCGGCAATCCTATTGTTTACGGTGAGTTAATTACGGATGAGTCTAAACCTACCGTTCTTGTATATGGTCACTACGATGTTCAACCGCCTGATCCCATGGACGAATGGGAAACAGATCCCTTCGATCCCAAGGTACGTGACGGAGATATTTATGCCCGCGGCGCCAGTGATGATAAGGGACAATCGTTTACCCATCTAAAAGCACTTGAGGCTTATCAAAAAACCGATACGGATTTCCCGGTAAATATTAAATTTATTTTTGAGGGAGAAGAAGAGATAGGTTCTCCCCACCTGGTGCCATTTATCGAGGAACACAAAGAACTGCTCGAATGCGATATGGTGCTTATTTCGGATACGGCCATGTTTGCGGAAGATACCCCATCGATTACCTACGGCCTGCGGGGACTTGCTTATATGGAAATCAACGTTAAAGGTCCCAACCGCGATCTGCACTCCGGTGTTTACGGTGGAGCGGTTGACAACCCGGCCAATGTGCTTTGTGAAATCATCGCACAGCTCAAAGACGAGGATGGCGTTATACAGATTCCCGGGTTCTATGATGATGTCATAGAACTAACCGAGGATGATCGGGAAACCTACCAGAAACTTCCGTTCGACGAGGAGGACTACAAAGAAAAGCTGGGACTTAAAGCTCTGAAAGGAGAGAAAGGGTACAACACGCTGGAACGCACTTCAGCTCGTCCTACCTTGGATGTCAATGGTATGTGGAGCGGCTACCAAGGCGAAGGAGCTAAAACCGTGCTGCCTGCCAAAGCCGGAGCCAAAGTTAGTATGCGACTGGTGCCCGACCAAGATCCCAAGAAGATTGCCAAGCTTTTCAAGGAACATGTCAAATCGATAGCTCCGGATACGGTTAACGTTGAGGTAAACGAACATCACGGTGGACATCCGGCCATAACTGACCTGAGCTTTTATGGACTACAGGCAGCGGCCGACGCCTTTGAAGCAGTCTATGACAAGGAACCATTTTTCACGCGCGAAGGAGGGTCCATTCCTATTGTCGCAGACTTCCAGAAAATTCTGGGGGCGCAATCTATCCTGATGGGCTTTGGGCTCAACAGTGATGCCATTCATTCGCCCAATGAAAAATTTGCCCTCAAAGATTTCTACCGGGGCATCCACTCCTCTGCTAAATTCTTTGAGCTGCTTCCTGATCACAGCTAAATGTTAAGATAAGAGTTCTAGTTCGTTACCTCCCAAAAGTAGAGGTACGGACACGGACTTTCTGCTGTTATCAGTAAATACTTTTATCTGGTCACGGACCTCTGGTTCGTGACCATTTTTATTTGAGCTAATCATTTATCTGTCCGATACCGCTCAAACCAAGCAATGATATTCTCAACTTTGTCAATAAGCTGACTGGGCCTATTAGAAATAAAATGCGAAGCACCCGGTAACTCTACGTAGGCTGTCTCAATCTTGCGCAGCTGTAACGCACTATATAACTGCTTGGCTTCAGATGGCGGCGTCCGTAGATCATTAGTCCCAACCATCACCATCGTTGGCGTTTCGATATTGCCGACCAGAGAAACAGGGGAATGCTCCCAATAAGCTTCAAAGTTTTCCCAAGGCTGACCCGGGTATCGATAGTGAGCATATCCATAATAATTATCGGCCGTAAGTGTCTTGCTAATCCAGTTCATAACCGGCTTGATGACCGCCGATGCCGCAAACTGATCTGTCTTGCCAACCATCCACGATGTCATCGTTCCGCCGGCACTTCCACCTGTTACAAACAAGTTTTCTTCGTCCAGATAGCCTTTTTTAAGCACCGCATCCACGCCATCCATCACATCATGATAATCATCGCCGGGATAGTCGTGATATAGTAAGTTGCCAAATTCTTCACCGTAACCCGTACTTCCGCGGGGGTTGGGATAGAACACCACATAACCGGCTGAAGCGTAAAGCTGAATTTCCGGCGAAAATCGATCCCCATAATTAGAAATAGGTCCCCCGTGATTTTCAACCACCAATGGATACTCTTTATTGGGATCAAAATTAGGCGGTTTCACAATCCAGCCCTGTATTTGGCGTCCATCCACCGAAGACCTGTACCATATCTCCTCTACCTCACCAAGCTGACGGTAATCCAACAACGCATCATTCAAACCGGTAATTTTCGTTCGTCCATCCTGATCTCTTGTAGTTGTTGCCAACTCCGCCGGGTAGTACGGTGTGGTTTCATTATATGCAATCGTGCCGTCGTCCGCCACTGAATACGAACCCTCGCCATAGGGACGTGCTACTGTAGTTCCGCCCACATTATGAGCCACTACTGTGGTCTGTCCATCGAGTGTTGCATGACCAATTTTCGTATTCCCTTCATCATCATACATAAAATACAGGCCTTGCCCATTCTCATCCCATTGGATGGAGGAGATGCTTCGATTCAAATTGAGTGCAATGCTACGTTTATTTTCCCCGTCAGTATCCATCATATATAGCTCAGTGAGTTGATACGTCTGCACCTTATCATCATAGCCAAGGTATGCAATCGTTTCTCCATCTGGAGATACCTGTGCATTGTAATCCGGTCCCTCTCGTTCGGTTAACTGTTCAATTTTACCACTTTCCACATCCACTGCATACAGCTCCGATTCCCTGCGATCATGCTCCCAATCCTCGTTTAAGTTGGCAGAAAAGATCAGGCGTTCTCCATCGGCGCTCCACACAGGATTACCCGAGTAATGATAATCGCCACTGGTAATTTGACGCGGCGCTCCGCCTTCGGCCGGTACCGTAAATATATGGGTGAAGCCCGGTTCAAGGTAGCCGGAACCATCAGATTCGTAATTGAGTCGGGTTGTTACACGCGGACTTTCTGCCCACTCGGCTCCTTTCGGAGGCTGTTTGGAATCTGCCAATTTAGGATTAGGCTCCGTCACCTTCATCTTAAACGCCAAACGCTTTCCATCGGGCGACCATGCAATACCGTTCGGTGATTCCTCCAGCTGAGTAATTCGTGACAAGGAGCGGCTTTGCATCCAGTAGACATAAATTTCACTGCCATCATCTTCTGATGAAGAAGTAAAAGCAATTCGGCTGCCGTCGGGTGACCATCGGGCACTGCCTTCATTAACATCTCGGTCGGTAAGCTTCCGGTGATTGGAACCATCGGCATCCATTATCCAAAGACGAGATACGCGGCGATCCTTCATCTTATCCATCACTCCGCGAGAATATACAATATGTTCCCCATCCGGCGATATTTGGGGTTCTTCAACCCATTGCAACTCGAATACATCCATGGCGGTGAAGGATTGATTGGATTGGGCCACCAATACAAGAGGCAACATGATAATGGCAAAGAAAGGGAGTAGTAAACGTTTCATAAAAATGGGTTTTGGATTCGAATCAGCTTTGCAACCCCGGTTCAGGAGGTATGATCAAAGCCATTATAGCTAATTGAATAGCATGCTTCAATGAGAAACACCTCAGATAAACAAATTTTTACCTGATAGGTTTAGAAAAGGTCTCAGATATATAAAACCCTCAGAAATGAACTCCTGAAGGTTGGGATAGGGATGTTTTACCACATTTTCTTTCAAACCCCTTATCTGCAACACAATTTATTATTCCTTGGCAACAGAATTATCTACAACACCTTTCTCAAGATCATACTTGGTGGCATACTCCGTCTCATCAACAATAGTTTTGGGGTTATTATTTTCATCCACAATAACCACCTTGGGCTTAAAATCTTTGGCCTCTTCAGGGGTCATCTCAGCATAAGAAATGATAATTACTCGATCACCCACCTGCGTTTTTCGGGCCGCGGCTCCATTTAGACAACATACTCGTGATCCGACCTCACCGGGTATGGTATATGTTTCCAGGCGCTCACCGTTGGTAATATTTACGACCTGTACTTTTTCGTAGGGAAGGATGCCTGCCTCTTGAAGCAATTCCTGATCAATCGTTATACTTCCCTCATAATGAAGGTTTGCTTCTGTTACCTTCATCTGATGCAGTTTGGATTTGAACATCGTCAGCTTCATGATCGTAGCTATTTTTCAATAATGATATTGTCAATTAAGCGCGTTTCTCCAAGGTAAACGGCCCCGGCCAAAATATATTTGTTGTCGACCTCAGGATTGGTAACCGGTTTCATCTTCTCGAACGAAAACAGGTTAAGATAATCAATTTTAAACCCTTTTGCTTCTAATTCGTTTTTCTGATGGTCCAAAAGTAATTGCACGTTTTTCGCTCCATCAGAAATCTGCTTCCCCACATACTGCAGCGAACGAAACAACCCCGGAGCTAATTTTCGCTGTTCATGATCCAAGTACTTGTTTCGACTACTTAATGCTAATCCATCATTAGCCCGCTTAATTGGACCCATAATCAGCTTCATGTCGTGGTTAAACTCAGCAACCATCTGCTGTAAAATGCGAAACTGTTGAATGTCTTTCTGGCCAAATACCGCAAAATGCGGCTCAATAATATTGAAAAGTTTATTTACTACTAACAGAATACCTTCAAAGAATCCCGGTCGCGAACCCCCATCCATGTATTCATTAAGTTCATTCACTTCGATACTCAAAAACTGTTCTCCGGGATACATAATTTCATCAGTTGGAGCAAAAACAGCAGCGACGCCTTCTTGTTCGCACTTCTCCAAATCATACTCAAGCTCACGCGGGTACTCCTCAAAATCCTCATCAGGAGCAAACTGCTCGGGGTTCACATAAATAGATGCGACGACCTCATCAGCATGCTCCTGGGCCAACCGAAATAATGACAAGTGGCCCTCATGCAAGGCTCCCATTGTTGGAACAAATGCGACGGTTCTCCCCTTTGCTTTGAGAGATTGCACCTTATCACGAATATCTGCAATAGTTCGCTGTGCTTCCATATACTTCTCAATAAAGAAGGGGTTTATCGCGATAAACCCCTTCTTTTAGATTATTAAAATTTTGATTTACTACACCGCACGATCAGTATCAAAATTCTCCAGCAACTCTTTTACACGATTGAGGAATGCTCCCCCGTGGGCGCCGTCGATAATACGGTGATCGTAACTCATTGAGAGATACATCATATGGCGGATTGCAATCACATCGCCCTCGGGTGTTTCGCGAACTACCGGACGTTTTTCGATCACACCGGTCCCCATAATAGCGACTTGTGGCTGATTAATAATCGGCGTTCCCATAAGGTTACCGACCGAACCGTAGTTTGTAAGCGTAATCGTACCCCCTACCAGATCATCAGGATTCAAGTTCTTGTTGCGAGCCTTGATGGCAAGATCATTCACCGATTTTGCCAGACCAACCAAGTTTTTATCCTGGGCATGTTTGATAACGGGAACGATAAGTCCGCCTTTACCGCCTTCGCCCAGCGCAACGGCCAGACCAAAGTTGATATCACGCTTCAAGATAATTTCATCGTTTTCGCTATCTACCGAACTGTTGATGAGCGGGAATTCGCGCATCGCCTGAATAATCTTCTCGATAAAGAGAGGAGTATATGTCAACTTAATCCCGGCACGTTCTTGGAACTTATGCTTGTTAGCTTCGCGCCAACGTACAAGCTTGGTAACATCGACCTCAGAGAAGGTCGTTACATGAGCAGAGGTCTGCTTGGAGCGAACCATATGCTCGGCAATAGTTTTGCGCATGCGATCCATCTTGATGCGCTCCACGTTCTCTGATGGACGCTGCAGATCAAGCTCACCGGCTGAA
>NZ_JBPOEA010000012.1:0-83315 GCF_052060035.1 Fodinibius sp. SL11 | reverse complement strand
ATAGGATCGGCAAATATAAATAGTCTCGAATCATTTGCATCAATAAATTTCAGTATTCAGGCTGGAAAGTTTAGATGATAGATGGGCTGAGTTACATTACTTGGTCGAGATATTCCATCTATCATAAAGTATGTTCAAAATTTTAATATCTCCTCGAAAGTTGGTTAATTAATCCTTCTTATATCCAATCTTAGATAATAATACATTATGAAAAAACTGGCCGTACTCAGTTTGTCACTACTTTTTTTCTATGGAACGGGATTTGCTCAAAATCTCCCCTCAATCAGTGAAAAGACTCAGGGGCTCGAAAAAGAAAAAGGATACTTCACCTATTTTTGGGATGATGCCAGCGGTAAAATCTGGCTGGAGGTTGATCAGTTCGATTCAGAATTTTTGTATGTTAATTCGCTAGCTGCAGGCATCGGTTCAAATGATATTGGGCTCGACCGCAATCAACTGGGTGATGATCGTATCGTCAAGTTTGAGCGTCGCGGTCCCAAGGTGTTGATGGTACAGCCCAACTATTCGTATCGGGCAATTACCGATAATCCCAAAGAAAAAGAGTCGGTGCGCGATGCATTTGCCCAATCAGTGCTATGGGGATTTGAAATTGTAGCGCAAAATGAAGATGCGGTACTCATCGATATTACGGATTTTCTGCTTCGCGACGCCCATGGTGTTAGCCAGCGATTGCAACGCAGTGACGAAGGGAATTTTAGCGTGGATAAAAGTCGGTCGGCGCTGTATCGCGAGGCTACGATGAACTTCCCGAAGAATACAGAATTTGAGGTCACACTAACATTTACCGGTAATAATCCCGGCGGACAGGTCCGTTCGGTTACCCCTACTTCGGATGCCATTACAGTTCGCCAGCATCATTCGTTTGTAGAACTACCAGACGATAATTTTGAGCCGCGAAAATTTGATCCGCGGGCCGGCTATTTTGGGATCAGTTACCAGGATTACAGTACGCCGGTTAGCGAGTCGCTCACCAAACGCTACATAACCAAGCATCGTCTCAAGAAGAAAAATCCTGATGCTGAGATGAGCGAACCCGTTGAGCCTATCGTTTATTATCTGGATCCCGGGACGCCCGAGCCTATTCGTGGAGCCTTGCTTGATGGTGCCCGCTGGTGGAACCAGGCCTTTGAGGCGGCCGGGTACAAAAATGCTTTCCAGGTAAAAATGTTGCCGGACAGTGCTCATCCCATGGATGTGCGTTATAATATGATCAACTGGGTGCATCGCTCCACGCGCGGGTGGTCGTACGGTTCCTCAGTTGTAGATCCACGTACGGGAGAAATTATCAAGGGTCATGTATTGTTGGGATCGCTTCGTGTGAGACAAGATTATCTGATTGCCGAGGGTTTGTTATCACCCTATAAAGAGGGAGAAACTTTTAGTGAAGATAATCCCATGCTGGAGATGGCGCTGGCAAGAATCCGTCAACTTTCGGCCCATGAGGTTGGTCATACGCTGGGTCTGGCCCATAACTTTGCCGCCAGTACCAACGACCGCGCGTCGGTGATGGATTATCCGGCCCCGAAAGTGAATATCACCCAAGACAGCACGCTCGATTTATCTGAGGCTTATGATACCGGCATTGGCGAATGGGATAAGGTGACCGTGGAGTATGGCTATAAGGATGTGTCGAACTTGCCAAGCAAGGAGGCTGCATTAAATAATGTGCTTGAAGATGCCGTTGATGATGGACTGCTTTTTATTTCGGATGCCGATGCTCGACCCACCGGTGGAGCGCATCCCAAAGCTCACCTTTGGGATAATGGTGAAGATGCGATCGATCAGCTGCACCATATTTTGGATGTACGGGACATTGCGCTACAAAACTTCTCAGCCTCGAATATCCCACAAGGTACGCCCATGGCAGAGTTAGAGGATGTGCTGGTGCCCATTTACCTGTATCATCGTTATCAAATTGACGGTACCGCAAAACTTATTGGAGGACAGGATTACAGCTACAATTTGCGGGGTGATAATCAGGCAGGACCCGCGCCGGTTGCAGATAAAGAGCAACGAGCTGCTTTGGATGCGATGCTGAAAACCTTATCCGCTGAACAACTGGCTATGCCGGAACATATCGTAGATCTGATTCCCCCGCGCCCTATTGGTTATTATGACTCCCGCGAACTATTTAATAGCCACACCGACCCTACTTTTGATCCGCTTGGAGCAGCCGAAACAGCTGCTGCTATGAGCGCAGAACTGTTGTTTAACGCTGAACGTGCTGCTCGTTTGGTAGAATCGGAAGCTCGTGATTCCTCCAATTTGGGATTGGGTGACATGCTGGATGAGGTGATTGCGAATACTTGGCAGAAGAAGCCTTCCGGTGGATATAAGGGAGCCGTACAGAATACCATTAATCACGTGGTATTATATCAAATGATGAAGTTAGCTGCGGATGAAGGAGCCTCTTCGCAAGTACGTGCTGTTACTAACTTTAAGTTGGAAGCTTTGCGGGAGTGGATGCGTGATGAGGCCGAAAACAGAGCGGAAAGGGAACAGCGCGTGGCTTCCTTGTTATACGGATATCGGACTTTGCAGCAGTTTAAGGATAAAGGTGAAATGTTTATGCCCACCAAGCCGCTGACCCCACCACCCGGTTCACCCATCGGAAGTAACAATTCTACGTTCTTGCAGTGTAGTTTTCGATAATTGATATCAATTATCAGGCTATTGTAACCCCTTAGGGTTTTCATAAATATAGTAGCAAAAAATAATTGGCGGGGATTGAAAAAGGTGAATTACGTTTCGTACCAGAAGTACGGAACAAGATTAGGAAAACTTCTTTAATTGTTATCTGGTTGCGTAGCTTTGCTGCGCAACTTTTCTTCCTTGACTGAGTGTCCTCCTGAACTTGGTTCAGGATCTGTAGGTATAACTTGTAAGACCTTGATAATGAGATTCGTTTTATATAAATGATCAATCCAAAAGAATTATTGAATGCGTATGCTAATGGAATTTTCCCAATGGCGGATTCAAGGGATGACCCTGAGGCTAAATGGTATACTTCGAGCAGGCGTGGTATAATTCCCTTGGATAATTTTAGCGTTTCCTCCAATGTGAAGCGGATCGTTCGTAACCACCACTATCACATAAAATTTGATTACAACTTTCGTCAGGTGATGGAGGCCTGTGCTGATCGCGATTCAACATGGATATCACATGAGATTATCGAATCGTATTGTCGGTTGCATGAGTTGGGTCATGCCCATTCGGTAAGTGTTTATAACAAAGAATGGGAACTTGTCGGTGGGCAGTATGGCGTGACTTTGGGGGCGGCCTTTTTTGGGGAATCACTTTTTGGATGGGCTAAGGAAGCATCTAAAGTGGCCTTGTATTGGACGCATCAGGCGTTGGAACAAGGCGGTTTTGAACTTTGGGATACGCAGTTTTGGACCGAGCACCTGGCTCAATTTGGATGTATTGAGATTTCGGCTGATGAATATGAGAAGAAATTGAAATCAGCACTAAAAAAAGAGGCCGAATTTGGGGTTGTTAAAACCAAAAACCCTCAGAGTTTTTGATACTCTCAGGGTTCAAAATAAGTTGTTGTTTAAAATCATGCTTTTAAAGAAGCAGCTTCATGCACTTCACGTATTTTTTTCTTGATGCCTTCCGGATCAAGACCTACTTCGTGGTGAAGTTCTTCTTGGGTGCCGTGTTCAACGATACGGTCGGGAACGCCCATAATGGTTGTTGGAATATGATGGGGTTTGTCGGCAAGGTACTCCGCAACAGCGCTGCCAAATCCGCCTAACTTGGTACCATCTTCAATAGTGATGATACGTTCGTAGGTATGACAGATTTCGTCAATAAGATCGGTGTCAAGCGGCTTGGCGAACCGCATATTAAAGTGTCCTACCTTAATGCCTTCCTCTGACAGATCATCAGCGGTTTCCATCACATAGTTGCCAAAAGGGCCAAAGCTGAGGATTGCAATTTCTTCACCGTCGCGGAGCTTCTGCCCCTTTCCGATTTCCATCTCTTTGAATCCTTCGGGATAATCCATGCCGGTAGCACGGCCGCGTGGATAACGAATGGCCCAGGCATGATCATTAAACTTTGAGGCGGTGTACATCATATCGCGCAGTTCCTCCTCATTCATCGGAGAAGATACAATCATATTCGGTACGTTACGCAGATATGATATGTCATATAGCCCGTGATGCGTAGGCCCATCGGCGCCCACCAGTCCGGCCCGATCAATACAGAAAACGACCGGGAGTTTTTGAATGGCCACATCGTGGATCACCTGGTCGTAAGCTCGCTGCAGGAAGGTAGAATAAATGGCTGCAAATGCTTTTTTGCCCTCAGCAGCTAACCCTGCAGAAAAAGTGATAGAATGTTGCTCGGCAATACCCACATCAAAAGCGCGATCGGGATATTTGTTCATCAGCGGCCATAGGCTTGATCCGCTGGGCATCGCCGGAGTTATTCCTACAATGTCCTTGTTTTCATCCGCAAGTTCTACAATGGCCTCACCAAAAACGTGTTGATACTTGGGTGGCTTAGGGGTGGTATCCGGATCGATTTGTTTACCGGTAATTTTATCGAATGGACTGCTCTGGGCGTGCCATTTGGTCTGCTCGCGTTCGGCGGGGGCAAATCCTTTCCCTTTTACGGTAACCGCATGCAAGAGTTTTGGCCCCGGAATGTCTTTAAGATCTTCGAGATGGCGACGCATAGCGTCCACATTGTGTCCGTCAACAGGACCGTAATATTTAAAACCTAATGCCTGAAATAATCCGCCAGGGGTGATAGCGGTGGAAATGGCTTTTTCCAAGCGTGATGCGACGGTACGCATTTTTTCGCCAGCCGATTTAAAATGACCAAGCATATCATAAATTTCATCACGAAGCTTGTTGAAGGTCTTGCTGGTCGTAATTTCAGTCAGATATTCTTTCATTGCGCCCACATTGGGGTCAATGGACATGTTATTATCGTTGAGGATAACCAGAATATCAGAATTCATAACGCCGGCATTATTCATGGCCTCGTATGCAAGACCACCGGTCATGGCGCCATCCCCAATAACCGAAACCACCTTTTTACCGCTTTGATTAAGGTCGCGGGCAACAGCCATGCCGAGTCCGGCAGAAATAGAAGTACTGGAGTGTCCTACTCCAAACGTATCATATTCGCTTTCACTGCGTTTAGGAAAGCCTGAAAGCCCGCCATACTTTCGATTGGTATGGAAGTTGTCACGCCGCCCGGTCAAAATTTTATGTCCGTAAGCTTGGTGGCCTACATCCCACAGTAATAAGTCTTTGGGCGTATCATACACATAGTGTAGTGCCACCGTCATCTCTACCACTCCCAGGCTGGCCCCAAAATGTCCGCCATGAATAGAAACGATATCAATAATGAAATCCCGAAGTTCATCACAGACATCCACCAGCTGATCGGGATTTAGTTTTTTAAGATCATCAGGAGAATCGATTTCTGCTAACAGGGGGCCGGGCGTTACTTTTTCAAATTCCATATATTGTTATTCCTTATTATTATCGGCGTGTTCATCTGCGACTTTCTTGATACGAAGTTCAGCCTCTTCAAGCGTTTCAGTACAAATATTTGACAGCTTTATGCCTTCTTCGTAGAGATCAATGGATTTCTCCAGAGAAATAGACTCGTCTTCAAGTTGATTTACAACCTCTTCCAGTCTTTTTAAAGCCTCTTCGAAGCTTGGTCGTTCCTTTTTGGACATAAATAATTTGCGTACGTAGATATTTTAACTGTTAAACCATATAAATAAAAAGTTTTAGGTGTCAGATTCCAACTCTTTTTCCAGGTTGGGCAAATAAAAATAGTTTTTTGAAGGATATTAACGGTAGATCCGTTTGCCATTAGAAGTGTATTGTATGGCCCCTTCAAGACTGGTAAAATGCAGTAAAGAAATATTTTTATTCAGGCGCTTGCTTGCCTGGCGATGGGGATGACCAAAACGGTTGCTTTTAGCCAGTGAAACGATGCCTATTTTGGGAGTGGTAGCCTGCAAAAGAAAAGAGCTTGAACTTGTTTTACTGCCATGATGCCCAACTTTTAATAAGTCTGTATTAAGTAGTTCAGGGTAAGCTGCTAAAATATTTTTTTCCTGCTCTTCTTCCGCATCGCCCATGAATAGGAATTCGGTATCTCCGTAAATCAATTCCAGTATCAAAGACCGGTTGTTAACATTTGATTGAGCTATCGATTTCTGTGGGCCATAGACGAACATTCGCAGGGCCGGATCAAGTGCAATTTCATCTCCCGCCTTCAGTGGTTTGATCGGGATTTTTTGTTCGTCCGCTTCTTGATAGTATGACTCATAAAGCTTGGAATCATAATTTGTACCTGAGTTGTAGATGGTATCTATCGGTATGGTGGTCATGATTTCAAGAATGCCGCCGATATGATCTGCATGGGGATGCGATAAAAATATGGCATCTAATTTGTCAATACCCTCTTCCTTCAGGTGGGGGATAATAATATATTTCGCGCTATTGTAGTCGGGTTGCCAACGCCCAACATCAATCAAAAAATGTTTGCCATTGGGTGTTTCTACAAGTGCCGCATCACCTTGGCCAACATCAAAAAAAGTAAGGTTAAGGGTCGCCTCGGATAATTGATGAAATACTTTTTGGCCTTGATGTAAGCAACTTGCCAGCAGAAGGATAGCTAAAAATTTCCACCGCAGTTTGGGGATTGGAAGTGAGGCAATAAAAAAGATAATGGCAATCCATACCCCAAAGAATAGCAGGCTATCAATGTGGACTTGAACCCAGCCCCAGGGTAGCCCAGCTGCGAAATCAACAAATTGATGTAACCACCGCAGGAAAACTTCCACCGGATAATTTAAAGTTTGCGCAAGCATTGGGGCAAAGAAGCTTACCAAAAGTATGCACAATGAATAAGGCACAGCTATCCCTAAAAAGGGAATGACAAAAGCATTTGCAAGCGGTCCAATTAGGGAAAACTCACCAAAGTAATAAGCGAGCAGTGGAAAGAGACCAACCTGAACGATAAATGAGATAATGATGATCATGAGTGGCTTGCCGTACCAACGGAATCGAATCCAGATAGGCAGCCAACGTTGAATGACGGGTGCGGTAAGTAGAATAATATAGACAGCTCCAAAAGACAATTGGAATCCGATGGAAAACAGGTCGGAGGGATTTATTAATAGAATGATTACAGCGGCAACGGCGGTCAAGTTCTTAGAATCACGCACCTTGTGGAACAGTTTGCCATAGGCTAATAAAATGCCAACTAATGAAGCTCTGGTTACAGAGGGAGAGAAGTCGGTTAGTCCGGCATAAATAAATAGTATGACCACAAGCAGGATCATGCCGATTTGTTTTCCATATTTAAATGTCCAAAAAAATGGAATGATGAACCAGAAGGGCAGTAGCAGAAATCCTACATGTAAACCGGAAACGGCCATAATATGGGAAAGGCCGGCCCTGGAAAAGGAGATTTTTTGTTCACGTACAAGTTCATTTTTGTATCCAATTAACAGGGCTTTGGCCAGTGACTTAGTTTGTTGGCTAAAATTGTTGTCAATCGCATTGAGTACGTGTTTTCTGATAGAGCTCCAGCTCCCTCTATTATTGTCAGGAGTGATGGAAATAATTTTTCGTATGCCCACCTGGCTGTGAATATTTTGCGAGGCAAGATATTGCTTATAGTGAAATTGAGAAGGATTTCGTTTTTCCTCCAACGGATAAATGGTAGCTTCAAATATTATGGTGTTGCCAAGTTTCAGGTTTGGAGGAACAGGTTGTTTGTTAGGGTCTAAAACACTTCTGACGCGGTAGGTTTTTGCCCATGGTAAATTTTCGGGAAAAATAGTTTTATCTACCTCAACATCAATTTGTAGCTTGCCGGTACTTGTTTGTTTAATCTGCTCTATACTCCCACTAAATATAAGTTCTTCCCAAGTATAGGTATTGATGACCCGAGCTTCTTGAGGTAAATCCCGGTAATCAAAAAGGGAATGCCAGAGGCCGCCAAAGCTTAAAATAATTGCTAAATAGGAGAGGATAACCATATTATAAATCCGGTTATGCAGGGATTTTCGATACCGTATTTCTGCGGCTATATAAACAGTAGCACTGACCGTAAATATAAGCCCCCAAACGAATTGATGGGGATTGGTCATATAGTCCAGGATAATACCTGCTGCAAATAGTATTGCTATTCGGAGAGCAGGATAAGCGGCAAAAGGAAAATGATATGTTTGTTGGGTGGTCACATTAGTATGACCGACAAGAGAACAAAACCTTACGTATTAAATATTGTTACAAAGCGGCATCCGACTTTGAAATGGGAGCGACGGTGCTTATAATTTTGAATCGGAGAAATGTTAATTAATGGAGATATTTTATGGGATTAGGGAAAAAACTTATTGGACTTTTAGCGGTTTTGCTTGTGGTTGGGTGTACCCAATCTGAGGGACAGCAGGAAACACAGCAAAAAGAATGGGCACTGGCATTACACGGTGGGGCGGGAGCGATTTCAGAAGATCGTCCCGATTCGGTGAAGCAGGCTTATTTTGATGATCTGGATGAAGCGTTGACCATTGGAGAAGATATTTTGGCTGATGGGGGTTCGGCAGAGGATGCGGTAGAAAGTGTGATTAATTATCTGGAGGATAATCCTCGCTTTAATGCCGGTAAGGGCGCTGTTTTTACTCACGATGGAGAACACGAATTAGATGCGGCTTTTATGGTGGGGAATACCCGGGAAGCCGGTACCGTTACTGGGGTCAAGACTGTGAAGAATCCTATTACGCTGGCTCGAAAGGTGATGGAGACCTCGGAACACGTGATGTTTGCTACGGAAGGGGCTGAGCGGTATGCCGACAAGGTAGGCGTTGAGCGGGTTGACCAAGAGTACTTTTATACTGAGTCGCGTTACCAGGCTCTGCAACGAGTACTGGAGCGCGAAAAGGAAGAGGATAGTCAGCAGTCGAGTCTTATCCTCAAAGAAGATAAAATGACACTGTATGCCGATAATGAAAAGTTTGGAACGGTGGGTTGTGTAGCCGTGGATAAAGATGGACAAATTGTGGCCGGGACGTCAACCGGCGGTATGACCAATAAGAAATTTGGTCGCGTTGGTGATGTGCCCATTATTGGAAGTGGTACCTATGCCAGTGATGTGGTAGCGGTTTCTATGACTGGTTGGGGCGAAAAAATTATGCGCGCCGTATCGGGGCACACAGTAAGTGCTTACATGAAGTATAATGATGCTTCGCTGCAGGAAGCCGGAGATTATTTGTTGAACGATGTTTTGGAACCCGGTGAAGCTGGCATGATTGCGGTAGATAAATACGGCAATATCTATACGGATATGAATACGAATGGAATGTTCCGTGGAAGCTCCGACTCAGAAGGTAATCGAGAGGTGGCCATTTGGGATTAGAGGTGTAGGGTTTATGTATTGAAGTGTGGAAAGTAGCTTAACGTGCATGCTTAGAAACTTTCACGCTTCAATACTTTTTAAATTCCATTGTAAAACTGTTCGCGTAGTTCTTGGATATAAATGCCAATATCATTGCGGAGGGTAAATAGTTGCTCGTGGAAGTAGTAATATTTTTTCTTGGTGATGTAGGAATTTCCTTTTAGGTGGCCCTGTAAGATATTAAGAGCATCATTAGCACAGAAAAGAGCTTTTTTTGTATAGGCAATATTACCGCCCAGGAATTCATGGTCAAAACCAAAGCTATACCCACCGGCAATTTTTGCCCCTATTTTTAATGTGTCGCCAATGAACTCATTAAAATCCGAAGTGATATGTTGGGGGTTTATGGTTTCAGCCCATTGCAAAACAGCTGCCGCTAATGTGCGAGAACTGTTGTATATAAAAAGCGAATCGATAGAACCCATATTCGACATTGCAAAGTCGTCGCTGAGTTCTTTCCATTCTTCTCCGGCATCGAAATCATCGTATTCGTCTTCATCCCCGAAGAAAAGGTCATCCTCAAAATCGTCAAACAAGAAATCTTCCCACTCTTCTTCCCCTTCATCATCATCGTCAATCTCCTCGTCGTCTTCACCGGGGAAATAGGCTTCATCAATGAGCAATTCTTCTTCAATGAAGGCATCTACAGCATCAAACTCATCCGAGGCTTCCTGTAAAAGCTTAAGCCATCGCGGAATATTGTCTGAGTGTTCGGGGATGATAAACTTTCTCAGGCGGGTACTTTTCCGTTCAATTTCATTCAGATGAAATTCCCATTGGTACTCATCCCAAATATCATCATTAAAATCACCGGTAAACATATGGTTTTAATTAGGTGATGTGGTTTAGTTTCCGGCTTCTTAAGCGGTTTAAAGAAGCTCATACAAATTAACGTTTTTCAAATTAAAATTGGTATATTTTTTTGCTTTTTGGCCAATTTTGGTGGATGAAGATGGGAGGTGTTTTATCGAACGTGGAATTGAATAGGAATAGTAACAAACATATCAATAGCTTGGCCATTACGTTTGCCAGGAACAAACCTAACATTGTATATAGCATCACGGGCAGCATCTTTATATTGAGGATATTGATCCTGATCAAATGAAATTCTCTTTACTTTTCCCTGGCTGTTAACCAGTATATTCGCTTTTAAAATAATGTTAGTAGTTTGCTGTGTACTATTTGAAGGGTAGGTTAATTGTTGGTAAAGAGCCTCCATTCCACCAATAATAGCAGGGAATGTTTCCGTTACCACTTTGATATTTTCCTTGCTGACTTCTGGCGTTTGTTTTGCCTTATCAGTGCTGCCACAGCCTAAAAGGAGAAGTAAAAAAGTTATAAGAAAAATATGGCTTTGACGATATTTCATCGGAGCTAAAAATCATTAAAGTTCTTGCAGTACACCCGTGATTACCTCAGTCATATCAGGTTCTGCTTTGCCGGCAGCCTCTAATACTTTTTCAATATCTACAGGTTCAAGGGCGTCGGGGAAGCATTCGTCAGTAATTACCGAAATACCGAGGACATCCATCCCCATATGTACAGCGGCAATTACTTCGGGAACGGTACTCATGCCAACAACATCAGCGCCGATATTTCGAAGAAATCGATATTCGGCTTTTGTTTCCATCGTGGGTCCGCTAAGAGCTAAGTAAACACCTTCGTGCATTTTTATGCCCTTTTCCAACGCTACATCCTCGGCTACTTTTCGCAGGCTCTTTGTATAAGGATCACTCATATCAGGGAATCGAGGACCGAGCTCATCGTCATTGGGACCGATTAAGGGGTTATCCCCCAGCATGTTAATATGATCATTGATCAGCATGATTTCGCCGCGAGAAAAATTGGGATTCATTCCACCGCAGGCATTACTGACAATGAGCGTCTGGGTGCCCATAGCATTAAGTACACGAAGGGGAAAGGCGATCTCTTGCATGGAATAACCTTCATAATAGTGAAAGCGACCCTGCATGGCCACGACCTTTTTACCGCTCAGAGATCCAAAGAGAAGTTTGCCGGCATGGCCTTCTACGGTTGAATCAGGAAAGTTTGGGATCTCGGAATAGGAGATACTGTCAACAACATCGATGTCATCGGCCAACCGACCAAGTCCCGTTCCAAGGATGATTAAATAATTCGGCAGTACGCCAGTTTTGCTTTCGAGAAAGGAAAGTGCTTCTTGCCGGTTTTTTCGGAACTCCTCAACAGTATCTCGTTGCATAAATACAGTAAGATTAAGGGTTCAAATCGATTTCAAAAAAGATAAAAAAAGCCTCAGTGGATAGGAAATTACATCTGGTTGAAAAGGATTATTGAATCCTAAACAAAATCCAGATGTACTGGAAACTTAATCGAGTTCATCAATCAAGTCATCAATATTTTCACTGCCGGGGGGGATGCTTTGAGCTTCATCATCAAGTTGATTCTCTTTGTCATCATCAAAGAGAGCTTTGTTGCGGCGTTTGGCCTGTTTACTTAGTTTTTCTGAAATCTCATCGTCATCAGCGGGTAGATCAAAAAGGGCCGCTTCATCTTTAGAAAATTGCTCCAGTGATTCTTGAGCCATCTCGAGGTAGGAGCGGATACCGCCAATGATTTCTTTGCGGCGGTCAAGCAAACGAATAATACTTTGTCGAACCTGTTGTCGCTGCTGGGTGGCTTCCCGAACAATAGATTCTGCCTCCATTTCAGCCTTTTCAATTTTGTTGCGGGCATCTTTGCGGGCGCCGGTCAGTTTTTGCTCCGCCGACTCTTTTGCGGTTTGGAGGGTTTCGTGAAGTGCTTCCTCGACACGTTCGTAATGCTTGAGCTTTTCCTCCAGTTCGTCGATCCGTTTTTCAAGTTCACGGTTTTTTGCGACTAAGTGTTCCCACTCATTCGACATCAGGTTTAGAAATGCTTGTACTTCATCCCTGTCGTAGCCACGCAGCGACTTTTCAAATTCCTGCTGTTTAATTTCCAGAGCTGTTAATTTCATAATATATATGGCCTATCTGTCAAATAAAGTGGTTAATTTTAACATGCTATTCACGCAGCATGTTCCGTAAATTATTATTGTTGCTCGATTTTGAATCTTCCGTAACCTCATCAGCATCATCAAATTCAATACTTTCTTTAGGCGCTTCAATTTGGGTGGGTGCTTCTTCATGGTCTGACGTTTTACGGTCCTCATCGTCAGAGATTATTGCCTCCAGGTTTTGAATCCGTCGTTGGGTATCTTTTTTATGCTCCATAAACGCCCGAGCCAATCGATTAAATTCCTCTTCAGGAACTCCGCTTTTATTACGGTTGATCCAGGTCTTAATAAGTCCAAAAGTCTTTGCCGCCAGAAATCCAACCAGTGCAAAGGCACCAATGGATCCTACGAGTGCTACTACCATTTCCTCAAAACTCATAACTATACCCTCTCTTTTTGTTGAAGATCATTCTTAAGAGTGCTGTCCGATGATGATGCTTCAATTTGACGATAATCGGGTTCTGTTTCATCTTCATCCTCAGCAACGATCGCCTCAAGATGTTGAACACGTTGTTGCATTTCGTTCTTGTGTTGTTCAAATAAATCCCGAAGTTCTTGAAGTTTATTCTTACTTGTTATCTCGGGATTGTTGTAACGATTATCCATCCACTTCTTTATCAATCCTGTAAAACACCCTATCGCAACAATAGCTACAATAAATTCAGGTCCACTCATGATTTGTTTCGTTTTTTATCTGCAAGATTAGAAACCTCCTGTTTATTTTCTTCCACGGTGGACGATTCATCAATTTCAATTTCTTCCATCCCTCGTCCTGCCCCGGTAGAAAAATCATCGGGTTCGCCGGCAGCGATAGCTTCAAGGTTTTCGATCCGACTTTTTAAAGAGTTAACCAATTTTCTAAGGTCTTCAACCTCTTCTTCATTTTGTCGGCTGCGGTTCATCATCGACATCTTGTTTTTTTGATATTCGATAATAAATCCCCCAATAATTGCCACTAACGGTATAAGAACCCAGATCCATGCTGCCATAATAAGCGAAGTTTTAGTTAACCATTTGTAATGTACTAAATCTTAGTAAGATTGAAAGATTTTATAACGATATTTTCGCTCAATAGTTACGTTCGCCAAAGATGGCTCGGCCCACCCTTACCATGGTAGAACCTTCTTGTATAGCAACTTCCAAATCATTTGTCATACCCATAGAAAGTTCATCAAGCTGTACATTTGCTGATTCATAGCTGCGATGCTCATCTCGTATTTCTTTAAGCATCTTAAATTCTGGGCGTACTTTTTCAATCTCTTCGGGATCTACAAAGGTGGCCATTCCCATAAGTCCGCGTACCCGTACGTGGTCAAGTCCTTGTGCATATTCAAGGATCTCCTTTAAGTCTTCGGGATCACAGCCACTTTTCTGGTCTTCACCGCTGATGTTAATTTGTATCAGGGTGTTGATAACGCGATCAATGCGGGAGGCTCGCTTCTCTATTTCGCGAAGGTATTTGCTCTTTTCGATGGAGTGGATCCAGTTTACCCGATCAACCATGTATTTTATTTTATTGGTTTGCAGGTTGCCAACCATGTGCCACTGGATTTCCTCATTCTCATAATCATCCATTTTATCCTGCAATTCTTTCGCTCGGTTTTCCCCAAAGTGGATTTGTCCGCAACCGTAAGCTGTTTTAATATCCTCAATGGGTTTTGTCTTGCTGACGGCAACAAGGGTAATTTCATCAGCATTGCGTCCTGCGCTTTTGCAAGCTTGTGCTATTCTGTTTTGGAGCTCTTTAATATTGTTACAAATATCGTTGGGCATAAAAGTCCTGTTTTCAGAGATGTTTAAGTTAAATTAAATACTGATATGTATTGATCAACAATCAGGAATCACTTTAAAAATAAGCTTTTAAGAAAGGTATTAAAATGGTATTTTATGTGACTGAATTAAAGAATCGAAGATAAATTGATAGTTCACACACTGAGTATTTTTTATTTCGACTCTGATATATTTTTACACCGCCTCAAGTGCTGTAGAATTGGAACCTTAAAGCACGGAGGCCGATAGCCCCAATGAATATTCAGGTTCGGCATATATCCACCTTCCTTAATCAATGGGCTCCGCCCAGCACAAAACTCGACTACGATAATGTAGGTCTGCTCGTTGGCGATCCGCATCAAACAGTTTCAAAAACACTTACCTGTCTGGATGTAACCTTAGAAGTAGTTGAGGAAGCTATTCAGAACGATTGCGATCTTATCGTAGCCCATCATCCCCTGATATTTAAAAGTATTGACAGCATTAACCCAACGAATGAGCAGGGTAAAATTATTTTCAAGCTCATTAAAAATGATATTGGATTGATTGCTGCCCATACCAATCTCGATGCGGCTCTCGATGGTGTTTCATTTGTATTGGCAAAACAGCTGGGTCTTGAAAATCTGAAATTCCTCGATAGCAGCTATAATATCAGCCGAAAGATTGTGTTGACAACCGGCCATTCGGAGAGTGACTCGGTTCTAAAGCTGTTGAATTATTATTCGGCCGAAGAAGCGCATTATTACAAGGTGGAAGGAAAAAAAGATCATCAGTATACCTACGAGGCAATTATTGATGAGCACCATGTTGCTGATTTAGAGAAAGAGCTTGAAAAGAATGGACTTTTGCATCACGGTAGCTTTCAGGTAATGGATGTTGCCAGTCCTTCCAAAAATGTAGGCATGGGTGTGGTCGGTTTTTATCGTGACAAGGGACTTACACAACAGCAATTTTTGGATACTATAGCCGATGCGCTCGAGGTTAAAGCTGTTCGCTTTTCTGGATCTGTTGATCGAATTAAAAAGGTGGCTGTATGTGGTGGCGCGGGCGTTTCGTTGACTGGTAATGCTATCAGCGAAGGTGCCCAGGCATTTGTGACCGCCGATATTAAATATCACGATTATTTTACCGATACCGAGAATTTTTTATTGGTCGATGTAGGCCATTACGAAAGCGAAGTGCCGGTGGTGGCGGCCCTTCAGCAAGAACTTACCGAGGCATTTGAAGAGCTGGAAGTTCTTGAAACCGAAGTTATCACCAATCCAATGCAGGTGTATTTGCCTGATGCTAAACAAAATCCGCAGGAATAAACGACGTAATCTAATCTATGGAAGAAGTACTACAACAATTAGCAAATCTTCAATATATCGACAGCAGAATAGACGAGCTTAAGCAGCTGCGTGGCGATTTGCCAGAGGAGATTCTGGATATTGAGACCGACATCAACCGACTGGAAGCTAAAATCAGTCGTCTTGAAGAAGAGAAGAAAGAGCTGAAGGTTGAAAGAGATAATCTCGAGCTCGAGATAGAAGATGCTCAAAATAAAATGGATAAATATGAAGAGCAGCAGATGTCGGTGCGTAACAATCGCGAATACGATGCGCTGACAAAAGAGATTGAATCTCAAAAACAGGTGATCGAAAATTCACAGTCTCGTTTGGAAGAAATCGAAAAGCGGCTTGATGAAATAGACCCTGAGATCGAAGAGCATCAAGAAAAGCTTGATGATGTAAAAGAGTTACACGAAGAGAAGAAGGAAAACCTCGAAGAGGTAAAGAAAACCACGCAGAAAGAAGAAGATATGCTTTTGGATAAGCGTGAAGAGGTTGAAGAGAATATTGATGAACGTTATCTAAAAAGTTATAAACGTCTTCGTAACGGTCTTTCGAACGGACTTGCCGTGGTTCCAATGGAACGGGGTGCAGCGCTTGGGATGGCGCTACCGCCACAAACACAGGTGGAAGTGCGTAAAAAGAATAAAATTATTATTGACGAAAATAGCGGACGAATTGTTGTTCATCCGTCCTTTTTCGACAATGCCAAAGAGGAGCTTACGCTGTAGAACGTTTTTTCTTGGTTGACTGTTTTAGGATGTACAGCATGTTAAAGATGTTGTACATCTTTTTTGTTTAAGAAGATTTTGGTTTTGATATATTGATATTAAGGGATGATCGGGCAATCGCCCTTCTGCGCCAAGGTGCCAGAAGAGAGGAAAGTCCGAACACTAACGAGCACCGTGCTTCCTAACGGGAAGATCTCGAAGTTTTTGGGATAGCCAGTGCCACAGAAAATAAACTACCCCCGAGCAATCGGGGGGAAAGGTGAAAAGGTGAGGTAAGAGCTCACCGCTCCGGTGGTGACATTCGGAGGCAGGGCAAACCTCACGGGGTGCAAGCTCATGAAGGCTGTGCGTCGCTCGTCGCTATACAGCCGGGTAGAGTGCTCGAGCTTCGGGGCAACCCGGAGACCAGATAAATGATTGCCATCCCGACAGTGTCGGGATACAGAATTCGGCTTACAGATCATCCCCGGAAACTACATCAAAAGGCCGTCCGAAAAGGGCGGCCTTTTGTCTTTTTAAAGTTTGTTAAGGGTGGAAAAGATAAATAAAATCAACAGGTTATATCGATAAATATTTCAGAATACTATTCCCTTGTGTCAAAATTATATTTACATTAAAAATTAATAAATAGAATAGTAAATCCGTATGTAAAAAAAGGGAGGAAATATGAAGAGGGTTGTGATATATATAGGAATGCTTTGTGTTTTGATGATGAGCTGTAAGGGAGATGCAAAAGAAGAAATCATTGATGCGCCACATGTTCAATGGGATAACCCCGTTGAGGCGGGCAGATATTTGGTAACGATTACAGGATGTAACGACTGTCATACAAATGGATATCTGATGATGGAAGGCAAGGTGGCAGAAGAGGATTGGCTGACTGGATCGCCGGTTGGTTGGCAGGGGCCATGGGGGACGACGTATCCGACAAACTTAAGGCTACTTGTTGAGGAGTGGAATGAAGAAATTTGGGTGGAAACCTTAAGAAACCGAAAAGCTTTACCGCCCATGCCGTGGATGAATATTAATAAAATGAGTGAATATGACATGCGAGCGATTTATGCATATATAAAATCGCTTGGTCCCAACGGTGAACGCATGCCACTTGCTGTAGCTCCTGGTCAAGAGCCTCAGACTCCTTATTTATCACTCTTTCCACAGAATATGCCTCTAACATCATCAGAAACAGAGTAGCCAGATTTCGGTTTGGGAGGATTATTATTGGGTTAATAATCGAGATAGTAACACAAAGTTAGAATTGAATTCGATACTAAGAGTTTGAATAACTGGCGGGATCTTGCTGATAAAATTCCGTGAACTCTTGATACAATGTTGGATATTTTTGCCTGAGTTCTTTAGGATTTTCAAAGAAGATTTCGGTAACCACAGCAAAAAATTCTGCCGGATTGGTAGCACCGTATTCATCAATAAGAGTTTGCTGATTCTCTTTTAACGTAGTCAAAAATTTTTTGTATTCACGTCCCAAAACTTTGGCAAGAGTTAAATAGGATGAGTGTTTATTTGCTGATCCTACTTGATCGGTAGCCCCGTATTCGTAATCCAATTGATGAGCAAATTCGTGAAATACCAAATTTTGTCCATCGTGAATGTCGGAGGCACCTTTTTGAACCTCACTCCAGGCTAATATGACGTATCCGTGGGACCATGCTTCACCATGACGTTGTTGGAATCCCTCCTCTACAAAAAAACCGTTATTGCGCTGTTTAATTTTGGCTACATATTTCTCCGGATATACGAGTACTGAGCGCAAATCTTCGTAAAAATAGGAAAGATCTTTAATTCCCAAGACAAGAATTGAAGCTTGGGCAGCGATGCTAATTCGAATTTCGTCAGTAATTTCAAGGCCTGCACATCCTTCAAAGCGTTTTTCGTGAAGAAAGATTTGAGTAAGTCCAATCAGCTTTTCCTGTAGATGGGTGGGTAAATGATGGTAATAGGGAACATTATTTTTGAGCGTGGCAAGTTGGTCATCCGGGAGGTCTTCCTTAAGCAGACGCTTTCGGCGCCACTTTTTAAGGCCAAACATAACATTGCCCGTTACATGTTAACCTTGTAGGTACCTTTGTACTTGCGCTCCAGTTCACGTCGTGTATCACGTTCTTTAATATCTTCACGCTTGTCATGCTTTTGTTTACCACGCGCGATACCAAGCAGGATTTTAGCATATCCCTTTTTGAAATATAATTTTAAGGGGACAATGGTATATCCTTTTTGCGAAACGGCTTTATCAAGATCGGCAATCTCCCTTTTATTTAGAAGCAGCTTGCGTTCACGACGCTCATCGTGATTAGTGTACGAAGCTTCTTTATAAGGCTTGATATACATATCTCGCAGATATACTTCTCCATCCTTTAAGTAAGCAAATGATTCACTTAAACTGGCATTGCCTTCCCGAAGCGATTTTACTTCACTTCCCCGCAAAACGATACCGGCTTCGTATGTTTCCTCAATATGATAATCGTGTCGTGCTTTACGATTTTTTATAGATGGGTTGGAGTTTTTAGACATTATAGCTTGATTGATATGCTTTTATTGAGAATGAACCAATATTTAATATAAGCTTTAACAGGGTCGTGTAAAAAGGGAGATGAAATAAGCAAAAGGAACTGTATTCGCCTGTTACTTTTTACATCTGCTGTTTTCTAATAATTGAATCCTAATTGATTAAGTTCTACAACTATGTCTTTGCCCGGTGATTTTTCAGGCATGGTACTGTAGATTCCCATGATCTGCTCAATTTCTGTCCGGGCTTTTTGGTTTTTGGGATTAATTTTAAGCACCTCTATGTATTGCTCCAACGCCGAGGTCATTCGGTCGCGCATGGTGCTTTCTTCAGGCCCCCGATACTCCAGGTACAACCCATAATTGAGATATGTTTTTTCCTTTAGTGTGGATAAGTCAGCATCTGTCTGTTTGGGATCGGCATTTTCCAAAATATCTAAAGCTTGTGTATAGCTGTCTTCGGAAATGAGCTGATTTACCCGTTCAGAAACATTTTTAGGGGTATTGTTTGAGCATGAAATAAAGAGTAGGGCAATAAAAGAGAGAAAAAAGTAACGCATTAATAACATTAATTAGATTTTATGATTAAAAGCGTGTAAAGATAAGGATTTTAAATTAAATACAGTGGGTTTGGACTAATGCAGAGTACGAAAATGGCCATGCAGAGCCATCCTAAATATTTTCTGGTGGGGTCCAGCTCACGCTCTCGCAGCGCCGGAGGATGTTCGATACCCACAAAAAAGGCGATAAAAAATGACCAGAACACCCAGATTAGGGAACCTGAAGTGGTAAGGTTACCAACAATAAAAAATAAATATAAGGCAGTTACGCACAGCGAGGCCGTAAAGACCGGTAAAATCCATCCGAAATCGTTATGGAATGCCTTGCGAAGAAGCATCATCAATATACCGCCCCATATAATCCAGCTTAGCATTCCATAGGGATAGGCAAATTCTCCGAGGGATAAATGTATAAAGGGTATGGCTTCGATCCCTCCCAAGGTAATCAACACGGCAAAAAAGATGCGTGCAACGGTTTTGTGTTTTTCAAATCCGATGAGCGAGTACAGAATATGTCCGCCATCGAGCTGGCCAATGGGAGTTAAGTTGAGGGCCGTAAAGAAGAGTCCCAGCCATCCGGCAAATAAAAACGGATAGTGATACATTTCGAACATGGGGGGAACGTTTTCAAAAAAGGAGGCTAAAAAACCATACAGCAAGGTGTTACCAACGATGAGCACCGTTCCGTTAGTTTCTTGCTGCGGGCTGTCGGGGTACGTTCCATGCTGTACTACATATTCTTTTACAGATTCGTGGCCGGCAAAATTTTGAATATAACTGGCATCCGGCAGGGTCGAAAATCCATAAAGGAGAACTACCAGTGAAACTACAAACCCGGCCAGTGGACCGGCTGCACCGACATCAAACATCTTGTAGGTGTCATTAATTTTTTGTTTGATGCGGATGACCGCTCCCAAAGTGCCAATTCCGAGCGGAATGGGAATAAAGTAAGGCAGCGTTACTTTTATCTGGTGGTATATCGCCGCAAAATAATGCCCGAACTCATGAACGCCCAGGAATCCCAATAGAAGACCTGCAAAAAGCAATCCGCGATAGAAATCGGGTAATGATGGAAGTCCCAACGGAAATAAAGAGGGTTCAAAACCAACAAAACCGGCTCCTACCATCGAAACCGTAAAAACGGTAATCAAAAATAATCCGAGGTGCTTGGACACCGTTTTGGGATCAAGGGTGCGCTGCATGGTTTCCCAAATGGTAGGTTCGGAAGAAATATCGTTCGTTTGAAATCTTGTTGTCTCGGTGATGGGTCTGTTTTCCAAAGGTACTGCTGTGTTATTATGATTTTCTTGCTATGGGCATGGTCATGCATCGAGCGCCGCCACGGCCGCGACAGAGCTCGTTACCTAAAAAGCTGATGGCAATTTTTTTATCTGTGGGATCAAATGGAGTGTCACTAAATTCCTCAATGAATTCATATTGATTCATCAGTTGATAACCATGTTCCTTCAACTCGTTAAAGGTGTTTGTGTTTCGTTCGTACCCCACAATAATGCCGGGTGCCAAAGCAAAAACGTTAGCACCGTCGGTCCATTGTTCACGAAATTGATTGGTACGCTCCGATCCTCCGCATTTGATAAACGTTAAGTTGCGATCCAACAGTTCCTCAAGAGCTTTTTTCAATGAGGGTTTGGACTCCGAAATGATAGAACCGTTTTGCGATCGTAATGCGACTACATTGTTGCTGCGTTCAGTGATGGCCGGAGGAAAAGCCACGCATTCGGTTGGACTGGCAAAGGTGAAGATGGTATCAAGATGCATAGACGAGCGCTGCTTGGGAATGTCAACGGCGAGCACATGTTCAATACCTTGCTCTAATAATCCTTCGGTGGCGTTCATCAATCCGCTGAATGAGGTCCGCTCACTCATACCAATAAGTACCAACTTATCTGATGCAACAAGCACATCGCCGCCCTCAATGGATTCTTGGTCCGAAATTTTAATAGTCTTTTCTTTGACCTCCTCAAACAGGGGATGAAACTTGATCAACGTCTCCATTAAAATAGCTTCCCGCACGCGAGCTTTTTTTGCCGGACGTGACAACAGAATACTTTCGTTTACGACGGCAGCCAGATCTCTTGTAAACAAGAGGTTAGGCGTGGGGTGCATATTGAATTCCGGAATAGAGGGGGTTGCCCCGTCGATTACAAAACGGAGAAGGTCATTACCCGAAAGCTTATGCAGATCTTGCTCAATAGCTTTAAGGTTTTGCTCGGGCAGCCGTTGAATAAGCTGTTCAATGAAATATCCACGGGCATCTTCTGCTCCCAAAGCTTCTGCAAACAGATCAGTAATTTCGTGGATTTCTCCATCAGAGGGCATGGCAGCTTTAAAAACTTTAAGCATATCCAAATGTTCTTTTCGGGCATCATTCTCAAAAATGATATCATCAAAAAGGAGCTCATCTTTAAGCTCCGGGTTAACCAGCGAAACCTCTTTGCCGGGAGTATGAACAATAACGCTTTTTAATAATCCGGTTTCTGATGTAACGGAAAGCTTCATGGATATTTTTTCTTGAATAAATTAAAAATTGGCCGATAAGCATATTATACAAGGCCAAATATACGTTTTGAATGGGCAATATTTAAATCGAGATTTAGGTAGATAATTCGAAAACTCTTTATCTATTTTAACGCACGATTTGACGGCTAAAGCTGTTTCGAAAAGTAATAAGATGACAAGTATAATTTATGCAAAAAGATAATGTCAGCTAAAAAATCAGAAATAGAATCCCTTGTTTACTTGTTGGATGATCCCGACCCATTTGTGAAGTCACAGGTTCGAAATCGCCTTTTTGAGCTTGGCGAAACGGCTGTGCCGTTGCTCGATCAACAGAAAAATGAGACCAGTGATGCCGAATCGCGGGAGCTCATCAACGAGATTATTCAGCATATTACTTTCGGCAGTGTAGAAGAGGCGTTTATGGATGTTCTCGATGGGGGCCTGTCGAATATGGAGCAGTTGGAAAATGCGGTATTTATTTTATCACGATTTGATAACCCGACACTGCGCGAAAGAGAATACAAGAAAAAGCTCGATCGGTTCGCTGAGATGATCGCTGATGATGTTCGCTATTCACTGAGCGAGACTCAGAAAATGCACAAGGTTCTCGACTTTGTGTTTGAGGATCTGGAATTCAGCGGAAGTACAAGCGACTACTATAATCCGCACAATTCATACTTAAATCGTGTGATTGATCGTCGTGAAGGGCTGCCCATTTCGCTGGCACTCATTGTATTGTTTATTGGGCGTCGACTGGATCTCCCTTTTTATGGAATCAACATGCCGATCCATTTTATGATGAAGTATAAAACGGCGAACGAAGAAATTTTGATTGATCCCTTTGATCATGGGAAGGTAGTCAGCTATGACCAGTGTTATTACTTTTTAAAGCAGAATGGTGTGGAGCCTAAAAGCGAACATTTTAAAAATAGCAGTGCAGAAGATATTCTTGCACGATGTATTCGAAACCTTATCAACAGTTATGAAAAGCGAGATAAATTGGATTCGGTGGAAAGCCTGAAAAAACTATTGAATACCGTTGAGATTATGGTTCGTTGATAAAGCTTTTACGATATTTAACGCTAATTGCATTTTGAACTCTGTGCATTATTAGTCATTTTACAAGGCGCCTTTTTAGGCGTCTCTCTTGATGAATAGTGGAGGCCCTACCTTGATCGGTGGGGTCTTTCTTTTTTTACCCCTCGCATCTTTTCGTGGAGAAGCCCCTTTTTTAGAGCTTAAACCCGAAGGCGTCTTTTTCTTCGTTGGTAAACTGGAAAGGATCGATTTGTTCTGCCAGATCGTAAAATGAGATCGCCTCTTCTTTATTACCGCTAAATTTGTGGATATCACCAGCCAGCTTATAAAGCATTGGATTTGCAGGAGCGTGACCCATCAGCTCTTTTAACATGGGTATAGCTTTGTCGAGGTCTTTGTTTTCGACCATGATGGCCAGGCGATACAGATCGGCCCGTAACGATTCATTTTGTGGCTTAAGCTGATTGAGGTAATGCGTACAGCGCGAATAAATATTACGATTAAAATAAAAGCGCACCAGCTGATAGGTAAGTGATGCAGGAATGTTGACATTGTTCAGCTTATCTTCGAGATGACGCATAATTTCACGCTCTTCCATCACCATAAACAGGTGCACAAGTTTACAGAGTGTTTCTTCGTCGTGTTGGGTATTCAGGATCTCCGTTCTCAGCTCATCAGTAAAAAGTCGCTCGAACTCCTGCTGAATTTTAGGTTCTGGAAATAACGGATTTACCAGATCATCGAGTGCCAGCAGCTGATCGAAAGTACTGAGCGATTTCAGTTCATCCTCAGAAAAGACATCAATATTCCATTTTTCATTAAAATAGGATACGTTTTTCCAATATTGCTCGCTTTCGGTATCCAGATCAAGAGAAAACGTGGTTGTACCAAAGTGGTGTTTGACCTCAATATGTGGTGCAATGCCAACTTTATAATCATTTGAACGTGCCTGAAAACAAAGGTCAATATCTTCAAAAAAGGCCAGCTGGAAAGCTTCATCCATCTTCAAATCTGCGTCAGCACGTATCATCATGCAAAAGCTGTCGAGGTATTCAGCGCGAATAAGATCAGGGTCGTCTTCTTGAATGTTTCGGGTCGATTGATCAGGATTGAGTGTTTTGTTTGTCGTTGGGCCTACCACAGCATAATTGGGATGGGCTTCCATAAGATTTCGAAGCTGAGAAATCGCATCGTTTATAAATTCTATATCGTTGTGGATGATACAAGCATACGCTCCATTTATTTTTTCCATCGCCTGGTTGACCGAAGCAGCAAACCCCGCATTCTTTTTGTTGGTAATCACCCGGCAGTTCAAAAAATTCTTTTCCTGTAACTCATCAAGATAGTCGTGGGTGTTATCTAAGCTCGCATTATCAACAACAATGAGTTCAAGTTGAGAGGTGTCGCAATGCTCAGAAACCGAAAGCAGGCAATGTTCGAGGGCCGGTTTGCCATAGGTCGTTGTTGGGATGATCAAGCTTGTTGTAACATCTCCAGGTTCTGCCGCCTGCGGTGTTTTGGGCGTGGGTTGCTGCTTTTGCGCTTCCTGTTTTTGAGCTTTGGAAACCTGGTGCTTCAGTTCTGATGCCTCAACATATCGACGTTTCTTTTCCAGTATTTCAATTTTGAGATTGCGGGCCCCACCGTGACTGGGATTATTTTCCAGCACTTCCTCAATAAGTTCGAGCGCAGAATTAAATCGCCCATCCTGTTTCATCTGCATTGCCTCATTGAGCAGATCGTTGTCGAACGATTTCTTTGATTTGGCGGGCAGCTGTTGAATGGTCTCAAGAATTGTTTCTCGCATTTGCCCGCCATATTCAGCCCGCCGAAGCAGGGTAAGCAGCAATTCTTGACGCAGATTAAAGTTGGGTTCGACTGCTTCTAAAAAGCTGCTTGGAGTAAACCAGTTTTGGGTACTTTTTATGGATGATATATCACCAAGGCGGGCAGCCAGCTCCAGCCCGTGAAATTCCTTCAAATAGGGATTGAAAAACCTGTTGCCAGGTGATAGGGCGGATAAATCCCAGATAAACGAGCCATTTTGGGGCCAGTTTTTTTGTTGGATCAGCTCTGTCCATTCTTTATAAGTGGCGGGCAATTGATAGTCTTGAAGAGCCAGTACACTCTCGGTTGATTCGGTAAGTTGTTCCAGCCGAAGACTCAGTTGCTCAGTATCAATTTCAGTAATGGTCTGTGGAGCCCAAAATAGCCGCCCGTTTCGTTGAGATAATATCTCATTCAGCGAGTTGCCGACGCCTACCGGTTTTTCGTGGGTAAAATAGAAGGTTTGCTCGTGCTGGTAGTAATCCAGAACAGATTGGATAACTTCATTACTGTTGTCGGTAGAGCCGTCATCAACAATAAAAAGTTCAAAGGGAATGCCTGAAATCTCATAAAGTGAAGTCAGCGTGGTCTCGATGACATCCCTATGATTTTGTACGACGACAGAAACCGTAAGCAGCGGCTTTTTTGGCATAGTTGGCAACCCGAAAGTGAATATTAATTCGCTGAAATATACGAGGTGAACGGTAAAAGGCGAAAAGTATTCATCAATATACAGCCTTTGCAATTACTAAAGTTAGTTCAAGAGCTCCATTAATTGCACTTATTTTTTTATACTGAGTTTTAAAAGTAAAAAGACAACCTAACGTTTGATCCTATGACCCCGATTAAAAAAGAATTGTTGATTATAGTAACTATTGTAACGATAACCTTTTTACAAGGATGTGGATCTTTGGGGAATACGGCTGGTGATCGTTCTGTAACCTACGATCAGGATTTTGATACTATGGTTGAAACAGTGGAACAAGCAATTCGAAGCAGTTCACTTAACATAAGTTTTGCTCAAAAATCGGATGACGGAAATAAATACACCATTGTTTTTAATTCCCAAGTAGCTATCAATAATCAGTCGGTTCAGCAAGATCAGGGAGAGGTTGTTGTTGAACGTCTGGCAGACAATAAGACCAAGGTGATAATAACAAATCCCGAGTATCACTTTTCGGTCCCCGAACATCAACGTAAAAAGTATGATAGACGATTAAAGAACCGTATTGATGACATCTTGGATAATTAGCATTTGGCTATAGCAAATTAATCGCATGCCTATGACACATTTTTGTAACAAATAGGTTCTCAAAAACTCTTGAATCACTCGAAGATCTGTAGGAAAGGTATGTTTATGCAATTCTGAATTAAAAAAAGCCGGTAAAATCATTTAGGGAAAGTTTTGTAATGCCCCAAAATAGTAATTCGCGTATTTCCAGTGAGGGAATGGACAAGAAAATTGAGCAAAGTGCCTGGAGTACAAAGTGGGTGGGGATGCTTGTAGGTAGCTTGTTACTTGTTTTGGTAATTGTGTACAGTTTTATGTTTATGGATGCTCGATCTACCTTTAATGTGGATGAGCACTCCATCAATATTAGTACCGTCCAGCAAGAATCGTTTCAAGATTTTATACAGGTCACGGGTACCGTACAGCCCATCCAAACAATATATCTGGATGCCCTGGAAGGAGGGGTGGTTGATGAGGTTTACAAAGAATCGGGAGCGATGGTTGGGCAAGGAGACACCATTGTTGTCCTGTCGAATTCAGATTTGCGGCTCAGCGTACTGCAACAAACCTCTGCTATTTATGATCAGATTAATCAAACCCGGAATTCTCGTCTTAATATCGAACAAAATACTCTGAGTCTGCAAGAACGATTGGCCCGGGCTAAAAATCAATTGGAAATAACAAAGTCAAACTATGAGCGGGAGAAGAAGTTATACGAGCAAAATCTTATTGCTGAACAGCAATTTTTGGAAACCCAAGAGAATTACGACTATCAAAAAAAGCGGTACGATTTAATTTATGAGTCATTTAAACAGGACTCGATTAAATCAAAACAGCAGCTCCGCCAGATCGATCAGTCACTCGATCGTATGTGGACAAGTTTAGAAGCGGTACAAAACATTTTGGATCGCCTGGTAGTAACGGCTCCCATATCGGGGCAATTATCGACCATTGAGCTTAACCCCGGTCAGTCCATCTCATCCAGCGAGCGAATAGGCCAGGTTGATATTCTGGATAATTACAAAGTGCGCGTACAGATCGATGAGTATCACCTTGCAAATATTACGCAAGGCTTAAAAGGAACTTTTGATTACAATGGGCAAACGCATCAACTGCAAATTTCTAAGGTGTATCCCGTCGTGGAAAACGGTCAATTTAAGGTGGATATGGAATTTACGAGTCAGGCACCCGGTGATCTTACCCGCGGACAGACCCTTCGTATTCAATTGATGTTGGGCAGTTCAGAATCGACTTTATTATTGGATAGAGGAGGCTTTTATCAAGAAACCGGTGGGAACTGGATATATAAAGTTATGGAAGATGGTGAGAAAGCAGTAAGGCAGGATATTAGGCTGGGAAGACAAAATCCCAACTATTTTGAAGTGTTATCCGGTCTGGAAGAGGGAGACCGTGTGATCACATCCAATTATAGCTCATTTGGCGATAGCAAGGTTCTTAATTTGGAGTAGCGATACTTGTAGAGGTAATATTTTTTAACCCTTTTAATATAGGTAGACTATGATCAAGATAAATAATTTAAGAAAAGTTTATACCACTAATGAAGTTAAAACTACTGCACTTAACGGAATCGATCTTGAAATAACGGAAGGAGAATTTTGTGCAGTTATGGGTCCTTCGGGATGCGGTAAATCTACGCTGCTAAATATCTTGGGTTTACTCGATAATCCCACGGAAGGGCGCTATCAATTTTTAGATTATCAAGTATCTGATAAATCGGAACGAGAACGAGCCCGGTTGCGAAAAGGAAATATTGGATTTGTATTCCAGGGCTTTAATTTGATTGATGAACTGACCGTATTCGAAAATGTAGAGCTTCCATTGCTTTATTTGGGTATGCCCGAAGAGGAGCGCAAAGAAAAAGCGGAAGCTGCACTTGATCGCATGAATATGATGCACCGCCGTAATCACTTTCCGCAGCAACTTTCAGGGGGGCAGCAGCAGCGTGTAGCCATTGCCCGCGCTGTGGTAGCCGATGCCAAGCTAATTCTTGCCGATGAGCCTACCGGAAATCTCGATTCTGATCACGGTAACGAAGTGATGAAGCTATTGGCTGAGCTTAATGATCAGGGTACCACTATTGTAATGGTGACCCATTCTCCCCACGATGCTAATTATGCAGGGCGTACAATCAATCTTTTTGATGGGCAAATAGTACAAGAGGAGGTTGAAGAGGAATTTCACGTGTAGTAAAGCATCTAATATTTATCCATAACCGGCTCCAACCAGGAACCTTATGATCTCATTTTTCCTTCAATAAACTGATGCAAAGGATTAGAACTTGAAAAAATAATGAGATCGTGAGCACATTATCGGGCTTCGTTAAATCGACAGGGATTAGTGTACTTTTAGTTTATCTAATAAGTATTGGTCTTGTTGAAGCCCGATCTATATCGCGTACAGATTCTCTATCTATTCAGCAAATTCAGCGTAACGCTTCTACCATTAATTCCGTCACCAGTCTGTTGATTCAGCAAAATGGTCGGCAGTTAGCCGAATACTATTTTAACGGGATGGAAAAGGGAGAATCGACCAACATCAAATCTGCATCCAAAAGCATCATTTCTTTGTTGGTGGGTATAGCGGTTGATAAGGGGTATATAAAAAGCGTAGATGAGTCCATAAGAACCTATTTTGAGGATTATTTTAATGCTCATCCCGATTCTGTTAAAGAAAGTATTACCATCAAGGATCTGTTAACTATGCGATCCGGTCTGGAAACAACCAGCTTTCATAACTACGGCCGGTGGGTGATGAGCGACAACTGGGTCACGTTTGCTCTGGATCAACCGCTGGAGAAAAAGCCGGGGGGTGATATGGCCTATAGTACCGGGACTTCGCATCTGTTGTCGGTAATTATAAGCCGGGCTACGGGAATGAGTACTAAGGCTTTTGCCGAAGAGTATCTGTTTAAGCCGATGAATATTAGAGTTGGAGGTTGGGATCGTGATCCTCAGGGATATTATATGGGCGGCAACAACATGGCTCTTACTCCAGAGGATATGATCAAAATTGGTCAAATGATGTTGAATGGCGGCCAGTATAAAGGTCAGCAAATAGTATCCAAAAAATGGGTGGCAGACTCCTTTAAAACGTACACGCGAAGCAACTTTAATCCCTATGATTATGGTTATATGTGGTGGAATAAGTCCGTTGGCAACTATAAGGTTTATTTTGCCTGGGGATTTGGGGGCCAATATATTTTTATGATTCCGGATCTCGACGCCATTGTTGTATTAACCGGCGCACTGGAAAATGCAACCCAATCCCGCAGTTATAAAGAACCGGTATTTAGCTTGCTTCGCGAGCATATTATTTCTTACCTGGAAGTTTCAAAATAAAAGGTCATTAGATTGTTTTAATGCGGTGTTAATTTTGTAACATTTAGGGGTTTCGCAACTCTTCTATTCTGTCGTTGGCAATAATTCTTGAGAGACAATTGAGTTCGATAAAATACAGGTATCATGGTTAAAAATTATTTAAAGGTTGCTCTTCGCAATTTGGGCAAGCGTAAAGGGTTTACCATCATCAATGTGTTGGGATTGGCGATAGGTATTGCCAGTTGTATGCTAATTGCGGTTTATGTATTGCATGAACTTAGTTACGATCACTTTCACGAAAAATCGGACCGCATCTATCGTGTAACCCAAACAACAGAAACCTCCTCCAAGAATGAAGCTGGGGCGACCACCCCCTTTCCCGTAGGGCCAGCATTACAGAACGATTTCTCGGGCCAGATAGAAACAACCGTTCGGTTTTTTGATATGCAGGAAGAGGTACGGACCATCCAAAATACAGAAACCGGGGACTCCTATAGAGTCAATCATTTCTATGTGGTTGATTCAACTTTTTTTGATGTTTTTTCTGCTGACCTCGTCCGAGGAAATCCCCAGACGGCACTCGATGATCCAATGTCGGCTGTAATTACCGAAAAGCAGGCCCGCCGCTTTTTTGGGGATGAAAATCCAATCGGGAAACAGTTAACCTTTAAAGGAGTAGCAGATTTTACGGTTACCGGCGTCATGAAAGCGCTGCCCGAAACCTCTCACTTTCAGGTTGATATGCTGGTGTCGTTTAACAGTCTGCCGGAGCTGTATGGGTCACGTACATTTATGGAGCGGTGGTTTTGGAATCCGTGTTGGACGTATATACTGCTAAAAGAGGGGGTAGCTCCGCAGGAACTGGAGGCCCAATTTCCGAGCTTTGTTGATAAAAATTATGCCAACCGCGAAGAGGGAGAAACCATTACGCTGCGTCTGCAGGCACTGACCGATATCCATCTATATTCCAATTTGGATCAGGAGATGGAAGCCAATGGCTCTATTTTTTATGTGTACCTGTTTACCGCAGTGGCAGTGCTAATTTTGGTAATTGCAGGAATCAACTTTATGAATTTAAGTACTGCCCGTTCCACGGAACGAGCCCGGGAGATTGGGATGCGAAAAGTATTGGGGGCACAACGAGGGCAACTTTTCGGACAGTTTGTAGGAGAGTCGATGCTGATGACAGGATTAGGATTTGTAACAGCTCTTTTTTTGGCCTATCCCGCATTTTCTTGGTTCAATGATTTTTTTGGTATCTCGTTGGGCATAGATGTATTGATGAGGGGGGAAATAATAGGTGGATTGTTCATCTTATTTGTAGCGGTGGCTTTATTGGCGGGATTATATCCAGCCTTGTATTTGTCAGCATTTAAACCCACATCCATTATGCACGGATCCAAGGGTTCGCAAAGTGGCAGCAGAGAAAAGTTGCTGCGCAAAGGATTGGTGGTGTTTCAGTTTACCCTTTCTGTGGTTTTAATAATTGGTACCGTGATTGTGTATTTACAGCTACAACACCTGCAGAATAAAAAAATGGGATTCAAACAAGAGCAGGTGGTAGTAATGCCGATTACACAGACTCTTATTGCCTGGGAGTTTGATCAGTTCAAAGAAAAAGCGCTAAATAGTCCTCATATTACGGGAGTAACCGGAACAAGTAAGATTTTAGGATCTGATAGCCAGTATTTTTCAAAATATTCACCTGTTAATCAACCTGATGCTCCGCCTACAAATATGACGCTGCACGTAAAGCATAATTTTCTTGATACATACGATATCAAATTACTGGCGGGACGCCGTTTTTCTCGAGATCACCCCGCCGATGCGGAGCATTCCATTATGATTAATAAGGAAATGTTAAATCAAATAGATGCCGAAACTCCGCGTGATGCCATAGGTACACAGTTTTATTTTACTACAGCTGAAGATGAACGCAAGCCCTTTCAAGTGATCGGGGTAGTAGATAATTTTAATTATACCTCCATCAAAAAACAGATATCACCGCTGGTCATTAACCTGGTGATGGGCGAACGCCCTACTGTTAGGAATATCGAATTTGCGATTGCGAAGCTGTCAGCTGGAAGCACTAAAGAAGGAATAGAAGCCCTCAGGTCGACCTGGAAAGAGGTTAATCATATAGATCCATTTACGTACTTTTTCCAAGATGAAAAGTTAGAAGAGATATACCAGTCCGAGGCCCAAATGAGCAGTATTTCAACCTTTTTTACGCTGTTGTGTATTTTGGTGGCCTGTCTGGGACTTTTTGGGCTTGCTTCTTATATGGTCTCCCGGCGGACCAAAGAAATTGGAATCCGAAAAACATTGGGTGCTACCGTTCCCAATATCGTAGCGCTATTATCAAAAGATTATCTAAAGCTAATTGTCATATCTAATATTATAGCATGGCCGATCATTTATTATTTGGCTTTAGGATGGTTGCGCGATTTCCCTTACCGGATAGAGTTGGGATGGAATCTTGTTGGAATATTCGTGGCGGTATGTATGGCAACAATCGTTATTGGTCTGCTGACGGTGAGCTATCAATCGGTGAAAGCTGCCCTTGCAAATCCTGTTGAAAGTATACAGCAAGAGTAATTCTACTTACTATCTCGATTTGGTGTAGCATCTATCTCTCAAAAAATGTAAAATATAATTTGAGAGATCTTAAATATGCAAAAAAGGGAGAGGAAGCTATGGAAAGCACTGAGATAAAAAACCAGGGGCAAGGTAGAATATTTAATAACAAGGTGTTGGAACTGTTGACCAAAGCTCCGGCCCCTGTTTCAGCAACAATTTATATAGCTCTTGTTGTCGGATTGCTGTATATAGCCTATTCAAAAGCAGTTGATCCTTCTCTGTTAACAGCAATAGCCGTGTTTTTGGGAGCATTGTTGTTTTGGACGTTCTTTGAATATGTTTTTCACCGGTATATCAATCACCTTGATGAATTTTTTCCGGAATCGAAGATTGCATACACTATTGCTCATACTATTCACGGTATCCACCACGAATATCCTCGTGATAAAGAACGGCTAATGATGCCGCCTGTACCGGGATTGATTATTGTGGGAATGCTCTATCTTGGATTTTTACTTATTTTAGGGCCGTGGGTATATGTATTTATGCCGGGATTTATGATTGGATATCTCATCTATGCTTCCGTACATATTGCTGTACACAAGCGAAAAGTACCCAAAATATTAAAAATGCAGTATCGGCATCATGCATTACATCACTACAAGTATCCCGATAAAGCTTTCGGGGTATCCACAACGTTTTGGGATCGGATTTTTGGAACCATGCCGCCGGAAAAGTAAATTCTAATGAACTGCGTTTCGTTTTGAGATGTTAACTACGCAGGTGGAATCAATGCTACATTAAATGTTATTATATGGGAATCCGAAAATATCATCTCGGCTGTACAGGTTGGAGCCTAAAAGAATGGGTCGGCAATTTTTTTACCGATGATGCCAAACCGGATGACTTTCTGAAGCAATATTCTTCGGTGTTTAATGCCGTAGAGGGAAATACCACTTTCTATAACATTCCTGGGCAAGAAACACTCAAAAAATGGCAGCGAGCTACCCCCGACGGATTTAAGTTTTGTTTTAAATTTCATCGCTCGATTACCCACGAAAAGCGCCTCAACGATGTAGAAGATGATATCCGTCGATTCATAGAAACGTTTGATCCCATTACAGACCGCTTGGGGCCTTTTCATATTCAGTTGCCGCCAAACTTTTCTCCGGATGAATTTGGTCGTTTGGAAAAGATGATTAGCCTTTTGCCCAGCTCCTATCATTATGCGGTAGAAGTCCGTCACCCAGATTTTTTTAACCATGGCCGCGAAGAGCATCGGCTGAATCGACTGTTGAAAAGCTATAGTATGGATCGCGTCATTTTTGATACGCGTAAACTGCATGGAATGAATTCAAATGATTCCACAGTGCTTGAGGCGAAAAAGAAAAAGCCAAACGTACCCGTGCGATTTGATAATACAGCAGCACGACCTTTTGTGCGTTTTGTGGGGTCTAATGATCCGGTAGCAAATGAACCTTACCTAAAAGAATGGGCCATAGTAGTAGCTGACTGGATTCGTGAAGGACTCCACCCTTACTTCTTTCCACATACACCAGATAAAGTAAGTCAGCCCAAAAATGCTCGGCGATTTCATCAGCTTTTATCCGATTTGGTTGAGATTGATCGCATGCCTGCCTGGCCGGTCGATCGCCAAAATAAACAGATGAACCTGTTTTAGTTTTAGGTGGAAACGGAACACAGTCTTAATGGGTGTTTGATGAATTAAACTGTTGGAAATATTGATATCTGCTAATAGGTCAGCTGAGAAATTTATGAGTTACACAAAAGGTGATAAATCCTCCTGATTTCCTTATCTTTACAGGCTTTTGAATATCCCAATGTAGATACTGCTCCATGACTAAGACCGATACTAAAACAAAATCGCAGCAAGAAATTATTGAAGAGGCCAAGCGTCGGCGAACCTTTGCCATTATCTCGCACCCTGATGCCGGTAAAACCACGCTTACCGAAAAACTTCTTCTGTATGGTGGAGCCATTCACGAAGCCGGGTCTATCCGTCAGCGTAAAGCGAATCGCTATGCGGCATCCGACTGGATGGCCATCGAAAAGGAGCGTGGTATTTCGGTCACGTCATCAGTACTTCGATTTGAGAAAGATAACATCAAGTTTAACCTGCTGGATACGCCGGGCCACAAAGACTTTTCTGAGGATACCCTGCGAACACTGGTTGCCGCCGATACAGCGCTGATGGTGATCGACGTGGCCAAGGGAGTAGAGGAACAGACCGAGAAGCTGTTTGAGGTCTGTAAGATGCGTGAAATTCCCATTATCACGTTTGTAAATAAGTGTGATCGTCCGGGTTTAGAGCCGCTGGAAGTTATCAGTAATATTGAAAATCAGCTGGGTATTGAGCCCATTCCCGCATCCTGGCCGCTGGGCTATGGACGGGATTTTCAGGGCATTTATGATTTGATCGGCAAGAAACTGCATCTGCAGAAAAAAGAAGAACACGGTGCCAAGAAGGCTGAGACTGAATTGTACGACTTAGAAGAAGGTATCGAGGAGGCACATCTTTCTGATTTTGATAAGGAGAAGTTTCGTGAAGAAGTAATGCTGACTGAGGATATGATGGAAATGATGGATGAGGAGGCCTTTGCGAACGGCAAGGCAACGCCGGTATTTTTTGGTTCGGCGCTTAATAACTTTGGGCTGGATGTGTTTTTGGATTACTTCTCTGAATTGGCTAACCCACCGCAGCCCTATGAGGACGAAAATGGAGAGGATCGTGATCTTGATCGTGGATTTTCCGGTTTTGTATTTAAAATGCAAGCCAACATGAATCCCGATCACCGCGACTGTGCGGCCTTTATTCGTATTACCTCCGGTAAGTTTGAGCGCGGACTCCAGGTTACGGAAAGTAATACCGGGAACAAGGTAAAAATGTCTACGCCCCATACCCTGATGGGGGATGAGCGGAATATATTGGAAGAAGCCTATCCCGGGGATGTGGTGTCCTTGTTTAATCCGGGATCATTCCGGATTGGGACGACTATTTACAGTGATGATCCGGTTAAGTTTGATGTGATTCCGCTGTTTACGCCGGAGCACTTTATGAAGGTTTCCACGAAGGATCCCTTTAAGAGAAAACAACTGCGCGAAGGACTTAAGCAGTTGGCAGAAGAGGGAGTGGTACATGTTTTTGAGGTTCCCAACGGCGTTGGGAATGAGCTGCTATTGGGAACGGTCGGCGCCCTGCAGTTTGATGTAGTGGAGCACCGAATGGAAACGGAGTACAATACTGAGCTGCACATGAATTCGGTATCCTATCACGCGGCGCGCTGGCTGGGTGATGATCAGGAAGTTATTGACAAGCTTGAAAGCAGTTACTCAACACATGTGACTAAGGATATGGAAGGCAATCCTATTGTGCTGTTTGACAGTGGGTATGCCCTCAGTAAGGCTGAGGAGAAGGTTGGCGCTGAAAATCTCTTCAAGTTTAAGCAAGGCTAATTGCTCCATCGATATGTGAGTGGGTGAAATCTAAAGTGTATGTATTAGTGCCCACTACAGATTGTTGAAATCTACTATTCCCTCCTATTTGACATCATCCCCAAATCCTGATAGACTTCTTTTATAATTTTAACAATCAGGGAGAAAAATATGAAGAACGTATTGATGAGTTTAGGGATCATTTTATTGATGGTGGGTGGTTGTGGGGAAGATCAGGCTGCTACTGATCAGGGGCCCATAGTTTTACATCAGGAGTATATGGAACCCGGCACCAATACGCCTTATAGCGGAGAGCGGGTTATCCACAATGAAGATCTGAATTTGAGGGCAAAAGCAATATACGTTGAAGGATATCCGGAAAAGGTGACGTATTATAATGCTAATAAGCAGAAACAAACTGAAATTGTAGTTGCCGACGAAGGAAAGGGGAAAGTGAAAAGGCATACTCAATGGTATAAGAGTGGGCAGAAAAAGTTTGAGCACTATGGAAATACGTTAAGGGAATGGTACGGAAATGGTCAGCTAAAGGCGGATGTACCCTATGATGAGAACGGTGATCTACACGGTATTGCTAAAACCTGGGATGAGGACGGGAACTTAAAAGAAGAAGAGAGTTATGAACACGGTACGCTGACTGATAGCGCCGGTCAATAATACTGAGTAAATTTATTCTTGCTGGTCTAAACTTCTGGGAGTAAAAATTCTAAGTAATTATAAAAACTTATGGACAAATCATATGCAGTGCTTAGAACGTATTCACATGCTCATCAAGCTGATTTAGCGTTGAATAAACTGAAAAGTGAAGGTGTTGATGCCCATTTAAGCGACACCAATATGGGAAGTTTAAATTATATGGGAGTCGCTGGAGGTGTTAAAATTCATGTTGCGGAAGAGGATATCGAACGTGCTAAAGAATTTTTATCCTCTATTAAGACCGACTCCAATGATGGTTGATTCAAATGATTTCCAGTTACATTGATAGGAGTGAAGGGAGAAAATGAAATGGAGAAGTATCTGTGAACACAGCAGACCGTAAGGGTAGAAAGATAGCCGGTAATAATATGGAGTAGTGAGATATTAAAGTCTCACTACTCCATACTCACGATAAATCCACAAAATTATTTCCCGCCGTTGGCTTGCAGATCAGTAATACAAGCTTCGTCGAGTGACGGTACTTCGCCACTGAAGTTGGAAAAGAAGTCTGTTGTTTCAATCGCAGGCTCCATCAGGCATCCATCAGTGGTACAGTGGGCGCTGCCATCAGTTTTATGTTCAGTTTGCGTAGGAGATCCATTGCCTACAAGTCCCATATTATGACCGAATTCGTGTCGAAAGACGGTGCTCTCTACTTTTTCGCGGGATGGTGCTGTCGGGGGTGTCCCACTTACGTTTTGAATGGTTTCCCCAAAGAATGCCACAGAGGTATTCCAGTAAGCAATCCCTATCACATTAGAGTTCTGGCTATATTCTCCATCAACAACCAAAAAGTACACGTGCAAAGTGTTATCGCCGGCTTCGGTATAATTATCTCGATATTCTTCTTCAATAGCCCTGATATCATTACTGCTGTAACTGGTTTGACTTTCGGCGTCAATTTCGGTGGGAGTACTAAATGAAATACTTTGCTTATTAAGTCGCCCTTCCAAGAAGGATTGCAAGCTGTTTAGTCCTTCTTGCGTGGGTTCATGCCCCGGCATGTAGTCAACCTCTACTTGTAAATTAGTGTATTGTTTTGCTTGCAAGTAAGATGCAGCAGAATCGCCGGGAGCGGCCTGGCTGTCAAATTCTTGTTGTGGCGGTTGGTTATCGGGACCGGTGCTGGAATCAGAACAGCTGTTAATTAAAGCTGCCAGTGAAATATAAAGGACAAAGAGTGATAACTTTTTAAATAATTTCATAACAGAGTTACTATAAATTTTGGTTACTGTTGCCTTAAAATTAGTTGATTAGGATATTTTTCAATACTCATTACTATTGGCCTCCATTACCTTGTAAGTCGGCAATACAATGTTCATCAAGCGAGGTTATTTCCTGATCCCCTACAGTATTGCCAATTAAATCGGTTGTTTGGGTAGCGTAGTACATCAGGCATTGGTCGTTGTCACAGTGGTTGCCATTTTCGGGATCTTGGTGAGGTTGTTGCATTTCGGTGCCCGAATTGGGGATATTGACAAGTCCGAAAAGATGGCCAAATTCATGGCGAAATGAAATGGCTTCTACACGGTATCGAGAGATCGAACCGGGACCACTGCTGGCTTCGTCATAAGCGGGGCCAAAGAATGCATTGGAGGTGTTGAAATAGGCAATACCCATCAGGTTCTGTTCACTATAGCTGCCATCCACAATCATAAAGTAAGCGGCCAGCGTATCTCCCTGCGAAAATGTAGAACGCTCTTCGGATTCAATATTCCGAACGTTGTTTGCACTGTAAGAATCTTGATTTCTGGAAGCAATTTGAGTTGGTTCTTTGATTGTAATTGAGTTCTTGTGCAGGCGTTGCTCAAAAAAAGCTTTAAGGCTGTCAAGGGCTTCCGCATTGGGTTCGTAGCCCGGCATGTAATCCACTTCAACAACCAGATGTGTAAAGTTAGAATCAGCCAGAAAATCATTGGCAGAAGTACCCGGATTTTGCACGTGAGAATATCCCTGTTCAGGTTCTTGGGTTTCAGGTCCCGTAGAATCCAAACACGATTGAAAAATAAAAGCGACAAAAATTGCTATACTTATCAGTAGCAGTTTTGAACGGTAGCGCGTCATAAATTATGATTAGCTTTATAATAATTTGTGAACATTGTATTAAATAGGGTTCGAACAAAAAAGTTTCGTCATATAACCATGAATGATGTTGAACAAATGATCCATAAGTTGGATTTATCACCACATCCAGAAGGCGGATATTACAGAGAGTGTTATAAAAGTGATCAACAAGTAACGTTGCCGAATGGGGAGGAACGTTCTGCCGGTACGGGCATTTATTTTTTGCTGACCGAAGGGGAGCTATCCAATTGGCACCGGGTAAGTTCAGATGAGGTCTGGCATTTTTATGACGGCGATCAGTTAATTCTGGAAGTGATAGACCAGGATGGAAAGCTAATTAAGCTTAAGTTAGGTAAGGATTATGCTGATAATGTTAAATTTCAACAGCTTGTTCCCCAACATTGCTGGCAGCGTGCCTATAGCACAGGTGATTATTCGTTAGTGGGATGTACAGTAAGTCCCGGGTTTGAGTTTGAGGATTTTGAGATGATCGAGCCAGAAAAATTAGCTGAAAAATATCCGAATATAAGGGATAAGATTCTAACCAAACCGGTATGAAAACCGAATTTTTGATAAGCTTCTAATATCCCAAAGAAACGTATAGTAAAGCCTTATATCTCTCGTCTATAATTCTTAAATTAGAGCGCTTTTGAAAATGGCCGAATGATTGATTTTTCAAATTGCTGATTTTAATGATTTAAGTTTCAAATCAATCATTCAACCATTTTTATTCAATAAATAAATCAAGTAATCCCATGGCAAAAGAATTTGATGTTTGCGTAATTGGATCGGGTCCCGGTGGATATGTGGCTGCGATTCGTGCTTCACAGTTAGGTTTTAACACAGCAATTATTGAAAAACGTCACCTCGGCGGTGTATGTTTAAATATCGGATGTATCCCTACCAAAGCACTATTGCGTTCGGCAGAAGTATACGAGAGTATTGAACATGCCGGCGATTACGGTGTAAATGTAGATGGTTTTTCTGCCGATTTTGGGGGTATGATTGATCGCAGCCGAAATGTGGCGAACAAGATGAGCAAGGGCGTTCAGTTTTTGATGAAGGCCAACAAGATTGAAGTTTTTGAAGGCAAGGGTGTTTTTGCATCCAAAGATCAGGTAAATGTGCTGGATGACAGTGATGAGGTGATCGAAGAGATTAATGCTGATAATTATATCATTGCTACGGGGGCCAGCCCGCGTGAACTGCCGAATCTGCCTATTGACGGTGAGATGATTATTGATTCGGAACGTGCCATGCAGCTCGAGGAGCAGCCCGATAAAATGGTGATTATCGGAGCCGGTGCTATCGGTGTTGAGTTTGCCTATTTCTATAATACGATCGGGACTGATGTTACCATTGTTGAGTTGCAGGATTCGCTGGTTCCGGTTGAAGACAAAGATATTGGCAAAGAGCTCGGTAAGATTTATAAGAAAAAGGGCATGGATATCCGCACCGGAAGTACCGTTGAAAAGGTTGAAAAAGACGGTGATGGGGTAAAAGTGACCATTAAGTCTGGCGATGACGAAGAAGTCATTGAAGCCGATGTAGTGCTTTCTGCTGTTGGTGTAGCCGGAAATGTGAAAGGTATTGGCCTTGATGATATCGGCGTTGAGTACGAAAAGGGTGCTATACAGGTTGATAAGGAGACCTATCAAACATCAGTAGAAGACATTTACGCTATTGGTGATGTGGCCGGGGGACCATGGCTGGCGCACAAGGCTTCGCATGAAGGGATTAATTGTGTTGAGAACTTGGCCGGAGAAGATCCACAACCCATCAATTACAACAACATTCCGGGCTGTACCTACTGCGAGCCACAGATTGCTTCGGTTGGTTATACCGAAGAACAGGCGAAAGAAGAAGGGTATGATATTAAAGTCGGTAAGTTTCCCTTCTCTGCCAGTGGCAAGGCAACAGGTCTCGGCCACGAAGAAGGCTTCGTAAAAGTCATCTTTGATGAGAAGTACGGCGAATGGTTAGGGTGCCACATGATCGGCTCGCATGTTACAGAGCTGATTGCTGAAGCCGTGGTAGCTCGTGATCTGGAAACAACCGGACACGAAATTATCAGCGCTGTGCATCCACATCCAACGATGTCAGAAGCAGTGATGGAAGCAGCCGCAGAAGCTTATGGCGAAGGCGTACATCTCGGTTCGTAAGTATTACTGTTAGATAGATTTCACAAACCCGCAGGTTGTTCAATAAGCAGTTAGATAATTTAATTATCCGCTGCTGTGAAACCCTGTGGGTTTTGTTATTCAATTATCTGCAGAAATCATTTTTATTGGGAAGGTACATTCTACAGAAGTTGAAAACTTATCCGAATCGGGGAGCCTTTTTATTGTCAACGTCCCGTCCAGCAGTTCTACCCGGTGATGCATTATTTGCAGTCCCATGCCTTCGCTGTTTGTTTCCTCAGGGGTAAAGCCTTTTCCGTCATCTTTAATTTGTAAATAGAGTTGGTCGTCTTCCTTTTTGATATCCACCCGGATTCGTTTGGCTTCACCATGGATGGAAGCATTTTTGATGGCTTCCTGGGTGATATGGTACAAATTAGTGGATAATTCCCGGTTGGTAATTTCATCCAATACCCCATCGGTTTCAAGAATACATTTTATCTCATGAACCTCTTGTGATCGACGCATAAGAAGGTTGAATGCATGTGATACGCCCTCTTGCTCAACATCAATAGGTATAATATCGTGACTCAGGTTTCGGATGTTGTCAACTTCGAGATCGATAAGGTTTTTTATTTCACTGATGATATCATTGAGCCGTGGGGATATTTTATTATCCCCGGAACCGGTAAGTTCATTTTTAAGTTCGTAGATCATAATTTTTATCGTTGCAAGAATCTGACCCAGATTGTCGTGCAGATATTCGCCGAGCTCCCAGCGTTCGGCCAAGCTGTTGCTTAATATCTGCTTTTGTAAATTTTCACTTCGTTCAATTTCTTCCTTTAGTTCCTGTTCTGCTTTTTTTAGTGAGGTAACATCGACAAAGGTAAGTACCACCCCATCAATTTTATTGTTGATGGTACGGTAAGGGCGCACTCGCATTATGTATTGGTGCTCGTTGTTATCAGCTACGACCTTTTTTATGGTTTCCAGGTTTTTATTTACCTGTTTAATATCAGATTGTATAGAGTCATAATTGAGCTGATGGGTCACATGTTTAAAAGGACGTCCTGTATCAGAAGGTATTAGATTAAAAAGGTTGGTTGCCGAGGAAGTAAAAAACTGCAAGCAGTTATTACCATCGATAAACAGCGTCGCAATATCAGTGGATTCCATCAGGTTTTTGAGATTGCTGTTGGCCTCGTTCAGCTTGTCGATCTTATTCTCAAGTTCGGTATTTACACTTTTGAGTTCTTCATTGACTGATTGCAGTTCCTCTTTACTGGTTTCAAGCTGTTCGGTCGTCGATCGTAGTTCTTCATTCATCGACTGGAGCTCTTCATTAGAAGCCTGTAGTTCTTCATTTGATGTTTCGTATTCCTCGACTGTGATATGGAGCTGCTCCTTGGTGTATTCCAGCTCTTTTTCCAATGCTGCAATAATATCGGATTCTTCTGCCGATACATCTTTTACTTCCTTCAATGTTTTGGGATGGCTCTCCCGGGTATTAGGTTCTGTCATGAATATAATATGCAGCAACCCCTCCGGGACCTTGGGGTCCACTATTTTTCGGACAATGATTTTATAATAAGTAGATGAATCTCCAATATTGAGCTGCACTTTTTTTGATGTGAGCGGAGCCTCCCCTTGTTTAGCCTGAAATAAAAGACGGCTGAGAACTTTCCGTAATTCAGGAACAATCATATTCAAAATATTTTGGCTCGGCTCCCCACCGGAGTATTTTAGAAAACGATCAATGTCAGAAGTTGAGTGGAGTACTTCATTATTTTTATTGATGATAACGCTGGCAGGTTCGAATTCTTTGAACAGCAGTTGATGGTGCAGGTTTTCAATGTTGGTATTTTCTTTGGAGAACATTTGTTGTCTGCGTGATGGCTTAGAGGCAAAACTTTCCTTGGAAAGGGGGTAACGGGGTAGGCGAAGCCGTGATTTTGAGACCGTATTTTTTTGGTATATCTGGTATTTATTGTCTGCAGAATTAAATAGATCAGTGGCTTCTAAAATTGAATCCGAAAGGCCCAGGAATAACCATTGGCCCGGTTTTAGAGCGTAATGGAAAAGATTGAATACCTTTGATTGCAGATCACGATTCAGGTAGATCAACACGTTCCGACAACTGATAAGATCAAGTTTTGAGAAGGGGGGGTCTTTTAGCAGGTCATGGGCGGCAAATAATATTAAGTTTCTAATATTTTGTTTCACCTGGAATTTTATCCCTTCTTTGGTAAAATATCGGCTGAGGCGCTTGGTGGATATATCTGTTGCAATAGATTCCGGATATTGCCCTTTGCGTGCAATGTCCAAAGCGTCCCGGTCAATATCAGTGGCAAAAATTTGGATATCAGGCGGCTTATTAACGGTTTGAGCATATTCGTGCAAGAGAATAGCCAACGAGTAGGCTTCTTCTCCCGTAGCACAACCGGGAACCCAAATGCGAATACTGTCCTCCGAACTTTTATCTTCAAAAAGTTTGGGAATAACTGTTTTTTCAAGCTCGGCAAATGCTTGCTGATCACGGAAGAAATTGGTTACACTGATAAGTAAATCTTTGAAAAGCTCATTAATTTCAGGAGAATTATTCGTTATATAAGTCAGATAGTCTGAAAGCGTATTTGTATGTGTAATACGCATCCGACGTTCAAGCCGTCGAAGAATGGATGAGCGTTTATACTGAGAAAAATCATGACCCATTTTGGTGTTAATTTTGCCAAAAATTTTATTGAGCACTTTGGCTTCATTTTTTGGCAGCTCTTCGAGATCCGAAATTTTTATCTTTTTAAGGCCGTCTTTGTATTCGATAAGCTTTGCAGGCATTTCTCTGGCAGAGAGAACAAAGTCTACAAGTCCTGTTTGCAGGGCACTCCGAGGCATTCCGTCATAATTGGCCTGTTCCGGATCTTGGCACAAAACAATACCGCCATATTCTTTTATGGTTTTTAGACCAGTGCTCCCGTCACTGCCAGTACCGGATAAGATGATACAGGCCGAATAGCTGTTGCGGGCTGTGCCCAGAGATCGAAAAAACAGGTCTATCGTCGTAAGCTTTTTTTCTTTTTTATCAGCTTCAGATAATATCAGGTCCCGATCTTCTAAGGTAAGCAGTTGTCCGGGCGGTATAATATAAATGTGATTGGATCCCATTCGTGTTTTCTTGGAAACCTGTGTCACAGGCATGGATGTATGCTCTTGCAACAGCTCAGCCATGCTGCTTTTATGATCGGGCGACAGGTGAACAATCACAACAAAAGCCATTCCGGGATTTTCGGGCATGGCATCGAAGAATGATTCGAGGGCTTCCAGTCCACCCGCTGATGCACCAAGACCTACTACCAGCAGTTCGTCATCTTGTTGTTTACTTTTTGGATGTTCGTCCATTGAATTGTCCGGATAAATGTTATAACCACACGAGATGAAAAGCCTATTTGATTATCTTAGTTGTAAGGTACTATAAAATAAGTACTTCTACACTCTGTAACGGATATAAAAATCAACTACTGAGTAACTTTAGGAATTTCTATATGAAAGTAAGTTATTTATAAAAAAGGAAAACATTTGAGGTAATTACAAGTGGTTAAATTAAAAAGTAATAACAGTATTTAACTCATGGTAAATGCCTATATTTCAAATAAAGGGTTATTTAAATGAAAGTTTCGGTTACCAAATTGTTTTTTCATAATAGCAAAACCTAAAACGTAATGGTGAACCAAATGATAAAAGTAGTTATTGCGGATGACCATCCATTTATTCGAGAAGGGATAAAGAAAGTAGTAAATGGGAAAATGGATTTAGAGATTATAGGAGAGGCGGAGAACGGTGATGAGCTCTTAGCCATGCTGGAAGAAAAAACGCCGGATATTTTGGTGTTGGATATAACAATGCCAGGTCAAAGCGGTCTTGAACTGATGAAACATCTTAATGATTTGTATCCCAAGTTGCCGGTTCTTGTTTTGAGTATTCATTCTGAAGAGCGGTTTGCTATTCGGGCTTTAAAAGCCGGCGCTTATGGCTATTTGACGAAAACAAGCATTTCGGATGAATTAATAAAAGCCATACGAAAGATTACGAGAGAAAACCGAAAATATATAACGCCGGAAGTGGCTGAGCAATTGGCCTCACAAGTGGATGTTAGTAAAGAGGGAGCCCTCCATGAAGAACTGTCGGACCGAGAGTTTGAAGTATTATGTATGATTGCTTCTGGCAATGATGTAAATGAAATTGCTGACGAGCTTTCGCTGAGTCCGCAGACTATACATACCTATCGAAGGCGAATAAAAGAGAAGATGAATATAAGCTCGAACGTAGAAATGACCCGCTATGCTATGGAAAATAATTTAATTGAATAGATTAGACTATGTTCGCCCAATATCTGTAGTAAGGTATTTAAATATTGTATGCCGCTTTTTGAGAATAACTGCTTAAGCTGTTGAAGCTTTTCATTCTTAGTGTGTACTCTTTTTATGCTCTCCTCCAATTAGCCGAGAATGTTCTTGTTGACATTTTTTAAGCGTTAGTCCTTTATATAAAAAGCGAACAGTCGGTATAAATATCATTTTTGAAAGAAGCAGTATCAGATTGCAACTGAAAGCTTTGTACCAATAATTGTGACAAATAAATACTATTAACTTGTAACGTGTTTCTGCAATGGTATCAATAAGTTAGCTCACAGAAAGTAATTTTTGAAACAAAGAAGTTGTGAGAGAGAGCTAATATTCGGGCAACCGGATATAAAACTATAGAGATGTGGGGAGTATCAGCCCCACATCTTTTTTTTCTCGTTGTTTGAAAACTTGTGGTAAAGAGAACTTGGCTAAGAAAGTGTTAGGCAGTATCACTATAAAATTGAGTGTTTTTCTAATGAGGATCTGAAATCAATGAAACAGAAAAAAAATGTACAAAAGCCCGTATTGTTGACACAAAATGACTCCATGAAAGATTTGGTCAGCAAGGTTAAACAGATAGCCCAAAGGGGATGCACTGCTTTATTGATTAATGGAGAGAATGGTACAGGCAAAGAAGTTATTGCTAATCTGTATCATTATTTCAGTGACCGCCAAGCTAATCCCATGGTAGCTGTTAACTGTGGGGCGATACCGCCTGAACTTGTTGAAAGTGAACTATTTGGGCACGAAAAAGGGGCATTTACCGGAGCCCATACTCAGAAGAAAGGATGTTTTGAGCTGGCTGATGGAGGGACGTTGTTTTTGGATGAAATCAGTGAGTTGCCGTATTCGGCGCAGGTAAAACTACTGCGAGTTGTTGAACTTGGATCATTTCGCAGAGTAGGGGGAAGCGAAGAAATACAAGTAGACATTTCGTTGGTTTCAGCAACAAATAAGGTGCTTATTGATTTGGTACAATCCGGCAGTTTCAGAGAGGATCTGTTCTATCGGATAAATGTAATTGAATTATTTATTCCACCCTTGCGGCACCGAAAAGAGGATATTCCGTTGTTGATAAATTACTATAAAGAATACTATAAGGATTTGTATGGTTTTAGGGATATGGAATTTTCTGAAGATTGTGTGGAAGCCTTTATGGGTCATGACTGGCCGGGCAATGTTCGTGAGCTAAAGAATGTTGTAGAGCGTTGTACGGTTTTATGCGAGGATGATAACATAGAGTTAGATTTGCTTCCGCCCCGAATTTGCCGTGGCAATGAGACTTTGCCTTCCAACCATAGCAATTATTCAAATGAGATGATGCAATTTCCTGTTGGAACCAGTTTGGAAACGGTGGAGAAATGGGTGATTGGTCATACTCTTAATGCTGTTGATAATAATAAGACCAAGGCCGCTAAAATACTTGGATTTACCCGGAAAACACTTCATAACAAATTGGACAAGTATGAAAATGAGGAGTCCAATAATTGATGCTGCATCAGGGCGTAAGAGGTTCATGCAGTAGTTATTTCGCTTCACCTTTTGTATTTTCATTGGGTTATGAATACGGTGAGTTTTTATGATTTGGGTCACGCTCCCTACCGTCCGGTGTGGGATTTGCAAACAGCCATTCAGCAACGCCTGGTTGATGAAAAGTTGAGCCGACGAAAAAAGCAGAAACTCTACAAGCCGGGTGACGAAAGCAATGATGTACTTCTCTTTGTAGAGCATCCCCACGTGTATACGCTGGGTAAAAGTGGAGATAAGGAGCATTTGCTGAAAGGAATGGCTGAACTCTCAAGTATTGATGCCGAATTTATAGAAATTGATCGCGGCGGTGACATCACTTACCACGGTCCGGGACAAATAGTGGGATATCCTATCTTAGATCTTGATCGCTACTTTACCGATATGCACAAGTATTTGCGCTATCTTGAAGAAGTTATTATTCGAACTTGTGCCGAATATGGTATTGAAGCCGGACGCATCGAGGGATTAACCGGCGTGTGGGTGGGAGACCAAAAAATATGTGCTATGGGCATTCGTTGTAGCCGATGGGTAACGATGCATGGTTTTGCCTTTAATGTTAACGCCGATCTCGGTTATTTTGATCATATTGTGCCTTGTGGCATTACAGATAAAGAAGTGACAAGCCTTGAAGCATTATTGGGGCACCAAGTTGATGAATCACAGGTAAAAGAACATCTGAAATCGCAATTTGAGGATGTGTTTGATGTATCCATAAAAAAGGTAGATTCCCTCCCTGAACTGGACGATCAATTTTCGTATCTTAAGAAATCGGATAAAAAAGCAGCATCGCAATAATTTTTTGATTTTAGTTCCATGATTAAAGAACTCAATGTCGTAGATCGTAACGAAACCACTCAGCGTCGCCCGGATTGGCTACGTGTAAAGCTACCATCCGGTGAAAAATTTAAAGAGGTTTCGGAGACCGTGCGGGACCAATCGCTTAACACCGTTTGCTCTGAGGCTCGCTGCCCAAATATGGGAGAATGCTGGGGCAACGGAACGGCCACCTTTATGATTCTGGGGGATGTATGTACGCGATCCTGCTCATTTTGCGCGGTTAAAACGGGTCGGCCGGTACAGGGGTTGGATTGGGATGAGCCGCGGCGTGTTACTGAAGCAGCCAAAGAGATGGATCTGAAACATGTTGTGTTAACATCGGTGAATCGGGATGAGCGAGAAGACGGCGGCGCGCCAATTTTTGCCGAGTGTCATAAACAGCTTCGCGAAGCGATTGACGGGGTAACTATTGAGTCTCTTATCCCCGATTTTCGAGGTGTTTGGGAAGCCCTGCAAATTGTGATTGATACTCCGCCTGATGTATTGAGTCACAACCTGGAAACGGTGCCCGATCTCTATCGTACTATTCGCCCACAGGCTAAGTATGAACGTTCGCTTGAATTATTACAGCGCTGTAAAGATCAGGGACTGCGAACCAAGACGGGTATAATGGTGGGCTTTGGTGAAAAGCGTGAGCAGGTTATTGAGCTGATGAAAGATTGCGTGGATCACGAGGTAGATGTGCTTACCATTGGACAATATATGCAGCCTACAAAGATGCATCAGCCGGTTGAGGAGTGGGTGCACCCCGACCAATTTGCGGAATATAAAGAGATTGGAGAAGAATTAGGTATTGAGCATGTTGAAAGTGGCCCGCTGGTCCGTTCTTCCTATCACGCCGAGAAGCACGTGTAAGTTTTCTGGGGACCATTTGAGGATTGACCTCGATATTTCCTTTTGATCTTTTATATTTAATCGGATTAGCATTTCTCACTTAATCAAAAAATATGATTGCACTTGGAGTTGTTTTATTATTGAGTTATCTGGTGGGATCCATTCCCTCATCGATATGGGTTGGAAAAATTGTTAAGGGGGTTGACATTCGTAATTACGGCAGTGGAAATGCTGGGGCGACTAATACGTTTCGTCTTTTGGGATGGCGGCCGGGTGTTGCTGTGTTGGCTATCGATTTTTTTAAAGGCTTTGCCAGTTCGTTGTGGATTAGCCAGTTAGCCTATCATATTGCTGCGGGACCGGTTACATTATTTGAGTTCTGGAGCCTGGGTTCTTTCTTGAGTATTACTTGCGGTATTGCGGCGGTAGTGGGACACATGTTTCCGTTATATGCTAATTTTGATGGTGGAAAGGGCATGGCTACAGCTGCCGGCATGCTCTGCGGTATCGAGCCGGTATCAGTAGGGATTGCAACTGTTGTTTTCGTGATTGTGTTGCTCAAAAGTCGATTTGTATCGTTAGCGTCATTGATTTCTGCATTTGTATATCCCTTGGTACTTGTGGCTCTTCGGTACGCTTATGGCTGGGATATTGATGGAAGTATTCTCATTTTTGCCGGCATTATTGGGTTGGCGATTATTGTGAAGCATAAAGAAAATATTAAACGCCTGATAGACGGTACGGAAAACAAAGTTAGCTCTTTTAGTCCGGCCGTAGGATGGCTTAACAAAGAAGAGAAATCGCAATCCGGTAGTTAACCATTGTGAAGAAAATAACTATTATTGGCGCCGGTAGTTTTGGAACGGCGTTGTCAATTGTTTTAGCACGTGCCGGTAACAAGGTACAGCTCTGGGCACGGGAGAAGGAAGTGGCCTATGGCATTAATAAAAGACATCGCAACCCCTCCTATATCTCTGATGTAACTCTGCCGGATTCCGTGGTATGTTCAACCGATCCCGAAGAATGTTTCGATGAACCCGAGATGGTGGTATTTGCAACACCATCACATGCTATGCGTGAGGTGGCTTCGAATATAAAATCACATCTTAACGGTGATGAAATGGTTGTGAGTGTTGCCAAGGGGATCGAAAATGATACCTTTATGACGATGTCTCAAGTGTTGAGTGAAGTGCTGGAAGGTACTATTGTTGATGATCATATTGGGGTATTGTCGGGGCCGAGTCATGCCGAGGAGGTCAGCAAGTTTAAGCCTACAACGGTGGTGGCCAGTGCCAATTCTAAGCGTACGACGCAGATTATTCAGGAAACTTTTTTGACCCCTATGTTCCGGGTGTATCTCAACTATGATATTATTGGCGTTGAGATCGGTGGAGCTGTAAAAAATATCATGGCTATTGCTGCCGGAATTGTTGACGGAGCTGAACTTGGTGACAATGCCAAAGCAGCGTTGATGACACGAGGATTACACGAGATGAAACGTCTGGGTATGCAGTTGGGGGCATCGCAAGATACCTTCTCAGGTTTGGCAGGCATGGGTGATTTGATTGTAACCTGTACCAGTGAGCACAGTCGAAACCGTTTTGTAGGTTATAATATTGGTCAGGGCAAAAGCCTGGATGATATTGTGTCTCATATGAATATGGTGGCTGAAGGCGTCAAAACAACACGCTCTGTACTTGACTGGAGTAATAAGTTAGGTGTTGAAATGCCGATTACCGGGGCAGTATATCGCGTACTTTTTGAGCAGGAAGATCCTAAAGATATGCTGTACGATTTGATGACCCGGAACCCAAAAGAAGAGATTGTGATTTAAAAGTGGGAGGGTAAGCAGGACAAAAGTTCATTTAAGCTTAATATTTTGTTATTATCTTCGTTTGTACTAAAAAAGATTGAGTGGCTATGTATTCTCAAAATCACAGTACGGCCTCACTTTCTGAGATGGATTACCTTGATGTGAAGAATCTGGCTCAGACCGGCGAAGGGTTATATCTGGAATTTAAGCGCACCATCCCATCAGCTTATAAAATTGCCCGCGAAATTGCTGCTTTTGCCAATACCAAAGGAGGAACACTGCTTATTGGAGTAGATGATGATAAGTCACTGGTGGGCGTGATGGGATATCAGGAAGAAGAGTTTTTGCTTGATAAAGCAGCTAAAAAGCTCTGTGAGCCTGCGGTGGATATTAAAATTGAGATCGTACACTTTGGCGACCGCGATCTTCTGGTGATAAAAGTGCCCGAAGTGATCAATAAGCCGGTGTTTGTAAAAGACGACAATGAACAGGTCGTTTTTATGCGCGAGAAAGATCAAAACAAGGTAGCGAGCAAAGAACTTATTGAAATTATTAAGAAACGTAATTCGGATGAAGGAGTTACGTTTGAATATGGACCGGATGAACAAAAATTATTTCGCTATTTGAATGAATATGGTGAAATAACCGTTAAAAAATTTGCACAGATTGTAGATATACCTCGTAAAAAGGCGTCTGCAATCTTGGTAAATTTGGTTGCGGCCGATATCCTGAATTTAACCCGGAAGGATAACACTGATTATTTTACGTATACACAAGAAAATGAACGTTAATTTTAAGAACTACTGTAATGCCTGCTGAACCCGAAGACAATCTGGATAGTGTCATCGCTGATCTTGTTGATGAAGATGAGAGTACCGAACAGAATGGTACGTCTCCATTGGAAGAGATGCAGGAGTCTGCTGATGTGGAATTCAGCGGCCCGGCTGTGCAACTTACTGAACGGGCTGCCGACCAGGTTCGCCATATCCGAAAGGATGAAGACCTTGATGACGACCTCTGTTTGCGTGTTGCTGTTGAGGGCGGCGGTTGTTCGGGATTAAGCTATAAGCTTGGCTTTGATTTTGAATCTGAAGAAGATGAGATTATTATCAGCCAGGGAATTAAGATCATAGTTGATCCCAAGCACATGATGTATCTGAAAGGTATTTCTGTAGATTATCCGGATGGGCTTGATGCTCGTGGCTTTACCTTTGATAATCCTAATGCCAGTGAGACTTGCGGCTGCGGAAGTTCATTTGCTACATAGTTTCGTATTTGGCATCATCGAAACTTCCAAAGGTTGGTAATGCCTTAAATAGGGCTATTCCTTTCATTTGTTCAGTCTCCCATATTTTTCCATAATCTGAAGTACTGAATCGATGGCTAGCGCTTCAACCGTATTCCCATTCCTTCCCGTCATCGTTTCGGCATGAAAAAGAGAGTTGATAATTGCCTCCTCAGTAGCTTCGTTAACGGCCATAAATAGTGGAGACATAACATTATTTCGCAATACATTTTGTTTTTGAAGGGGGTGATCAGAACGATAGGGGATACGTACAGATTTGGCTGTAGAGAAGGCAATCACATAATCGCCACTTCCGTTAGAAGCGATGCCGCCGGTTTTTGCCAGTCCCAGCATTGCTCGTTTGGCCAAGCGTTTAAGGTTGCGAGAATTAAGCGGAGCGTCGGTCGCTACCACAATCATGCAAGAGCCATCCGCCGATTCATTTAGTTCATCACTTAAATAGTACTTGTCGAGCTCTTTACCCACTGGAACGCCGGCAATTTGCAATACGCCCCCAAAATTACTTTGCACTAAAACGCCCAGCGTATAGCCGCCCAAATTTGCTGGCAGTTTTCTGGAGGAAGTGCCAATTCCACCTTTAAATCCAAAAGCAATGGTTCCGGTTCCGGCTCCAACATTTCCTTGTGGAACAGAACCTGCTTGTACACTATCTATTGCTTTTAGGATATGATTTTTATCTACATGACGACCGCGGATATCGTTCAGGTATCCGTCGTTTGTTTCACCCACGACAGGGTTTACGGAACGGACTTTGTCGTTTTTTGAAAAGCCGAAGGTATAATCAATAAGTGCGTCGGCGGCAGTTGGCACGCTAAGAGTATTGGTGAGGATGATAGGTGTTTCCAAGTTTCCAAGCTCCTCAATCTGGGTGGAGCCGGCCAGCTTGCCAAAGCCGTTTCCAACATAAACGGCAGCGGGCACTTTTTGCTGGAAGATGTTGCCACTGTGAGGAAGAATAGCGGTTACTCCAGTTCGAATATTATCACTTTCGATTATTGTTTGGTGGCCCACCTGAATACCTGCTACATCCGTAATGGCATTATATTCACCGGGATCCAATACACCGATTTCAATACCATAATTGCGGATATTTTTGTCCTGAGCCAGTATGGTAACTGGAATAAAAGTGATAATGAATAGGTAGAGAAAAAGTTTGCGGATTGACATATCAGGGTGTTAAAAAAAAGAGCAAGTTCAGTTTAGTTTATGGATGTGGATTATGTTTTATCCTCTTCTGTGCTGAATCGATCGGTAATAAGTCGCACACCACGCTTGAATGTAAAGTAATGCCACATCCACTCAATAAAAACCCGGAAACGGTTCCGGAATCCAATTAAAAAGAAGATGTGAACTACCGACCAAATAATCCATGCGAAAAAACCGCTGAATTTAAAACCACGAATATCAGCAACTGCTTTGGCACGTCCTATAGTAGCCATCGTACCTTTATCGACAAAAGTGAAGCTATCACGTTCTTTTCCGTTACCTTCATCCTGTATCAAGTTGCCCAGAAATTTCCCTTGTTGGATAGCAACAGGAGCTAAGGCCGGCAACGGATTGCCATTCTTATCCACTTTATGTGCTGCATCCCCAATCACGAAAATATTTTCATGGTTAGGAATCGAGAGGTCATCATTAACGAATACCTTTCCAGTACGATCCTGTTTGGTTTCGAGGGATTTCAGCAGCGGTGATGCCGCAATACCCGCTGCCCAGATGATATTTGGCGTTTCAATGGTGCCTTTCGAAAACGAAACTTTTTGATGATTGATATCAGTAACAGGGGTGTTTAATAATACCCGTACCCCCATCTCTTCAAGTGTTTTACGAGCTTTTTCGGAAAGAGAGTCAGGATATCCATTAAGAATTTTAGAAGTAGCCTCAACCAGAAATATGCGCGTTTCATTTTTGCTAAAGGTGTTATAGTCACGCATCATATTACGTTTAACGATTTCAGCGATAGCCCCGGCCATCTCAACGCCGGTTGGACCACCACCGATAACCACAAAAGTGAGGTAGGGTTCCCGCAGTTTGGGATCCTCCAGCTGTTCGGCCTTTTCAAGGGAGAGTAGGATGCGTTCCCGAACTTGCAGGGCATCGCCTACCGATTTAAGTCCGGGAGCATGCTGTTTCCAATCTTCGTTTCCGAAATAGTTATACTGAGCCCCTGGCGCTAGTATTAAGTAATCGAAACTGATTTTTTTACCACTTTTAAGTTCAACGTAGTTCTCTTGCTTATTGATGTTAACAACTTCGCCAAGTAGCACTTTTAATCCCTTGCGTTGTCCCATTATAGCTCGAATAGGAACGGCAATATCACCGGGTGAAAGAGCGGCCGTGGCAACCTGGTAAAGTAGCGGTTGGAAAAGGTGGTGGTTATTCTTGTCGATAATCGTAATATCGACGTCAGCTTTTCTTAGCCGCTTTGCGGCAGAAATGCCCCCAAATCCACCCCCGACTATTACAACATGTTTGTGCCCCATAAGTGCTGATTGAATATTAAAAGTTGAAGTTTACAGCTTGGGGAGCAAAAAACTGAAACTTTAGAACCCGCAGCTTTTAACTCATTGTTAATTCATTTTTGCTTTTGTCTCCATCAGTAATTCTTCAATCTCTTCTTTGCTAATATGATAGTGTTCATTGCAAAAATGACAAACAAGCTCTTGCCCCTCATCACTAATCTCCTTCAGGTCGTCGTAGCCGAGCATTGCCAGGGCATCTTTAAAGCGTTTGCGGGTACAGCGACAGAAAAAGTCGACCGGCTGGCGATCAAGTTCTTTTACGTTGATGGGATCCATTGCTTTTTCCATGATATCATCAATATAGAGATCATTGGAAAGCATTTGGCTGATTGAATCGAATTGCAGCATTTTTTGCTGTAGCTGATCAATAGCTCCCTCAGGGGCATCCGGCAAGCGTTGTATCATCAGACCTCCCGCTTCTGTGACATTGCCATTTTCGTCAATGCCTACATCAAGTAAAATGGCTGAGGGTATTTGTTCAGATTGTACCATGTAGTAAGCCAGGTCATCTGTGATATTCCCGTTGATGAGCTCAATGCTACTGTTACGGGGTTCGGCTTCGTTATACAGAGTTTTGCTAACAGTTAAAACGCCTACCCCTAATCCATCTCCAATGTTGGTATCATTGTTGTAATTAATTTCTGCTTGGGGATTTTGAACATAACCCCGAACTTCGCCCACGCGGTTTGCTTCGGCAACAAGTAGTTTAACTGGGCCCTGCCCCTCAATACGTAACTTAATACGCTCTTCGCCTTTCAGCTCTGATGCCATTAGCATAGTGCCCGTAAGGGCGCGCCCGAGTAAAATGGTATTTAACAAAGATAAGCCATGTTTTTTACGGGCGGCTTTAACCACATCGGTTGTTTTAACAACCGAAATTTTGAGGTTTTTATCTTTTGCTATGCCTTTAATGAGGCGATCTTTCTGTATAAAATCTTCTTTTGAAATCATAACCGTCTAATTTTATCTGTTTTATCAAGGGAACAACAAAAAAGGCGACCCAAAAATTTAGGTCGCCTTAAATATAATGTTTTAAGGACTGCTTCTACAGATTTGCATGTTTGTAAAGATCACCGATATGGCCGGTAAAGTTACTTTGAGACGTATAAATATTATGAATTTTACCGACGTTGCTCATGCGCTGTTCTGCAAGAATATTAGAGGCGGTAAAGGTTGGGGTATCATTTTCTTCAGAATAATTCAGGATATCAAGTATGGTATCATAAATTTTTTCTGCTTGGCCGTGTGCTCGTTCCTCATTATAGCCTTCCAGCTCACTGGCAACATTGATCAGGCCTCCGGCATTAATAACATAATCCGGTGCATAAATAATGCCGCTATCTAATAGCATTTGACCGTGTTTTTCTTCCTCATCAAGTACGTTATTTGCCGCACCGGCAATAATATCGCAGTTGAACTGGTCCATGGTGTCATCGTTGATAATACCGCCGAGGGCACAAGGACTAAAAATATCGACATCCAGTCCGTAAATCTCGTCGGGATCGACTACTTCGGCACCCACCTTTTCGGCAAGAGCATTTACTTTATCCTCATAAATATCACAGATAAATAATTCAGCCCCTTCTTTTTCCAGAAATTCGGCAAGGTATGAGCTGACGTGTCCAGCCCCCTGGATGGAAATGCGTTTTCCTTCAAGCGAGTCAGATCCGTACGCTTTTTTGGCACATGCTTTCATGCCCTGGTACACGCCGTATGCCGTCACGGGAGAGGGGTCGCCGCTACCACCAATGGCTTTTGGTAAACCGGTTACATATTTGGTCTCCATACGAATCCATTCCATTGCTTGAACGTCCGTTCCCACGTCTTCAGCAGTAATATAACGCCCACCGAGACTGTCAACATACCGACCAAAAGCACGAAAGAGAGCTTCGCTTTTTTCTTTGCGGGGGTCGCCAATGATGACAGCTTTACCACCACCGAGATTAAGACCGGAAATAGCTGCTTTATAGGTCATCCCACGAGAAAGACGGAGGACATCACGAATAGCTTCCTGCTCATTATTATAGGGCCACATTCGTACACCGCCTAACGCCGGACCCAAAGTCGTGTCGTGAACGGCAATGATGGCTTTAAGTCCCATCGTTGGTTCCGAGCAGACTACAATCTGTTCATGCTTATAGTTTTGCAGCTTATCGAACAGTGGAAAATCCTCACTTAGGTCGGTAGCTGTATCTTTTTCTAAAGTAGTTGATTCCATGAGTATGTGGGTTAAATCATTAAAACTATCATTCAAAAAATCAGTTGTTTTTTTAAAACTCCAATAGCACAAAGTGCTCGTCTGTTAAGAAGTTTTTTCGTATCGCCACAGTGGATTTTAGGTAAAGATTAATATCTGAATAGTCGGTTTAAGCAAAGTATGGGAATGTACAAAAATTGGCGCAAATTTGGTAGTATTTTGAACTCAATTAAGATGTCCGGCACTTAAAATTAAGTTGTAATGTGCTTAGTTTTATGATGAATTTTACTCCGGATATTGTATTTTAATTAATAATACTTCAAAGCCCCTTCCTTTTATGGCAGGGTAGCATGGCTATCAGGTTTGACCGCCGGTATGCCGTTTATGACAAAAAAGAAAAAAACAGATAATTATGTCTTTTCGCTGGGTTTTTACTACGCCAGGGAACGAAGAAGCTATATCCGATTTGCAGGATCAGCTGGGAGTTCCCCCCAAAATAGCCCGCCTTCTTGTACTGCGGGGTGTTGATACTTATGATAAAGCAGAAGCGTTTTTCCGTTCCGACCTGAGTCAGCTGCATGATCCTTTTTTAATGAAGGATATGGACAGGGCAACGTCCCGATTGGCAGAAGCCATCCGTAATGGAGAGCGCATCCTTATTTACGGGGATTATGATGTGGACGGCACAACCTCTACATCTATTTTATATATTTTTCTCAAAGAGTTTGGGGTTGATGTAGACTTTTATATTCCCCATCGGTTTAAGGAGGGATACGGAATTAATCAGGAAGGAATACAATATGCTATTGATACCAATGCCGACCTGATCGTATCGGTGGACTGTGGGATTACAGCAGTTGAGGAGACAGAGCAGGCCAAGGAGCAAGGTATTGATGTAATTATTTGTGATCATCACAATGTGGGCGATACTATTCCCGATGCAGTGGCAGTGCTCGATCCCAAGCGCAGTGACTGTAGCTATCCCTTCAAAGGACTTTCGGGAGCGGGCGTTGGTTTTAAGCTGATCCAGGGGACGATAAAAAAACTTGGGTTGGCTGATCGCATAGCTTTTAAACTATTAGACTTGGTGGCCATTTCCATTGCCTCGGATATTGTTCCTATCGAGGATGAGAATAGAATCTTGATGCGCGAAGGACTTAAGCGTATTAATTCTGAACCTCGGATAGGCGTTAAGGCGTTGTTAGACCTAATTAATTTGAGGGTTGGATCAATATCAACATCGAACATCGTGTTCTCTATCGGTCCGCGTATTAATGCAGCCGGACGTATGGGAGATGCATCAAAGGCTGTACAACTTCTTATTTCTGATACGCCGGCGGAGGCAAAATCCAGAGCCCACGAACTGGAAAGCATTAACGTGGCACGGCGCAATAAAGACTCAGAGACGATGGAGGAAGCCAAGGCTATGGTTGATAAAAACTATAACCTGGACAAAATTTCATCGATGGTGCTGCATCATCCCGATTGGCATTTGGGCGTAATCGGAATTGTGGCTTCTCGATTGGTAGATACCTATGGTCGTCCCGCAGTAATGTTGAGTACGGTAGATGGAAAAATTAAGGGTTCGGCGCGAAGTATTGACGGCTTTAATATTTATGATGCCTTTAAGGAATGCGAGGATTTACTCGAACAGTTTGGCGGGCACGAATATGCTGCGGGATTGACGATTGCCAAAGAAAATCTTGCCGAGTTTCGGCAGCGTATTAATGATATTGCCGCAGAACGGCTGTCTGATGAAGATTTTAAGTCTGAGTTGAAAATTGATTGTGAGCTCGATCTCAGTGATGTGGACATGCGCTTTTGGAAACTGTTGAGCCAATTCGAACCATTCGGTCCCGGCAATCTGCGGCCTATTTTTGTCAGCCGAGATGTAGAAGTGGTGGGCGTACCAACGATTGTGGGCAAAGGGCATCTTAAGATGAAGGTCAAGCAAAATGGTTCTGGAGCATTTGATGTCATCGGTTTCAATATGCACGAGTATCTTCCCGTAATCCGAAACGGCGACGATAATCAACTAAATATTGCGTACTCACTCGAAGAAAATGAATGGAATGGCCGACGCACCTTGCAGATCCGTTTACGAGATGTTGAGGTTGAATAAAAGCAACAGAAAATCCCGATATCCTCTTTGTATAAAGTTCAAAAGATTTTATATTTGGCAACTCTTATTCGAGTTGGGACTGTAGCTCAGTAGGTAGAGCACGCGACTGAAAATCGCGGTGTCGGCGGTTCGATTCCGCCCGGTCCCACGCAAAGCCCTGTATTCCGAATTTATTCGAGGATACAGGGCTTTTTGTTTATCCCATCTGATTATAAAACTACTTTTTTAATAAACTGAACTACTGCTCCGGGAAGCCCTACTAGCAATTAGGGGGCCATACCCCTTGGAAGATTAAAAAAAATTAATTATTTTTAATTAAAGAAAATTAATGTTCGTTAGAGCTTTGTAAGTTCTGTAGGCTGTGTGATTGTTATGAAAAAGAGTAAAAAGGGCAGGGTACTTATCGTTGAAGATGATATGCTCCTCTCCATGGTTGAAGAGCGACTTATTAATCAGTTGGGTTTTGAAGTGATTGGGAAGGTCACAAAAGGGATTGATGCCATTGAAAAGGAAGAAAAGCTTAGTCCCGATATTATTGTGATGGATATTTCTCTAAAGGGAGATATGGACGGTATCGAAACGATGGAAACCATTCGTGAAAAGTCGAATGTTCCGGTTATTTATCTATCTGGAAGCGGTGATCGATATTCGGTAGAACGAGCTAAAAAAACTGGTTTTACTGATTTCCTCACAAAGCCTGTTACGGGAAGCGACTTAAAGGAACCGCTCTACAATGCTATGAATGAGCATAACGGAGAATCTGAAAATGATAATCAGGTATTGAAATCTGCTTAATCAATTAGGTTAACAAGCACTCTGCCAACTTGTTGACCATTTAGAATCCGGTTGATTTGATTACCCAATTCTTCTAAAGAAACTTCTCTGGCTAACCGATCCATGTTGTTGGGTTTCCATTCGTCAGCCAATTTTTCCCATAGTTTTTTCCGCAATGCCATGTTGCAATTTCCACTGTCTATGCCTGCCAAATGAACGCCGCGTAAAATAAATGGATAAACATTTGTATGAAGTTCATGCCCCAATACATTACCGCAACAGGCTACTGTCCCATTATGTTGGGTTTGACGTAGTGTAGTATCTAACATGATACCTCCAACCGTGTCAATAGCCCCGGCCCATTTGCTGGACAAAAGAGGCCGCGACGATTCATCTTTTACTTCATCTCGATGGATTACCGTAGTAGCACCGGTTTTAGTTAAAAAATCTTTTTGATCCAATTTTCCCGTAGCGGCTGTTACGCTATATCCCAATTTCGATAAGATAGCAATGGCCATGATACCTACGCCTCCCGTAGCTCCGGTTATTAAAATGGTACCGTTTTCGGGATTAATATAATTATGCTGAAGATGATGGATCCCAATAGCGGCTGTAAATCCGGCCGTACCGATAATCATGCTTTCGCGCAGTGATAACTTTTCTGGCAACGGCACGATCCAGTTTGCGGGGACCCGAATATATTGGCCGAATCCCCCAAAGGTATTTTGGCCCAGGTCATAACTTGTTACAATCACTTTGTCACCGGACGAAAATTGAGGATTGTTGCTTTCGACTACTACACCGGCCGCATCGATACCGGGGATGTGAGGATAAGTTTTAGTAACACCCTTGGTGCCGGTTGCTGAAAGGGCATCTTTGTAATTTAATGAAGAATAACGGACTTCAATTAATACCTCGTGGCCGGGTAGTTTTTCAAGAGGCCACTGTTTAATTGATCGCTCAAAAGACCCATCAGGTTGTTCGTCAACGACCAGTGCTTTAAAAGTGTTCATAAAAATTTAGTAAGCTTTTTTAACCACTTTAGTTTTCCATCATAGGGTGGATAACGCAGTGGAATATCCAGCCAGTTACTTTTCTTCATGATACTCTTTGAATGGGAAAAGGTATCAAAACTTGTTTTTCCATGATACATGCCAAAACCGCTATTGCCAATGCCGCCAAACGGGAGATTGGTATTCCCGAGATGGGCCACTGTATCGTTGATACAGCCCCCTCCAAATTGTAGGTTTTCCATCACCATATCTTGATTTTGTTGATTCGTTGAGAAAAGATAAATGGCCAGTGGTTTTGGTTTAGTTTGAAGTACTGAAATAACTTCGTTGGTGCTATTAAAGGATAAAACGGGTAGGATGGGGCCAAATATTTCTTCCTGCATTACTGCATCATCCCAGGAAATATCGGTCATAATGGTGGGTTCGATGTATCGGGAATCGGCATCGGTATCTCCACCGTAAAAAACCTTGTCAGGTTCGATGAGATCGGTAAGACGCTTAAAATGTTTATCGTTGATAATTCGGGCAAAGTCGCTACTTTGGCTTGGATCGGCTCCATAAAAAGCTTGAATCTCATTCTTAATAAGTTGGCACAGCTTTTCGTGTAAAGAACGGTGGGCATATACAAAGTCAGGACTTACGCACGTTTGTCCGGCATTGATAAATTTACCCCAAGCTATTCGTTTTGCTGCCAGTGGCAAATCAGCGGAATGATCAACAATGGCTGGTGATTTGCCACCCAGTTCAAGAGTGAGAGGCGTCAACTGTTCAGCCGCAGATTTCATGATAATTTTGCCCACATGTGTACTGCCGGTAAAGAAAATATAGTCCAATGGTTCAGAAAGCAGTGTTTGTGTTGTTTGGGCATCTCCCTCTACCACATGAAAAAAGCCATGATCAAAGTTATCATTGATTAATTCTACAAGCAGCTTTGAGGTATTGGGAGAATGTTCAGAAGGCTTGATAATGACCGTATTTCCGGCTGCTATGGCACCTAAGGCGGGATTGAGGGCTAACTGGAGGGGGTAGTTCCAGGGAGAAATTACGAGTGTAACCCCATAGGGCTGAGGTTTCACATAGTTTTTAGAGGGGAAATTAATGAGCGAGTTTTTAACTTTTTTGGTCTTTGCCCAGCGACCAACATGTGCTATCAAGTGATCAATTTCTTGATATAAGATGAAGAGTTCAGTCGTGTAGGTTTCAAAAACCGGTTTTTGAAAATCTTGGTACAGGGCCTCAAAAACTTCTTCCTCGTGACTCTTTAAGATCCCCTTAAGCTTTGTAAGCTGTTGTTTTCGAAAAGGGATGTCCGCGGTTTTTGCTGAATTGAAAAATCGATGCTGTCGTTGAACAAGTTCTTCCATTGAGAATAGTTTATTTTAAGTTCTTCCGGTAAAGGTATCCATCGAATGATAGACCTGAAATAGTCGGCCGGCTACAAAGTCAAAAAGCCTGGTGGGGAGTATACCCTTTAAAAAAGGGAGAATCTTAACCATAAAGGGTTCTCGTAGGTGGATCTTATTTTTTTGTACGGCTTTAATAATCTTTTGGGATATTTCCTCGGCATCCAATAATGGGGTAAGGGTAGGTGGGCTTACACCCTCAAAAAGCCCGGTGTTTATATAGCTTGGTTCTACCGTAGTGACCTTGATGTTTGAAAAAGAGTTTAGTTCTAATCGTAATGACTCCGACCAGCCAATAACGCCCCATTTACTGCCGGCATATACCGACATTTTTGGATTCGCCATGCGTCCGGCCGCAGAGGCAATATTAACTATATGCCCATTTTCTTGCTCTATGATGGAGTCTAAAAAAGCACGGGTAGTATGCATGGTGCCCAGAAGGTTAATTTGGATCAGTCGTTCTATATCACTGCGACTGTGAGTGCTAAAATCTCCACCTACAACTGTGCCGGCGTTATTAATTAGGATATCAATATTTTGGTGTTCGGAGTGTACTTGTTGAGCCGTTTCATAGATTTGATTGGGATCGGAAATGTCAACCTTATATGAAAATACCCGATCGCCATAATGCGTAAGTGAGTTTAAAGCTTTAGCAATCTTATTTTCATTAATGTCCCAAATAATCAGCTTCTCGGCACCCTGTTTAAGGGCTTCTTTACCCATCAGCAGCCCAATGCCGCCGGCGCCTCCCGTTATTAGAATGTGTTTGTTTTTAAAAGTACTCATAGACAAATTGTATGATCGGTTGATGTATAGTTTTTATCAAACAGAGATATATTTGTATATCTGTTAAAGTATTAACCTACTGAATTTTATCATTTATGTCTGACCAAAGTTATGATAAGTTGCAAAATCGTATTGAACGGTTGGAAAGAAGGGTTAATGAACTTGAAGATGAGTTAACACGCTCCGCTCAAGCGAAAGTATCATCAACAAGAGAAAAGGTTGTACCAGACAAAAGCCAAGATGTTGATCGCAGTTGGGAAACATTACAGTTAGGGGAACAATGGTTAAATAATATTGGTATTGCCCTACTGTTGATAGGAATTATTTTTCTGTTTAAATATTCTATTGATCAAGGATGGTTGATCCCACAGGTTCGCAGTGCGGTGGGAGTTATCGCCGGGCTCTTGCTATTAGGGTTCGGTCTTAAGATGGATGAATCCTTAAGTCCGTTCAGGCAAATAGTCATGGGCGGAGGTAACGCTGCCTTTTATATTACAGGTTTTGCCACCTTTCAGCTTTTTTCTTTTGTGCCCACTACGGTTGTGTGGGGATTTATGATCTTCGTAACTTTATTATCGTTTTGGTTATCATTGCAACAAGAAGAGGCAGTATTGGCGGTTATTGGTACACTCGGTGCACTGGGTACCCCCTTTATGCTCTATTCGGGTGAAGGGGAGATTGTCGGTCTCATCTTATATTTTGTGCTTATTCTCGGCCCCACATCTATACTTTATATCAAGAAAGAATGGTTATCGCTGTTATGGAGTGTGTGCGTCGGTGGAATGTTGGTGCTTGCTGCTGCAATAATTACAAATATTGCACGTGGAAATGACTTTACCTCTTTTGAGTCTTGGGTGATGTTTGGCGGTATTATGATCTGGTTAATGGTAAGCTGGTTGGTTCCGGTGTTTAAGGAGGTGTTTGACAGGAGCAAATCGGGAGCCGAAAATACTGAACAAACCATCAGTAGTTCGATTCACATTTTTGTATTAGGAGTGCCTGTTATTGGTGTGTTATTCAGCGTAAGTGTCTGGGAATGGACGATGGATCAGGCCGGGATGGCATCGTTGGTTTTGGCCTTAGCAGCAGGCGGATTTTATTCTTTTTTGAAGCACCGAAAATTAACGGGGTTAGCTTCCACACACGCTTCTTTGGGATTGGTGCTCGTGACGGCAGGATTATTTCTAATTCTTGAAGGAGAGGTGCTCTTTACAGTGTTTGTTATTGAATTAATGGCACTTCGCTATTTAGCACATCATACGGACGACAAAAAGATAAGCGTGGGATCTCATGTATTATTTGGGATAACTGTTTGGTGGCTTATCAATAAATTGGAGCATGTGGAGGCTACTTCTTTTATCATAGAATTTTCAATATTACCTGAGTTGGTATTGATTTTAGCAGGTGGGTTATGGATCCCCCAATATTTAAAAAGAAAGGATAGTAAGAATATTTACCAGGGATTGTCGCACCTGATGTTATTATACTGGTTATATCAGAAGTTAATACCATTGGAAAATAGTCAGGCATGGATAAGCCTTGTTTGGGGAGTCTATGCTATTGGGTTAATAGTATTGGGACTAATGTGGTTTGGAAAACGGGCAAGGTTGGTTGGTCTTGCCACAATATTTTTGGTAATAATTAAGTTATTTTTAGTTGACTTAGCTCAGCTGCAGGCCATTTGGAGAATCCTTCTGTTTATGGGATTTGGTTCACTACTGCTGATCATAGGATATCTTATTCAGTCAAAGTTATTGGAGAAAAGCAGTTGATTACAGCTTAGCAATCATAAAAAAAAGTATTACTTTCCAAGCAACGAATTTTATAGTTATAACCAACACAAATAGCTAAAAATGAAGAAATTACTAATAACAGCGTTGCTATTAGCAGCTTTTGTAGGATGTATGAATTCTCCTGTTGATCAGGTGGCTGAGACCATTACAGAAAAAAGCTTGATGGTGCCGATAACGAAGCTATCCTCGAATGAGTTTGAAGGTAGAGCAACCGGTACTATAGGGGAGTTGAAAACAGTTGACTATTTGGTTAGTCAGCTTAAAGAGTACGGTTTGCAGGGAGGAGCTGAAGGGGGAAGGTTTATTCAAAATGTCCCACTGGTTGGGCAGAAGACAGGTCAGGATACCCGCGTGCAGATCCAAAAAAATGGGAATACCGTCCATCAGTTTGATTATTATTCTGATTTCGTGGCCTGGCCTTCAAATCTGAAAGAAGAAGTATCGATTAATGAAGCTGAATTGATTTATGTGGGATATGGGATTCAGGCACCGGAGGAAACCTGGGATGATTTCAAAGAGACGGACGTAGAAGGGAAGGTCTTGGTAGTAAAAAATAATGACCCCAGCAATAATCCGGAGCAGTTCGGCGGTGAAACCCGTCTGTACTACGGGAGATATGATTATAAATATGAGAAAGCTCGAGAAATGGGCGCTGCGGGCGTGTTGATTGTGCATACGACGCCCTCAGCCGGATACGGTTGGGATGTTGTGGCGAACAGCTGGAGTCGTGAGCGATTTTATCTTCGTGATAATGAGGCGATGAAAAATTCCCCTACGAAATTCAATGGATGGCTGACAAAAGAAGCAAGCCGTAACCTATTTGAAAGTGCCGGACTGAATCTTGAAGACCAGCTTGAGGCAGCTGAAGATCGGGACTTTGAGCCGGTACCATTAAAGGGGTTATCGCTGAGTTTGGATTTAAAAGCGCAATATCGCGATCAGGAAGCCAAGAATGTGTTGGGTGTAATTGAAGGCAGTAACAATCGCCTGAAAGATGAATATGTGGTTTTTACTGCTCATCATGATCACCTTGGAGTAACAAATCCGGTAGAGGGAGACTCTATCAATAATGGTGCTCTTGACAATGCAGCCGGCGTAAGTGCCGTACTTAATATGGCCAGAGCGTACAAAAAAATGCAGCCGCAGCTTAAACGGAGCATGCTGTTCCTGTTTGTGGGAGCTGAAGAGGTAGGACTGCTTGGATCACAGTACTGGGCCGAAAATCCTACCGTGCATCCCGGAAAGGTTACGGCAAATTTAAACCTGGATGGGATGAATGTATATGGAAAAACGAAAGATTTAGTGCTTATCGGTTATGATCGAAACAGTGTTAGCGATGTGATTGAAACGGTAGCCCAAGAACGGGGAAGAGTTGTGAAACCTGACCCGCATCCCGATCGCGGATATTTCTATCGTTCGGATCACTTTTCGTTGGCTAAAAAGGGGATTCCGGCTATCTTTCCAAACCGTGGAAATGAATTTATTGACAAGCCGGAAGGCTATTCATCAATGGTAGACAGCCTGCAGGATGCCAACTATCACAACGTGAATGATGAAATTAATACGCATTGGGACCTTTCAGGAATGAAAGCAGATGTGCGACTGTTTTTTGATGCGGCTTACCGCATTGCCAACGCTGAAGAAATGCAGACATGGCGAAAGGGCAATGAGTTTAAACAAACCCGCTTGGATATGATTGAGAAGGCATCATCCAATTAAAGTCTAAGCTTGGCGTTACTTTTACACTAATATTTTTTTACCAGAAACTAATTTCGAATGTATAAAACCAGACAAATGAAAAAAGTAATTATTACCGGTGTTCTTTTTATTGGTTTAATTTTTGGGATGGGGGCTTTTACTCAAACCGCAGCACAGTCTTCAAATACCGATAACGAGCCGTTAACGATTGTAGAATACAGCGATTATCAATGTCCGGCTTGTGCCTATTTCCATCCCATCGTAGAAAAACTGAAGGATAAATATGGAGACCAGATTGAATTCAAAATGAAGTTCTTCCCGTTGAATTCGCACCAATACGCAGCATTGGCGGCGCGTGCGGCCCAGGCAGCAAAAAATCAGGATAAGTTTTACGAGATGCACAGCTTGCTGTTTGAAAATCAGAAGCGGTGGTCCAATTCGGGTAGTCCTACGTCCATATTTGTAAATTATGCACGGGATCTGGAGTTAGATGTTGATCAGTTTAAGAGCGATCTCAATTCTGCTGAAACTCAGAAAGTTGTAATGGAGCAACGAAAAGAAGGGCGCAATGCGGGAGTGAATGCTACACCCACCTTCTTTATTGATGGTGTCAAGGTGGATCCGTTACCCCGTAATTTCCAGCAGTTTGATCAGTTGCTGCAACAGTATATTGGTGAGTAAAAGGTAAAGCCTAATGTTATGATCTACGAATTTCTCGATAAGAAGCCGAATTATCCCGACTCTGCCTTTGTAGCACCCAGCGCTGATATTATTGGTGATGTAACCGTCGGGGATGAAAGCAGCATTTGGTTTAATGTGACGATCCGTGGTGATGTAAACTGGATTAAGATTGGTGAGCGTTCGAATGTGCAGGATAATGTTTGCATCCATGTAATGAATCGAACGGGACCCACCGAAATTGGAGATGAGGTAACTATTGGTCACAATGCGATGATTCATGGTTGCACCATTCACGATCGAGCACTCATTGGTATTCATGCAACCGTGCTGGATGAAGCTGTCATTGAATCTGATGTGATCGTTGCTGCGGGAAGTTTAGTACCGCCGGGCAAGCGACTGGAATCAGGTTATATGTATATGGGAACGCCTGTTGAGAAGAAGCGCAAATTGACCGAGGAGGAAATCCATTCCATCAAAGAACATGCAGACAATTATATAAAATATGCGCGGGCTTATATGCAGAAAGACACGTATGAGACCAATCCATTTTACGACGCTAAAACTTGATATGCGAAAGTATAATTAGGGATAGAACTCATAATCCTAATACATAATTCCTAATTATTTTGTCCGGAATTTACCTTCATATACCCTTTTGTAAGCAGGCATGTTCGTACTGCAATTTTTACTTTGTTACCCGCACATCAGAGCGGGAGCATTTTGTAAAAAGATTGATTGAGGATATAAAAAGTTATGGCGATACAAGATTTTCTGAAGAAACGGTAGAGACAATCTATTTTGGGGGTGGGACGCCATCGCTGTTGGTGCCGGCACAATTAGAGCAGATTATGCAGGCTCTTTATGAAGTATTTGACATCGATCCCAGGGAAATTACACTTGAGATGAATCCCGATGATGTCTCAGCCCAATTTTTGTCAGATCTGAAATCGCTGGGTATAAGCAGGGCCAGCATGGGGGTTCAAAGTTTTGAGCCAGAGTTGCTGGAGTTTATGCATCGAGCCCATTCAAGCGAGGAAGCTATGCAGTGTTTGGAGCTTTTAAGTGCATCCGATTTTAAGTCGTTTACCGTTGATCTTATTTATGGCAATCCCGGCCAAACAACAGAGCAGTTGCAGCGAGATGTTAAAAATCTTCTTGAGTTTAATCCTCCTCATATATCGGCCTATTCGCTTACCGTTGAACCGAGGACTCGTCTGGGTAAGCAAGTTGAGCTCGGACGCATTGCTCCACCTGAGGGTGACATGGTGGCTGAACACTTTGACATAATTAACCAACTGTTTAGTAGGCAGGGTATAGAGCGTTATGAGGTAAGTAATTACAGTATTCCTGGCAAAGAGGCGATCCACAATAGCAACTACTGGGAGCACGAAAATTACTTGGGATTGGGTCCCGGAGCGCATTCGTTTTGGTGGGATGATAAGGCTGAACGGTGGGAAAATGAGCAGGACCTGCGGAAATATTTGCGGGATGAAGATCATCTCGAAAAAGAAGAGCTTTCCTTAACCCAGTTGGCGGAGGAACGATTAATGATGGGGCTGCGAACGCGAAAGGGAATTGGGTTTGAGAATTTAAAGCAAAGATATAATTATACGTTTAACGACCGTCAGCTTGAGTATATCGAGCGTATGGTTGATGAGGAAAAAGTGGTTGCGGATGAAGGGGTTAAGCTAACTGACAAGGGGATAAAAATTGCGGATGCAATTATTTTGGATTTAGTAACCTTGCATTAGATTGCTTATCTATGTCTATGATATGTGAAATAAAATATTTACCAACTGAACAATAGACCGATGAAAGCAAGTTTTAAAGCATTTATGCGGGAGATTATTGATTATGCGGGATTGTTTCCTCCAGCTGATCTCTCGCTTGATACGTCCCTCCAAAAGTATAGTAATTATAGGGAAGAAGAAGATGCCTGGATGTTGTCTCGATATATTATTCCGGCCGGACGTTTGCGAGACTTAGCACCCTATGGAGAAACACTTTTTAGGAAGGGAGATCCATTCGCTTTTTCGATATTGGGAAAAAGAACAGAAACGATTGCCGACTACCGGGAGCATTTGCAGGATATTATCGGGGCTTTGGATCAGTTCCACAGTGAACACGGTGACCGCGTTAAAACGGATGTTTTGGAAATTAAGCTCCCGCGTGAAGCAGTATTTGCAAGTGATAATAAACTTCTTGCTGATATTTTCGAGGAAACGGCTCGTCATTTTAAGAATGTGGCTGAATTCCCGCATGATATTTTCTTTGAAGGAATTTTTGATAAAAACTGGAAAAAAGAGATTTCATTAATTTTGGAATCTATAAATCAATATAATGAAGGTTCTGTATCTGATGATGGTATCAAGGCTGGATACAAGCTGCGATGCGGTGGGGTAGAAGCATCGATGTTTCCTTCCATAGAGCAGGTTGCATTTACGTTGAATAACGTCCGCGAGCAAAATTTAGCGCTAAAATGTACAGCTGGTTTGCATCACCCCATTCGTCATTATAACCACACGCTTAAAACGAAAATGCACGGATTTTTAAATGTCTTCGGTGGTGCTATGCTGGGCTATGCTCATGATTTTACGGATGAGCAAATGCAGGAGGTAATCAATGAAGAAGACAGGGAGCAGTTTTCATTCACAAGTTCCGGTTTTCGCTGGAAGGATTATGAGGTATCAACTAAGGAGATCAAAGAGTTGCGCCAAGTAGCCCTCATTTCTTTTGGTAGTTGTAGTTTCGATGAACCACGCGAAGACCTGCAGAAGCTCGGACTTTTATAAGTTTCCCAATCAGGGATCATGATTTAATCGGGAAGTAATTGATCATTCAAAATTTATAACACAAAATTATCAAGAAATGCATCCAACAAACGATCCTAACTTAGAATCATTTATCGAGGTAGACTCAGAATCACACTTTCCCATTCAAAATTTGCCCTATGGCGTAGCTCGATCTAAAGACGATGGCGAAGTATTTATCTGCACCGCTATCGGGGATTATGTGGTAAACCTGGCGGAACTTGACGCTGCCGGTGTTTTTGACGGACCGGAGCTTGACGGCAAGCCGGTATTTCGGGAGCGGACGCTGAATAGTTTTATGGAGCTTGGTCGAAAGGCATGGGCCGAAGCACGTTCATATATCAGTACGTTGTTAAGTGCCGATGAACCAGCGTTGCGCGATAATAAACCGCTTCAGGAACAAGTACTTACTCCCATGGATGAGGTCGAAATGCTGCTTCCGGTAGACATTGGGGATTACACCGATTTTTATTCCTCCGAGCAGCACGCGATTAACGTGGGAAGCATGTTTCGAGATCCCGAAAATGCGCTGAAACCCAACTGGAAACACCTGCCAGTGGGTTATCACGGACGCGCAAGTTCGGTGGTGGTAAGCGGTACGGATTTGCATCGTCCCAAGGGACAAATATTGCCACCCGACAGCGATGATACGCCCATTTTTAGCGCATGTAAGCTTTGTGATTTCGAACTGGAGATGGGATTCCTAACCGGCCCTGGAAATGAGCTGGGCAGTCCTATTTCAGTATCAGATGCTGAAGATCATATTTTTGGATTGATGTTGGTAAACGATTGGAGTGCCCGAGATATACAGAAATGGGAATATCAGCCGTTGGGTCCTTTTTTGGCAAAGAACTGGGCAACATCCGTTTCGCCGTGGATTGTGACGCTGGACGCGCTTGAGCCGTTTCGCAGGGAAGGTCCCGAGCAAGATCCCGAGCCACTTCCATATCTACAGTCTGAAGGGAAATGGACCTTTAATATCAATCTGGAGGTATTTTTAAAGGGCGAAAAAATGGACCAGCCGCATAAAATATCTTCATCGAATGCCAAAAACCTGTATTGGAATATCGCTCAGCAGCTGGCGCATCAAACGATTACGGGATGTAATGTCCGTCCCGGCGATTTGTATGCTTCAGGAACGATCAGTGGCGAAGAAAAATCGTCGTACGGTAGCATGCTGGAATTAAGTTGGAAGGGGACGGATGCCATTGAGTTTCCCAATGGCGAAACTCGCACTTTTCTTGAGGATGGCGATGAGGTGACAATGACCGGCTATGCCGATACCGACGATTATCGGATTGGTTTTGGCAGGGTGACCGGTAAAATATTGCCTGCGAAAGAATTAGACGTTTAGATAACATTTTGCGACGGCAGGTTGAAGAGGTCTGCCGTTTCACTTTTCACTTCTTTTATTTAACCAGCGTCATTTTTTTTGTGGTTACGTTGCCATCTAAAATGAGACGGTAAAAATAGATACCTGATGCGAGGTTACTCCCGTCAAATTTAGGGGTGTAAATCCCCTTTGGTTGTGATTTGTCAATAAGAGTAGCAATTTTACGCCCGAGAACATCAAAAACCTCAAGTTGCACCTCTTTTTGCTCGGGAATGCTGTAGCGGATGGTAGTTTGCTCATTAAAGGGATTGGGGTAGTTTTGTTCTATCCTAACCATTTGTGGATCAGTAGATTGTATTGCCAAAGCATATTTTGTCCATTTTTGATATGATCCATTAGCTGCCACAATTCCCAGTTTGTCGATCTCCTCCCATTGCCAGTCCGTTTCAGAATAGATAGATTCTTGCTGGCCGTTATATATAATAAGGGATTCTACACCACCATCCTTAAAATAAGCCAGAACACCCATGCCAACTTTTGGATCGAGGCGTTCTGATAGATTGAACGCTATGCTTCCGGGGAATGGTGAAGGAGAAATTTCAAAGTATTTTGCGGAAAGTTTATTAAGGGTATCAGCAGGTTGAGAGATATCTCCCGAAAAGTTGTCGCTGATACTCGGCGTGGGATAAAATGCGCTTTCCTCAAAACCAAATCCTTGACTGCCATTATTCCCGGATGCATAGTGCCAAAGCTGTGATTTGATGTAGTTTTGGTTGAAAGCGTTTGGACTACCCAACTGTTGCGTAATAGCATCCACCATAGAAATATTGGGGTTGTTTTTAATGGTTCCCCACACATCTACCCAAAACTGCGAACCGAATTTCTCTTCAAAGAAAAGAGCCCAAGTAATATGCTCGTATGATCCGGGATAAAATCCACCGCTCGGATTATTAAATATGGAGCTTTCCCAGACTATGTAATTGTAGTAGTCATTAACATTGTCATAGGTAATCTCTTCCATCAAGGTACCATCCATTTCCAGCCAAAGCCCTGTTTCTCCTCCCCATTCATTGGCTTTGTATTGGATCGCGTGCTTAAATTCGTGAGCTATGGTCACTTTTATGGCCCCAATTTGGTCGCCTTCCGGATCATCATTAGAGGGAAAGCCTTCCGAAAAATCATTTTCTACATCGATATAGGTTGTCCCATCTCCTGGAGCAACGGTGCGACCATAAATATTTTCAAGATTTAAAATATGAATATCATAGGTCTGTCCCTGTTCTATAGGATCAGTGTATCCGAGGCGCTGCACTTGGTGACGATATGTGGAGTCGGCTGCGGCGGCAACTTCTTCGACATAATCAGGAATGCCGTTACTGTTAGCATCTTCGGGAGGTACGGCATGAGAACCGGACCTCTCGTAGTGGATGCTGAAATTTCCCGAGGGGGATTGGTAGGTCTCCGAAGCCTGCATGCCGGGGGGTGAAAGTGCAGATTGAATACGGTTTACGGTGGAGACAGATAGTTCAGATTTATGACGATGAAAGTCGGAGGTGGCCGGAGTTCCACATTTGAGAGGGATATCATAATTTACGCCCTCTGCATCAGGCAGTTTACCCCTGGCCTCGGTAGGGAAGAATTTATAAAGCACTTTCTGATCGAGCGATAAATCTCCCTGCAGATAAGCACGTTCGATTTTTTGATGTAGATCTATTTTACTATCACCGGGGCGATCCTGTGATTGAACGGTGGTTGTGCAAAATATTATAAGTAATAAGCTCAGAATTGTGAGCTGAAAAAAGTACTTCATCAACGGCAAAATAATTTAGAGCAAATGAGGTTCATTTCTTGGAAAAATACTCTTATTTTTGGCATCTGCAAATTATGAGAAACGAAGGGCAAATAAATCCATTATGTACGAAGTAATACTCTATTACAAGTTCACCTCCATCGAAGATCCCGAAACATTCTGTGAAGAGCATAAGCAGTTTTGTAAGGATCTCGGAATTAAAGGACGAATCTATATTAACGAAGAAGGCATCAATGGAACTGTTGGAGGTACGCCCGAACAGGTATCAAAATATAAAGAAGGTTTGACGAGCATCCCCGGGTTCGACGGCATTGACTTCAAAACGGATACCAGCGAATATGTGCCGTTCCCAAAGCTGAAATGTAAGACTCGGGACGAACTGGTTTCTATTCATAAAGATGAAGTTGATCCTGAGGACGGCGGAAATTACCTGGAACCACATGAGTGGAAAGAAGTGCTCGAAAATGAAGATGATTACGTGCTAATCGACGTGCGCAATGATTATGAATCAAAAATCGGTCATTTTGAGGGAGCCATAACACCTGGTGTAGAAAACTTTTATGATTTTCCAGAATGGCTTGATCAGGTAGAAGAAGAAATTAGCAAGGATAAAAAAGTGCTGATGTATTGCACGGGCGGCATCCGCTGTGAGAAGTTTTCGGTATTGATGAAAGAGAAAGGTTGGGATGACGTAAATCAGCTGCACGGTGGAATTTTACGCTACGCCAAAGAAGAGGGTGGCGAACATTACAAGGGCAAATGCTTTGTGTTTGATGATCGTCTGGTGGTGCCGGTGAATGAAGATAATCTGGAGCCGATTGCACGCTGCGAAATTACGGGTAAGCCGGCCGACACCTATATCAATTGTGCGAATATGGAATGCAACAAGTTATTTGTATGCTCCGAAGAAGGAGCCCGCATGATGGAAGGCTGTTGCAGTGAGGAGTGCCGCCAAAGCGAATATAAGCGACCCTTCGATCCCGAAAATGCCTTTCGTCCCTTTCGCAAATGGTACAACTACTTTGACGAAGATTTCAAGGAGCGGCAGTTAGAAGAGGAGAAGTAAATTTTTTCCAGCATTACTTACCCCTGATAGGCTCGGAACATTGTGGGGGTAGGTATTTTATATCATCCCCTAAAAAACGCCTTGGCAATGGATGCAAAATGAGAGGGACGATCCAGAAAGGCATAATGTCCTGCGTGATCGATAACCACCAGCGCCGCATGTTCTATGCCCTCTTCCATGCGCTTGGCCTGATATAACGGCGCGGCCTCATCATTTTCTCCCCACAATAAAAGCACTTCATGTGGGATTTTAGGCAGACAAGGTTCCAGATATTCGGTAACTGTTTTCACAAATGTCTCTCGCATTACCCCCTCGAGCTTACTGTAGTCGCTGGAGCCCAGTGCTTTCCACAAGGAGGTATCTCGTAACCAACTGAGTGTTTTTTCACGAAGGGAAGACGGTAATATTAAGAAAGGAGCCTTAAGGAGCTTAGCGATGTATTTTTTTAAATAATACTTCCAACCACGTTTGGGCTTCATGCCTGAACCACCAGTGATAAGTACTTTGTCAATACATTGCTTGGCATCGGGACGTGAACAAAGTTTGAGGGCTATGCGTCCACCAAAAGAGTGGACAAGCAGATCAACAGAATCAAAATTCTGGTCTTCTATGAATTGTTGGATCAGATCAGAATAGTCATCGACATTCCACGGCCTGTTGGGTACCGACGAATTGCCGAACCCGGGCAGATCTAAGACGTAGCAATCGCGGATATCCGAAAGCTGTTTAGCTAGTGGTATCATCACCTGTTTACTGCTGCCCCAGCCGTGTAAGATAATCAAAGGGTGATTATCCTGAATTCCTACCCGATTGTACGAGATAGAGAGGTTGTCGTAGTGATATATCTTTGCTGATTCCATATATAGAAGCCAAACATCGAATTATTTTGGGCTTCACACAAGAGTAATTTTTGTAAGGATTGTCATGCCGAAAGGTCTTACTTGTACGTAACTAATAATTGAGTGAGAGATTATGAAGAGACAGCTATTTTTCTGGTTGGAGAAATTAAAGATTGCACCCGGTGAACGTAAAGCAATATCGGGGTTACTGATTATTCTTGTATTGCTGGGTGGGATGAATTTGGCATTGTCACCGTCGGTTCCATTTGGTGATGGAGACTATCATGAACTTGAGCAGCAGTTTGCCGAACGCACAGCTATAATCAAGGCTGAGGAAGAAAAGTTGATGGAGCAATATTTTCCAACCCGAAAAAAACAAATTGCCAAGGCGAAGACCGATACAGTATCGGAAGATTCTACTTCAAATCAACAAGCCGATACTTATAAGGATAAAGCTGACAATACCGAACAAAACATAGATAAAGAGCGGATAAACGTTAATAATGCCAACAGGGAAGTACTAAAAACTTTACCGGGAATTGGTCCAACCTATGCGAAACGGATCGTCAATTACCGTAATGAAAACGGGGAATTTAGGTCGTTTGAGGAGTTAAAAAATATTAAGGGAATTGCTCAAAAACGATTGGACAAATTGATGCCATTTATCAAACTTAAGGATTCAGAATAATGCAATTGAATCTTGATGGCTACACGTATTTTATGGGCGGATGATGAGATCGATCAGCTGAAACCGCACATCATTTTTTTAGAGAATAAAGATTTTGAAGTCACTCCTGTAACCAACGGTGAAGATGCGATTACGCTGATCCGCGAACAACCGTTTGATATTGTTTTTTTGGATGAGCAGATGCCGGGCATGGATGGCTTGGCTACGCTAAATCGAATCAAAACCATACAGGCGGGCTTGCCGGTGGTGATGATTACGAAGAGTGAGGAGGAGTCGATCATGGAAGATGCGATCGGCGGTAAAATTTCGGATTATCTGATTAAGCCGGTCAATCCCAACCAGATTGTGTTGACGGTCAAGCGGATTCTGGAACGGCATCGCATCCGCAATGAGAAATTTGCCCAATCGTATCTTCGTAATTTTAATGAAATATCCGGTCGCATTCATGAACAAACCGGATGGGAGGAATGGATTGAAATTTATAAACAACTTACGCAATGGGATATCGATTTAGAGTCCGGCGATGAATCATTGCGTCAGGTGTTGGCCGATCAATATCAGGAGGCCAATAAAATGTTTGGCCGATTTATTGCTCGCAATTACAGGTCGTGGCTCAGTCAATCCACGCCCCAACGTCCGGCTCTTTCTACAGATGTTGTTCGCGAATATGTTTTACCACACGTAAAAAATGGCCAGAGTACCCTTTTTTTGGTCATCGATTGCATGCGGTACGATCAGTGGTTGGTGTTTCAGAGCCTTTTGAATGAAGATTATGCCATTGATACTGATTTCTATTACTCTATTTTGCCAACGGCAACTCCCTACTCTCGGAATGCTATATTTTCCGGATTATTTCCGCTCGAAATAGAAGATATCTATCCTGATTTATGGAGCCAGGGCGAAGATGAAAGCTCGTTGAATCAGTTTGAAGAAGAGTTGTTGGTAAAACAGTTAAGCCGAAAGGGCATTAATAAAAAGATAAAATATGAGAAGGTGTTGCGAACGGATGAAGGGAGAGAGATTGCTGATAATATTCACAATTACCTGCAAGTGTCGCTAAGTACGTTCGTATATAACTTTGTGGATACATTGGTGCACTCCCGATCTGATTCTGATGTGCTAAAAGAGATAGCACCCGATGTGCCGGCTTTTAGGTCTCTGACCAAAACTTGGTTTCAGCACTCTACCTTGTATGAAATTTTTAAAATTTTGGCCGATGAGGAAGTGGTAGTTGTAGTTACGAGTGATCACGGTGCGGTGCGGGCTCTGCGTGATACGAAAGTGTACGGCGATCGAGAAACGTCCACCAGTCTGCGATATAAATACGGCCGGAATTTATCGGCGAATGATGATGCAGCACTGATTATTGAAGATCCCGCCGAATATAAATTGCCCACACCAGGACATTCCAACAATTATATCATTGCCAAAGAGGATTACTACTTTGTATATCCCACGAACTACCATCGTTATCAGAATCGCTACCGGGACACCTTTTTGCATGGCGGGGCCAGTATGGAAGAGATGATTTTGCCGATTTCTACATTGCGCCCCAAGTCTATGTTATGATAGATTTCTCCTCTAAGAGCTGGTATCTTCTTACCTCTTTTGATTAATAATTATTCTTATGGAACAGCAATTTACAACGACCTCTCCAGACGAAACCATTGCCAAGGGAAAAGAATTTGTTTCCTCTTTGGAAGCCGGATCTATTGTTTGTTTGCAGGGCGCTCTTGGGGCGGGGAAAACGCATTTCGTTAAAGGGATGGCAGAAGGATTGGGTATTGAAAGCAATGAAGTTAGTTCGCCTACCTTTACGCTTATTAATGAGTATGATGGTGATAAGTCACTTTTTCATTTTGATTGTTATCGAATGGAATCACCACGTGAGGCCCTCGAGATAGGAGCTGAAGAATATTTTTATGGTGATGGAGTTACGGTTATCGAATGGGCAGAGCGAATAGAGTCACTTATTCCACCGGAGGCTATCTGGATTTTTATAGAAGCTCCTGACAAGAATACCCGAAAATTTGTCATTAGAAAAAGAGACTCGTAATCCCGTATATTGTGCGACCATGGCAACCAAGAAACGACTTCCATATCGCTTAGATCGACTGCCGGTTATATATCCGTATAATCGACGAGCGGATAATAATATCCAGCTTGGAGATTTGGTGTACTACGGACCGTGTCCCGAGTATTACGGTATTGGTGAAGTGGTACGCTCGTTTGATGATTACTGTATTGTTGACTTCCGTCGCACTGGTGAGCTTAACATCGAAAAGGATGCCATGGCCATGAAGTACTTAATTCCTATCCACAAATTAAATTTGGGACATATCTTAAAAAGTACCTAACAGTTGGGATGAGCTCTGCAGATGTGAACCCAGATCCATTTAGCTTTCTTCAAGCATCTCGTCTTTAGCAAAATCCGTTTCTTCAAGAATACCTCCGGCTTTTTTCTTGCCGAATATCCAAAGAACAATACTTGCTGCCAGTCCCGGATAAAATGGTTCTAATCCTAAATAGGTGTAATCGTACATCCCTTCACTGGTAATGGTACCAAGGATAAGCCAAAGTAGTGATATGGCAATACTGCCAACCATAGTGGGAAGCACCCATTTTTTTCTGAGTGTAAAAAATTGCAGATAGACTCCCATTACGGGAATTAAGAGCCCGGGAATCATCACGGAGCCAATAACATACCATAAGTCAATAACACTGGGATAGATGATAATTAGCAAAATCCCCAGCAGTGCGGCCGCCAGCGTGCTTATGCGGGTTAAGGTATTATTTTTTGTATTGGGGAAGATCTTTACCAACAGGTCGCGGCCGAGCGTTTGTCCGGATAAAAACAGGTAGCTGTCGAGGGTAGACATAATGGTGGCCAGTAGTGCTACAAAGAACAGCCCTTTTAACCCAATTGGTAAAATTTCGTTGGCCAGGTAGGGATAAACCATAATGGGTTCAGTTAAGGAGTCGCCGAGAATGGCAAAGCCATACAAGCCGCTGAAAATCGTCAGGAAGTCAAATAGAGACCATAACAAGATGGAAATAAATATTCCTTTTTTGGCTGTGTTAGGCGATTTTGCCGCTGCGGCGCGTTGATGAAAGCTGGGATCAACGAAAGTCCACAGCGCAATAAAAAACCAAACAAGCAGATATTGGATGTCTTCACCGCCCGTAATATCTCTAAAATCTGAGGGAATGAAGGTCCAGAGCTTCCCAAAACCACCGAATTCTATTCCTGCAAAAATAATTAGAAAAATAAAGCCGCCGAACATGAGAACGATTTGCAGCATATCGGTGTGGACAACGGCATTAAATCCGCCGAACATAACGTAAGCAACAGAGAACAGGGCTACGGCACTGGCATACCAGAGAAAGTGACCGGCGCCCCCCGTCAGGTACTGAAAAATTAACCCCAGCATGAGAATATAGGGGGCCGGACTTACGAGAATAAAAATAGGAATGGCAGAGAAGCGACCGGCGGTATCCCCATAAAAGTTACCAACGGCTTCGGGTAGTGATAGGGCTTCATTCATACGGATTTTTCCGGCAAGCAGCCAAGCAAAGAGTGCTGAAAAAACATAAAAGGGGAATCCCAGAATAAGCCAGGTAGAAATTCCATTTTGGTAACTGTATTCTCCAATACCAAGAATTCCGCCATACCAAGTAGAGACGAGGGTAGCCACAAAAGCAGCCAGGCTCATCTTTCGTCCCGAAAGCAAAAAAGACTCCTCATCGGTTTCTTCCCAGTCGCGTTGCCAGGTAAGATAAACCAGTAGTGCAAAGTAAGATAGAATTAGGCTCCAATCGAGCAGTGTAAATTGTAATTCAGTCAACGTTCAATAGTTGGTTTTTAAAATAGATGAAAGATATTTGAATATGAATCGGGGGTCAATCGTTATTATGCTTCACAAACATCAAGAGATCGCCTTTTTTATGATTAATTTGAACAGGATTTCCAACGACTTCATTAGAGGATCCGTCTCGTACGCCATTTTCGAGGAATTCATTTTCGAGCGGATATTTTAATCCTTGGGTGGTTATGCCGGTAACCTTGCCCGAAAGAGGGAAAAGGGACAACTGTGTACCGATCCTGAAATCTTCCGAGAAGGAGCGTGGGAGCAATCTCGTCTCACCAAAATTGTCGGCCATGCGAAGTTGCTGAAATTGTGTAGAGAACTGCTTGAGGACGGACAAGTTTTTGAGGGTTTGATCAAGCCGGTAACCGGTGGCCCCTAAAATATAAATATGGGTGCCCTTCTTTTTTTTAGCATATTGAAGGGCTTTCTCCAGATCATTGAGTTCTTGACTGGGACGAAAAATAATTTCTGACGACTCCTTTTTAGATCCGTTGTAGCTGTCGAGGTCACCAATTATTACGTCGGGTATCGTACCCATATCTATGGCAATATTCGCCCCGCCATCAGCGGCAATAAAGCAATCTGTTTTCGCTCGATATTTGTCAAATAATTGCTGCGATGGCGGATCGCCATTGCAGAGAATCAGAATTGATTTCATTGAAAACGGCCTTGTATGGTTTTAACGCTGATTTATACGTTATGATACGGTAAAAAGAACGAAGATTTTACCGATAAAAAAATATTGCTTTCTTCAAAGCTATCTACCATTTTATTAAGCTTATTTTTCGCGCTATAAACAGCCATTATGTTTGAAGAACTCATCCAAAAACTGCAAGAATTTGACACCGTGGGTGTTTTTTCGCATATCCGTCCCGACGGTGATTGCATTGGTGCCCAAGTAGCTTCCTGTCTCTGGTTGGAAAGAAATGGTATAAATGCTATTGGGTTTAATGATGATGAGGTACCCTTAAATCTACAATGGCTGGCTGATTTTTATCCTATCCAAAAACCGGATGAGAAATCCCTGAACAAATGTGATGCGTTCTTGGTATTGGATGGCAATTCTCCAAAGCGTTTCGGCAGCTATTCTGATTATATTCAAGACTATCCGAAGCCTTCGTTTATGGTGGATCACCATCCCGATCCGCATGATGGTTTTGACTTAAGTATTTCGGTTGAAGAAGCGTCCTCAACCTGTGAGCTTATTTTTCATCTCTTTCTGCAAAATGATATCTCACAGGTGGATGAGAAAGTGGCCAAAGCCCTTTATACGGGCATTTTGACGGATACTGGATCGCTGCAATACGACAGCGTTACTCCGGAAACCATGAACGTTGCCTCGGAACTATTGCGGCTTGGGGAGTTTCGTCCCAATCAGGTAGCCGAAAAGGTATTTTCCAACAAGAGTTTAAACCAGCTGCATTTGCTTAGCAAGGCAATGAGTACGATCGAGCTATTTGAGGACAATCAGATAGCCATTATGTACGTTACCAAAGAAATGCTGGAAGAAACCAATACTACCAATGATGATTGCGAAGGGTTTGTAGGCTATCCGCTTAGCGTTGCCGGCATAAAAGCCGCGATCTTGTTTAAAGCATTGGGCGATGGTGTTAAGATGAGTCTTCGCTCAAAAAGTAATGATGTTGACGTTAATAAATGGGCACGAAAAGTTGGAGGCGGAGGCCATAAAAAGGCATCGGGTGCATGGCATCCGGGACCGCTCGAAAAAGCGATTGAAGATTTGGTAGAGATTGGAGCCGAACAGCTTGTTAGCGTAGATAAGTCGTAATAAACTTAGGTTCATTCTTAATGGTCAAGCAGTCCGTTTTAAGTATAGCGGTAATTCTGTCTGTGTTAGTAGCAGGATGTCTGGAAAAGAAAAATCATTCCCGATCGAGTAGCAATGCTCAAGTAACCGAAGCATTGGGAGCAAGCATTTCTACGATTATTGGTGATTCTATGTCTGCTTCTGATCCCGATGTCACAATTCCGGATAAGAGTCAACAGCAGCAAGCGAGAATAGAAACCCAGGATCCCAATACACAGATTACGACCAGTAGGCGGACGGCAATTACTCGAGCGGTAGAAAAAGTGAGTCCGGCCGTAGTGAGTATTACGGTGACAGAAATGGTGCAGGGTGGTCGTCGTTTACAGTTTAGTGAATATTATAATCGATTTGTTCCGGTGCCCATCGAGCGTGAGGTTAGCAGCATGGGGTCCGGATTTATTATTAACTCGGATGGATTGGTAGTTACCAACCAGCATGTTGCCAATCGTCACGCCAAGCGGGTAGTGGTATCGATGCCGGATGGCTCGCAATACGAGGCGAAGGTATTGGGAGAAGATGAACTTGCAGATTTAGCGTTGTTGAAAATTGATGCCCAGCGAAATTTCCCTTCTGTAAAATTTGGGGACTCTGACAGTGTATTAGTCGGTGAGTGGTCGCTGGCGGTAGGGAATCCTTTTGGATTGTTTGAGTCGGCCAAACCATCAGTAACTGTAGGAGTGGTAAGTGCGGTGAATCGCGATTTTCGTCCCAATCCCCAGGAACCCCGCGTTTATATGGATATGATTCAAACTGATGCTGCAATTAATCGCGGAAACTCAGGAGGTCCGCTGGTTGACAGTGAAGGTAAAGTAATTGGCGTTAATACCTTCATATTTACAGGAGGCACCAGCGGCGGCAATGTAGGACTTGGTTTTGCGATTCCCAGCAATCGCGTACAAAAAATTCTTAAGCAATTGTCTACAGAGGGAGAAGTTACGTTACCATACGATCCCGGCTTTAATACTGTTGAAATGACCCGCCAATTAGTATTGAAGTATAATTTACCGGCCACACGTGGGCTGTTGGTGAATAGTGTAAATAAAGACGGTCCGGCTTTTGAAGCGGGAATTATCCCGGGAGATATTATTTTAAAAATCGGGGAAGAGCGTATTCAAAGTAAGATGCACGCGCAGGCCCTTTTTCGGGAATATCAGGAAGGGGATTCCATGCGTGTAGAATTATTTCGAAAGGGCGATCGCTACGAAACCAAGATGTATTTGCGGAAAAAGGTTAAAGAGTAGCATTTATTTGATGTTATTTCCGATCCAAGAACTTTTGGACACGTTCTTCATGCAGATCACTTTCCCAGAATTGAGCGAATGAATCAAGTTCGGCGTTGATAGCTTCCCAGCGTGCTTTGGTGATGCGCAGCGCACCTTGTTTTAAATTTTTGATAAACGGACGGTCATTTCTGGTTAGGTTTTGAGCCCGTTTCCAAACCTCTTTTTGCCAATCATTAGTTTTTGTTATGTGATCAATCAGGTCATGGTGTAGGGCGGTTTCGGCGTCTACTACTTTTGCTTCGCCCAGCCAAAGGAGTGCAGTAGAACGGCCCACTTTTTCTACTAAACGGGTAAGGCCGCCCCAGCCGGGGGGTAGGTAAAATTTGCCTTGTGTAAAACCGAATGTGGCACGGGGCGCCGCCATACGAAAATCAAAAGCAAGCATCATCTCGCATCCGCCGCCATAGGCTGCACCATTGATAGCAGCGATGGTCCAGCAGGGCAGTTTTTCAATGCGGGTCAGGATCGAAAGCATGCGTTTGGCCATCGGCTTTGCTTCTTCTGCTGTTTTGATGGTGTGGAACTCCCGCAGGTCGCCACCGGAAATAAAGGTTTTTTGGCCAGATCCTGATAAAATAAAACAGCGGATGTCAGAATCCTGCTCGAGCTCATCAAGTAGGGCCTCAAGCTTATCCATCACCGCAAAGTTTATAGCATTGTGTGATTTTGGGTGATCAATAATAGCTTGGCAAATATGATTTTTCTGTTCGATTTTTACAGTACTCACTATTAGATTATGGCTTGTTTGAATTGGATATTAAAGGGAAATCTATATGTATCTTGTTAATAAAGAAAAGATAAATCGCTCACTTTCGACAAAAATTGTTGATGCACGAGTGGCTCAGGTGTTTAACTCTTTCCGAGATGTACTGGTGACATCGTCATTCGGTACCACTTCGGCTGTGCTGCTGCACTTGGTCAGCAGAATAAAACCGGGTTGTCCAATTTATTTTATTGATACCGGTTACCATTTTGAGGAGACTATTGCTTACAAGGAGCGATTAACACGCTTGTTGGATTTAAACGTAATAGATCTGCGTCCCGATCCTTCGGAACATGCTAAGACAGTAAAGGAGAAACTCTGGGAAGATGATCCCGACAAGTGTTGCGATATTAACAAAGTTGAACCGCTGGATCGCATTAAAGGCAAATACAAGGTGTGGATGTCTGGACTTATCGGTTTTCAAAGTCGCCATCGCAAAAGCCTATCTATCGTGGATGATGATAACGAGCTTATCAAGTTTTATCCGCTTATCGATTGGAATTCATCACTGGTGGAGGAATATATCGAAGGCCATGGCCTGCCGCAGCACCCTCTGAAAGAAAAAGGATTTGATTCGGTGGGATGTACGCACTGCACTGCCAAAGGCCAAGGACGTGAAGGCCGCTGGGATGAGTTCTCAAAAATCGAATGTGGGCTGCATCATTAATAGAATTGACGAACTAAACATCCTCCACTTCATAGTCAATCTCCTGTTTCTGGGAATTCTTAAGCAGCCATTTTTGATACTCTTTGTTACCTTCCTGTTCGGTTAGCTGCAGTGAAATAACGTAGGGACAGTCGTAGCTATGGAGCTCCTTTACCCTATTGGTAAGATCTTTCATATTGTGGTAAGGAGTTTTTGCAATAAGGATCGCTTCGGTATCCTCAACAATTTCGCCCTCCCAACGGTAGATGGTTTCCATTCCGTCAACAATATTGACGCAAGCCGCCAGATTTTCTTTGACCAGCTTTTTGCCAATTGTTTTGGCTTCTTGTTTGTCTTTTGTGGTGATATAAACCAAGCGCAGGTTGTAAAACA
>NZ_JBPOEA010000011.1:0-96222 GCF_052060035.1 Fodinibius sp. SL11 | reverse complement strand
TCTTTGTACTAGGTCGTTTTCTGGGTTTAAGTTTGAGTTTTGTAGGAGGGGGTACGGGATTTTTGTCTATAACCGGAACAGGGCGTGGGATGGGTCGCGGCCGGGGGAGTGGCCTCGGTTGAGAATTCTTTGGTTGTTTGCGGCTGGTAATAATTCTTTTTGTTCTCCTTGTTTCCTCGTGGCCGGGAACCGAGCGATGTACATTCGGGAGCCGGGTAGGGAGTCGTCCTAACCCTTCGTTGTCGGAAGATTCATCATCGAAGACATAATGTGATTCACTGTTCATTGGTATTTGTAGTCAAGTAGTTATAGGTTGCAAGAGCGATAAAGGCCATCGGCACCCCGTACACAGACAGGCTAGTAGCTTTGGAAAGTCCGAGTAGCTGGCTGATAAGCTGTTTCCGTTGCAGGACATCGCGGCTGTAGTCTCGGCCGGTGGTTACCGAATCCGGAGGTAGCCCCGCGTAAGTGGCGGTCCGTACTTTGTTTGGACCAGCGTTATAGGCCGCTACGGCCCGGGCGGTATTTCCGTTAAACTGCTGAAGAAGTTTTGCCAAGTACTGGGCTCCATAATCAATATTGGCTTGGTGGTCAAAGGGGCTATGGCGGTCGGTAAAGTTGGGATGATATCGCCGGTCGATCTGCATGATGCCGATGCCGTTCCCATGATCTCCGGTGCCATCAGCAGATAAGGCCAGTCCCATTCGGCTTTCTCGGGAAGCGATAGCGAGTAACAAGATGAGAGGGATCCCATATCGCTTCGATGCTTCGGTAAAGAAAGGCATTAGCCCCCGCAAGCGCACGTAGGTAAGTTCGGTTGACAAGGAAAGAGAGCTTACCATCAGGCTACCATTTTTATTTTATAGTTGACCTTCCGCATCTGTCCGGCCATGATGGTAAATTGATCGGCTGGGGCAAGCGCCTTGCGAGCAATGAGTTTGGGCAGGAACCGATTGGTGCTGTCGTCATTTTTCGCGTACAGACCAATTTCTTTAACGGTAATATCAGTGGCACCGCGATTTTCAAATACTCTACTGAGGTTGAAATACGCTTCGTTGTTGGCTTCATCGATGGTCACGTTATCGTCAATCATCATGCCGTGATGGAGCAGTTGGCCGTCCTCGGTGCCATGCGTAATTCCACCTAGATTGTAGGAGGTTTCGGGACTAGCATCCGGGGAAAGATCGGTATCGGTCATCGAGACGAATTTGTTGCTCTGTCCAAGCCGAAGGCCAAGTTTCCATCCCTTGTCGCTGGTTGAAGCATCGGCGTGAAGGGAAGACATAGACGTACCGCCGCCTCCGATACACATGAGCATTCGCGCCCATCCGGTATGGGTAGTTTCAACGGCTTGCCGTCGCAACGCTTTGGCAAATTCGGCCAGGAATCCCCCATTGGTTCCATTCAGGTCGGTATCCTGATTGAAGTTTTCCAGCTCGAATCGGCATTCGTAATCGAGCGTGAGCGTTTTACTGTCTGGTAGGTTAATAGCAGATTGGAGAATGTCCCGGGCATGCAGGTTTGCAATCGTCTTGAGGGCGTAACGGGAGACATCGATGTAGGTAACCAGCCCCATCTCACGAATGGTGATATCCCCACCGGTAGCGTTGGTAAAAGGAGCAGAGATTGTAAAGATCGATTTCTCCTGGTCGGTAACGACGCCGGAAACAGATACGGCTCCGCGCGACAGGAGAGCATCAATAGGATTATGTAGCCCCACGTCAGAAATACTTATCGGACGGGTTCCTGCACCTACCGTTGGATATACCTTCCGGAAGGGCATACAATAGCGTTGCGTTGTGGCAATATTCTTGTAGGTTTTCGAGATACAGGTTGCATCATCGGGGACGTAGGTCGAAGGGTCAATAGTCGTAGGTACACCTATAAGTCGGACGTAATCATTGTTGGTATGGGCGCTTTCGACTTCCCAGGTGCCATTGAGTTCGGGTACCGACTGGCATCCCCAAATATGAACCCATACCGGCTCTTCCCCATTGGGGTTTTCAGAGTGGGAACCGCTGAATACGTTTCGCAGATAACTGCGATAGATTTCCACGGCGCCATCCACTATGTGAATACTGGTGATCGTATAATCAGGCACATACTGTTCCAGCGGTGATATGAGCCGCTCGGTTCGACCGCCGTGCATCATCCCGTGGATGTCACGGAGAAATCCTCCCACAAACGATTCGCTGTGTAGCCGAAGCAGGTGTTTGCCGCCCATGCGAATGTTGCAGAACAGGTCCATGCCGGACTTTGGCGTGCCAATTGATAACGTGTGATTAATGGTATCCATATGGTTAAGAGATTGTGGTAATAATATTTGTGTTGGCGTTTCCGGTCTCCGGTCGCTGCTCCTCGGAAATAGCTAGATCTGTTTGCAGGGTAGCTGATATTGGGCCGGTGCGGGAAATCGGCTCGTGCTTTGCTGCTGGAGTCGTGAGGGCCGCCGGCCGGAACTCGAATTCGGTTGTGTCGATAGGAGTAATATCAAGGTGGACAATCCCGAATGGCGTTTCGTTGACTTTCTGTACGTCATCAGGAGTGATGACCGAGTAAATAGGGGACTGTCCAACCAATCCATTAATGGTTTTGGATCGCACGCGAAAAAAGTGCCGGGCATCCAGGTAGGTAACCGGGAAATAAAGCGTATGGTAGCGAACCATCTCGGAGGGCTCCCGATGATATTCAGGAGTGGTAGCCAAATTTTCCGGATCCAGTCCCCAATCCATCTGGGAGGAGGCCTTTTTGCCGGTAGCCCACGTGACCTGGATGGAGCCGTCAACCAGCATGCCGCTGACTACCCGCATTTTAAATCCTTCGCTAAACTCTTTGCCGGTAATTTCGCTCATATCAGGCGCTCCAGAAGATTTCGGTTACGAGGGCTTTCGAGGTTTCCAGGGCTCCGGAGGCCTCATCCCATAGCCCCATCATGCCACCTTTGTATATTTCTTTAAACTGGCGCTCATCCATGTGGAGCGTTTCGCCGGGCTTGAGTTTGAAGGTATAATAGCGCCCGTCAATACGGTTTTCATCCAGGGCAATCATAAATTCTCCGTCGCTGCTATTATGGATGATGACGCCCAGACGCATCGGGTTTGGGTTAACCAACTTTACGGGATTGGTGGATTGTTTTAATACCGGCGAAATAGAGGTTCCAATTCGCTTGCCACCCTGCAGGCCTACAGCGGTACTGGTTCCCCGAAGTTCAAGCAGCAGGGTATCCAGCTTTTGGGTCAGCTCGCAGAGGGATGCGATTACAGCGTTCCACATAGGTTATACCTCCAGTGGTTTGCTATCAGCTTGTTGGACAGCGTATGCTTCACAGAGGAAACTTACGTTGGCCTGCGAGGGACCTCTGTTGGACCCATACACCTGAAACGGCATGTTTGAACCAACGATAAACGGCACGTTGGCATAGAATTGGCTGAACTCATCATTGAGCTGCTCGACAAATACTTCATTGCGAATGGTGGTATTATATACCTTTAGGCTTGCAGTGATATCACCGGGTCGGTCGCTGCTCATCGCCAGGCGTCGGGCTTCCACGTCAATGCTTTTGGCCTTGACGCCCAGGTCAATATTTACAGCACCTGACGGCAAGGTCGCCTGCCCATACAAAAAGCGAGGTTGTGGCATCGGGGAACCGATTTCGTCATAAATTGCGGTAAGTTTAGCCAACCCAAAATGATCAAATCCGATCACTTCAATATTGATGGTTTGTGGGGCGCTGTGGGTATTGGTAAGCTCAAAGACCAGGCTGTTGCTTTTCTGAATGATGAACGGGGCAAGCAGGCCCTCGATGCGCTGGAAAAGCCGGTGGACGACGGCAAGTTGCAGGTCTCGAAACAGGTACAGGTCTTCATTCAGCCGTGCTGATACCAGCACCTTGTCCATGTTGGGAGCATAGGGAAGAATACGGCGAATCCCGAAGCTTTCCCCACCCATCCCGTTCATGATAATATGCCCACTTGCTCCTGCCGGAAGGTCAACCGATTTAGCTGGATTGAAGGGCGTAGATTCAGTAGGTGGAATAAAATTCTTTACAATCTTCATCGCTGGTACGTTAAAGGATTAGAGCAATATTGAATAACCGGCAACGGCCCCGGGCCGCTGCCGGTTAGAGAGATTATTTTTCGGGCTTCATTTCAGCAACGACAATGCTTGCACGCAGATACAACAGGCCTTGGCCGGAGGTCACCCAGTCGTTATCACTTGGGAATACCGAGGCATCCTCGAAATGAACTGCCAGCGATAAGGTTTGATTAACGGCAAGGTCGAACGGATCGGCCAGGCGATACTCGTCGGCGGATTTAAGAGAGGCGATGCGCTTGAAGACCACCGGAGCATCTACGGTATTGGCCGTACCCGCTACCATGTGCATGCCCGTGCCGGAAAAGTTGGAATGCTTGGAGATGGGTACCCGCAAAAATTCCTTGTTGTCGTTATCGGCCTGTAAGATACAGCCGGCATCTTTGAGGGAGTTCACGATAGCCCGCGCATCGATATTGTTGGCCTCATCATCTTCGATGAACTGTTTGGTCACCTCGAAGGAAAGGGCCAGAACGCGACGCTTAAGCTCTCCCGGGAAGGGATTCCCAACATAATTGTTGCGGGTAATCTTCCGTGTGGAGTTCGGAGGGAAAAAGTTGACGACAGCGCCGTTCTGGGTAACTTGTTGCGTATCGAAATACGTTTTGATGCGCGCGCTGGCAGGTACAATTGCTTTTTTAGTAATTTGGTTGCTCATAGCTTGTAGTGTTAAAGAGATTTTAGTTGGGCCAGTTGGCCATTTAGCTTATTCCCGTAAGCAGTCTCTGGGCAGTGAGAGCTATGAGTAAAAAGAGGGGGGTTATACCTCCACGGTTTCCTCAATGATGTTTTCGATTTGGGATACGTGGCCGGTTTGCTGGGGAAGCGAGGCCGCAGGCGCGGCTGGTGAGGGAATGTCTTGGTCATCCCATAGGTATTCGCTTCCTTCCATCAGGCCTTGGGAGGGCGTCCAGTCGGGCATGACGAACTTGATCAGTTCCATCACGCCTTGCACGCCGAGACCCATGGCTAGACCGCGAAGGTGAGCGTTCTTGGTAAACATGGTGAAGACCATGCCGAGCGTAAGGGGCAGGCCAACGCGGGCCGCTTGCTGGACAGTAGCTGAGCTTCCGCCAAGAATAGCGGGAACGGCCAGCCCGTTAAGCTGCGCACCAATTGCCTGGCCGCCCACAATATATCCGGCAGTGATAAGCTGCTGCTTGAATTCGCTGACAGCCTTTTCGGTTGTTGTTTGTTTTGCCATAGTTGCAGTTTTTGGGGTTGTTGGGTTTTCGATTATATCCAAGTGGGTTGGATTTTTTGCAAATATTCGTTGGGTCATGGGATCAGTAGTTGGGATTAGTTGAGAATTCCTCGTCCGTCAATATTAAGGTTGGTTATGATATACACGTCTCCGTATTGGAAGATCGGGCGTTTGCCCCCGTCGAAATAGTGATAGTACTGGTGGTTCTCACCTTTCTTGTCCCCGGAGTATATTACCTTGTCGCTTCCGTACATGATGCGCTCAGCGTGGCCGATGGAAACCAGCTCAGCCTCACCAGGTGGAAACAGTTCGTAGTCATAGCCGTCGGCCGGGAAATGGTGGAACTCCTGGTACATCTGTTCGGCCTGGTCGCTTGCGTAGGCCCCTTTGATCAGTTTCATGCGGGTGGTCGGAAAGGCGAACAGCGTGGTTCCTTCGGCGTCGATAATCATAGCTAAATCCTCATCCTCAGAAAGTATGCGCTGCATGAACCCTTTGGTGTCGATGAATTCCAATTCGCCCACGGTTCCAGCATACGCCAGGGGTTCCTCGTATAAGGTTTTGAGCGGTCTGGGAAGCGCCCTGTTCTTTCCGGGTGCTGATCTGTTGGGACGGATATTGTCAGGTTCTGGCGTGTCGCGATAAATACCGACCTCACGTACGCGAACAGTCCCTTTTATTCCATAGGTGGGCGCTATGCGGTTGAGTTCTTCATAGAGCTCCGCGCGGTCGGTGAATTTGGTTTTGACCAGCTCGTTGACCACATCTTGCAGGCGGGTGACCGTTTCTTGGTTGGATTTCAGGTTGGCCTGGGCCCGGGCAAGCTCGGTTCGGGTTTGCTCGTGGGTAATCTCCAGTTCCTTCAGTGTTTTCTTCGAGCGGTCCAGCTCGGAGGTTATCTGCTGGATGCGGGCCTGGGCGGACTGCTGCCATCCTTTTTCGAGGGCCAGGAAAAGATCGGCCAGTTTGTTTTTAATGATGGGCAGCCAGCGATGGGTTTTGTACATGCCCAGCTGCTGTTTGATTTGATCGAAGGTAACCTCGCTGCCGTCCGGGTTGGTTTTTAGTTTTTCGGCCTCGATATCTACCTTGTAATGGGCGTAAAAATCAGATTCATCGGCAATGATATTACCCTTGTTCCCGGCCAGACTTCGGCCCGATTGGACCGGCTCATCCATGCTCCAGCCGAATACTTCATGCAGCTGATCTCCGGCCATCTGCTTGATCGAGCTCCACTTGATCTTATTGTAGAAGCTTCGGTTGGGCGCGTTCGGGTCAGGGATGAGATTAAACAGCACCCGCCCGTTGGCGTTATTTTTAGGTACTTCGAGCTGTAACTCGTGGCGGAACCGAGGAATGCGTTTGCCGTCCGAAGACAGGTTGTTTTCGATGGTGCCGATCTCCCCGCTGTAATCCAGCCAGCCCACGCGGATAAGTCCTTTCTCCAAGGCCTCGGCCCCTGAGGCCGGAAGCTCCGAATCAATAAGGGATTGCTCTCGGGCAATAGCGGACTCCATACGCTCGGAGCGTTTGGTCACGTCCCCACTTGCTTGCCCGAGGGAAGACTCCAGGCGTTGGGTTTCGCTGAGCAAGGACTCGATGCGGCTTTTCAGGACCTTTGTTTGGGCTTTGGATTGGAAGAATTCTTTGACTCGGGGGTCGGAGTTGGTGGCGGCCACCATCTGCTCGTATTCCAGGGATTCGCCCTCGGAGTCGGCAGAGGTTTCCCGTCCGTCGCCGAAGAAGAGCTCATCAATCCAGCTTTGCTTCTTGCTGACCAGCTCCAGGCGGTACTGGTCAAAGGAATCTTTCATCAGGTAAAAATGGATGTTTACTTTCGGGTGCTGGTTGCCCTGCCGGAGCCCGCGCCCGTTACGCTGCTGAATTTGCGAGGGCGTGTAGGGCACGTCCATGTGATGCAGGTCGGTCGTCCATTTTTGCAGGTTCATGCCTTCGGCGATGGATTGGTTGCCGATCAGCACGCGGTACTTGCCAACGTTAAAATCGTCTTGCACTTCTTTCTTAAGAGCTTCTTTATCATCGGAGGAAGAGACAAAATAGTCGTCACCCTTAGCATCGGTACCAATAATAGAGCCGTTAATAATGGCAATTTCTTTAGCTGGAATACCTGCTTTTGCCAGCTCCTCTTTTATCAGCTGATGATAGCTACCGCCTTTTTGGCCTTCTACGGAGATCCAGTCGCAGAAGATGATTTGGTTGCGAATTGCGGGAGTCGCCGGATTCTTGCGCCCGTTATACAGGGCCTGAACAATCATCACCGCTCGGTCAAAGGTTTCTTCCATGGAGTCAGAGCCGTCGGAGTGTTTCTCACGCTGCTTCTCGATTTTATTCAACAGGAACTGCTTGCCGACGGGGACGGCATGTAGATTGCCTTCGGTGGCTTCTATTTCACGGGCTACTTCTTCGAAGTATCTCAGAGATTTGAGCTCCTTAATAAGGTTGTGGCGGGACTGGGCCGCGTAAGGATTCGGATTTTCTCTAAGAGTAGTACCTTTTGAAAAGAAATCCCCATAGATGCTTTCTGGAACTGGAGCAGGGTTGGGGTTTTCGCGGTAGGCATAACTTTCGGCTACGTTTTGGGTCAGGGCGCCCAGCTTCAGGAATTTTCCATCTACACCTGCGAAGCTGTGGTCATAGACGCGAAGGTCGGTTGCAATTTTGCTGCCATCGCCGGTAATGACCAAGAAGTTGTCTTTGGTCTGGCACCCGCGCTGGCGCATGCAGTCGAGAATGTTGTCGGCCCGGAGAATGATATCATCAAATAACAATTTGTGAATTTCGCTGGGTTCAATCACCTGCTGTTTGGTTTCAGCTTCGGGGCGCTTGAATTTCGGTTTGAGCGCTTGGGGATTGCCCTTTTTATCGGTTACAATTTCGCCTGATTTATCCCTGAGGTAGTCCGGAAACTTCTCGTAGAATCCCACCAGCTGGTCATAACTTTTGATGTCCATAACCTCGTCAATAATTGCTCGCATTTCCGGGAGGTTATAGTATCCGGCTACCACCCGCTCGGTCCGGTATTCGCCGTTGGTCTTTTTTACGATTTTTTCTTCCTCGCGGACAAACTGGTTGATGAAGTTGTCGAGATTGGCAATTTGGTATTTTTCGAGCAGATCTGGGGCGCAGAGGTTGAGCATGTGCCATACTTCCACCGGAGAATTCACGACCGGCGTGGCCGTCAGGACAAAGACGTTTTTAAAACCTATTTTCGAAAACAGCCATTTTGTTTTTTGAAGCGCGTCTTCGGCTCGTTGTGAGGGCTTGTTAGCGGCAATACCCAGCTTGGCGGCTTTCGCGCTGCCCAACGCATTTTTGTAGAAATGGGCTTCATCAAAGAACAGGGCGTCCACGCCGAGCTCATCAAAAAAGATATCGGTCTCTAATCGTTTAGCACTTGCTACGTTTCGCAGTTTGGCCTCCCACTCCTCTTTCATCTTCTCCAGCCGCGTCACCATCGACTTTTTGGCCGTTGAGCTGAGCGCATCGTCTTCTTCGATAAGCGCGTCAAAGTTTTCGATCATTTGATCAAAATACTCTACGCGCCCCGAGTACAAATCCTGCTGCACCGATGGAGAGAGCGGCAGGCTCTTGAAGGCGTGGTCGGCAATAAAGATCGCATCCCAGTTGTAGAGTTGGGCCATGGTCAGTTCCTTATGGCGTTCGGAGCCCGTCATCTTCATGTTGAGGATTTTGGCCTCCGGGAACAGCATCGCGTATTCCTCGACCCACTTTTCCTGGACTTTGCCGGGCACAACAAACATGGGCTTGTGGCAGGCTCCTTGCTGCAACAGCACTTGGGAGGTAATAATAGAGGAGAGCGTTTTTCCGGCGCCGACGTCGTGGCAGTTGGCCCCGCGTCCGTTCCAAACCAGCTTCTCGGCGACCGCGCGGTTGTGTTTGTACACCGTAAAATCTTTTACCCCATAGAAGGTGTCCGACATGCCCCGAACGCGGAGGGTGGCTCCATCGAATTGCGGATTAATATGGGCGTTGTACTCGTGGTTATACGCCTGCTCGATAAGCTCGCGAATTTCGCCTGGTGCCTTGGTGCGCACCCACTGGTTGAATTTTTGGGGCACCCGGGTAAGCATCTGGTCGTTATGGGTCCGTTGTTTGGCTCGGGACCGCTCGATAAGAGCTACAAGCCCTTTCTGTTCGGCATATTTCAAGGTCATATTTGGTATGACATTGTCGTCCTCATCATAGAAGACCAGCGGAAAGCTTGAATCCTGAATATAGTTGTTGATGATTTTGCTGAAGGGCGTCTGTCCCCAACCCCGGTTCCAGTCGTCGGCCGTCTCTTCCCCACCTTTGATATAACGCCCGCCTTTGCGGAGCTTCATATAGAACCGGTTGCCGAGCTCGGCTTTATCTTTGACGAGCCCGAGGTGAACATCCCGATAACCCAGTTCATCTTTTATCCACTGGGTAAGGACTTTCGTTGGCAAGTAGGTGAAAATGTGGCGCGGATCGACGGTAATGCTGTAGGCGTCAATCCACTCAGGGAGAACCGCCTTCAGGGCCTCGGTATTTTTCTCCAGCTGGTTGTCTTCAGCTATTTGCAATTTCTGCCGAACATTTCCGGCCAGATATTGGTAGCGGAATTCGTAGCCATTAGACTCTGGGTTATAAAAGAAATCCGGATGGTCCTCGATAGCTTTGGTTAGCTCCTCCCGGTCGGCCGTACCGCCCCTGTAGGTAGACTGGTAGAAATCAAGCGAGAGCTCTTCACCGATGGATCGCCCATACATGGCAATTTCGGCCAGGTCATCGGAGTCGGAGACCGCTGGCACATAGTTGCGGTTAAACATCGAGTCGGCATCGATAATATCGGCATAGACTAGCTCCTCACTGATCGGATCGCGCTTAACAAAGGTCGTCAGTTTATACAACCGGTTGTCGTAGCGGAAAATCTCGCGGATGTCCCCGTCTTCGTCTGGAATACCGTAGGCATTGATATGGCTTTCGAGTAGCTCCTTAAACTCTCCGCGAAGCGGCTCTTTTTGCTCGGTGCCGCGGGCCAGCGCCGTTACAAAATCATCGTATGTATCCAGCATTTGGCAGGCCGAGCTTATCTTGGCGCGCAGTCCTTCGCCCGCTTTGTCCGATCCACCTATGGTAATAGGTTTGAAGTAGTGGCGCTGTTTTTCGTAGAATTTCTCCCCGTGCCAGACAATATTCCCGGCGTGATAATCGCGGGTCGTCTGCAGGCGGACGCCCTCATCGGGGATCCGGTAGAATGGCATTTGTCCTGGAAGTGGGTACGGGAAGCGAAGATCATCTCCGAGAACCTTAGTGGTCAAAGCCTTATCCACTTGGCCTTTTACGCCCATGCGAGTGAGAAATTGCATGTCGTGACCTTGAATATGCTCACCTAATACCTGTTGGGGGTATTTCTGGTAATACGGGTTATAATAGGCCCCGTAGGATTCGCCGTTATGCTCTGTTGTGGAAACGGCCAGCTCCTGGTGGGCAAACAGTCGATTGAGCTCGCTAGCGACATCAGGGTGCTGCTCCCCGTCAAAATCGGGATACTTCTGAAACAAGATCAGATCTGTGGTCACTAGCGTATCAGCATTATCTTTAAAAGCGGTGGAGGGCAACCGGTAGGCACCCACAAATCGGGCACGCTGGACCATGGCCTGTCGGATGGCCGGGTCTTTTTTGTCCATCGTACCGACCGAGGTAATCACCGCCATAAAACCGCCCGGTTGGAGAGCGTCCAGAGACTTCAAGATAAAGTAGTCGTGGATACGGGGATTGAGGTGGGCCAGCGGATCGCGCTGAGTATGAATTTTTATATCTCCAAAGGGGACATTGCCTATGGCGCCGGTAAGATTATATAGCGACAGATCGGTCTCAGCAAAGTTTTGGTGTTTAACTAATTGGTTAGGAAAGAGGAGCCGGGCAATACGCGCGCTCACCGCCGACCGCTCAACCATCAGCATGCGATAGCTGTCGGTATTAGGCAGAAATCCAGCAAAATTGCCAATGCCTGAGCCGGGTTCTAAGATATTGCCCCCGTCCACACCCATAGCTTGGAGTTTATCCCAGATCAGCTGTACCAACGGGTAGGAGGTGTAATGCTCGTTGAGTAGCCCGCGCTCGGTGCCGGTGCGATCTTCCCCGTACCCTAATCCACCGGCTCCGGTGTACCGGCGAAGGATGTCCAGGTCGGATTCGGTGATAGCACGATCTTCTTTTTCCAAGACGGCCAACGCTGCTTCATTAGCCTGGCGACGCTCGGATTTGGATAATTTGATCGGATCGTAATTTTTCAAAGTAAGGTCTGAAAAATCGCTTCCATATTTCGTCTCTCCCGCACGATCTTCAGAGGCTTGGTATGATTGCTCGTCTTCAATTTTGGTTGTTAGGTCCTCACTTGTGGCATCTTCAAAAATTTGGTCAAAGTCGACGCCAATAATATTTCCATGCTGACGAAACAACTCCAATGCCTGTTCGCGATGTTCTTGAGGAAATCTGTCAAGCGAAAAAGCCAAGGCCAGTTTCTTAGCTGTTTCGGTAAAGGAGTCCTGGAGTGCCTGCAACTGGCTAGAAGGATTGTTACGACTCGTCAGCTGTTGGTTCAATTTCGTGGGGTTGCCCAGAAGATCATCTATTTCCTTTGCGGCGTCCTCATTTCCCTGGTCTGCTTTCCAGGCTAGATCAGTTAGCTGTTGCATCCGTTTCGTGTTAAGTGTATTGGATTTATAAGGCTGGTGAGCCGCTTCAGCGATTTGGGCCATACGCTTGGTTTTTACCTGAATCTCGACCGGAATATCTCGGGTCGGACCTGCCATCACGATAAAATGCTGAGCGCGATATCCTCCAACGGGTTTGGTGTATTTGTCTTCATGCTCGAATACGCTGCCAACAGCTCCTGAAGCAATTTTTCGAGCTACCTGGTCCAACTCAGCTTGACCTGACAATACGATCATACACCCAGCCATATCGGTCAAACCTTGGGTATAGAGCTCATCTGAATTAGCCTGCTTGATATCCCCTTTAATGCGCTTGCGACGCAGTTTATTGATGACCGAGTAGGGAGATTTTACCCGACCCTTGACCGTAGCTTTTGGTTGCAGGTCTTTGAGCTTGGTGGTTACCTCGTCCAAGGCCTGCTGGTAGTTACCACGCAGGGCAATTAGCTGTTTGATTTCCTCGGTGAGTTTAACCTCTTCGACGGTATCAGTGTCACCGGCCAGCTGCGGGTTGGGATCGTCGGCGTTGGGGATACCGTCTCTATCGAAATCGCCAAATATGCCGGGGTAATCATCTGTTGTAATTTCTTCAAAAGGAGTAACAGTCGGATTGTCTCGCATTGGGCTAGCCTAGAATTTTGGTTAGGAAGGCGTCCAGCTTGGCCTGGCTTTGTTTGGCGGCTTCAATGTCGATAGGCTGCTGTGTTTCCGTAGCCGATCCGGTATCTTTCTTTACCGGTTTTTCGTTTGTAGTAGTTTCGGCGGGCTGGGTGGCTGTAGCTGGTCTATCATTAGCAGCAGGTTTTTGTTTTACCTTCGGCGCTGGCGCCTCATTTGCAGAAGATTTCTTATTCTTCTTGGCAAACGCCCGTTCCTGTCGCTTATATTCTTTAGCGCCCAAAACGACCTTGGCATGATCTTGTTTGAATATGCGTACTTCCAGGTCGCCATATTTGCTAATCAGCTTTTTCCAACACGCCTTCAAGCCACCGCTAGAACCTTCGGTACAGGCCTGGTACTGGAGGTGGCCGTCCAGCAGCAGGTCCAAGACATATCGCTTTTTGGGATAGTCGGCGGTGTAGCGGATCGACAGGTGGGCGTTTTCGGATTCTCCGGAATGCTTCGGGGCATAGCATGGCATTTTGCTGCCGAACATGGAGTTAATGCGTTTCCAAGAGCGGATTTTGTGGAGGGTGTCTAATTCTTTGAGGGTAATTTTAAAAGGGGTATCCACGGGATTTTCGCGGTTGGCTGGAGCCTTTTGTTTCGCTGGCTTAGTTTTTGGGGAAACGTCTCGGTCAGCGGCCGTAAAGGGCACGGCAATGGCGGTCAGCTCCCGGTAGCGGTTTTTTTCGGTTTCAGCTCCGCCTTCTTTAGTGACCTTAATTTCAATGTCGCATTCGTGGGCAATGCTGGTGTTGCCTTTATACTGCCCGTCTTTGGTGGCATGCGATACCATCACAAACATGATCCCGTTTTCGCGGCACCACTGGGCCAGCTCGACGGTTTCCTTGGCGTTCGCATCGATCACAGAAATCGAATCCAGGATACAGGCGAAGGACCGGTTCTTGAGCAGAATCTCTTTGAGGCCCTGAATGGATTTCCATTTGGTGAAATTCAGGTTCCGGTGGGTGGCTCCCAGGCGTTTGACGCGGTCGACCAGGGTTTTGCCAAAATGCTCTTCGGCGGGGATATATTCGATGCGGCCATGTTCGGCTAATGCGTCAGCGAGTCCCAGACTCATGGTGGATTTACCGGCACCTTTTTCGCCCCAAATAAAAATGACGGCATTCTTTTCGGGCTCACCGAGAAGTCTCCCGTAGGGTTGTTCTATTTTTATGCCTTTGATATTAAGCTTGGAAAGCTGCTGGGCAGTCATTGATTCCATATTACTGTCGTCTGATTGTTTTAATTGCGATTCCAATGGCGATAATAGTCAGGCTGCCAAACAGCAATACCTTCCGGTTTACCGATGCCTTTGGTGGCCTTTGGGTTATGGCTTTCGGGTTAATGCCTAGTTTTTGTAGTAGCCCCTGACCGGCTATGCCGCTTGTCGGGAGCCCAAACTGTTGTTGGGCTCGGCGAACGGCCTGCTGGGTCTCCGAACCAAATATCCCGTCGACACCATATTTGGGCAGGTCCATACCGGCGGCTTTGAGTGCTGATTGCAGGTGCATGACCTGCGGCCCTTTGTCACCTATTTTGAGAGTCATTGGGAAGATCGTTTTCGGTTTATGAAGGTAAGACCAGCTATTCCAATGGCGATGCCCATGGAAAGAAAACCGGCCTGTTTAAGTGTGTCCATGGATTTGCTTTTTGCAACGGTCTCTTCAAGACCGATAAGATCACTTACCGCCTGCAGGTCCACATATTCGAAGTACCGGTTGATAACCCCGGCATGTTGGTGGTAGACATTATTTAATCCATCTTTATTGGTCGTAAGCCCGGCCATGATGATGGCTGTAGTTGCGGCTTTTCCTTTCTTGCCACTTAGGGCGCGGTCGGCTAGGCTAATGGCTTTGCGAAACGCATTTTTCCCGGTTTGGCGCAGGTAGCTGTTTAGCCCGCCCATACCGTCGTCCACAATCTGATAATCACGACCTTCAATGAGCTCACGCATTTTTCTGTTCCTCCCAGCCGGTGTCAGGGTTGGCTATGTTTTTCAAGCTGTCTCGCATGCCGGGGATAAGCGGGCCAAGGAAATACGCCCCGGCTCCGATGCCCACCAGCCATAATGCTTTGGTAAGCGTGTTGTTGACGCCGCTGAAGGCGCTTTGCGGATTGGGGAGGCTAATCTGATACCACGGCTCGGTGGGTGGAGCATATACCCCGCTCTGTTGGCCTTCCTCGATATCCAGATCCAACGTCATGACCTTGGAGGCCGCAAGCGGTTTGGCCCCGGATATATTGGCTTCAGTAACATTGCTGGGGTGCAGTTCAAAGATGACCGGGTGATTACGATCCGGACGAAAAGAGCGCCCGAACACCAGCCGGGTTTGCCCGCGACAGCCGTCCCACATGCTGGTCAGGATTCGGGATATGGCCAGCACCTTTCGGGTTTGCGGGTCCAGGGCTACGATAACAGCATCCGGACATGCTATAAGCAGAAACGAGTTCCAGAAGTTGCGGTACCGGTCGATTTCGATATCAACGGAGAAGGGAACCCCGTTTTTGGGGACCCCGCGCTCGGGATACCGGCCGATAATGCGAACTTCGCCAGCCTCAGAGCTAATTATATTTCCTGTAATGCCAGCGGATCCTAATCCGTTGTCGCTATATGCAGATTGGGTCTGGGTCATGTTATTTTCGTCTGGTTAAGATTCTAAAAGCAAGATATCCACCGGCAATCCATCCCAGGGTTTTCTTGTGTTGGTTAAACCAATTTCGGAGCTCTTCGGAGGGTCGGGCGGCTGAGAGCCGCTGGCAGATCGATTGGTCTTCAGGGGCTTCAACCTCGGCCCCTTTTGGGACTTCCTGCAGCTGGATGGTCGGTTGCAGGTACACCTTTTCCTCTGATGGAGAGGGATTTGGGTAGCGCCCGTTGGGAATATGACCATCGAGATAATGAGAAATTCCTACCGGATGGGCGGGATAAGTGGCTTCTATCATATTACGATTTCTTTTTTAGTAAGGTGTACATGAGTCCTCCCCCAACGGCAATGACGCCGCCAATAAGCAACATGCTTGTCATATTGGGGCCGCCCGATTTCTGGGCTTGCATCAGCGCCATCTGTTGCTCGGGCGTCAGGCTATTGCCCCCTGATTGAGGTTTCCCGCCATTGATAACCCCATCTACGGTCACGGCGGTATCGGCCGCTGTGGTCAAAAAGCTGGACAGGTCATTGAGGATACTGCCAAACTTGGTTTTCTTTGACTCCGGTGGGGCAGTAGGAAAAGTGGTGGTAGTAAAATTAAACGGTCGGGTAGTTTGCAAGAAATCGATTTGATCGAAAGAGCTGCTGTTCATAGGGATACCTCTAGGTGGGGTTGGAGTTTGCTTTTTTCTTTTTGGCAACAAGCAGTATGGCCGCTCCCAGAATAGCAACTCCGCCAACTGCTGCGCCCGCAATCATGGCTGTACTTGCGGTCTCTTGTTTGGCAGCAGTATCGGTGACGTTATGTTGAAGAGCGGTCATGAGTTGCTGTTTTTCCTGTTCTATTTTCTTCTTTTCAGCCAGCTTGCGCTCGTGGGCCTTACAAAGCGCTTGCGATTTTTCGCGCTTGCGCCTGCAGCTTTTGAGCTTTCCAAATATTTTGCCCTTGCAACTTTGGTTGGCATACCGGCAGGGATCATCTTCTTCCCAGCTGCCTAAGTCACTAGGTAGGCTATTAGGTATGATCAACTGATCATCGTCGTTTGTTATCGCTATAGGTTGTAAGTAAGCACTACTCATAAGGTTAGGAGTGGTTAAGGGTCCAGTAGCTGATTCCGCCAAGCGTCAAAAGCCCGGCTGAGAGTCCGCCGTACAGGAGCCATTTTTTGATTCGGGATTCTTGTTGGCTGGTCAGAAAGCTGTTGTCAAGGCTTCCGAACCTATTCAGGTAATCAACGGCCTGTTGGCCATGTTCCTGGATAACCATAGCATACTGCTGGAGGATCGCGTTATCCTTTTGGGAAAACGAAATAGCATCCGAGCGGACCCCTCGGGCCATCAGGTAGTCTCGCCATTGCCCGCGCTGGGTGCGTTCGCCCTTATCCTTGGCGCCAAACCATTTGGAAAACATGCTTTTCATGGTGATGCCCGTTTGTAAGGCGGTAGTTGCCGCTGCGGCAGCAGTTACCGGATCGATGCCCAACTGATCGGGCATCCTGTTGAACAGATGTTTGGATTTTTTAATGAGGGTTTCGTCGAAGGCGAACCCGGGATATTTGGCCACGGTGGTATCAAAAGATTTCCATCCGCTCGGGGAGCGAAAGACGGTGTAGATATGATCGTAGGTTCGTCCCGTCCGACTCACAATCCGAAATCCGGTTTGAATGCCCAGGCTTTGAAGCAGGGCTGCCGACAGGATCGCATGATCGTCGCAATCTCCGGCCTTTTGGCGAAGTGTGACATCCGGGGATTGAATGCGTTCAATGTTCCAGGGATCACGAACGTAGTTGATATTGCGGGTCATCCATCGGTACAGGGCTTCGGCAACTTGGCCGGTATTTCGCAGGTCGGGAAGGCCGGTATTTGAATTTTTCCGAATTCCACGGGTGATTTTTAGCGCTAACTCGCGGATATCATCCCGACCAGTGTATTTGGTTACAAGCTGGGAGGCTACCTTAAGCACTTGTTCAATACCCGGATACGTCCGGCGTTGGGAAATAATAGGGGCGGCAGCATCACCTTGTGGGGGATTTGCTGCCGCCTTATTGCTCATCACTAAACCGTCGGTAGTGACTGCTTTACGGGAAGAGGTGATATGGGGATAGTGGCTACTCAAGAGCGGTAGGTGATATAGTCAAGTAGAAGTTGCAGGCCGTGCTCGGGGTTGCGGGTTGTGACATCACCGAGCCGTTTCGCTAGTTTTGGGTCAAGGTCGCCCAGGCTGATAAGCACGCCCGCAAATTGGCGGGAGCGCGTGATGGTCGTTATTCCGGCAGTATCTAATTCCTGGTAGATATTATCCCGAAGGCTCGTGACGGGTTGTTGGGTAATGGTTGGCATAGCTGTTAACTAAGATTTGGGTCCGTTGGAGGTGACAAGTTTTTGCAGTTCGATAATGACTTCCGTGAGGAGCGCCTTTATTTGTTTACTCACCTTCATGCCGGTAAAGCGCAGCAGTTGTTGGCAAGCGAAAGGGGCAGGGATATAGCAGAGCGTAGTTGCGTGTTGCCCTAATCCATCCACAAGGGGATATATCGTTTTTGCAATGCGTTCGGCTCCGATATCCCTGCTTATCGCTTCTTCGGAAAGTAGTTTGGCCATGCGTGTCCAATCCTGTATCGTAATCGGGCGCCCGTAGGACTGCATCAATGCCAGTTGTGATTTGATACGTTTGGCATAGCGCCCGTAGGGCTGCGGGTGGTCACCAAGATAGTCGAGGGCCATCTTAAGCAAGGGAATATGATTAGGATGCATGGGGGGAGTTCAAAGTTGGTTATATGGTCATGGATGATTCAGGATGGCCACCTGCCTCGGGTGAAGAAAAGCTGCCGTTCAGAGTCGGCCCGCCTGCGCCGTCCAGTAGGGTCTCTGGAATATCGGCTCCGTCGGCGGGAAGGTGCCGAGGAGTCTCCTCCCCGGCACCTTTGGGTTGTTCGGCTTCGTCGTTGAGGAGGGCATCTTGTTGGGGTAGGTCAGACTTGTTCTGCGACTGAATCTTTTGGGCTACGGCGGCTTTAAATGCTTCGGTTTGCTCGGGAGTTAATTGGCCTTGGCTGCCAGCCCGTTGGGCAAAGAGCCCTGAGATGACGCTAAAGAACAGCGGCGCATTTTCCTCCAGCATATCCAGCATGCGGCTTCCGGCGTCTCTGCCGCCCGCTCGCTGTTCCATTTCCATACGGAACTTTACCTTTTCCAGTTCTCCGAGCTCTTTTTCGAGGGCTTTGAGGTTACTTCGTTGAATTTCTTTGAGGCGGTCAATCTCGTTGCGGTGGGATTCCTTGAGGTCGGCTAGCTCTTTCTGGTGAGTGAGCAGGGTCGTGGTTTTATCTTCGGCAAGTTCCCGCTTCAGATTCATAATCTCATCAACTTGCTGGCGGATCTTGCGGTCCGCATCATGGAGTTCCCCTTCCAGCCGAAGAATACGATTGCTGTAATAGTCTTCGTCTTTGGTTTCTCTGGAGCCGGATGATTGCCCGAACAGGTCAGCGGCTACTTCAGTCTGCTTATGGGGGTCGTCAATACGGAAATTAATTTCGATGTCATGGTCGTCGCCGGTATGTAAGGTATAGATGCCGGGCTCCAGGCGGCACATGGCCTTCGCCACCTTAAAAGGAGAACGAATGTTGAACGGAATATCCTTTTCGACGTCGATGAAATCATCAGTCCGGCCGGTAATGCGCCCGAAAATAGGCACCCCCTCTCGCAGTTCCTGGAGGGTTGTGGCATAATCGCGTTGCTGGGTTTCTAAGGTGTTCGGCAAGTGTTGAGGCATCGGGCCAGGCTTGGTTAATATGTCGTGATTGTAACAGTTTATACAATCACCGATGTCAACGTAACACTATTTTAAATCAAGGGAAATACCCCGGGACAGGCTGGAATCGCCTGCAATAAACTGCCAGAGATTGGGACAGGATGGGAAAAGAAGAAACAAGATGTGCTAGTTTGAGAAAAGTTCTTCTAAGGTTGAGGTATATGGTTAAATAATATTATGTAGAAGTATTATCTGTATTACATAAAGAGGCCTTGTTAGAGGAATATATTGTTAAATCCCCGTTGAAGTAATTTAAAGGTCAGCTTTGCATAGTATATTGACAATGAATAGTATTTAACTCTCTGCACATGAGTTAAGGTTAGGTTGCTTAACTACTAAACTAAATTTACCTTCTGATCGGGTGCAATTTTTTAAAAAAGAAAATATTCAGATGAGACAGCTACTATTTGCCTTTATCTTTCTATTCACCATATCAATCGTTTCATGTAGTGACAATGGTACTGGCCCCAATAATGAAGAAACTACAACTTATTCTGTAGCTGTTGACGTTACACCATCCGAGGCAGGTTCTATATCCCCTTCTTCAGAAGACACTTATGATGAAGGAGAAGAAGTTGAATTACAAGCCGATGCAAATGAAGAATATCTTTTCACACACTGGAGTGGTGATATCGATAGCATTTCAGACAATCCACTATCGCTAACTGTTGACCAAGATTACAATCTAACAGCAAACTTTGAACTGAAAACGTATGAACTTTCGGTAAATACTGAAGGTGAAGGTTCAGTCAATGAAGAAGTTTTAGAACAAAAGTCTAAAGATTATGAACATGGTACTGTTGTTCAGTTGACTGCCAATCCGTCCGAAGGATATCAATTTGTCGAATGGCAAGGTGATGTTACCGGTAGTGAAAACCCCGCCCATATTACTGTTAATGACCCTAAAGAAGTAACAGCCATATTTGAGAAGAAAACTTATACGCTTTCTGTAAAAACATCTGGTGAAGGCTCGATATCAATAACTCCTGACCAACCTGAATATGAATTCGGTGCAGAAGTTGAACTCTCAGCTAGTGCTTCAGGTGATTGGGAATTTGATAAATGGCAAGGTGATTTATCTGGTAATGCTAACCCCGAGACAATAACCATTGATTCTGATAAATCTATTGAGACTATTTTTAAAAATACTGCTTTTGCAGGTGGTTATGGTACCAAAGATAATCCTTATAAAGTCTCAACAGTCGAAGAGTTGCAATCCATTCAAAACTATCTTGGTTCATATTTTACCCAAATAAATGATATAGACGCGGGTTCGACAATTAATTGGAACTCAGGCAAAGGATTCAATCCAATTGGAGACGAAGATAATATATTTAGAGGGTACTACGACGGCAATGGTTTCATAATTGAAAATTTACACATAAATAGAAGCAATGAATCAAGAGTTGGTTTGTTTGGCAGAACTTATAACAGTATTAATCCAGGGGGAGAAATAAAAAATTTAGGACTTCAAGGAGTTAAAATAACGGGTGGCAATATTACAGGTGGTTTGGTAGCCGAAAATTCTGGTGAAATTACAAACTGTTTCGTAACCGGGGAAGTTAATGGGTTAGAAGGTACAGGTGGATTAGTTGGTACAACAGTACAGTATTCGGTAATTAGAAATTCATTTACCGAAGGAGTTGTAAATGGAACCAATTTTGTGGGTGGCTTATTGGGGAAAAATGCAGGAACTGTTAGTAAATCTAAATCTTTGAGCGAAGTAAATGGTGAATATACAGTAGGTGGCTTGATTGGTAGACATACTTCACTTTCTGGCGATGAAGCTAGAGTTACAGCATCTTATGCATTAGGAAACGTAACTGGCATTAATACAGTCGGTGGTTTAATTGGTGATATGTCAGAAGATGAAGAAGTAGAACAAACTTATGCTACTGGTAATGTTGATAGTGATGGTACCTCAGGTGGATTGATTGGTTCGGTTAATAACACAGTTGATCTCAGTTCAAGCTATTGGGACACTGAATCAACTTCACAAAATCACGCTATTGATGGAGGTGGAACTAACGCAACTGGTCTTGTAACATCTGAAATGACAGGAAGTTCAGCTGAAGAAAATATGCCAAATTTTAACTGGGATGAATATTGGATAATAACCAATAACTATCCCTCACTTTCTTGGGAATAAAATCTATTTATGATGCTAGTATTTAATAACGAAAAAACTAACCATTTATCTGAATTAGAGTCTTTATTTAGCCAAGCAAAAGAAGCCGTAATTACAAGTCCATATTTGATGGAAGACTTAACCGTATTTTTTGATACGGCATTTCCAGATGATCTAAATCGCGTAACTTTATATACAAAACTGGATGGCCAGACCTCCGAATTAATAAGAAAGGTAAACTCTCTCATCTCAATATTCGACTATGCTCAAGAACAAGATGATTTTTCTGTGGAAATAAGAATTGTTAATAAACTGCATGGGAAAGCATACTTTGCCTATAAAGATGATAAACCCGTTAATGCTATTTTAAGCTCTGCAAACCTTACACATCATGGTTTATCCAAAAATCATGAATGGGGCATAAAATTAAGTGATTCTCAACAGCTTAACTCATTTGCTAAAGAAATTAAAAGCCTTCCTTATCGATCACTTAATGAAGAGCAATTATTAGAACTATTATATCGTGTAGATAAGGAAGATTTTACAAAAAATAAGGATACTATAAATGAAATTGATATCTCAGATATCCTAGATCCAAACATTATTGAAGAAATAGAACAACAAATATGGCTTAAACCAATTGGTCATACCGAAAGTCCAATAGAAAAAGGTAGAAAATTCAATAATCAGGAAACACGACTTCATTTTTCTAAAAGAAGACCGACAGGAGTTAATATCAATGATGTTATAATCACATATGGAGTCGGTGTACGAGCAATTTTATCAGTTTATAAAGTTTTAAGTGAACCTAAACATATTACTGAAAAAGAAATTGAAGAAGGTCGTAGTGAAAGATGGCCTTGGTATGTAATCGGTAAAAATTTAACGCCCGAATTTGGTCTTACATGGTGGGATTATGATTTAAAGCTAAATAGTTTACAAGAAGATTTCTTAAAAAAATATCCGGAAAATCCCTTAACAGATGCTGGAACACAATCTTTTGGGGCATTTAATTATGGTGCTGATAAATTACATTTAGATCAAAATTTCGGGAATTGGTTATACAACAAAGTTCTCAATTTATAAGCAACCTAACCCGCCTTAAGGGGACGCACCTCGCCTGGCCTTGCCAGTTTTTGGCTTTTTAGCTTCCCATTCATTATTTAAAAACTTAACATTTTTGCGTGCGCACCTTATGTGCAATGTCGTTAGCCGTACAACAAAATTCTAATATTTAATATGTTAGTTGCTCTGAATTCTAATAGAGAAAGATGTCATGCATCAGATTCCAAGAAAAGCGAAGGACCATATTTTTGTCCAGACTCAGAGTGTGGAGGGGAATTAATTTTAAGAAAAGGGTCAATAAATATTCATCATTTTGCTCATAAATCCACAGACTCCTGTAGTTATAGTTCTGGAGAAAGTGAATTACATTACAAATGTAAAACAGATATTTGCAAAACTTTAGAAGAACACGAATTATGCAAGAATTGTGACATAGAGAGATCTCTAGGAGAAGTTAGGCCAGACATAAGTTTGCGCATTAACAATTTCCCAGTTGGTATTGAAGTACAGAAAAGCACAATTGATGTCCGTGAGATTATCAGGAGAACAAAAATCTATAAAGAAAAAAAGATATTTGTCCTATGGATTATTCCGAGTTTGGATCAAATCAATTTTGGATATGATGTAGAACTCGAAAAGTATACTTTTAAACCGAAAGCTTGGCAAAGACTATTGCACCAAATGTATTATGGTCGCCTGTATATCTGGACAGGCAACGCTTCTATTTCACCACTCCATTATGAAGATTTGATTTATTACAAAGAAGAAACTAATTGGGTAGAAGAAAATTATGGCCATTTAGAAGGCACTGACTGGTATCGAGAACAACATGAGTTTGCTTATTCTGGTGGCTATGAAAAAAAATCTAAGACGAGAAAAGAAATTAGATGGTCAGAAGATAATACAACGCAATTTTTTCATATAGCCGAAGATTTTAAGCCTATAGAAAGACAAAAATATAATAAGCTAACAAATTGGGATTTACCTTCAGCATATCTTTGGATAGACAAGTCTAAGAATTGGTGGTAATGTAGGCTAACCGCATATTTACGCGACGTACCTAATTCTCTCTTGCTCATTTTGTTTTCTTTGCGTCAAACAGCTGAAACAAAAATATTTCAGAATATGAGAAGCACCTTCGAGAATATTACAGCTTCCTTTAGTTTTAATAATTAGTTTTTTAAAAAAAGCGAAATGTTGGCCTAACCGCCTTTAAATCGGACACACCTCGCCAATTTTCTGTCGCCCTTGGTTTTGAAACGCTTCTTTCATTAGTTGCTGATTCAACAGTAATGCGTGGTCGGTTATGCGGATATCGTTAGCTCTCTTTTACAAAACATAGACTAATTAATGGTAGAGAATCAGAAAACAATAGACCCCTATTTGTTCAATAAGGTTTTTAAAGCATTTAGCAATTTTGTTAAATCAAAGAGCAAAATTGATGATCTTTCATTTGTTAGCAATCCCTATTTAGAAGATCAGGAGTTTTATAAATATGAAGTTTATAATAAGGGACGAAAAAATTTAACCTTTAATTCATGGGAAAAGTCCGATATAGGAACTGGGAGAATTGGCAGGGCAATAATATCTGCAATCGAATTTGAGTCCAATAACTTATTCAATTGGCATCCTAGATATGGCGAACCCAATCTTGCACATTATGATTTAAAGAAAGCTGTTGAAAAATCTGAGGCCCTGCCTAAATATGAGTCAGTTTTTTATGAATTATATCTCACTGGAAATACTGAGAGAAGCTTTGAAAAGCTGATAGAATTATTTGGCAAAAGATATCCCTTTTTAGCATACTTATTGTTTTTAAAGGATAGAAGTAGATTTATGCCGATTGCCCCTTCATATTTCGATGAAGGGTTTGAGATGCTAGGTGTTAATTTCAAAACAAGCCACCAATGCTCGTGGGAAAACTATCAGATTTATAATAGCCTGCTTGACCAATTAAAAGTTTTGCTTGAGCAAAAAATCGAGTCGGATGTTTCTCTCCTTGACGCTCATTCATTTATGTGGATTGCAGCTAAAAAGATAAATACAGAAATAGATTCTACAGAGCATGACGAATACCTAGAACTAGACAAAAAAGAACGGGAGGCGATAACAAAAGCAAGGATAGGTCAAGGCAGGTTTAGAAGTCTACTTATTAAATATTGGGAAAAATGTGCTGTGACAGGATGCCACAATAACTCCCTCCTTACTGCTTCTCATATTAAACCTTGGAGCGAGTGCAAAGTTGATGAGGCAATTGATAAATTCAACGGGATATTGTTGTCCCCAAGTATGGATTCGGCATTTGATTCAGGCCTTATCAGCTTTAAAAACGATGGAAGTATCATGATATCAAATGCATTGTCCGATTCTGATGCCCAATCTGTAGGTATAAATTCAGATTTAGAACTTAGGAGAATAGAAGATAGTCATAAAGAATATTTAGCTTATCATCGCAAACATATATTCAGACAAGAGAGCTAACCCGCCTTTAGCCCGGACAGGTTTCGCTATTATTTGCTAGCTTTTGGCTTTTTAGCTTTCCAATTATTATTTAACAACTCAAAATCAATACGTAGGCTCTTATGCAAAATTTTATTATGTAAACTTTTAATCAATAGAGACCATATCATGAAGCTAAAACACCTATTAACTTTTGGGTTAATTGTAATCCTAAGTTCAAATATTGGATTTGCGCAGGATTCGGAAGAGAGTGACAGTATCAAAGAAAGAGAACTGCAGTTTTCAAAGATGGCGTTTGCTACTCATCTTTTTATTGATGAAGCTGCAAGTAATAGAGATTCAGATTTTTTAGTAAGTGCTCGACAACATTTAAAATTTACCGAGAATAACTTAGAAAAGTTAAAGGGGAAAATAGATACCAGCCGTTACAAAAATGCCAAGCAAATTACAGATGTGCTCGATACTATTTTATCAAGAGGTCTTAATTTAAATTCAAAAGACGCTGTAGCTTTATCAATAGCTGAAAGAAAAATTGATGAATTTGTAGAAGGTATTTTCTTAAATGTTAAGTCTGACTAGTTATGTATTGCACAAATTGTGGTGAAGAAGTAAGTCAGGAAGATAATTTTTGTCAAAATTGTGGTTCAGAAGTAAAATCAAATAACAAAGCCGAAAAAGAAACTGAACCAAACCAAATTCATCAATCTTCTTCTAATGATCTATCTCATATAAATTTTACTGAAAATATAGGTAGAAAGCTTTGGACAGCTAAACATCTGCAAACAAAATATAAAGGTGGAAGTAGTCTTGATGTAAAAGAAGGTCCCGCCGCAGTTCTTTTTCATAAAAGAGGTTTATGTATCCATTCTGGCTTCTTCAAAAGTTTTAAAATTCCCTATTCCAATATTATAACTGTTAAGTATGAGGACAGGGATTCAATGGGTAATTATAAAACTAAGGATAAGTCAGTTGTTGGTAGAGCTGCAGCTGGCGGGCTTTTGCTTGGACCTTTGGGTGCAGTTTTAGGAGGAATGTCTGGAATTGGTTCTAAGTCAAAAAAACTTGATAAAGAAACAGACTACTTAATTATCAATTATTGGGACAAAGAAACAAAAAGTAATGAGGTTTTACTTTTTGCAGAAGATAATAAACGAAAAAAGTTTAATGAGTTTGTAAATGAATACCGTAAAAGAAAAAAGAAGTCGAAAGTAATACCAGAACTTGAGGAAACTTCGAGTAATTTCGGGTCGAATTCAGAGAAAATAAGAAAACCAAAAAGTAATAAATGGGCCTCAATAACACTTATACTTTCCATCATGTTTGGGTGGTTGGGTCTTGATAGGCTTTATCTTGGGTACAAAAAACTAGCGATTATTAAATTTCTTACTGCTGGTGGTTTTGGTTTGTGGTGGGCTTTTGATGTTTTAGTGATTTTGCTTGGAAACATGGATGATGCTAAGGGACGCCAAATAAAGTTTACCTAACCCAATAGGCCTAGTTATCTCTTTGTCTCCCTTCTATTTATTAGTTAATCTTTATTTTAATAAAAAATTTCAAAACTGATGCACTTTCCGGTTATACGTAATGCTAATACACCACTTCAAAAAATAATCCAAAAATAAGCGTCATGAGAAAAGTGCTTTTAAGCTCATTATTTATTTTCCTATTTGTAACTCAAGTTCAAGGCCAGGATTGGTTCAAAGTTGATTGGGGAAGTTCAAGAGAAAAAGTTCATTATTCAGAAACGGGGCAATTAATTCAGTGGAATTTAGGAGGAACTTACTACGAAGAAACAATTAATGGCCAAAGATATGCACGCAAATATCGTTTTATTGAAGATTCTCTTGTTGCTGTTACACGTTATCCCACAATAGATCGGACAAATTTAGGATCAAAAAATTTAATGGATCGAATCAAAAAGATTCGGGATAAACAGAGCCAATATGTTGCAAAAATGGGTGAACCAGATTTCATAGATAATTCAGATGAGCTTTCTGTTAAACATTATGGCTGGAATTTAGATAGTACAACATTTGCAATTGCTGAAGTAGATAAAGATGATGAATCCGGCAATGTTTGGTATTCCCTTGGTCAGTTATCAGGAAATGAACGAAGAAAACGATATAAAAATGATAAAGGTGCTTTACGTAAAAAATTCCGTGAACTAACTGAAGATGAATTTTCTTTCGAGGAAGAACCAGACGTACCAGCAAATCTAAAAGACAACCCTTCTTTATCAATTGAAGACAAATTGTTAGCAATTCATGATGAAATGGAAGGACGGACTATTTACCGAGACCCTTCTACAGGAAATGATAAGTCCGATAATGAATTATCTCTTATTCTTATTGAAAAAGAGGATAAGCTGAATCTTATTCTAAATAAAACCTACAGCGCCTCTGACTGGCTCTTCATAAACTCAATGATTGTGTTAGCTGATGGTGAGCGCTTCAAATTTAATGACATTTCAAATCAAGTCAATCGTGAAACAACAAGCATTGGTATAAAAGAAACGTACCAAGCATTTGTTCAGGATAAATTGGAAAAAGCAGTACGAGCCATTGCCAACGCAGAAGAAGCAAAAGTAAGACTCAAAGGAAAAAGTTCATATCGAGATGTTGAAATCTCCGAAAGAGAAAAAAGAGCAATGAGAAATATTTTAGCTCTTTATGACAAAAAGCAAAACAAATAAATATCTGTCATGTCTGAGGATAAAGACTTAGAGAAAAAAATTTTGGCGCATATTGATGCTATGGATAAAGAAGAGCTTTATAAAAATAACCAAAACCTTGAAATACAGGGATATGAAGATAAGACAGTCACTTATAAAGCTTTTGAAATGAAAAAAGATGGTCTAATTGAAGCCTTTACTAAGGATCATAACACTGGAGTAGATGGTGTCATAGTTAAAGGTCTTACCCAAAAAGGGAAACAGGTTTTAAGAGAATATAGAGAAACATGGTTCGATAAATTATTCCCAATTTATAAGGAAAAGTTTTGGGAACAACTAGCAGAAAACTTAGCAAAATGGACTATATATCTCATTTTTCTCGTAGTTGGAGTTTTAATCGGTTATTTCTTGTGAAGCTTATTGAATTTAAACCGGTAATATATCTCGTGCATTTAAGGGAGCGGACCTCGCCTATTATTCAATTTAATTTTCTTTTCGGGTGCTCTTTAAGCGCAATGCTATTAGGCACATATAAAATATTCATTGATTCATGGAAGAGACTAGTTCATTAATAATTTCCCAAGCAACTGGAAAAGCACTTGATAAAATTTGGGACAAGTTTAAGGAGTCAGTTTTATACCGTTATTCTAGATATCGATCATTACGGTTTTTCTACACTTTCTTAGGAATATATAAAGAAGAAATTGAAGCAGACGATTTTGAGAATCGAATTTTCACAAATGATAAATTGGAAAAAATTCTTCAAGATGATAATAAAAGTGAAATAATATTTGAAGCATATCGAAGGGTAGCTTTTTCTGCTTCTAAGGATCTTGGACCTGCAATTATTGGGTTATTGACATCGGAATTAATTTTAGAAAATCGCTTTGCTACAGAGGAAGAAGAAAGGATATTTCAAGCAGCTGAATCCTTATCAGATCAGGAATTAATAGAATTTGAAAGACATTGTGCAAAAGAGTTTGAAGAAGGCCAAGATGATTTTGAATTAGAGTTAGATAAAAAATGGATTGACTCTAATTGGAATAAGAACGAACAGGTTTATATATCCCCAGTTAATCTCGGTTCAGTGTTGGGAACTTGGGCCTTAAAGCTAAAAAATATCGGAATTGTTACAGAATTTACTACTGATAAAACTACGGAATATTTTGAGGATTCAGAACGTCATATAGACGAAGATGGCGAAGTCAGGGAAATAAAATCATTTATCAAAATTGATCACGAATATAATAAGCTTTGTAAACTTATAAGCCGGTCTCGAGATTATTTGAATTTCAAACAATAAAGGTGACTAATCGGTCTTAAGGTGACGCCCTCCTCCATAACTTGCCAATTTTTGGCTTTTTAGCTCTCCGTTCATTATTTACTAGAGCAACATTTTTTTGTGAGGAAATGTCGCTAAACCTAAAAGATCAAAATTTGAAATCGAGTACAAGTTGATGAAATTGCATTATCTACTGGCTTTTTCCTTGTTAATGATTAGTTCTTGTGGCAATGAGGTTAGAGAGGAAGTGACAAATCGATATGAAGGTGGCGAGAAAAAAGTTGTTGTGAAGTATCAGGGAACTGGATCAGAAGAAAAAATTTTAGAGAGGCTGACCTACAGTAAAAGCGGAGAATTAATAAAATTTGAAGATTTAGAATCTGATTCAGTAAAAAACTACGTTGATTTAAATCCGGAGCTACAAAAAGCTGCAGGATTAAAAAAATATTTGCAAGGTACTTGGCACAAAGAACTTTCATCAAGTGATGATTTAAAAAGAATAGTTTTCAACGCAGATACCCTGAAAGTTTACAATACATTCATTGACCCTATTTTAGGGGAACCGGAAAGAAAAGATACATCAAGAGCAAAAAAGGTTTGGTTAGTTAATTATCTAGATGATCAAAAATTGGTCGTGAAAGAAAGGTTTTCTGAAACTTATAAGGATTTTTCTCCAGCTATGCCCGACACGACGGTGATTTATGGTAGTGATAATCCGGAAAGAATTTTAGATCCCAAAGATGATTGGGTAATAGAAATTGTATTTATTGATTCAAGCTCTTTTAAAAGCGAAATTTTAGACAAATCTAAAAGTACTTATTCAAAATAGGTGTTTAGGTACAGCCCGCCATTTTATTACACCTCTTATTTCTTTACTTAAATCATCTCTTTGGTTGAAACTCTAAATTTTAGAATAGAAGAGTTCCCACCTAACGGGTCTTTCCCTGTTACTCATTAAGAGTAAGAATCAGTGTTTAATAGAGGATGAAAGTAAATAAAATTAATCTTTCGGGTTTTAATACTCGATTAATTTTAATTATCGGGGTTTAAGAACTGCGTGGTGTCTAGGAAGGCAGGCGCAACCGAATACCTTCTTGGTCAGCTTCGTTTGGATCCATAAAGGCATTGGTGGCTTCCATTTCAGTACGTGCCTCATCGTAGTTGTCCCAAGTGATAGCTTGCACATACTTTTGACCAAAGTCGAGGGTTCGGATCAAAGCCTCTGATTGCCGGTTGTGAGTCAAAGCCTTTAATGCGGCCAGATAATTGTTTCGGTAAACAGTAGGGATAATAATTTTTTGTTGATCGGCGGCAATGAGTTCGGCATTCATCATGATGCGAGCTATCCGACCATTGCCGTCTGTAAACGGATGCACTTCGCTAACCAAGAACATCATAAATACCGCTTTCTGGAAGGGGTATTCCAATCCGCGATACATTTCGAATCCTCGTTCCAGGGTAGCCATGACAAGTTCGGGTTTTACAAACTGGGTGCTTCCGGCTACATTCATTTTGGCCTTAAATTCACCCGGCTTTTTGTCTTTCCGCAGAGCCATTACGGTAGAATGCCGATTCTTTAGCGAAGCAATAAATTCATCAAAGTCTTCAGGTGTTTTTGCCATCTCCGAATAGTTGGAAACAATCCGATAGGTTCCCATTACATCGTGGGCATCTTCGGGACGTTCTGCTGGTATCGCATTGTTAAAAACGATATCTGCAGCCTCATCTACTTCAAATTCGGTTCCTTCAATAAAATTGGAGAAATAGGCTTCGAAGAATGAGAGGTTTATTCGTTCGTCCTGCGAAAGGTTGGACGCAGAACGAGTGTGAGGAGCAAAATCCGACAGATCTTCAAAAAGTTTGAGGAACAGATCTACGCGATCGGGGTCATACGGCTTTTTAGATTTCCGGGCTTTACCGACATCTGATTTAATATTGGAGTCGCGCGTGCCCTGCAGGCTGCCAATAAGATCGTCAAGCTTTTCATATTCCTCTTGCATATCCAGCTGTTGGGCAATTTCTCGGGCGCGGTCGCGGATACTATTGACATGATCGGCCCCGCGAACCCGAAAGAGTTTATCCAGGCGTTCTTCCATTTCTTCTTGTCGAAGCGTCCTTGGAACCGATCCTTTACGAGCTCGGGAAGGGCGCATGTTTTCAAGATAGGCTCTGGGTTCGGAGCTAATGTGGAGTCCGTTAATAAAAGGACGGTCGCTTTCTAACGGGTCATGTCCTTTTCGCGGGTTGAAAATTAAGCCGGGAATTTCGGTAATACGCTTCTTGGAGGAGACGATAAATACCGATCCATCTTCCGCCGGTTTGTTTTCCAATGCCGTCCGATCGGCAATCAGCGCATCGGGATAGTATTCGGATAGCAGATCGACCCAATGTCGTTTGACAATAATTTCGGGATCATCGGTCAGGTTTTTTGTGTATAGACGGGACCCGATCTTTTTAAGTTCTCCACGTGCTGCCGCCTGCGATACCTGGGAGGAAATATCCGTATGGGAAACGAATACTTCCGGCATGTCCTCTAAAAAATTCGCCATTTAAGCTACCTTTTTGAGATAATTTATTAAATTTTCGGGATTTAATAAATTATTTATTTAAATAATCGGGGTTTAATTTTTCTTACTTCTCTGCAAGCCTTTTGCTTGTATCGCAATTAGCCGATTCCCATGATCATTTCCCATTTTTCTGCAATATGTATAGCTAAGATTACGCTTTTGATTTCTAAGGTTAGAAATTTTAACCTTTAATACATACATCAAAATTTGAAATTGATAATCAAAAGATGAGCAATGAAATAACTTTAGAAGATATAGAAAGTGATTTATCAGAGTCCTTAGAAGAAAAGTTTCCTGGGATAAGCGTAAAGTGGAAATCACTTTATCGAGAATTCGGACGTGATATGTCTGAAGAGATGAAAGAAGAATTTCTAAAATTTTTACCTTCAATTGATGGGTTTACTCGACTTACTGTAACGTTAGTTTTAGATAATAACTTTGTACTTGCTCAACTACGAGGGTTTATAAAAAACGATGAGAAATTTGAAGAATCGTTTATATATAGGCTATTAAACTCCGGATTTGTTGATGCTTATGGTCCTGTAAAACTAAAGGAAGAGCTATATGAGAAAATTGTGAAACATTTTCCCGAAAGTATAGACAAGGCTATAAATTATGCCGATTATATTTTATCAAAAATTACAATAAAAGATGCTTATTTTATTGATGCGTGGGTAAAAGCCAGTCGTCAAATTGGTGAGATAGACAGAGATGATGTTCCCTACTTGGCTTTAGCAATTGATTTAGATGGTCATGCTATCATGTCTTTGGATAAGGTGTTTGATCACCAGTCTGATGTAAAAGTGTGGGAGATGAATGATGCAGGTAGAATTGTTGCAAATCTTCATCAAGGTACTTTTTCTATCGGCTTGATTGGTACAGGTACTGCAACTGTACTGATGTTATATAAACTGGTTGTATATATTATTAAAGCCTTGATTGATGTACTAAAAGACTTTATAAATGCAATAATTGGTGTTTTTGAATTATTCTTTAATTCTGCCTCTAAAATTCCTAAGGAAGTTGTGATTGGGCTTGCTTTAACAGCAATAACTGGGTTGTTTGTTTCGGATGATTTTAGAGAGAAAAGTATGGAAGCTTGGAGAAGAGTAACTGAAAATTTTCAGGTTTTTGTCGAAGACCTTAAAGACTTTTTAGTTTTATTGAAAGAACAGGTTCTAGAGCTTTGGGATGTATTCAAGCCTATCTGTGTTACATCAGCTCAATTATTATTTTTTCTCATAACAGAAGTGAACATGATGGTAGAAGACCTTACACAGCTTTCCTATCAAAGTTAATTTTAAAGGGTCTAAGCTTCTTTAGTAAATAAAGATATACGTAGCTTGGATCTATTATAATGTAGATAATTTCATTTATCTACATAGTAATACTCAATCAACACCAAACTCCACTTCATTAACTATAGCCCTTGAAAATGCTATCTTTCTTTACTAAATGTATTTCAAGAAGACCTATAGTGAATATTATCGTATATCAGAAAATGTAGAAATCAAACAAGTAGATAGTATGAATAAAATTTCGCCTTTTAAGGGAGCAAACTTAGAAGCTATTTCGAAAATTTTAGCAGATACCCATACAGGATTAACGGGCTCCGAAATAGGTAATACGCTCAGGAAGTGTAGGATCAAAGATGTTGATCCGAAGAATACTAAATGGAAAAGGTTATATCATGCTCTGGTTGAAGAACAAAATCAAAAGCAGTATGGGAATCATGTAATTGCATTTATTCACAAGGCTATGAATCCAGTAACATATACTGATTCCAAAGAACATTATGAAGCAAAGAGAGATGAATTGAATAAAGTTTTATCATTTTCTGGATTAAAATTGAGAGAAGATGGTAGAATAAAAAGGGTAAAAAAAGCAAGAACAATAAGTGATGCCCAAAAACGAGCAAATCGGTTGGAGTCAAAACTGAGAGATCGTGGTGTGCACAAAGATGTGTTAAAGTTTTGTGATGCTGAATTGCTTCAAGAAAATTATTTTCATGCAGTTTTAGAGGCATGTAAAAGTGTGGCAAATAAAATAAGAGCTTTATCTGGATTGAAGTCTGATGGAGCTAAACTTGCTCAACAAGCATTATCACTTGGAAAATCAGATGAACCTATTGTAGCGATCAATGATCTAAATAATGAAACTGATAAAAGTGAGCAAACAGGTTTTTTAAACTTGGTTATGGGCCTATTTGGTATGTTCAGGAATACTACTGCACATGCAGAAAAAATTTATTGGCCTATCAATGAACAAGATGCCCTTGATATTATGAGTCTTGTTTCTCTAGTCCATAGAAAATTAGATACAGCTCAAGATTAGTTATTTGACTCATTGATTGAGTATGCTAGCAAACTTTTTTTACCAATTTTATAAGCTGGTTTTCTAGTTTCTCTCGTGCTGGTTTTTTAGTCATTGTGTTGTTCCGATTTTCGTGAAGTTGTTCTGAAATATTGGCTATTTCTTGATGATCAGGATTATCTTTATCGAAAGTCGGTATTTTCATGTATTCGAAAATAGTTGTGCCTATTTGCTTTCCTAATAAAAATCCACCTAACCATTTTCGAACTGGTTTAGAATTGAGGAAACCACATAAATAGTGAGCCTGAACAGGATCATCAAAACCAACAAAGTAAAGCTTATGGTCGGGAACAAAATTCTTGTTGGGTATCACTGAATCTGCATAATCTCCAATAACACTAGCACGGAACTTATTAGGGTTTTGCTGCTCCAACCATACTACTTTGTAGGGGGAGAAGCTATAATCCCCAATACAGTAGATTGAATAAAATGGTAAGTGATCTTGATATCGCCTATAAGAAGATCTTTTTAATAGCAGGTCTTTGTTTCTGTTAAAATATTTGTAGGCCTGGGGGTATTTAGAGGCAAACTCTACTTCGTCTAACATGTTGCTGTAGTGATCATTTGGTATAATTTGATACCACCCCTTTACTTCATGACTGTATCTTCCAACATTCCTACCCCTTATTAATGGATAAAGCAAGTCAGCTTCTATCCAAAACCCATCTGTGCTGTTAACTTTTTTGGCCCGTGGGTACTCATCTTCTGTAAAAGTGCGAATCAAGGCTTTATTTGTTTCGGAAGAGTATTTTTCAACTTTAACCCAATATAGTCTTGCCAAATCTGTTACCGTACCTCGATGAGCATCTTCATAGTAATCACTAGATCCTCGTAAAAAGTGTGATTGATCAAAATCGGTTTTGTCTCCTGTAAACAAAGGAGAGCCAAACTCTCTTATTGGGCAAGCAGCACCATCATAGATATCCATTCGGGCATATACTTCCTCTAAACTTGAATAAGGATTAACCCTAGATGAACCTTCTGAAGCATTCCAAATCTTACAGGGAACATCTTCAAATTCTACGGCTTCTTCATCCGTTTTTTCAGCTATATAAATAGAGGTCTCGTTATTTGCATATGGAAATGCTTGAATATTTGATAAGTCTTCAATGTGTTTTATTCTTAAGCCTTTAGAATCGGGCAATTTACCTTCTCTAAAACCTTTTGCTGAGCCCGATTTAAATACAGTCCAAGTAATTAAGAAAGCTACTTTCCCGTTGTCTTTTAGCCAATTATCAGCTGCGCTAAAAGTAATAACAGTTGAAATATCACTTTCTATTCCTCCAGTGTACCCTCTGCCAGAAACTAAACCGTAGTAGTTGCAGAATTCTTTTACGCGATTACGATAGCTGGTTGGTAAGCGACTCCATCGCACCCAAGGTGGATTGCCTAAGATATAATCAAATGAGTCAAAACTTTTAGTGCTAAAATTATTTTTTATAATTCGGCACCAAATTCTGTTCCAATTTCTTTGTTCCAAAGATTCAATCTTGTTGAAAAAATCTTCCAACATCTGAATTACGGAATCTTCCAATAGTTCGGATACCCGATCATCATTTTTGAGTAGTCTGATAAAAGTTTCTTTATCATCCCCTCGTCTTATACAATCTTCACAATGCAATAAAACATGAGATAGGACTTGCTTGTCTACAAGTTGGTAGGGGATTCTTAATTCAAAATCTTCAACCTCAGTTTCTAGCAAGTAATCTAAAAACTTATTTCCGTCCTCATCTTCTTTTTCTACCGGAATATTAATTGAGTCTGCTAAGTAAACAGGAACTTCAATTTCATGTCCTAACTCAAAAATTAAATCATTAATAGATAGAATATAGTTTGCCCTAGAGGAAATTACGGCTAGCGGATTAAGATCTAACCCCTTAACATTGTTAAGAATTGCACTTATTGTTTCTGATCCACTTAGATCTTCATCTTCTGCTCTAGATCTAATCTTCTTTATACACTCGACTAGAAACGTACCCGAGCCGCAAGCAGGGTCAAGGACAGATTCATTCAGTCCGTCACTATATCCGGACGTTTCTATAAGATGTTGGGCTAACCAATCTGGAGTATAGTATTCTCCTAAATCATGACGAATTTGTTCATCAACAAGTGAAGTGTAAAATACCTTAAGTAAATCTTGTTTTATTTCGGGTTTAAATATCGGGCTAGAGGGCTCAAAGTCAAGAAACTCGATTGCAAGGTTGCGAAAAGTATTTGCTAGTTGATCATTTTGCTCACTTATATACCAGCTAAAGAAATCTCCCTCTAAAAAGTTTGTGATTTGGTAATTTCTATAATACTCGCTGCTTTCTAGTTGTTTTAAGAGCTGCCATATTTCTTCTTCATCAGAAGCATTTGCAATTTTTTGACAAAGCGAAAAGGTAGATGGGGTTGATACCGAGAGCAACTCTGAAGTCAGTATTTTGACAACTATACTATAATAGGTATGTAACGAAAATAGTATTTCAGATGCATCTGTAGATTCAATTCTATTTTCAGAAGCCCACTTTTTCAAGGAAGGTAATTGATCGAGCTCATATGTTGAAACTTGTTCAAATAGCCTTTTCCACTCTCGGAAAAGCATCTGAGTTTTTCTGCTCGGATTACTAAGGTTATTGCAAAGCTCTCGTATTGTATTTTGAGCTACAGTTGCATTTTTCCCAAATGCAGTACTTAAAAATTCTGGGGTTAATGGTTTTTTATTTAATGACCTATGTATCCGTATTAAATACGATAAGCTATTTTCTGATAATTTCCTTCTAGGTGACCATATCCATTTATTAGATTTCTTTTGGCAATAGAATATTGAGTTCCCATCGAATAAATATCCTATCCAGTCATTAGGGTTAGATTCCTCTTTTTCATTAGTAACACTTTTCAAATAACCTTCTAACTGCTGTTTAGATTTTTTTAAGGTAGAAGTATCGTTAAGGCTGTTGGGGGATTTGTAATCATAGATGATATGCCCAAAAACACCATCTGGTCTACTTGCATCAATTTGGCATAGACCTAAATTTGAAAGACTTGTGTTCACGTTAGGATCAAAGTCTATATCATATTCTGCCAAACATTCTTTTAAAATTTGATTTACTTCTCCTTCAAGTTTGGCTTCTGAGCCGCCTGAATCAGTAATTTTTTTTATGCGCTTAACGTATTCTTCTAGCTCTAACTGCATCAAGGATGGTTAATTACTTTAAGTATAATTGGCAGCTTTAAATAATTAGCAATTTGTTAAAAAACAACAGGTGATTTGCTTTTATTTAGCGTATATCATGATTTGTGAAAATAATTTTTGGCTAAAATATGGATAATAAATTTGAATCTACTATAAAATTAAAAGGGGTTTTAATCGTCGATGAAGAAGAATTAGGGATATGTAGATATGAGTTGACGTATAATCCTTTTGATACTAATTCCATGAAAATATTGCTATTCGAGCCACCAGGCAAAGTTCCCAGAGGACCAGACTCTCCTTCTGTTGAGATAGTTACTAACTTTCATGGTGGGCTCTATAAAATAACATTGAATCCTGAGTTGGCAGGTGAAAAAAATAGGATGGAATATCAATATTATGCTCCAGTAACTGAGTTTCAGAAAACGCAAATTTTTAATAAAAAGGCTGTTCCGGAAACGGTAAGTTGCGGCTATCTATTTCCTATTACCTCTGTAACAGATAGCCATGTTATTACAAGTCGTCATTCTACTTATGGTTTTGTCCGTGGGGATTATGATCATGATGAAGGTGTCTTTCAGCCTCAAGATGATTCTTTTTCTATTAGTACTCCGATAGGTGATATAGAGATTGGTGATGGATTTTATTTTCAAGAAAATGATGACAAGCTCTATCCTAAGATGGAATTAATTCGTCGCTCTAGGGCTGGTCTTGAATTAGAATTAGGAGATAGAAGTCTGAGAGAAGGATTGGATGAGGTAAGAGGTGTAACTTATAACTTTTTTCATTTTTTAAGTTTAGTGGAACGTACATGGATTGATTGGCATACAGAACGTTTTGCAGTAAGATCTGCTGAAGATGAAGTTATTTCTCAATCTACTAGGTACCGCTGGGTGACTCAGCCCCATTTTAAATATCGCCCTAATTACAATGATTTGCCTGAGTCGCGTGAAACATTGGAGAAGGTGTTGACTGCTTATTGGAATAGTGGTGATGATAAACAAATTGAGATTGATGGTATAATAGATAACTTCAAAATTGCCAATATTGTAAGAACCTTACAGACTAAGTTTATCCATTGGCACTCCTGCCTAGATTTTTTTAAGCCTATTTATTTTGAAGAACTCCCAGAGAAAGTGAAAAACCGAGTTAATTACAACATGTCTTTTAGTATGCAATTAATATATCTCTTTGATATAGCAGATATTGAGATAAGTGATGTTTTAAAAGATGAACCCATAAATAAAATTCGAGATTCAATTAATGGTAACGGAAAAGCACCTGATCTAAAATTTACTGAACTGCGTAATAAGTATTTACATGATGGGTTCCATGTTTTCAATAATCAACTACAAGATGTTCAACGACTTACTGAAAAAATGCGAGCTCTCGCTGAACGTTTGCTTACCAGTTATATGGAGATAGATTATAGTTCAACTAACCTTGGAGAGTCTAAGTTGCTTTGATTCTATGGAAATGAAGTACTAAATAACACTCTCTACTTAGTATATAATATAACTGGAATGGAGTGTATCCCGATCTGTTTTGCCACAAAATAGGTCGAATTACCATCCACAATATCAAAAAGACCTTTTTCTTCTTTATTTGGTCTAATAGAAATAGGTTTTCTTCTCGGTATTATTCCCTGGTAGGCTTGTCTCATGTAGATAAAAGCGTTGGCAATTCCTTTCGGGCGTCTTCTTGTAGGGCGAATACAGCTGATAGGTACAATAGCTGTAGCCTTATCCATTTCGAAAAAACGATCTATACGGTTGGTATCCAGGCAAAACATTCGCTGGTAATTGTGGAGGTACGTCCCAACTTGTCCCATATCAAGCCAACCGGTCAATGGGGCATCAAAACCATTCTCATTTATATAATTCACCTGAATGCGTTGCCTAGTTTCATTCACAAATAGATGGAGTCTGTTAAAATCATGATACTGGCTGTTGATTTCATCTATTTGTGTTGTCAGATGCTCAGTTGATATAGATGGTTTTACCACCTTTTTTGGGGTAATCAGCATTTCATCTACATGGTTATAGGTTTTCGGCATGGGGATTCTCCTGAATGGTCTGAATGATATAATCTACTTCTGACTTGCGACACAGCTTAACGGCTTCACGGCCAGTACTCTTATTCCGTCCGTAACTGCGCACGGTTATCATTTTCCGATACCCGCACCGGTAAAAGGTGGTCCGGGAGATGCGTCCCAGCTTTTCACACATGTAGCTGATCGCTTCGCCAATCGTCATGAAATCTTCATTGTTGGAGGACATGTTTCCCATCGGGGTGGTGGTATTTTCAGGATTTTCAAAATTAGGCATAGTCTTTCTTATTTTCTTAGAGGCCAAGGTTAAGTGCAGTAAAAACTGTAGGTTAAGTGTCTAAGAAATTGGCAAAGATTCATCTTAGATATCTTAGACCGATCTTAGACTTCTTAGTCGTTTCTTAGTGGTTTTCTTAGATATATTATTATTTACTAACTAACTATTATTATTATACTTACAGGGTGTTGTTTGGGGGAGAAATGGAAGTTCTAAGAAAATAAGACGGTGTTTTCAAATTCTTAGAAAATCATAGATTTCTCCTATTTTCACCTAAAATGGTGGCGAGCTATCACCGGTGCTTGTCTGGTATTCGGTGGCCGGCTGGCGGCCTTGCTCTTTTAACATGATGTTTGCTTCCTCCCGCTTGCCAAAGGCGCGTAGCCAGGTTGGCGTTAGATGTTTACGGGGTATATGGTAGCCATGTCGGCTTTCTTTGACGGTGCCCTTCACCGGATCTTCGTAGCTGTAATAATTGGTTTTTGCTTTTCCGTGCAGGTCCAGAGCCTCAATCTCTTCTCGGATAACATCCTGGCTGATATATTCCCGGCCCTTGTTATAATTGGTATAAGCATCCCAAATGCCGCTCCAGTACATCACCAGCCCATCTTTGCTGTTCCAGCCGTAGTATCGTTTCGGGAGCTCCCCGTTATCATTCATGATCTCAATACTGGCTAGGAACTGCTGAAGTGGTGTTTGGTGGACTTCGCGCTCTGCGGAATTAGCTAAAAATTCTACACCATAGCGGAATATCTCGGTGGATACGCGGGAATCCCGAAGCAGGTTCCGCATCTCCCGTAGGTCCTCTTCGCTTACCTTGGAGTTTCGATTTTCTTGGGCTGACTGGCTAACAAATTCCGCGAACTGTACGTCACTGGGTCGACAAACAAATAGATCCACCGTAATAAGGGCCGCCATATTTTCTATTTGACGATCTTTGATTTGGAAACGAACACCTTCCTGGTCACTTCGTCGCCCTAGTTCTTCCTCCACGGCTTCGGTCAGCAGGCGCTTGGTCCAGAGTAGCTCACTTTTGAACAGCTCGCGATTGAAATCATTAAACTTGTACAGCAGAGATAGAAAGAGCCGTTGCATCTCTTTTTTGTGGTTATCAAACCACCAAAGATTATCCACCGAACCACGTTTGTCTTTGGCGTATTCGATCATAATACACCGCGATCGGAAGTGGTCCTCGGTGGGTTTGTAGTTGGAGATAAACATCAGCTGGGAACGAACAGGACTCCAGGCGTTTTTGGTCCGATCGTGGGAGGCGCTTACTCCACGTTGTCTCAACTCGTACCACATGTTAAATACTTGTGGCGTAATCTTGCCTTTCCCCGGTACAAACTCGTCCATGATCACCGGAATCTTGCTGTGGTTGGCCAGCTTGTTTTCGGCAGACTTGAGCGTGGGGTTGGAATCCACATCGGTAAAGGATTGGCCAAAGAAATTAAGCATGATCTGTGAGAGCTGACCTTTTCCCGTTGAGGGTTCCCCATACAAGTACAGAAATACAACGTGCTTGAATACATCATAGATCTCATCAAAAAACAGAAAGGAGAGCATATAGGAGAAAATAAGGTAGCCTTCGGCCTTCTTCTCGGGCTGTTGGCCAGCGATAAGTTCTCCGAATCTGTCGCGGACGGTGTCGGTAAAATACCGGAGCTCGTTGCCGGTGAGAAGTTGGTGTTCGTCATCGCTGTAAAATCCATCCTTGGCAGGGGACAGGTCTAACAGTGGCGAAGGTTCAATCCGCCCGGGTTTTACGTAAAAGGTAGTGTCGGCAGCTACCATGGGGAATAGTCCCGATTCCCGATCAGGAGCGATGATATACTGGGGCTGATGAAGATGATCATCGGGAATGGTGACTAAAGCATTGCGCGTCAGATAGAACTTGTAACCATGGTGCTCGACAAACCCGTAGTAGTTGAATTCATACACCGTTTGCGGCTGCCATCGGTTACAGAGGAAGCTCATAAAGAAGAGGATCTCATCATCAGACTTGAAGCGAGCCGACTGATAAGAATGCTTAAAGATCTGAATCTGGAAGGCTTTCTTTGATAGTAAGTCTTCCGGCTCCAGTACGAACAGCTCGCTCTGTGTAAGTTTTCGGGTTTCTGGGGTCAGCCAGCTCACCTGGCATTCATAGAGCGTCGAATCCCATTTCAGTGTTTCGGGATTATAGCGGATGATCTTGGAATGTATTTCGATATCGAAGGTGCCGATCCGGCGACTGGTGCCATCGGTTTCATTGCGATACCAGCCAAAATCCAACGGATCGGAGCTGTCGACATATTCGAACGGTTCATTTTGAGAATTGGATACTGCTGGCCCGTAGTCATCGGGTTGTTGCCGGTTGTTTGGCGATACTAGTGTTAAGGACTCTTCCCGGGTGTTGCTGCTCATTTATTTGTCGTTGAGATATTAGAATTTTGTGTTCGCTCACATGGTTGAGCTTATAGAGGTCGTTACCATATCCGTAAATCACCCAGAGGTCGTAACCTTCTACGATCTGTGTTTCGATCATGCGGACGATTTCTTTACGTTTGTTGCCATCGCTGTCTATGAACTGGATGGTATCCCCAAGGGTATAGCGCGTACGTATTTGGGCCATAGGTTGCGATTGGTTAAAGGGTTAGTCGAATGCCTTTGATCTTACAAAGAGCTCCCATGGGAAGATCAAATTTCTTGTTGAGAATGAGGGTAAGAACCTGCTCCGAAATTCCTAATGCTCGTTCCATCTTACACAAGCGATGATCCGAAATGTAATAGGGTTTTTTGAACCACTGTCGGAAGGTGTTTAGCTTTATATTAGGAAATAGGATTTTGCGAAAATCATCATAGGTATCATATTGCTCCATTATCTGGCCTTTTATGACGGCTAGGCGTAGCCGGTTAATTTCATGTTTTGTTATTGGTCCGTTCACAATTGTACTTCTGTCTTTTAAAATTAAAGGGTAAGTAGTATAATCGGATGGTTACACGTAAACATTACCGTTACCTACAGGGCTAAAGTAGTGATGTGATAACAACGAAACAATTAAAAATGATGTGAGCGTAACTTAAAAAGAAAGGGACATTACGTTAACCATATCAAAACCAATAGGATAGGAAAAGAGGAATTTTGGAAAAAAAATCTGGCGAAATATTACAAGATAATGTCCGGTATCTGCTGGAAGAGTATTACGATGGAAATGTGTCTGAAATGCAGCGGGAGACGGGCGTAAATCGGTCTGTGATTTCAGAGATAAAAAATGGAGGGAAGACAGAAGTAAACAGCTCCACGCTAATACGGTTTGCACAATCAGGGATAAATCTTAATTGGCTACTAACGGGAGAGGGCGCACCATTTACCGTTAATGAAATGGCCGATATTAGCGAAGAGCTGAAAGAAAAGCAGCTGCTTGATAACCGCATGAAAGAGATTAAGAAGCTTGTAGGTGATATCGAAGATCAGCTATCTGAGCAACCGCACCTGCGGCTTGATCCGGATGTTCAGAGCGCACTTCTTGAACTACTGAAGAAAGCTGTTCGATAAGAGTAAGCACTTTCTTTTTACTGTTGATCTGTTTTGTATTTGGGCCCCGTAATGTTGGTTCACTGGTATTGAGCATAGGTCACTCCTACTTGACTTATTTTTTAGTTACAAAAATAAATATATACAAGAGTATTTTAGTCGTGATATGTTACACTTATGGCAAAAATATTTTTTCTATGACTTTGCGCTCAAAATATTTCCGGCGTGTTCCAAACCGGTGAAATGGTACAAAGTTTTTGTCTTCAGGAGGCAGGTTACTTCTATTGAGTATGCTGCGATGATGTAATCCAATTAGAGCTTCAACTTCTTTCGCTGTCATGAACTTTGATTTGTCAGGTTCTGCGTTCAGCTTGTTAAGAATGGTATCTAATTTGGCGTCGAGGATGGCGATGGTAGCCATTAAATTTTCTTTGGGGTCGGGAGAATTCATAGATGATATCTTTGGGGTTGCAAAAATTTTATGGCGCTAAAGAAAAGGCAATCCCTAATAAAATACACTTCCAGGAAAAAACAGATTTTGAAAATCAAAGGAGGATTTTGGTACTGAAAATCAAAATCTGTAATTCTACCTGAAATAGCAGGCTCTATGTAACAAAAAGATAGTTTTGTTTATACAGATTTCAACCTGTTTTATGAAAACTATCTGTTTTTCAGAGTGGATTTGATCCGGTGTTTGAGAATGGACTTGTAAGCTTTTGGATTTACGAGATAGGTAGGCGAATTCAGAACTTCGTATTTCCCTGCTGCTTCTTTTACAAGTTCATCAACTGGTTTTTGGGCTTTCACTTTATTGATATGTCCGTTGGAGCTGTCAATAAGGAAATCATTGATTAGTTCATCCAAATTATCAACTAACACCTTAAAGGTATATTTGCCGTGCAAGCCTATGCGGACCTCTAAAAATGAAATAGCATCATCGAGGCAACCGAATTGCCCAATGGTCCGAAGCTTGCCTTCCAATCGGTTCATGGTATCTTTTGAGCAATTATAGATGCGGGCCATTCTACATCTCCAGGGAGCATGGTCCAGATTAAGAACGCCTTCTCCATACTCATTAAAAAGATTCTCCAGGATGCCGGAGAAGTGGCCATTGTTAATTTCAGCACCACTGAAATCCAAATCTAAGGTTTTCTTCCGGTTTATTTTCTGCTCCGAGAATTCAATAACGCCCCGGCCAAGATTTATTAAATGCTCTTGGTATAGTTTTCTAACGGCTAAGATAAACTCCGGGCGAAAGGTCTCGGCTGTTCTACCGGCGAAATTTTTAAGGCAGAGTTGAAGTTGCCTGCGATATTGATTGGTCTCTTTCAGGTATGCTATGGCTGTGATACTGGTAGCCTGATAGCGTTTAATATCTGATTCAAAGTTTAAATCATTGGAGAGTTTGGAAAACCGATCAGCAGTCAGTTTTAATAGCAAATCTCTCTTTGATAAAGAGTCAAATCTTGTAGCCGGTATCTTATGCTTCATTCAGATAATTCATTTTACCATTTTTGTTGGCGGAACGCATTAGATCTTTCGCAACTAGGTGCACATAGCGATTGGTTACTTCAAGACTTTTATGGCCAAGCATATTTTTTACTTCTATGACATTAAAACCAATGCGCAATAAATAAGTCGCACAAGAGTGGCGGAGGCCGTGAAAGTTAATAGTATCCTTTAGCTCGGCTTCCTCAGTGGCATAGAATTTAAAACGTTTGGAGACATTATCTCCCGTCATTGCAATTTCTCGATCAGGCGTTGATTTTGGACTCGGGAAAACTAATCCTTTTTTAGGGTTGCCCATAAGTTTTTTCCAGGCAATTAAACGCCAATATAAAGTTTCAAAGATTGGGATTGTTCGTTCTGAACCATTTTTAGTATCAGTAACTCTAATAAATCCCTCTTTAAGGTTGATATGCTCCCAGCGCAACTGGATGATTTCTTTACGTCTCATACCAGTATAAAAAGCCAGTGTGATTAGCGGCTTAAACCAAAGCTGCATCTGATCTGAGGATTGGATAGCACGAGCTTTTTTGTGTTTTAACTGATACTCTCGAAATTTTTTAAAAATTAAATCAAGGTCATCCTCTTCAATAATCTTATCAACAAGATTATCTCGAACCTTAGGCAAGGCAATTTTATCGCAGGGATTGGATTCTATGTATTCTTCTGCTACCAGCCAGTTGAAGAATACTTTCAAGTGTTTTAGGTAATTCTTTTTTGAAGCATTGGCTAAGTCATCTCGCAGGCAAAAAGCACGAATATCATCAGCATCAATTCTTGTGACGGGCATTGTATAGCCTACTCCTTCCATAAATTGACGTATGATGTACTTATAAGTTTTCTTGGTTTTAGCAGTTACGTTTGTCTTTTCTCTTAAAAATTTCTTTTGAAGTTCATTTAAGATGGGACTTACAACAGAAGTGCCTTTCAACTCCTGCATCTTTTCATACTCTTGCAGATTCCAATCATCAGCAAATGGATTTATCTCACCGGCTTCATATAACTTTTCGTATTGGTGTTTCTTTTGCTCGGCTATCTTTTTGTACTTGGTCCCAAGAGCATAGGTTTTTTGAATGAGTTCGCCATCAACCCGCGTGGCAAAAACGATAGAGTAGTAGTTATTTCGTTTTCTTAGACTGGCCATATTTTTTCATATGAGTAGTTTAGGTTGGAGAGTAATGTAACATCATATGTAACATCAGTCCAGTAAAATATGTATGAATTATGAAAATATTTCATGCAGAAGGATAGAAAGATAGGCCAAATACAAACAAAAAACCCCGCCTATAATTAAATAAGCGGGGTTTATGTACTGTTTTAGAGGTGTACGCCCGGAAGGATTCGAACCCTCAGCCTTCTGATCCGAAGTCAGACGCTCTATCCAGTTGAGCTACGGGCGCATTGCGTTGAAATGACCCTAAATATCTTGCTTCGTTGGACAAATTACAACCAAAAATCTGGTCCTTTTAGATAAAATTTGTAGAGCAATTATTGAGCGCTATGCCGGAACGAAATAGGCCTATTCCCCAAAAGAAGTATTTATTGCATATTACTAAGTATAGTATTCATAACTTTTTACGTGCAGAATTAGTAATTATCGAACGATTGATGTTAATTAATTATTGGTAATTATATCACCACAAAGGGAATAATAGTTAATATTATGCGGATCAAAACGAGTAGATACCTATCAATATTTTTAGCTGTCATTTTTCTGACTGCCTGTAATGCAACCTCCGAAAATGAGCAGAAGGGCAATATTAACCAAGAAATTGGGAACTCAGAATATACTCTGGAAACTATTACCAATGAGATCGATATACCGTGGGGTATGGATTGGCTGCCCAATGGAGATATGTTGATTACTAATCGCGGTGGAGAGTTGTATCGTTATAGCGATGGTACCCTCATCGAAGAGCCTCTTAATGGAGTGCCGGAGGTATGGGCACGTGGACAGGGCGGCCTGTTGGATATTAATGTGCACCCCGATTATGAAGAGAATGGGTGGATTTATCTGACCTACTCAAGTCCGGAAGGAAGTGGGGCCGGGGCTAATACCGCGTTAATGCGTGCCAAACTCAATGAGGCTCAAACTGGGCTGGTGAACCAAGAAGTGTTGTATAAGGCTGAGCCGAACTCTGAGCGTGGCCAACATTTTGGGAGTCGTATTGTGTTTGATAACGAAGGTCACGTGTATTTCGGTATCGGAGATCGTGGCAATCGCGATGTGAATCCACAGAATATTACACGTGATATGGGGAAAATATATCGCCTGAACGAAGATGGAAGTATCCCCGAAGATAATCCTTTTGTGGGTCAAGAGGGAATGGATGCAATATTTGCCTATGGCATTCGCAATCCACAGGGGATGGACTTGCATCCCGAAACCGGACAACTTTGGGAGCATGAACATGGTCCCCGCGGTGGTGATGAGGTTAATATTATTGAAGCCGGTAATAATTATGGATGGCCGGAAATTAGCTTTGGTATAAATTATAGCGGTACTAAATTTACAGATGATACGGCCAAGGCCGGTATGGAGCAGCCAGAGTGGTATTGGGACCCCTCAAACGCCCCTTCAGGGATGACTTTTGTAACCAGTGATAAATTCCCGAAATGGAAGGGGGATATCTTAGTGGGATCCCTGAAGTTTGGATATATCGTCCGGGTTGATGTAGAAGATAATAAGGTCGTGGGGGATGAAATCCTGTTTGAAGATATAGGACGAGTGCGTAATGTTAAGCAAGGCCCTGATGGCAATATTTATGTAGCAACGGAAACGGATAATGGTATTGTCCGGATATCTCCTGCGAATGAATAAGTATCAGCGTTAATTTAATATTTGAAGCGATTTGCCTACGAATGCTGGCGCAAGTGATAAGCTTGCGCCAGTCTTTATTTAAGGGAAGAATATTTTTTATTCTTGTTCTACGTCTTGCTCTTCCAAATTATCAACCTCGTCAACTTGCTTTAGATTCAGATAGTCAACAAGCTCATCTTGCATATCTTCGCGAATGCGATCGGGATGGGTGATTTTAGTATAAAACACTGTAAAGTATATAACCTTGATTGCGGTAACGGTACGTTCAAAAATGTTACTGAAAAGCTTGCCAATCCAGAACGCAAAAATAATGGGGACAAAGGTAAAGGCTACATCATCGCCGTTAAAATCAATAGTAGTAGCGGGGAGTATTTCACTTCCAAAATACCCGAGTGCAGCGGAGATAATAAACAGGATGATATAGGCAGGAACGGTTACCTGGCGGACAACCTTTCCCAAGAAGTCAATTCCAAAAATACCGACCAACGATTCCGGTACTCGATCCTTTAGCTTTTTCATTTCCTTAATGGCGGTAGTAATATCCAACCTATCGACCGCCACCGAAGGCAGCAGGTAATGGTTTGCCAGATCCCAGACTTCTTCAAGTCCGGAAATAAAAAGGCGGATTAGCATTTTCACGATCCCGCCACCGGTATATTTACTTTTATTGACGAAACTCATAAGGATGTCAATTCCGGCAATCTTTCTGATATACCATTTTATTTCTTTGCTGGCCGTGGTAGCTCCTTTATAGGATGGATCGTTGCCGATGACCGTCTCATAGACAATCCAGCTCATGCGCATTTCTTGCTTATTGTCATAAAAGTGCTTGTATAAAAAAAGAAAGAAGGCCAAAACGAAGCATAGAAATCCATATCCCGGATGATTGTATTGCCATAAAAAGAATCCGCCAAAAAAGAAGGTGACCATAATTGAGTGATATATGGTCATGCGAATCCACGGCTTTATAATATCTTTGTCTTTGCCAACAATGCTGAGGGTGTTTTTGGCCAGGTCAGCTATCGATTTAAGACGATCTTTATATGGTAAAGAATCAAATGATTGGTTTGCTTTGTCAAAGTCAAAACTCATACGTACCCCGATATTTTATTAATTGTTAAAATCTCTTGATATACCGACGGAAGATTTTCTTCCATAAAATTTTGAATATGTTACAGATCATAAGACAAATCCCAAAATTCAGATCTTACGGCTGTCATCCTGCTTCTTGCTTTTATATTTAGGCAGTAAATACGAAAGCATGCAACTTTTTGGTTCAAATTTTTATTAAAAGAGTATAACCGCAATAAAAAAAGAGGAGATTATGCATCAATTTGGACGTGGATTTATAGTTTTGGGATTAATGCTGCTATTAACAGCATGTAGTGACAGTCCCGAAGAAGAATTTATTGACCGGATGGACCAGGAGCATAAAGGGGATACGCCCGTAGAAAATGCAGCCAAGGATCTAACCCAATCCGCCGAAGTATCGGGACAAGAAGTAACCTATGCTACGGTAAATGGCGAAGAGATTACCGGCTATTTAGCCAAGCCTGAGGGTGCAACTAATGCTCCGGGCATCATCGTGATCCACGAATGGTGGGGGCTAAATGACAATATCCGTATGATGACCGATAAGTTAGCTGGGGAAGGATATTCGGCACTGGCTGTGGATCTATATAATGGAAAAGTGGCCGAATCATCCGATAGCGCGGGTACCTATGCCCGCTCTGTTAATAATGAAGAGGCTGTTGATAATTTGACGCAGGCTTATGGATTCCTGGCAGATAAAGAAGGGGCTGACAATATTGGGGTAATTGGCTGGTGCTTTGGAGGGGCATGGTCGTTGCAAACGGCACTGGCTCATCCCGATAAAATAGATGCAACAGTCATTTATTATGGTCGATTGGTTACGGATACCGAGCAGTTAAAGTCGTTACAGATGCCGGTGTTGGGCATTTTTGGCGAAGAAGATGAAGGTATCCCGGCAGAGCAAGCTAAGGAGTTTGAGACAGCCCTCAACAATGCGGGAGTCGAGAATTCCATTCATATTTATGAGGGAGCAGGACATGCTTTTGCCAATCCATCCGGCACGCGATATGTTGAAAAAGCTGCTGAAGACGCCTGGCAAAAAACCGTCAATTTTTTAAAGCAGAACTTACAAAGAGAGTAAAAAGAAAAAGCTGCTGACCAAATTTCGGTCAGCAGCTTTTTTAAGTAGTTTTTTATTGATCCCATTTGCCGTCGTAGATAATTTCGTCCAGATCTTTGCGGATGCGTGGCGAGGTTTCCTGTTTCTTTAATTTATCATTTAGTGATTCGGGATCGTCCTTATAACCGATGGCAAACATCGTCATGGGCTTATAGTCCTCGGATATTTCGTATAGCTCACGGGCTCTTTGGGGTAATATGCCGGCCATTTGATGCACATATAAATTATGCCGGGTGGCTTCAAAAGTTAAATGAGCAATGGCCTGTCCCAAATCGTGTTCGGCATGGGGATTGTCTCGGCCATCCAAATCAAAAGTTGTTTTGGTAAGTGCCAGTACCAGTACGGGGGCATCCATGGCCCAGCTTTGGTTAAACTCATTCATCACGGAAGCTAATTTTTCATAGGCCTCCTGATCTTCTTTACGGGCAATGATAAAACGCCATGGCTGTTCGTTGTATGATGAAGGAGCCCAGCGTGCGGCTTCAAAAAGTTGGTTTAACAGTTTGCTATCAATCGCTTTTTCTGAAAAGGCTCTGGGACTCCATCTCTTTTGTAAGAGTTTATGAATGGGATAATCGGTATCGGCTAATTTTATCGGTTGTTCTTCGGTACTATACATTGGTTTGGATGATTGATTGTTTTTCGTGAATGATTTAAACAGTTCTCAGCCTTTTCTAATTCCGGATATTTTGAATGGTTAAAGCTGGAAAATCATTTTTTTAGGGAATGTTAATCTAAAGAGAATCAGAACTATGGCTGAGAAAGTTGAGATTTTAAATATCGACGATATTACCCACGATGTAAGAGCGTATACTTTTGAACGTCCCGATGGCTATTCCTTTACTCCCGGGCAGGCTACAGAAGTGGCTATCGACAAAGAGGGCTGGCGCGAAGAAAAACGCCCATTTACGTTTACAAATCTGCAGGATGATCATCTGGAGTTTGTGATCAAGAGTTATCCGGATCATAAGGGGGTAACCGAACAAATTGCTCGGCTTGAAGAGGGCGATCAATTTATTATTGATGATGCCTGGGGTACCATTGAGTATAAAGGAGAAGGTGTTTTTCTGGCAGGTGGTGCCGGGGTTACGCCTTTTATTGCTATTTTGCGTGACCTATACGATAACAATGAGATTGGTTCAAATACGCTCATCTTTTCGAATAAGACAGAGAATGATATCATCCTGAGGGATGAGTTTGAAGAGATGCTGGGCGACCGGTTCATGAATATTATTACGGATGAGTCCACTGATGAGTATATCAACCTGGATGGCTTTATTGATAAGGAATTTTTGGCCGATCAGATTGATGATTTTGATCAGCCTTTTTACGTATGTGGCCCTCCGGCTTTTAATGATGTAATGATCAAATATCTTAAAGAGTTGGGCGCTAATCCCGATGCATTGGTCTTTGAGGAATAGCCACTCCAGTCCCAGATTTTTAGTGATGCCATTTACTGAGGCCGGGAGCGATTAGCTCTTTAGTAAAGATAATTGTTTCGGTAGAATAGTCGGCAATTTAATTTCAGGCTAATTTATTATGGGCACGTCCCCCATAATGGTCTGTGACTGCTGGTTAAGGGGCTCCCTGAGGAAAATCCATCAGGATAAGAACTAATATTGGTAACGCACCAACCGCTCAGGTCTTGGTCGAAAGAAGCCGCTCCGGAAAACATATAGCGCATGCTGGTTGCACTGCTTACATCCCAGTTGCCGATGTTCCTGTTAAACGATTCCGCTTCTTGAAACATATAATCCATGGGACCCACGTTACCTACGTCCCAATCCCGGAGGTCGCCATTAAAAGCAGTGGCCCTGCTAAACATTCCATCCATAGCTGTCACGCTGCTCACATCCCAACTGTTGAGATTTTGGTTAAAGGATTCTGCGGAGGTAAACATATAATCCATATAGATGACGTTGGCTACATTCCAGTTGTTTATGTCTCCGTTAAATAATATGGCTTGGCTAAACATGCCGCGCATATTTGTTACACTACTTACATCCCAACTGCTGATATCCCCGTTAAAGGAGGCCGCTTGACGAAATATGTGAACCATGTTGGTGACATTGCTCACATTCCAGTTATTTAAGTCTTGGTTGAAGGCATTGGCCGCATCGAACATGCCTTCCATAACTGTTGCATTACCTACATTCCAACTGTTGAGGTTTCCGTTAAAGGAGTTGGCTTTAGCGAACATGAAACTCATGTCGGTTACGTTGCTCACATCCCAATAGTCGATTTCGCCGGCAAAAGAGGTGGCATCAAAAAACGTCCCCCTCATATCCTTTACGCTACTTACATCCCAGCTGCTTATGTCGCCATTAAAAGAAGAGGCTCCGTTAAACATGAAACGGGTACTGGTTAATCCACTGGTGCAGGTTGTTTCTGCATTGGAGGGGGTAATCTGCGATTTAGTTCGCTTGGTATAAGTAATGTCATTTACCGTGCCACTATCCCCTGTTTGGGCATTCTCACATTTAATGGTGACTCCGTTTGAAGCTAAATAAAAGAGCGGTTGATTTTGCTCTATAAAGACAACTGTTACGTCTTTTTGGTTATCAATAGTAAGTTGAACGGGATTATCAGTTCCGGTGATATCGCCCTGCCACTTCTCAAAACTCCATCCCGAAGAAGGAGAAGCAGTGAGGCCGACCGTAGTACCATATTCGTATTCCTGGCGGTCAGGATTTTTTAGAATGACTCCTTGCCCTATTGTGTTTAAGGTGAGCGAGAAGGTTTTTTTCTGAAAAACTGCTGTTACCAATTTCGGGTCATCCACTGTAATTTGAATGGGATTATCAATAGCCGTCACATCTCCTTGCCATTCTACAAATTGCCAACCTTCCGCTGGATTGGCGGTCAATTGCACCGTCGTTCCATGTTCGTAACTGGTAGCCTTAGCTTGAATAACTTCCTCGGATACTGCGCCTTCACCTGTTGTATTAATGGTCAAGTCGTAGGACTTCTTCTCAAATACGGCCGTTACTTCTTTTGGATTGTCGACAGTAATTTGAGCAGGATTTTCCGAACCCGTGATATCTCCTGTCCACTTAACAAACTGCCATCCCTCGGCAGGGGTGGCGGTGAGCCGGACTTGGGTGCCATGATCATAGCTTTTAGCCTGTACAACTTCCTCAGCTACTGATCCTTCTCCCTGAGTATTGATCGTTAATTCGTAGGATTTCTTTTCAAAGATCGCTGTTACGTCCTTGGGATCGTCCACGGTAAGCTGTTGCGGATTTTGGCTACCGGTCACAGCGCCTTCCCATTCTACAAACTTCCACCCTGTTGCGGGATTAGCTGAAAGTTCTACTACTGTACCATGTTCATAGTCTTTGCTCTTATTCTCTATTACCTGTTCATCCACTGTCCCTTCTCCCACGGTAGTTATGGTGAGGGCATATTCTTTCTTTTCAAAGATCGCCTCAATATCCTTATCTGAATCAACGGTAATGGCAGCCGTGCTATTTGTGCCAGTGAAGTCTCCGCTCCACGCTACAAAACGCCAGCCTTCATTAGGGGTGGCAGAGATTTCTTGGGTACTGCCTTCTTCATATTCTCCATCGGCGGGACTTACGCTACCCCCTTCAGCCGGGGATGAGCTAAGCGTTATTTGATATAGCGTAGTAGAACTGGTATCCGTAGAAGTGGATTCACAGCTAAAAAACAGTAACCCGCCTAAGAGTGTGGCGATAAGTAATGATTTGTTCAAAATGGATGATTTAATTTCTATTTGTGGGTAAATGTGAAACTTGTCTCGTACTATTAGTGATATACGTTGCATGAATGAGAGAAGGCTCAATTATTTTTCAAACCTTACAAATACGTTCAGAAAATTTAGGGGGAGGCACAGATATAGCTGTACTGCTTGATAAGCGAATATTTCGGAAAACAACAATTTCTTGTTCTTTTCACCGTCTGATAATTTGCCGTTGCCGAAAATAAACGATATCCTGTGAGACTGTGTTAAAAACATGAAGTAATTCTAAACCAAAGTATTTGTAAATTATGAAGTTAGTCGACCCTAACGGAAATGAAGTGACAAGTAAAGAGAATGCTGATGCCAAAGAGCTGGAAAAGCAGATGTCTAAGAAGATTGAAGCCCTGCTTGAACCGGTCATGAATAAGATTAAGCTTTCCGGCGCGCAAGTGCCCCAGCAACAGCTTATGCAATTGAGTTCTGCAGCTCAACAGATGCTGCACAATCGCATGATTTATAACCTGTTGCAAAAAGTAGGCATTGAAGATCTCGACGAAGTGCTTTCCGAAGATGATGTTGAGGAGCTTTCAACCTCGTTGAAAAACCAAGTTAAAATGGTTGACGGTGATGAAGCGCAAAATGCTCAACAGCAGATGAAGCAGAAAATGCAAGAGATGCAACAGCAGCAACAAAATGATCCCGAAGCGTAAGCTTGTTAGTTGTTTTTGCTTCAGGATCTGAATTCTTTGATTATAATATCAGCATGGCGTCGCCAAAGGAGTAGAATCGATACTCCTCATCGATGGCATGCTGATATATTTTTTTCATTTCTTCATAGCCGGTAAAGGCTGCTACCAACATCAATAAGGTACTTTTCGGCAGGTGAAAATTAGTGATTAAAGCATCCGTTGCCTTGAATGTAAAACCGGGGCGGATAAAGATATCGGTATCCATTCTCGTTGAAGTAAACTCATCATGCTCTCTAAGTGCTGATTCCAGTACCCGAACGCTGGTGGTCCCTACGGCCGTAATATGATCAGCCTTATTCAATTGATTTGCGGTGTTTTTGGAGATATTGAACCATTCCGAATGCATGGTGTGATTCTCAATTCTATCAGCCTTGACAGGAGCAAAGGTGCCTAATCCCACATGTAGGGTTACTTCTGTCTGACTGATCCCCTGCTTTTTTATCTTGGAAAGAAGTTCATCCGTAAAATGAAGTCCCGCCGTAGGTGCGGCTTTGCTGCCTAAATCATCGGCATAAACGGTCTGGTATTTTTCTGAGAGTGATTCGTTTTGTTCTATATATGGAGGAAAGGGGGTGTGCCTGTGGTTATTGTAAACGGGATCATTGAGCGAAGGGGTTAATTTTAATGTTCGCAGTCCTTCCTCATCAATATCTAAGACTTCAGCTGAAATGCTCTTGGTCAGCTGCACCGTTTTGCCCTCTTTAAATTTTTTGCCCGGACGTACCATCGCCTTAACGGTAGTGTTATTTGCAGTATTAAGGATAAATATCTCTTTCTTCCCCTCGTCAAAAAGAAGACGACATTTTTCAACTTTGCTGTTGTTGAGGACCAGCGTAGTGTTTTTAGGCAAATACTTATGGATATTGTAAAACCGTTCATCCTTGATGGTTTTGTTTTCGCGATCATATACGAGTAGTCTCGAATGGTCGCGGGGGTCAGCCGGCTTTTGGGCGATAAACTCATCAGGGAGCTCATAATCAAAGTCGGAAAGGGTGTAACTCATCAGAAAGTGATTTTAACTGCGTATTTTGGCGGATTAAAACGGGTTATTTTCAGCTGTTAAAGATAAGGAAAAATAATGGGTATCAAGAGTGGGAAAGTGGGTTAAATGCCAGGATAAACCTTTGTACATTTAGGGCTACTTTTCAAAAGGAATTTCCAGTTGCTCAAAAATACCCCTTTCGTTGAGGTTTAGATTTGACAGCGTAATACCGAGCAGGCGCACTTTTCGTTGTCCGACCTCTGTTTCTTCGAGCAGTGAAATGGCGGTGTCGGCAATGTCATCGGCATCATCGACATAGTGACTAAAAGAAGTACTTCGGGTGATGGTCTCAAAGTCATCATACCGTACCTTGAGTGTCACCGTCTTCCCTGCGGCATTTTTGGATTGCATGCGCTCAGCAATTTTTTCTGCAAGTTCCTTCAAAAAATTATTGATCCAGCCCAGGTCCTCTACATCATCAGAAAACGTCCGTTCTTTGCCAATAGATTTTCGGATGCGGTGGGTCTTTACATGCCGGTTGTCAACCCCGCGAACGATACGATAATAATGACGTCCGGTTTTGCCAAACTCGTTGACCAGATCAATTTCCGACCACTCCTTTAAATCTTTTCCCGTGTGAATGCCCAGTGAATTCATTTTGGATTCGGTTGCTTCCCCGATTCCATGAAATTCGCCAATTTCCAGCTTTTCCAGGAAGTCTTCAGCATCTTCGGGTAAAATCACTGCAAGTCCATCGGGTTTATCAAGATCTGAGGCTACCTTAGCCAGAAATTTATTATGCGCAACCCCGGCCGATGCGGTAAGACGTGTTTTTTCCTTAATGCGTTTGCGGATCTTTTTAGCGATGAGGGTTGCCGAAGGCAAATTGATATGATTCTCAGTGACATCAAGGTAGGCCTCGTCCAGCGAAAGCGGCTCAACGAGGTCCGTAAACTCAAAAAAGATTTCTCGAATCTGCTCCGATACTTTTCGATAAACCTCGAAGCGGGGTTTCACAAAGATAGCCTGTGGACAAAGCCGCACAGCTTTTGCGGCGGGCATGGCTGAGTGGACGCCATATTTTCGTACTTCGTAGCTGGCTGCCGCAACGACTCCGCGTCCTTCGGGAGAACCTCCCACAATAAGAGGCTTTCCTCGATATTCGGGAAAATCGCGCTGCTCAACAGATGCATAAAAGGCATCCATATCAATATGAATTATTTTGCGAATATCGGAGTCATCCATGGAACAGCAATTGAAAGTATGCTAAGTAATATAGGTATTCGGGGAAATCTATTGTAAAAATATCAGTTCCAAAATCGATGAAAAAAGTATATTTTTTGTGCAAATCATCTCAAAATAAAATATATGACGAAATGGAAGAATTAAATGGGACTATGATATTTTGGCTCATTTCTATTGGAATGGTTGCCGGAGCACTTATCAAGGTAAGTATCTGGAAACAGGGGGTTGAGCTTATACCCAATCTTATTGCCGGGGTTATTGGCGCTGTAGTTGTGGGGAGCATAGCCATATTTATTAACTTGCCCGGAAGTTTAGTCTTTGGCTTTTTAGGAAGTTTAGTAGTGCTTTTTATTTTGAACGTTTTTTATTTGCAATCTGATGAGGATCACGCTTAACAGGTGTCGTTATAGTATTAAAGAATATGACCCTGAATGGGTTAATTTCTGAGATGTGTTGGATTCTTATCCAAATTTTTTTTAATTAGCAACAGGGATTGTGATGAGTTGTACTGGGGTTCTGGTTTCGGCCAGAACCCTTTTTTTATTTCAGGTTGGTGTAACTTCTGTTTTCAGGTGTCGTGCAAAAACGTAATTGTCCGTTGTATCATAGCCTGAATAAAATATGAGTACTCAACAAAGCCCGTCTTTTAAGCAGATTAAGGAGTTAAATGATCAGTTTGACCAACAGCTGAAGGAGTTTGATAAAAAACATGTTTCCGAATCGTTCTCTTTATGGAAGAGAATACTCTTTAAGATATTTCTTAGTTTAATAGGTTTAGTCCTTCCTTTTTTTCTTCTTGTTAGAACTTCAGTCCTTATATACCAAAACTACCAAACAAACGGATGGTTGGCTCTATTGGCCGGGTGTTTGGCTACGGTTGTATTATTATTAGCCTATGGGGGTATCTTCATCTATAAATTTGGGATGGGCCAAAGGGCTTTCACGTATATTTTTCGCGGCATTGTTGTACTGGTAATTGCGTATACGTTTTATGGGGTTCTGTATTATTCGAGCCTAAATACGAAGACCGAAGAAATTCATTCCTATTATCAATCCTTGCACCCTATAATGCGAGTAGCTTTAACAACAGTCACCCTTGCTGATAGCGATATAATGGTAACAGGTATACAGCGCCATCCAGAAGACTACCATCAGCTGGGCCTTACAAAGAACGATGATTCTCTGCATTATCTACAGTCCACCGGATATGTACATGCTGTTGATTTACGTACAAAAAGTCGGCCAACGTGGAAAAATTGGTTGTTTGAGAATTCTTTTAAACTTCTTGGGTTATCAACTATGCGCCATGTAGGTACAGCGGATCATTTGCATGTTTATCTTCCGCCAAATACGTAGAAAACTGTTATTAAAATTAATTACAGGGTTTTAAAATGATTAGGTTACTGTATATTATCACAACAAACAATAAATCAATATTGAGGGTGATAAATACTCATCGTTATGGAGAAGTCTGCAACATATTCGCTATGGTTGGAACCGACCGGAGAAACAGCTTATAAATTACAGCAACGGATTAAGGAGCTCAGTAAAAAACACGACACACCGGTATTTTCGCCACACGTAACACTGCTTGGAGGGTTAACGGCATCCCAAACAGAACTTGTGGCACTGACCAACACATTGGCGTCATCAGTTAAACCATTTGATTTAAAACTTTCAAAAGCCGGTTATCTTGATACGTATTACCAATCATTATTTATTCATGTAGCACAGAACGAAGGGCTTACTCATCTGCATGAAAATGCTTGCCGGTTATTTGATTGCCCGGATGCCTATAAGGATGAATATATGCCACATCTTAGTTTGATCTATGGAGATTTAACCCGGGAGCAGAAAGAGAAAATTCTCAACAATATCGGACGGGAGTTTTACATTCAATTTACCGTAAAAAAAATAATGTTGCTGCATACCGATGGAATGCCAAATCAATGGAAAAAAATACATACGGCTATGTTTAAACAGGGGTAATAAATGTTGACACTCTGTAATAATATTGCGATTGTCGATCTAAGAAATTGAAAAAAATATATTTTGAAATATTACATCAGTTAAACTCCGATTTTATGTCCGATTATAAATTTTTTGCCCAAGTAAATAGAGCGTTCGACAGAGCAGCAAAATATTCTAAATTTGATCAGGGGCTGCTTGATCAAATTAAAATATGCAACAATGTGTACCACATTACCTTTCCCCTTGAGCGCGATGATGGTTCTATAGAAGTTATTCATGGTTGGCGGGTAGAGCACAGCCATCACAAATTACCCACCAAAGGCGGAATTCGGTTTAGTACGACTGTTAACGAAGATGAAACCATGGCTTTGGCAGCGCTAATGACGTATAAATGTGCTGTTGTTGATGTCCCCTTTGGAGGAGCTAAAGGAGGGATCAAAATTGATAAAACTCGCTTTTCGGACGACGAGATTGAACGTATTACTCGTCGCTATACGTATGAATTGATAAAAAAGGATTTTTTAGGGCCCGGATCTGATGTCCCTGCTCCGGACTACGGTACCGGTGCTCGTGAAATGGGATGGATTTTAGATACTTACCGGCAGCTAAAATCTGACATTAATGCCGAAGCATGTGTGACAGGAAAACCTATCCCACAGGGTGGCGTGCGGGGCCGAACCGAAGCAACCGGACGCGGGGTGTATTTCGGTATTCGAGAAGCATGTGAGAATAAGCAGGATATGGAAGATTTAGGATTGGAACCGGGGTTGGAAGGTAAGACCTTTGTTGTTCAGGGACTTGGGAATGTAGGATATCATGCCGCCCAGAATTTGATTCAGGGTGGTGCCATTTTGGTTGGAGTGGCAGAAATTGAAGGTTCCATTTATGACTCTGAAGGCATAGATCTGGAAAAATTGATGGAGTATCGTGAGGATACGGGTTCAATTTTAGGGTTTGGTGATACCAAAGAGTTAGAAAGTAATACAAAGGTTTTGGAGGCCGAATGTGATATTTTGGTACCGGCTGCGCTTGAAAATCAGATTAATGAAAAAAATGCACCTGATATTAAAGCAAAAATTGTTGGTGAAGCGGCTAACGGTCCAACAACGGATAAGGCTCATGAAATTTTAAAAGAAAAGGGAGCTCTTATCATACCGGATAGTTATCTAAATGCCGGAGGGGTAACAGTATCCTATTTTGAATGGTTGAAAAACCTATCACACGTCCGATTTGGACGCATGGAAAAACGGTTTGAGGAAAGCAGTTATCGGAAAATTTTAAATGTTATTGAAAATATATCCGACAGGAAATTTTCAGAAGCTGAAATGGGGATACTTGCCCAAGGAGCTGATGAGAAAGATTTGGTTGATTCCGGTCTCGAAGAGACGATGATCAATTCTTATAACGAATTAAACGAGCTGCGTAAAACGCATGATATCGATTTGCGCACTGCGGCATTTTTAAATGCCATTAACAAGGTGGGTATTATTTACAACCAAATGGGTATTTTCCCATGATTCATAGTTGATACGATTGCAATAGCTGTTAATTATGACTTCATTTTATTTGATAATGTTTGTTGTGCCGCTGTTGGTTATCGGTTTGGCAGTGGCACTTTCTTATCGCATAAAATTCCGCGACAATGGATGAAACGCAAGCTATTTCAATTGCGGTAAATGAATATGCTGTTGGAGCATTTATCGGATATCTGTTATTGCTTGTGGGCATTGGTATATATTCTTCCCGCTTTTCTTCGGAAGGGATCAGCGAGTTTTTTATCGGGGGACGCCAGATTAATCGGTTTGTTGTGGCCTTGTCGGCGGTGGTATCTGGTCGGAGTGCATGGCTGTTGGTGGGCGTAACGGGTATGGCCTATACCCAGGGGGCTTCGGCAGTTTGGGCAGTAATGGGTTACGTGATTGTTGAGCTGTTTCTTTTTCTGTATTACGCCCGAAGGCTTCGCAATTTCTCAGAAACATATAACTGTATAACCGTTCCCGACTTTTTTGCCGAGCGATTTAATGATAAGAATGGCTATCTGCGTATTGCACTGGTTGTTGTATTTCTAATATTCATGGTCAGTTATGTTTCTGCACAATTTGTGGCAGGCGGCAAGGCTTTTGCATCAAGCTTTGGGCTTTCGCAAACAAATGGCATTATTCTCACGGCTATCATTATTATGGGATATACGGTACTCGGTGGCTTTTTAGCAGTCAGCCTGACCGATATGTTCCAAGCTATCTTTATGGTTTTTGCATTGGTGGTGCTTCCTTTTATTGCTATTTGGGATATGGGAGGATTGTCCCAAGTTTTATCACAACTAAATAGCATGGAGGCAGGGTTTATAGATCCCCTGGCTATTGGTTTTGGCGGACTGTTGGGCTTCTTGGGTATTGGTCTTGGATCTCCGGGGAATCCGCATATTCTTTCCCGTTATATGTCTATTGATGACCCTAAACAATTGCGGTGGTCGGCTGTAATAGGGACCATATGGAATGTTCTTATGGGATGGGGGGCAATCTTTATCGGCTTGGCGGGACGAGTTTATTTTCCGGAAATAGAATTACTGCCGGGTGCAGATTCAGAAAATCTCTATCCTGCGTTGGCACAAGAGCACTTGCATCCCATAATTTTTGGGGTGGTGGTCGCTTCCATCTTTGCGGCTATCATGTCCACAGCAGATTCTCAGCTTTTGGTAGCGGCATCTTCGGTGGTTCGCGATTTGTATGATAAGATTATAACGAAGGGGCAAAAGATTTCTCAAAAAACACTCGTAAAATACAGTCGGATTGTGGTAGTAACGTTGGTGGCAATTGCACTAATATTCAGCTTGGTTGCTCAAGTGTTGGTTTTTTGGCTGGTATTATTTGCATGGGCAGGATTGGGAGCTTCTATTGGCCCTACTTCCATATTAGCACTTTACTGGAAAGGGACAACACGCAAAGGCATTTTCGCCGGATTGATTACCGGAACCGTGGTGACAATTGTGTGGTACTATATTCCCGTATTAAAAGAGAATCTTTATGAGCTGATTCCGGCATTTGGGTTAAGTTTATTGGCAACATGGCTGGTAAGCAGAATTACGCAAAAGCCCCAAAATATTGAAGAGGCTTTTGTAGAATTTGAAAAGTAAATAGTTGCCTTAACGATCAAATACTTCAGACGGTTGCATGCCGCGGTAATCCGGCATAATCATCCCGGCATCAGCGCCAAAGTATGTGGGATCTGAAACATAATAACGTTTCCCATTATGGATAACAGGGTTGTTAATGCGTTCACCACTTGGTTCTTCATCGGGAAAGTGAACAGCCAGGGTTAAATGGCCAGGATATCGCACTACGATATAATCGAGATCGGTCAGTTTATCAAGCAGATAGCCAAGCATAATTGCGCGGTCATCACAGTCCGATGCCGGGTAGTAAAGCGTTTCTACAGGGAACATCTTTTTTTCAGTATTGAACTGCTCAGTATCGGTTTGATAATCAAAGGAGCGCTGCGTAAAACGGAGTAATAGGTTTACCTGTTCGAGTGTAGATTTTCCCTCTAAAAGAGGTTTCAAAGATTTGACTAACTGAGAATGAGACTCATTATTATCTATTTGACTACTGAAATATAAGTCCAAATCAGCTTGAGGGTAGTTCTTAAAATAGTTGACAGATTGAATGTTAACAGGAATGTTGATTGAATAAGAGGAGTCCCTGAAGGTAAATTCTAACGTTCGTTGCTTCTGTTCTTGATCGAGTATTGGTAGTCCTTTGAAAAGAAGATTGAGGGGGTGTTCTTCTTTTTGGGTATGCTTGCCTTTATAGGTATAAAAACTTTCGGGAAGAGTTGGATGATGATCGCCTAATTGAATGTCATAATATTTTGAACCATCCATAGTTAACGACTTTCGGAAAACGTGCGGAGTGGCTTTAACTAAAAGATGAACCTTATGGTTTTTATAAGCCAACTTGGTCCCAAATCCGGATTGTGTTAGCATAAACCATGTAAATAATGTAGCCTCATTGCTCTTTGCTCCATAAATTTGAGTGCCGATGTTATGTAGTAACTGGGCATATCCGAAATCATTTAACGACAGTTCGGTACGAACCTGCTGAATCTGATTCAGAAAAGAAGGATAATCTTTTGTACTTAGGTGCTTCCAAAATTCAGCAATAGCTTCTCGGTTTATCGGCTTTTCTAAATCTTTTTCATAGGCTGCATAATATTTGTAGCTGATAGGGATACCAAAATATTGCAACTGCTTGGAACGAACTTCCGCTTTATCAATATTGGGGTCAAATTTTGTGGTTAGGCCTTTAGAGGGCTTAAAAGATTCGGATTTAGCCTTAAGCTCCCGATCTGTTTCAGTTTTTATTTGTTTCTCTTTCTTCGATTCAGAAGTACTTTGTTTATTTTCTTTTTGAGGTTGTTCCGTTTCCGGAGATTGCTGATTACTTTTGAGTTGGGGCTCTTTCGCTTTTGGATCGTTTTCTTCCTTTGGTTTTTTAGGTGTGGGATCCGGTGAGGCGGGTTCTTTAACAACAGGGATTGTTTTGGGCTTTGGTTTTTCATAGAAATCCGGGCTATGCTCCGACTTATAGTCTTCCCACTCTTTTTGTAGCATCTCATAGAATTCCCTGTCGTACTTATTTTGAAATTCCTGGAATTCCTGAAGATAGTTCTCTTTCCACTCTTCAAAGTCTTGGGCTTGTGCATCATTGAATGATATACCCATGACCACGAACAAGGAGATTAATATAGAACAGAAAATATTTTTAATGGTGTATTTGACCATAACTTAAATCTCTCGGGTTAGATGAATTACTTTGATAAATGGTAACATCAAAGTAGGAAAGTTACAAACATTTGAGTTTTAGTTTAGTGGGTTTTTGACAACCAAATAATTATATAGTTAGATTGTTTTGCAAAAGAAAATAAGGTGTTTTCGAAAAAAATAGTTGGAACTTTGCACAAAAAGATTTTCCATTTGAAATGTTTTCTGAAAAATAGCATGTTCAATGGTGTTAAAATAAAGCGGGGTAAATCATAAATAAACTTAAGAGAGTCGACCTATGAGCTTTTCAAGAATTATTTTAAGTACGTTAATTGTAGCATTTCTTTTTGGGGGATGTGGACCTTCACAAAGTGTACAAAGAGTGGATCCTGGTTCACAATCGGATCTGTCAGGCAAATGGAATGATACCGATGCTCGAATGGTGGCTGAGGACATGACGTCTGATATTCTTTCAGCTGCGTGGTTGCAGAATGTGGATTCACCGGTGTTAATTGTAGGAAATATCAGGAATAATACCACCGAACATATACGCACGGATATTTTTATTAAAGAAATGGAGCGTGCTATTGTTAACAGCCAGAAAGTGGAGATTGTTGCCGACCCCGATCAACGTAATCAGATTCGAGCTGAGCGCGACGATCAACAGCAACATGCATCATACGAATCTGCAGCTTCACTTGCTCAAGAAATGGGGGCAGACTATATGTTGGTGGGTAATATAGAGGCCAACATTGATAAGAATTTAGATGGCACCCAAGCTGCCAAGTTTTATACTGTCAATCTTGAATTGATTAATGTTGAATCTAATAGAAAGGCTTGGATAGGTAACAAAAAAATCAAGAAGATGATTGAGCGAAGTAAAGTAAAATGGTGATTCGTTAAAGCTTTTTTCGTAGAGCAATTTGGATTTTTTTTGACGGGTTTGAACACCTGTTTAGGGATTAGAGAGATTAATAGAAGTTCGTTGGTTAAATAAAACATGACAGGTTAGGGGTGCGACATTAACCTGCTCGGGTTAATTAATTACAAGGTTCATTACATGAGGGTCAGTTTATGTTTAATAAACAAATAGCAAGAGGGATAGTATTATTGGTTTTTGCTGGACTTATAACAGGATGTGGTTCGCAAAAATTGATGAATGGTCAAAAACAGATGCGATCGTCTTTTCAGTCAGGTGAGTATGAAAAAGCCGATCATATTGCCGATAGTTTAAAGGAAAATGATATTTATGAGGCTAAAGATCGTGTGCTTTATGCTCTGGAGAAAGGAACGATCAATTATTTTAAAGGGGATTATGAGCAGAGTGTGGAATCCTATACTAATGCAGAAGAATATATTGACCAGTTCTTCTCGAAAAGTGTAAAGACGGGTATTGGGGCATTTATAAGTAACGATACTCAGCTAAATTATAACGGTGAAGTTTATGAGGATGTGTATCTCAATGCATTTAAGAGCTTGGGATATCTAAAAATGAATAACTTCGAGAGTGCTTTGGTTGAGGCTCGGCGCATTGCTCAAAAACTTTCTGAAGCAGAACAGAAATATGGAGAATATGCCAGTGCCATGGCCGAATCTGATACCACAGAAAAGGATATAACTTGGGAAGCAGGCACGTCAAATATTCACGATAGCCCATTGAGTCACTATCTGGCCGGTGCATTATATGCTAAAGCTGGTGAGCAAGATGGTGCGCGAATCGAAATGGATAAATTGAAAAAAGCCATCAATAATCATCAAGCTATGCCAGATTCAAAGCTGGAGTTTGATTCTACCTTCACCAGGGTTCAGGATCCGGATCAGTATAATACAATGGTCATGGCTTTCTGTGGCAAAGCCCCCGATAAGGTAGATAATAGTATCAATACTGATATAAATAGAGATGGGAAAGGCGTAAAAATTGCTATTCCCAAGTTGGTGATGCAACCGTCGAATGTGGCCGCTATTGAGGCAGTAATAAATGATACGATGAGTATTGAATTAAAAATTATCGAAGAAATGGATAAGGTGGCTCGAGAAACATTTAAGATTAAAAAGCCGATTATTGTTGCAAGAGCTACTATCAGAGGGGTTTTGAAGTCTGCAGCACAGGAAGGAGTATCGGATGCAGTGGAAGATGAATTTGGTTCGGTAGCCGGTGATGTGGCCAGTTTTATTGGAGGTAAGGCGCGAGAAGCTTCAGAGCAGGCTGATCTGCGCGGATGGCAAACTATGCCGGCTAATATTTATACAAATGTAATTAAGCTTCCGGCCGGGGAACATGATGTAACATTTAACTATTATTCGGCAGAGCGCGAATTGCTATATTCAGAGGCACGAAATATTAATATCGGTGAACAAGAACGTTTAGAACCGGTAGCATCAATATATTCTAACTAAAAAAGTGGATTCAACTGTATTTATGGGATGTAATAATATTGGTCATCAATTATTTCTGATAGCGGGTATCGTTTTACTTGTATTTACGTATGGGTGTTCGGCAACAGCCGAGGCCCAAAGTTCGGGCTTGCCAGCCTGGGTTGATAATCCTGCGGAACAATATAGTGAGAACCAATTTTTAATGGCGGTTGGCTCTTCACCTACAAGAGAGGGAGCCCGAACCCAGGCACAATCAAATTTAGCCCAAATTTTTGTGTCTGAAGTTGAAGTGAACGAGTCTTACGTCAATGAATTTGAGGAAATAACAGACTCTGAGGAAGGGACGTCAACCCGCGAGAATACCAATTTAATTACCCAGTCTCAGGTTAACTCGGATCAACAGATGAGGAATGTAGAAATTAAAGAAGTGCATCAGGCTTCAGATGGAACATTCTATGCTCTTGCTGCAATGGACCGTTTGGAAACTTCACAGTTGTATAGTAGAGAGATTAAGAATAATCAAGATAAGATTAATACGCTGCGAAAAAATGCATCACAGACAAATAGTCGTTTAAATCGGTTGATATATTTGAAGCAAGCATTGGCAGCAGCAAGAGTTAATGATATGCTAATTAACCAGCGAGCTATTCTTTCTGGACAGGCTGCACAGGGCGAAGTAGCCTTGTCAGAAATCACGCAAGAATATCGAGATGCAAAACAAGCGTGCACCGTTAAGCTGATAAAAGATGGAAAAGTTCCCAGAGAAGTTCAGTCTGATATCACCAGAAAATTGCAGAATGAAGGCTTTGAGGTAGCCAATAACGCGGATGATCCGGTGATTGAAATGAATGTCAATTTAATGATGGAGCCGGTTGATCTGAATCGTCCCAAATATGAATTTATCCAATGGGCATTACAGATTGAAGCTCAAAACAAAGAGAACGGGCAATGGTTTAGCACTTATATGGCAGAGGGGCGTGAAGGAAGCATGAATGAAAAGTATGCACGGCAAAGAGCAGTTCAGGCAGTTCAAGAAAAATTGTCCTCAGAGTTTACAGGCTTTATTAACAATGAACTATTATCTGTAGAGTAAGCGAACCTGATAGGCTTGTTATATCAAATAAATGTGACTTGTTGATAAATTTTTTTTAACTAATGGCTTAATTTAGTAACCACTTTTTTAAAAAAAAGTTCATCAATATGGACTTAGTTAATTACATCATCTAATATAAAATAGGGATCATTATGAAAATACGTATACTACTCACTTTTTTAGTAGCTGGATTTTTAGTTGTAGGTTGCAGTAGCTCGGAGCCGGCAACAGATAATTCGGGAAGCGATTTACCAAGTTGGTACACGAATCCACCCAGTAGTGATAACGAATATATCTATGCGATTGGAGAGGGTACATCTTCTCGCAGAAGCATGGCCAGAAAGCAGGCACTACAAAATGGTCGAGCAGCGCTTACGTTAAAGCTTGAGTCTGAGGTAAGTGCTATGCAGAAGAATTTTGCAGAAGAGACAACATCAGGTACTAACAGTAATTATAGCGAAGTATTTACTGATGTTTCTAAATCAGTAGGTCAACAAACGTTGCGCGGTGTAGATGTTGATAGAAGCAAGTTTTATCAGCGCGATAATAACACCAAGCATGAAGTGCTTATGTTGGTACGCCTACCTGTAGGTGAAGCAGCAAATGCCTTGAATCAAGCGCTCGAAAACACCTTGTCAAAAGACGAAGAGATGTATACCAAGTTTAAGGCTTCTAAAGGCTTTGAAGAGATGAAGAATTCAATTGATGAAATGAAAAATGGCGATATGCCATCTGAGCAATAAGGTATAGGTTGAATATTAATCACATTACATAAATTACCCCAACCCGGACTAACCGGGTTGGGTATTTCTTTTCTGTAGTGGCAGAGTAACAGAACTTTGTTATTTCCATCCGCATTGGATGTATTAATTTCAATTTCAGGGAGAGTAAAAGATATGTTTAGAGAAAATAGATCTCATCGTATGGATAGGTATCTAACCGCAATTCTATTTTTTGTATTTGGTGCAGGGATTTCTTGCGGTTTTGCACAAGATAGTTTTGAGGATTATAAAGAACAGTATCAGCAGGGATATCAACAGTATTTGGAAGAAATTGAAAATGGGGTGGCAAGCTCTGATGAGGCTTATGAGAACTATCGTGAGGCCTATGAAAAGGAGTATAAAGCGTTTAGAGAAGAAATGTTGAAGAAATGGGGTGATTTTGAGGAGCGTTCCAAAAAGAAGTGGGTTGAATACAAAGAAAATGGAAACCTGCGTATTTCAACAGATTTTGAAAAAGGGAATGGCCAGGTTGAAGCAATTGCAGACAGTAAAGAAGAAGCTGAACAACTCAAAGAAAAAATGCCCGAAAAGGTTTCTGGGGCAATGCAATCAAAAGGCACCCGAGAAGGGTTTGAAACAGAAAATGTGCCTAACAAAGAGGTTACAAAAGAACCGGTGTTGGAAGATCAGCTGGATAAATCCGAAGATCAGACCGTAGATGAGTATGCCAAAGAAGTTGCTGAAAAGAATACTAAAACCAAAGAGGTACAGGGTGAGGATGGTGAAACACGCTATGTCGTGTATGTAGACTTTGAGCTTTCTGATGATCACCTGCAAAAAAGAGCTGAAAAGGTTGAGGATTTTGTATACAAATTCTCACGGGAACATAATATAGATCCTGCTCTTGTATTTGCAATCATTCATGTTGAGTCTCATTTTAATCCTACCGCTGCCTCTCATGCGAATGCTTATGGATTAATGCAGTTAGTGCCTTCAACAGGCGGACGCGATGCCTACCGAAGAATTTTTAATGAGGACGGTATTCCTACCAAAGAATTTTTGTTTCAGCCGGACAATAACATTCAGATGGGGACGACTTTTATAGATATCATGAGCTCGAATTATTTTGATCGGGCTGAAGATCAGACCACTCGGGAATACCTTATGATCTGTGCATATAACACCGGTGCCGGAAATGTTGCTGTTGCCTATACAGGTAATACAAATTTATCAAAAGCATTTTCAAAAATTAACAGTATGTCACCAGAACAGAATTATAAGCATCTGCGTGAAAACTTAGAATATGCTGAGGCCCGAAATTATCTCAAGAAGGTGACAACACAGCGTGATAGGTACAGCCAATGGAAGCGGAAAGTAGAAGAGTAAGATTGGTTTTAAATTTCATTTAAAGATGGAAGCTGAAAATTCTACTCTTCTAAAAGCATTTTAATTTCATTGGGATCTATAGCCAACTCTACCTTAAAGCTATCAGCATCAAAAGATCTATTAATGGCTTTAATGCGTTGGAAGGCATAGACAGTGGAAAAGTTGTAATAGCGCCGTTGCACATTATTTTTTGAGTAGGTTTCATTGGTTACTTTTACTGCAAGATCTTCGGCCAAATTACGTAATGCTTTTTGTTTAGCTTTGGTGATGCTCATGTTCCAGTTGCTATTTATTCTGGGTGTTGCTCCCATAGTACGAATCCATTGATCTGGTTGGGATGAAACTGCTGTTTTGTTTGTTATGGAGTCATGTACAGTTTTGAATTTTCTGCTCGGATAGATCAAAGAATCTGGAAGGCTGATTTTGGGTTCAACCAACAAGAAAGCTTGCCCCTTCCATCTTGCAGAATCAACAACAGAAACTTGCGTACTGTCTAAAAAATTTCGAATAGCATAGTTAGATCGCTTGTGAAGGGGACCGCGACCTATTTGATAGCCATAATGATATACAAGTAATGAGTGGTTGGCGTTAAGGTCTTGTACGGCATACTCAAAAGCTTTATTCCAAGATTTTTCAGGATTGAATTGAGAATAATCTGCAATTCCAATCCCCTGTATTTTTTTGCTATTACCGTTGAACATCCAATCTTTAGCACTTGCAGCTATATTTTTTTCATTATGTTGCGTCTGCGCATTTAAAGATGTGAAAAACAGAAAGAAAAACAGCATAACCAATCCAAACAACAAAAGAAGGTACTGATAAGATTGAATATTCGAAGCAGAAAATTTAGCTAATTTTAAATGTTTTTTGGCTAAGCCTGATATAATATAAGAACGCATTGATACGAATATTGACTGTCCCTTAAAGCATATTTAAAATCTATTGATGATAAAAAAAACAACCAACCGACTACATCCCATAATTAGTGAATAAATTACGGTGTTGTTATTTCGTCTATTTTGCTTTACCTATATTGTCTAATAGATTTAGTTTAATAATACCCTAACCTCCAAAAAATTGAAAACTATTTTAACAGACAAAGAAAAAAAGTCTTGGCAGGAAGGCCACCAACATAGGGCTTATAATTTTATGGGATCCAACTTTAGTGAAGAAGGGGCTTACTTTGCTGTTTGGGCACCTAATGCCCATAGTGTAAGTGTTGTTGGTGAATTTAATGATTGGGATGGGCGAAAAAACCCCATGGAGAAAGATGAAGCCACGGGTATTTGGACGACCTTTATTCGCGATATGGAGCATTGGGCTTTGTATAAATATGAATTGAAAACAGCCGAGGACGCCCCGCCATTCTTAAAATCAGATCCATATGCTTATGCAATGGAAGTTCGCCCTAAAACAGCTTCGCTGGTATATGACTTGTCGGATTATCATTGGGATGATGAGGGCTGGATGCAGAACCGGGAACGTCGGCAATCATTTCAACAACCCATATCAATTTATGAAGTACATTTGGCATCATGGAAAAGAAAAGGAGAAAATAATGATGAATATTTGACCTACCGGGAGTTAGCACATGATTTGGTACCCTATGTGAAGGATTGCGGGTTTACGCATATCGAGCTGATGCCTATTGCTGAGCATCCTTATGACCCATCCTGGGGATATCAAATTACCGGCTATTACGCGCCTACCAGTCGCTTGGGCGATCCTAAAGATTTCATGTACTTTGTTGATGAATGTCATAAAAACGGTATTGGAGTAATAATGGACTGGGTGCCCGGGCATTTTCCCAAGGATGAGCAAGGGCTGCAAATGTTTGACAGCACGCCTTTATACGAATATGAAGATCCTAAAAAGAGAGAACAGAAAGATTGGGGGACCTATATTTTTGACTACGGCAAAGAGGGCGTGCGAAACTTTTTATTATCGAATGCTCATTATTGGTGCGATAAATACCATATTGATGGACTGCGCGTAGATGCAGTGGCTTCAATGCTGTACTTGGATTATTCAAAAGAGCACGGGGAATGGACACCAAACCAATATGGCGGTAATGAGCATTTGGAAGCCATACAGTTCATAAAGGATTTTAATAAGATGATCCACCGTGAATTTCCGGGGATACTTACCTTTGCTGAGGAGTCTACATCCTGGCCTGGAGTAACAACACCAGTGCATAATGATGGGCTTGGTTTTGATTACAAATGGAATATGGGTTGGATGAATGATACGCTGGAATACATTCAAAAAGATCCCGAGCAGCGAAAAAATGACCCCAATAAGATTACTTTTCCGATGATGTATAACTATTCGGAAAATTTTACGCTCCCCTTTTCGCACGATGAGGTGGTGCATCTTAAAAAACCGCTTGTCTGGAAAAGTACAGGCAATGAAAAGGAACAATTTTCAAATCTGCGCTTGTTATTTACCTACTTTTTCGGGCACCCCGGAAAGAAGCTATTATTTATGGGAGGGGAATTTGCTGAGACCAGTGAATGGGCTGAAGATCGACCGCTTCACTGGTATTTGTTAGACCACAAGCGTCACCAAGGGGTTAAAAAACTGGTAGATGATCTAAACCTTTTGTACAAGCAGGAGGAGTCACTATACGAGTTGGATAAGGATGCGGATGGTTTTGAATGGATAGCCTTGGGGAAACAGTTACCATCGGTTTTTTCTTTTTTAAGAAAGGCAAAGAATCCTTCAAATCACCTTTTATTTATCTTGAATTTTTCTGATCAAAAGATATCTGATTATTCGGTTGGGCCTTTCAAAGGAGAGCAATATCGCATTGTTTTTAATAGTGAGTCGGAATATTACGGGGGCACCAATGAGGGTGGTCATTATGGATTGGGAGAAGAACAACATGTTTGGATGGAGCCTTATTCTGCATTGATATTGAAGCCGGAGGGAGAACTTGATTAAAACTTCTTTCCGTTCATAATACGCTCATGAAATATGCACGGATGGCAGATTCCGTAGAATAAAGGCGGTAAAAGATTTTATTAACAGGCTTCATTTTAGTATATTTGTCCGTTTAATTTGTCAAATTTATAATCTCCAATGGCTTTTAAGCTCAACCACCTCCCAAAGCGTACCGAGAAACCTCGAGATAAAGGAATGACGCTTGTCTTAGATAAGGGTCTAAGTGTTCGACAAGTTGAGGATTTTTGCGAATCTTGCTCCAATTACATTGATATTGTGAAGCTTGGCTGGGGAACCAGTTATGTAACACAGAATTTGGAAGATAAGCTGGCTGTATATTCCAATGCAGATATCCCGGTTTATTTTGGGGGAACTCTTTTTGAAGCTTATGTGCTTCGTGATCAGCTTGATGCTTACATGGAGCTGTTAGAACGCTTCAATATCGAACATGCCGAGGTATCAAATGGTACAATATGGCTGTCCGATCAACGAAAGGTAGAAATCATTCAGAAGATGAGTAAGCACTTTACCATCTTGTCTGAAATTGGCAGTAAAAACCCAAACGATATAATACCTCCGTATAAATGGGTTAAAATGATTGAGCGTGAGCTCGATGCCGGGGCATCGAAAATTATATGTGAGGCTCGAGAAAGTGGAACCGTAGGTGTTTTTCGCCCTAACGGAGAAGTGCGCTCCGGACTTATTGATGAAATTGCCGATTCGGTACCGGTAGAGAACTTGATTTTTGAGGCTCCTCAAAAAGAACAACAGGTTTGGTTTATTCGTAAGTTTGGAAGCAATGTAAATCTTGGCAATATACAGCCTTCAGAAGTTATTCCTGTCGAAACCCTGCGCCTGGGGCTGCGAGGTGATACGCTATTTGATTTTTACTCCCTTGATGACGAAGAGATGAGTCAGCTTTATGCAGATCAGGAGAAAGGCGAATCCGACGAGTAAACAATAAATAAACAACGAATTCATTAGTATTTATCTATGAAAGTATTATATGCTGCTGCTGAGATATCTCCCTTTGCCAGAATGACACATACGGCTGATTTGCTTCGGTTTTTGCCGGCCTCATTGCAAGATAAGGGGTACGAAATCCGAATTTTATTACCTAAATATGGTACTATTAACGATCGCAGAAACCGATTGCATGAGGTAATTCGCTTATCTGGCATTGAAGTTGAAATAGGCGAAAAAATAGAAAACTTGCGAATTAAGGTGGCGAGCATTCCTAATGCGAAGCTGCAGGTGTATTTCTTGGATAACGACACCTACTTTAAGCGGAAAGCCATGTTTATGGATCCGGAAACCGGTGAGCATTTTGATGACAATGATGAGCGGATCGTCTTTTATAGCAAGGGTGTGTTGGAAACGGTAGCAAAATTGGGATGGGAACCGGATATCATCCATTGTCACGATTGGGCCTCAGGGTTAATTCCATTACTTGCCAAAGAAAAATATAATAATCTGGATCTGTTTAAGGATACTAAGGTTATTTACAATATCCATCACCCCGAAAACAACGGTATATTCAATAAAAAGCTGTTAGATTTGGTTAATTTGCCCGATTCTGTTGATAAGGACAATCTTATAGAGGGCGACAACGTTGACTTACGAACTCTTGGTTTAAAATACAGTGATTACGTTGTTACCGGCAATCATATAACCAATGAGCTGGATGAGCTTTTTGAACAGCTGGGGGTTTCGGCAAGAAAAATTCAAGGATCTCCTGAGGATGTTTCCGATAAATTTGCCGCTTACTACGATGAGATTGCCGGAACCGAAGAAGAAACGGAAGAATCATAAATAAATTTAGAGCAGTATCTCGTTGCAAAATTTTATACAAATCTCCTTTCAACAAATAAGGTCATTTCACATAGTTCTGGTTTTAAGTGTCTTGGTGGGATTTAGCGCATGCGAAAATCCCGGCTCTGTAGGTAGTGGCCTAACGGATCCTACATCAGAAGTCGTACGAGACACAGTAACTATCAACGGCTTAACCTCGGTCGATGCTACATCTTATTCCGGGGAAAAGAACTTTTTTTCGGCCGGACGTTTTAATGATCCGCTGTTTGGCAGTATGGATGCTATAGGTTACTTAAAGCCAAATCTCCCGGCATCATCTGATACGATGAAAGCAGATGCCGAAATGTTTTTGCGGCTAATGTATGACTTGGAACAAGTTTCCGGAGACACCATCGGTACGCAACAGTTTGACCTGTATCAAATCAATCAATACTGGCGCGATCGGGTGCTTAAGGTTGATCGTGAGCTATCGTTAGGACAAAAGCTTGGTGAGTTTTCGGTTGGATCAGAAGATTCGTTGATGATTAATCTCTCAAATTTAGCATCAGAATGGGTGGATGATTATCGAAGTTGGGCTGATTCCGTAAGGAATGACACTACCGGGACGGCTGACTCTTCATACGTGTATGATGCCCATGGCTTAGCCTTGGTTCCCCAAAACAGCAATAAAATTTTACCTCTATATCGCGATTCAACTCGCTTTGTTATTCAACATCCCGAGGCGGATACATTTGATGTCTCATTAAATAGGTGGGGCTATTATTTAGATAGAGGGGGCAATAGTACCTTCCCGCAGGGATCAATTCCTTTGCACAGTACGTATGAAAATGTGCTCAACTTTAAGCAGTTGGGTATTGAGCAGCTGGACATTCAGCCTCCGGGGCTATCGCGAGCAGTATTGGTTTTACATGAAAATACTTCAGCTTTGGAACAAAGTTTAAACGGAGAGCCTTCAACAACGAAAAGGGCAAAAGAACAGGTGGCATTTTTGCACTTAGCTGATCCCGAGGGGTTACCTGATAATATCGATCCCGGTGTGCCGTTAAATAATCCGACCAGGCTGCAGGGGAGTTATTCTCCTGATGAAGGTGTTTTTCGGTTTGATGTTACTACATTGGTCGAAAATATTATAAGAAATGGATTTCCGGAAGGGAGGGAGTTCTTTGTGACACTACCGAATGACGGTGTTATAAAATCAACTCTCATTATGACTGATAGTGATCAAGTGCCTGATGGACTGAAGCCTAAAATTATAATTACCTCTTTAAAAAATATTAATAATTAGCGTTGAAAAAGTTAGCTCTTATAGTAACACTGCTTGTTTTTGCAACTTCTACCGCATATGCCCAATCTGGCGATGCTAAGGCCTCAAGTGGATCTGTTTATTCCAAAATAGGTATTGGGTATCCATTAGATACTGGTAATTCTGCGGCTCAATCAATGGGGCTGTTGGGTGTTTCTTTTAATGAAACTTTTGTAGGAACGATTGCAAATCCGGCCCACTGGGGCAATACTGTGTATGGCCTTGGTGTAGGAGAGATTGGTATTGATTCTTATAACGCCACTAATGCAAACGGAAGCGTTACAAATTCAAACTTTTCGGTTGGTCAATTTCAGCTCCAACTTCCTATTATCAGGGGCGAATTGGGTGTTTCAGCTTCCTTTATGCCGGTAACGGAGTCCAAATTCCGTACATTTGAGCAAAAAACATGGGAGGTTGACGATAATATTCAGGGAGAAACACTTGATTTTAATGTTGAAAATCGTGGAAGCGGCGGGTTAAATAGAGCTGAGTTAGGTCTTGGCTGGAGAATTAATTCAAATATATCTGTTGGCTATGCTACGTCCTTGTATTTTCTATCAATCGATGATTTATACGTAGCTCGATTTCCACAATCCCCCTATCGTGATGCTAACTTTACGCTTAAAACCAGTGGTTACAGCTTTGGGCACCGAGTGGGAACATTTATTCGATTGCCCAATATTTTACAAGAGGATGACCAGTTGGGTATTGGAGCAACAGTTAACTTGCCTGTGGAGCTAAGTGCGGAGCGAAAACAAACAGGCGTTGTAGACAATGGGGCTCTTACGTTAACTAACGACTTGCAAAATGCCAAGGGACCTATTAAACTACCTATGAAAGTTAGTGGCGGAGTAAGTTACAGTCCCAGCAACTTATTGATGATAGGTCTTGAGGGGCTTTATGAAGGATGGTCTGGATATGAAAATGATTTTAAGCCCTCAGAAGAGCAGTTATTTGTAGACCGATATAAAATGGGTTTGGGAGTACAGTATTTTCCGTATGTCACAGGATCAACGAAATTTTTATCTAACTTTAAGTATCGTGCGGGAGCTTCTTATGATTCAGGACATCTGGATATTGATGGGCAACGGATTAATACGCTGAAATTTGCGTTGGGTATTGGCATTCGGTCGCCGCGTTCAAATTCCTCTATCGATTTGAGTTTTGAGTATGGAATAAGGGGCACAGAAACAACAAATTTAGCCAAAGAAAATATTTGGGGAGTGCGATTAACGCTTAATTTGGCTGAATTAATGTTCTTCCGACCAAAACTTCAATAATAAATTGCTTTAGTATCAGTTTTAAACTTGAACCATACAGTAAAATGTTAGCATTATGAAAAAGGTAATATTACTAACTGCTTTTATATTTTTGGGCAGTAGCTGGTCTTTAGCACAGACTGAGCAATCTTCTGTGCAGCCACCAAGTGGAATGAGTGAAATACAGGCATATTCCATTTTTTATGAAAACTATAAAAATGATTCTTTTGAAGAAGCGATAAAGTTTGGCCGATGGATGTGGCAGGGAATGCCAGAGAGTATTGAAGGATATTCTCGCTTTGATCTTCAAAGAAATATTGGGCGACTCGTTACGGCCTACACTGAAGTTGCAAAGAAAAAACAAGATCCCACGGTCAAAGAAGCGTATGTAGATACTGCTCTTTTAATCTATGAGAGGGCATTCGAGAAATATTCGGATGATACGGATGCAAAATACGAATGGCATATAAAAAGAGGCCGACTTCTTCAGAACAATTCTGATAACGTTGAGAATGCTTCCGCGCGTGCAGCAGAAGATTACTATAAAGCTTTTCAGCTGAAGCCGGAAGCCCTTACTAAAAGATCGAAGGGGTACTATGTACAGAGGATACTCAATGAATTTTCATCCAGTGGAAAAAAAGATGAAGCGTTAAGCGTAATTAAAAAAGCTGAGCCCTATGCCTCAGACCAATTATTAAACTCGTTTAGCGAAATTCGTAACCAGCTGTTTGAGTCGCCGGAAGAGCGAATCAACTTTTTAGAAAATGAGCTGGAGAGCAATCCAAATGACCAGGAAATTTTGACGGAATTGCGGGGTGTATATCAGGATCAGGAAATGAGTGCTAAGGCAAGAGAAATAAGCCAGAAACTTTATGAATTAAATCCGACCTTTGAGAATATTATGGCTGTAGCCGAGGCTGCCAGAAGTAATGCTAATTATGAAACATCCATCAAGTATTACAAGGAAGCCATGGATAAGGCCTCTACCGATAAAGAAAGAGCTACTATTTCGCTGAATATTTCTGAAGCCTACTTAAATCAGGACCAGTTGCGTCAGGCCAGAAGGTTTGCCCGACAGGCCATTGATTATAACGGTAACTGGGGTGATCCCTATATCCAAATTGCTGACATTTATGCAAGATCGGTCAATCAATGTACGCAAGACCGCAAAATGGAACGCAAAGATAAGGTAATTTACTGGTTAGTACTTGATTATTTAGATCGAGCCAGACAAACAGATCCTAATACCGCTAACGAGGTAGAACGCAAGTATAAATCTTATAAGCCGGTAACACCTACAACAGAGGAGAAATTCTTTTGGCAACCACCATTGGAAGAGGGACAAAGTTTTAAAATTGATTCTTCTTTGATGGAGTGCTATGGCTGGATTAATGAAACTACAACAGTTCGGTAAATTTTTAATAACGGTAAAGATTATTATCTTTATCTAACATATTTGGCAGTACAGCGATTTAAGCTGTACTGCTTTTTTCACCTCTCAGTTCTTAAATCACAATCACATTCCTACCTTCTGTGTGTTATTAGTTATGTTATGGTAGCAGCAGATATGTAGGGTTAAGCTAAATTATTGGATGTAATGGGACGTTCACGAAATAATAAAAATCGCGGTCGCAAAAATAATAAGAATGTATTTGTACCTCGATTTAATGACAATAAAAATGTGGAAGTAGCCGGCCGATATAAAGGTGTCGTTGAAATAAACGAAAAGAACTATGGCTTTGCTCGAAAGAAAGATCATGAATTCAGTTATGAACCCAGTGACCCATTTTTGAGACCCGATGAAGTCAAAAAATATAACTTGCGACCCGGTTTAGAAATTGAGGGTGAATATGAGGAAGATGAAAGAGGGCATCGCCATATTCATTCAATAGAGAAGATAAACGGTCGTGATCCTATGGAGTGGCAACGGGCTACCCGTTTTGAACTTCAGACCCCGATTATGCCAAACGAGCATATTGAGCTGGGGGTAGATCCTGATGATATTGAAATGAGAGTGATGGATTTAATTGCTCCCATTGGAAAGGGGCAACGCGCGCTTCTTGTAGCCCCGCCGAGGACTGGGAAAACGGTATTGTTGAAAAAAATGGCTGAATCTCTAACAAAAAATCACCCAGATATCTGTACCGGAGTATTGTTAGTAGATGAACGTCCAGAAGAAGTGACGGATTTTCTGAGATCAACTGATGCAGAAGTATTTGCCTCTTCGAATGATAAGCCTACCGACAGTCATGTGCGTATTACAGAACTTGCACTCGGATATGTGAAGCGTAAGGCCGAGATGGGTGATGATGCTGTTCTGCTTATCGACTCACTCACGCGCTTAGGTCGTGCATACAATAATATTCAGGAAAGCAGTGGGCGTACGCTTTCAGGAGGACTCGATATTCGGGCACTGGAAATTCCCAAAAAGATATTTGGGTCAGCCCGTAAAATTGAAGGCGGGGGATCATTAACAATAATTGCGACCTGTCTTATTGAAACCAATTCTCGAATGGATGATCTTATTTTCGAGGAGTTTAAAGGTACCGGTAATATGGAAGTAGTACTGGACCGCGAGTTGGCCAATGATCGTATCTATCCTGCTATAAATATTAGTGCTTCCGGGACACGGAATGAAGAGAAATTTATTGGGGATTCCATGGAAGAGCGGAATATGGTACGCCGTTACCTGCTTAAAAAATCCCCAAAAGAATCAATGCAAAGCCTGTTAAAGGTACTCGGAAATACTGATAGCAATGAAGAGTTGCTCAATCAGATTGCTGCTATGGTGTAGCATAGCGTTCCTTTGGGATTACTACATATAATACTGATTAATAAACGGGTAGGCTGTCATCAATTTCACGTGCCCATTTATTAATACCACCTTTCAGATTTTTTACGTTTTCAAATCCTTTACCCTGTAGTAATTCGCAAGCTTGTGCACTGCGTGCTCCACTTCTGCAAAGGCAGACGATTTCGTTGGCTTTATGTTCTTCAAGTTCATCTATCCTATTGGGAAGCTCACCGACAGGAATTAGTATCGCGTTTTCAATATCAATTTTAGATTGGTACTGCTCAAACGGTTCACGTACATCTAAAAGTAAAAAGTTTTTTTGTTCAGCATCGATTTTTTCTTTCAAAGACTGTACAGTGATCTCGTCCATTTTTATTAAGAATTATTCTTTTTGGAATTATAAATTCGTTGTTACTACTCCTCTTGTCGTCGACCGTAGCGGTCCAGCCTAAATTGATTGCCAAGGTACAGGCGCCTTGCTTCTTCATCGTCAGCCAATTCGTCTGCCGATCCCTCCTTCAAAATGTTCCCCTCAAACATTAAGTAAGCCCGATCAGTAATAGCCAATGTTTCGTGGACATTATGATCGGTAATAAAAATCCCGATATTCCTATATTTTAGATCAGCCACAATTTCCTGGATATCTTCAACAGCAATAGGGTCAACGCCGGCAAAAGGTTCGTCTAAGAGGATGAATTTTGGATCAGTGACAAGTGCCCGGGCAATCTCGGTTCGGCGACGCTCACCGCCCGAGAGGCTGTATCCCTTGTTGTCTACTACTCTTTCAAGTCCAAACTCCTCGATTAGCTGCTCAACGCGGTTGTTGATTTCTTTATCCGTAAAGTTAAAAAACTGGAGAATGGATTCCAGGTTTTCCCGCACCGTTAAATTGCGGAATACGCTTGCCTCTTGAGAAAGATAACCGACCCCGAGACGAGCACGTTTATACATCGGCATATCCGTAAGGTTTTGGTCGTCCAGGAAAATTTGGCCATGATCAGGGGTAACCAACCCCACAAACATATAAAAGGTAGTAGTTTTGCCAGCACCATTGGGTCCCAGCAGTCCGACAATCTCTCCTTGTGTTACATCAATAGAAACATCCGAAACAACCGTACGCTTTTTATAACTCTTGGTAAGTCCGCGGCTATAAAGCGTTTTATTGCTTGATTGGTTCGGCATAATCGTAGTGTAGATTTATGCAACGGACAGTTCGTGGAGAACCGATTCAAAAATGAGCTTTCCGTCATCCGATCCGATAAGTTCTTCTACAGCACGTTCGGGATGAGGCATCATGCCAAGGATATTTCGTTCCTTATTACAGATACCGGCGATATTGTCAATAGATCCATTAAAGTTAGCCTCTTCCGTAACATTTCCTTCTTCATCAGAATAGCGGAAGATCACCTGGTCGTTGTCTTGCAGTTCCTTTAGCTGATCCTGATCGGTAAAATAGTTTCCTTCTCCATGGGCCACAGGGATTTGCAACACTTTCCCCTGTTCAATGTTACGGGTAAAGAGTGAGTCAGATGTCTCGCAGCGAATGTGAGTTTGTTTGCACACGAATCGTAATTGCTGGTTATGCATCATAGCTCCAGGAAGCAGGCCAGCTTCGAGTAATATCTGAAAACCATTACAGATTCCTAACACAGGACCGCCCTTCTGAGCAAAATCGATAACCGATTGCATGATGGGAGAAAAGCGTGCAATAGCTCCCGAACGCAGGTAATCACCATATGAAAATCCTCCGGGGATTAGCAGAAAATCAATATCCGACAGATCGGTATCTTTATGCCATAGAAATTTCGTTTCAGCGTTCATAATGTGCGCCAAAGCATGGTACGCATCATGGTCGCAGTTAGAACCGGGAAATACAATTACTCCAAATTTAGCAGACACAGTTTATCCTTTTATTTCGGTGACAAGTTGAATTTCTTTGAGCACGCCGTTGACTTCGAAGCAGTCTTCAAAGCTACCTTCGTACACTTCGGCTTTGCCCTCGTTATGTACTTTGTATGTTAGTTCTTCGGCATGATCTTGGGTGCATCCGAGGGCTTTAATAAGTTGACCGATAACCTCCTCGAAGGTGTGGATGTCGTCATCAAATAAAATGACTCTCCACGGTGTTTTTTCATCTTCGTCTTCCTTTTCCTTCTCGAGTACGTCAACATCGGTATCGGGAGTTGATTCCTCTTTTTCAGCTCCCGAATTCGATCTTAAAAAGCTAAAAAGCAGATGATTCATAGCTATAGCTAATTAGTTTTCATGGATCTCAATTTCAAAATCTTCCATAACTTCGTTGGCAAGTAATTTAGAACACGCTGTTTCAGCAATCTTGTGTGCGTCTTCCTTGCTGTCAGCGTCAATATCAAGCTCAATAAGTTTGCCAATGCGTACTTTATTAACCTCATTGAGACCAAGGTTTTTTAACGCATTATGCGCTGCTTTGCCTTGTGGGTCAAGAATCGATTTACGGAGTGTTACGTTTACTGTAGCCTTATACATGCTGTGTGAAATTGTGCGATTTTAATGAAGGTAAAGTTAATCTTTATTTGCCTTAGCTGCTAACTGCTTCTGGATATAATTATGGGCTTCGGATTGGTTTAATTGATCCAGGTCAATCCATTTAATAAAATCCCAGCGCCGAAACCACGATAGTTGCCGTTTGGCATAACGACGTGTTTGGGTTTTCATATCTTTAATCATCCGTTCACGGGATATTTTGTCATCCAAAAAAGCAATAGCTTCTTTATATCCAACCGTATTCAACCCGGGATCTTCCAACGTATAACCCATATCAAGAATTGTACGTACTTCATCGATAAAACCCTCCTCGAACATCTGTTCTACCCGGCGATTGATTCGGTCGTAAAGATTTTGACGATCTCGAAATAGACCAAATACTATCATATCCTCAGGAACAGAGATGGTGTTATCATTGGAATGAAAGGAGCTAAACGGCCGATCGGTTTGCATCCAGACATCGAGAGCGCGAACAATACGCTGAGTATTCATGCCATCCATTTTTTGTGCGTAATCGGGGTCTACCTGCTGCAGTTTTTGGTACAGCTTTTCAATGCCGTCGGTTTCGATCCGCTTCTCGAGTTCAGCGATATTTTCCTCATTGGCTTCAGGCACATCGTCCAGCGGTTGAATGACAGATTGCACGTGGAGCGTACTTCCGCCAACATATAATACATTTTTAGCGCGTGAGCAAATATAATGTTTCCATTCCATCGTCCGTTCATAAAAATTGACAACACTGTCTTTGGTAGCGGGATCAATAATAGAAAGGTTATAATGCGGAATGCCTCCCTGTTCTTCTTCGGTTGGGGTAGCCGTACCAATATTCATGTACTTATAACATTGGCGCGAATCAGTAGAGATAATTTCGGCATCAAGAGCCTGAGCCAGCTCTATTGAAAGAGCCGTTTTACCTACAGCTGTAGGCCCCAACAAAAGTATCTGCACAGTAATATGGAATTACTTAGCTGAAATTTTTTTATGAAACAGAATATAAGGAAAATTCCATCCATTTTGGAGTATCTATAGAATCACTTTATTGGAATTAAGAGAGGTTTATCGCTCCAAAATTAGTTGCAGAAAGCATGGGTTATATGGTTGCTAAGAGAGCAAGTATTTATTAGTATATGGTACTTATTATTCAGACTAATAGTTGATGTCTGTCGAACGCTTAGCCTAAAAATATTTATCTATGAAATTCAACGTATCAAGCAGTGAACTGGTAAAAGCACTATCCGCTGTATCAGGGGCGGTACCAAACAAGGCAACTCTCCCAATTCTTGAAACTATTTTATTTGAAAGTGACGGAGATAAACTGCGCCTTACCGCTACGGATCTCGAAATTTCTATTCTTGAGTCGATGGATGCCGATATTGATGAAGGGGGTGCGGTGGCAATTCCTGCTCGTCGTTTAATAGAAACCCTTAGGCAGTTGCCGGATATTCCTGTTTCTTTTCAGGTGGATGAAAAATTTAACATCAAATTCCGTACGGACAAGGGAACGTACAAATTGGTTGGGGAAGATCCCGACGAGTTCCCCGAAGTTCCTAATCTTGATGAGGGACATACTCTTGAAACAGATCGTGAGGTAATTACTACAGCAATAGATAAAACGCTTTTTGCGGTTTCCAATGATGATCTACGTCCCGCAATGATGGGGGTGTATTTTGATATTGGTCCCGATGAAAGCAAGTTTGTAGCTACCGACGGTCACCGTTTGGTTAAGTATATCAAAGAAGATCTTGTTAGCGATAAAGAAGTTGATTTTATTGTGCCTGAAAAAGCGCTGAACTTGGTGCAAAAGGCTCTACATGATGAGGAATGTGCGCTGACGATCACTGAGGATCATGCCCGGTTCAAAAGTGGCAATACGATCGTAATTACGCGACTTATTAACGAGCAATATCCCAATTACGAGTCCGTAATTCCCAAAGACAATGAAAAAACGCTGATAATCAACAAAGAGCAGATGCTGGCTACCGTTAAACGGGTGGCAATTTTTTCGAGTTCTACCACCCGCCAAATTCGATTGCAGCTTAATTCTGATAAGCTGACTATTCGAGCGGAGGATATTGATATGAGCAGTGAAGCAAAAGAAACCATTGCCTGTGAATACAGTGACGATGAGATGGAGATCGGTTTTAACGCCAAATATCTTGCTGATGTATTAGGTAATGTCGATGATGAGGAAGTCTATTTTGAGTTTTCTACTCCAAACCGGGCCGGAATTGTCAAACCATCAGACGAAGAAGAAAACGAGCGCATTCTGATGCTTGTTATGCCGGTGATGTTGAACACCTATGCGTAATGTGATTACCCTTACCACAGATTTTGGACTGCAGGATTACTATGTGGGTGCCATGAAGGCCTCCATGTTGAATATTGCACCCGATGTTCGGCTGGTTGATATCTCACATGAGATTCCCTCGCAAGATATTATGGCCGGGTCATGGATTTTAAAAAATTCGGCTATGCTTTTCCCAGAAGGTACGGTGCATACGGTTGTGGTTGATCCGGGTGTTGGTACCGATCGTGATGCTATCGCCCTCAAGATGGAGGGTCAGTATTTTGTCGGCCCCGACAATGGGATATTTTCCCTGCTTGCCACAGATGTCAATTACCAAGCCGTTCGATTGACAAACCAAGAGTTTTGGAGAGAAAACCCCTCGAGTACCTTTCACGGACGCGATATTTTTGCACCTGTTGCAGCTCACCTGAGTCAGGGAGTAGCATTAGAAGAACTTGGGGATACTGCAGAAGATTTAGTCAGCTATCGCTGGACAGTGCCTATTGCTGATAAAGATGGCCTTGAGGGGATGGTCATCCATATAGATAAGTTCGGTAACCTGATAACCAACATAACAGAAGATTTGCTGAAAGACGTTATTGGGGATAAAAATGTGCGTATCTATGTAGGAAATACTATTCTTGATGAGATTGAAACTACTTTTGGGGAGGTAACGGAGGGTGAACCAGTTGCATATATCGGTAGTTCGGGGATGCTTGAAGTAGGAATTAATAAGGGAAATGCTGAAGAAATGCTGAGTGTCCAAAAGGGAGCTCAAATTTCGTTGATTCTTCAGAAAGAGAGTCAGCCGGAATCGTAACACCTGTCTAATTGTTTGCGTATCACTTTAGGTTGAGTACGCAAGTCCCGATTATTAATATTAACGGATATAAATCACTATGTCTCTTGAAGTCCGGTCTCCCAAGTATGAGCGCGCATCTATAACGATTCCATCCGAAGTCGCTGATATGCAAAAAAGTTTTAACGGTACAATATGTTCAAACAAGGGTGATGAATATGTTATCAGTAACAATATAATCAACCTGCTTGGGGATGAGCAGGTTGAAATGACGTGGGCGCAAAGCTCGAACCATTGGAAAGTGACAGCTGCCGTTTATGAAGATATCTGGCGAAAGCGATCGCTTTCTATCTTAACGGGAGAAGAATTTCCCATCTCAAAAGAGCAAGAGTTGCTAATCGAATGGCTTGATCCAAGGCCCCAAAAGGTATATTTGGATATTGGATGTTCAACAGCGCTGTATGGACGTTTGATCAAAAAAGAACAACCTCAATGTAAGGTGGTATCCCTGGATTTTTCTCGACAGATGCTTGAAGAAGCCCGATTTAAGGCAGAGGTGGAGCAAACGGATTTGTATTTGCTCAGAGCTGATGCTCGGTATATGCCTTTCTTTGGGGCAACCTTCGACGGATTGGTGATGGGCGGTACGCTCAATGAGCTTACGGATCCGATGAAAGTTCTTTATGAATCACGAAGGATTATTAAAAAAGACGGAGTATTTTTTATGATGCATCTGATAAAATCGCCTACGTGGTACATTCGATTGATGCAAGATTCGGCGGGTCTTGGCGGACTTACCTTTTGGACGGTTGAAGAGAGTAATCAGATGTTTAATCGTGCGGGCTTCTCAATTGTCGATCAGTTTACCAAGGGAATTGTATGTTTCACGAAGTTAGTACCCGCATAAGTAAATATTTTGTCAGTTTTTATGCTGAATTTATTTCAGCATCTATACTATTAACATGTTTTAAGCGGCCCTTGCAAAAAGTTTTTGGAGAAGTAAAATTATAAAACATTGTTGTGATCAGTGTTAGGCTAATCACATAATTTTTTTGCTGTGCTACATTTTTTCCGGTGCCGAAATGCCCAGAATACTAAGTCCGTTGGCAAGTACTTGGGCTGTAGCTTTAGCCAGCGCCGAACGTGCCTGTACAAGCTCCTTCTTCTCACCCAAAATGCGACAATCATGATAGAAGGAAGTAAAGTTCGAGGCCAGATCTTCAAGAAAATTAATTAAGCGATGCGGTTCACGACTATCGGCAGCGCTTTGAATCATCTCGGGAAATCTGAGGAGACTTTTGATCAGTGCTGTTTCAGATTCATGGGTAAGCAGCTTTAAATTGGGTTGATCCTCGATATCAAAATCGTACTCCTGGGCGACTTTTCGCAATATACTGTGGATACGGGCGTGAGCATACTGCAGGTAAAAAACGGGATTTTTTTCTCCGGCTTCTTTCGCTTGTCCCACATCAAATTCCAGATGCGTATTAGGATCACGCATCTCAAAGAAAAAGCGCGTTACGTCGGCACCCACCTCGTCCATCAAATCATCCAGAGTGACGAAGTTTGCTTTGCGTGTACTCATCTTAAACGGCTTGCCGTCTTTGACCAGCGTTACGAATTGATAAACAACGACATCTACTTTTGATCGATCATAGCCCAATGCCTTGATACCGGAAAGTACATCGGGATAAGTGTCGATGTGATCGGCACCAAAGACATCAATACATTGATCGTAACCGCGTTCAAGCTTGTTTGCATGGTAGGCGATGTCGGGCAAACGATAAGTTGGTTCTCCGCTGCTTTTGATCAGTACGGTATCTTTGTCTTTGCCAAATGCTGTAGTGCGGAACCATGTGGCACCGTCTTTATCGTAGGCTAAATCTTTTTCGCGGAGCGTCTTTACTGTTTTGTCGATGGATCCATCCTCATACACCTCTTTCTCATTAAAAAAGGAATCCATCTCGATATTCATACGCTTCAGGGTCGTCTGAATATCATCAAAAATAACCTGTTCGGCTTTATCCTTAAAAGGATCTATGTCTTCGTTATCTACAAGACTATCGCCATGCTCATCAATAAGGTCTTGCGCAATGTCCTTTATGTATTCCCCTTCATAGCCGCCCTCAGGAAGCTCAGCGTTAACATCCAATAATTGTAAATAACGGGCACGGACGCTTTCTCCCAACATGCGCATTTGCCGGCCAGCGTTATTGAAATAGTATTCGCGATCCACATTTGCGCCCGTCCACTCCAACAAGTTGGCAACAGTATCACCTAATACGGCATTGCGGCCGTGTCCCACTGTAAGTGGACCCGTGGGGTTGGCACTCACAAATTCTACAAGGACGCGCTTTCCATCAAGAGTAGTTGATTTTCCAAAGTTCCCACCTTCGCTTAAGATATTCGTAAGCTCATCAAAGAGGTAGTTTTCTGCATAGCGGAAGTTAATAAAGCCCGGGCCAGCAATTTCCACGGCTTGAAGCTTGCGTTTGTCATATTCCAGACCTTCAACAATTTGCTCGGCAATCTTCCGGGGATTCATTTTGAGGACACTGGCCAGATTCATGGCGATATTAGAGGCCGCGTCGCCGTGCTCCGGCTGATTGGGTTTCTCGATCTGTATTTCTGGAATGTCATCCTCACTGATATCAAATTGCTGCAGCGATTGATCGATGATAGAGCGCAGGTAATCCTTCATGAAATGAGTTGTTACTGAAAGTTTTTAAGAGCGGTAAATATAAGCAGTTGAATTAGGAATTGAGAATTAAGAATGAGGATTTTTCAGAGTTTTTATGATTGATCCAATAATTTTTAATTCTCAATTCAAAAGTCCTTTGGCGCGGAAGCTGGTAAAGCCGTCGCCGGCAATGATGATATGGTCATCCACCGGAATGCCCAGCAGTTTCCCTGATTTTGATATGCGCTTGGTGAGTTGAATATCAGCTTTTGACTCTTTGTTGTTACCGCTGGGATGATTGTGGAGCAGTAAAATACTATTGGCTTCATTCATTACAGCCTGGCGCATGACTTCCGCCGGATCAACAATGGTTGCCGTGGATCCACCTGAGCTTATTTTCTTATATCCCATTACCACTTTGGCATTATTAAGAAAGGCCACCATGAAGACCTCTTTTGTAAGATCGCGCAGTTTGGGACCGAAATAGGCAACAGCATCTTCAGGGGAAGTGATCTGTACCTGCTCACCTAAACTGGCCATTTGAATACGCCGCGATAATTCAAATACGGCCTCCAGTGTTAGGGACTTCACCTTCCCCATACCGGGAATAATTTGTAAATCCTGCCATTCTTTACGCGCCAGATAACGAAGCCCATCAAAATGTTCAAGCAGAGCCTGCGACATTTGTATCACATTCATCTTTTGGCTACCGGTGCGTAACAGAATAGCTAATAGCTCTGCATCGGAAAGGCTTTCGCTGCCGTAATTAGTGAGCTTTTCGCGCGGCTGCTCATCGGGATTCATCTCCTTGACGGTTCGCTTGATAAAATCATTTGCTTCAAACTGCTCTTGGTCAGACATGGTTGCTTGCTCTTGATTTAGGTTTATTAGTAAGAGCAGTCGAATTACAAATCCTTACAAAAAAGCTGATGAGAACAACGCCGCAGTTGGTTATTTTTAACAGCATTAAAATATGGGGACTGTTAATTTCGGTTGATCAATGAGGTTTTCAGTGCAACATTTTGTGAATCTTTCGTAAACGAATCCTCAAAGTAAGTAATGCAATAAATTTAAATTCTATATTATACATGCTTCAGGTTTCTTGGCGGATATTGGTGACAACAATAGTTTTAATAGCATTTTCCTTTCTTGTATCACAAGCACAATCGGAAGTGGATACTCTTGAACAGATATCCCCGTATGCCATTGAAGAGGATTTTAATATTTCGGCCGATCTTTCTCATCCGGGCTGGCAAAAAGCAAAGCCTGTATATATTAAGCATCAGGTACAACCAAATGATAATGCACAGGCTTGGATAGAAACAGAAGTAAAAATGCTGTACAGCGACCAAAACCTGTATGTTGCATTTATAAGTCAGGACCCCGATCCCAGTAACATCCGCGCCAACATATCAGATCGTGATAACAGTTTTCAGGATGATTATGTAGGGATCATCTTAGATCCCTTTAACAACAATCAGCAGGCTTATGAACTATTTATAAATCCGCTGGGTATACAGATGGATGGTATGCGAACGGGGAATAAGGAAGATATGAATTTTGACATGCTCTGGTACTCTGATGGAAAGATTACGGACAGCGGTTATCAGGGAGTAATGAAAATCCCTTTTAAGAGTTTGAATTTTCCCGATAGAGATATACACAACTGGTCGATTCAGTTTCTGCGTAATTATCCACGAAATAGCCGGTTTCAGTTTGCCTGGAGCAAGGTGAACCTGAATAACTCGTGTTTAGTATGCCAGAACGGGCAGGTGGTTGGAATGAAGAACATCGAAAATTCCAACACCGTCGAGTTTCTGCCCTATGGGATGAGCTATCAAAGCAGTACCATTAATGATGCCAGTGATCCCAACTCTGGTTTAGATCACGGACGCATAGACGGACGCCTCGGCGGAAGTATTATGTATGAACCTACCTCGACGACATCATTAAATGGGGTGATTAATCCTGATTTTAGCCAAGTTGAAACCGATGCGGCCCAGATTTCTGCCAACGAAACCTTCGCGCTTTATTACTCCGAAAAGCGACCATTTTTTATGAAAGGCAGTGATTTATTTAGCACCCGTGAAAACCTTTTTTATTCCCGGATGATCAATCGTCCGCTTGCAGCCGGTAAGGTAACCCACCAGTCCAGCGATTATAGTATTGCATTTTTAACGGCGTACGATCGAGATGCCCCGTTTATTATCCCCGGTCGCTACGGCAGTTCACTGGTTCAGTCGGATATTGAAGCTTATAACAATGTAGTGCGCGGAAAATATAATTTTGGGTCCGAATCGCATATTGGCGGACTATTGACTACCCGTAATCAACAAGAAGGACATAATTATGTGGGCAGCATCGACTGGAATCTTTTGCTGACTGATAATTATTATTTTAGCGGTCAGTTGGCCTACGCCAATACCAAAGAAATTGATGACGTAAGTTTGTATACAAATTCCAGAACCTTTGGTCGTAGTTCGTATGATGCCTCTTTTAACGGGGAGCAATTTGGAGGTACCTTGCTCAATGGCCAGTTTTCGCGGCAGGCGAAATTTTACGATTTCTCCATAGGTTATACCTCCTACTCTCCGACATTTCATACTCAGAGCGGATTTATTAACCAGGTTGATCAGCGGAAGTTTGATGCCTCGCAGAGCCTTTCCTACTACCCGGGCTGGAATTGGTTATCCAATGGAAGTATAAGCGTAAATGGATCTTGGCGATATGATTTTGCCGGACAGTTTCAGGAGCGATATATCTTTACCCGGTGGAGCAATACCTTTGGTGGACAAACTAACGTATCTATCAGTTTTTTACCTGTAAATGATGAGCGATTTCGCGGATCATATTTTACTAAGATGAATCGCCTGATGGTTGATGTGAGTACTGATCCGATGAATGAGTTCTCCCTTAGCGGTCATATCGATTTTGGGAAATACGTAAATAGGCAAGAGAACCCTACGTTGGGAGAGGGTTATAATATTTCGGCGGATGCTACCGTAAAACCCACTGCGCGTATAGAAATGTCACTTAGTTATAACTATTCAACCCTTTCTGCAGCAGACGGGGATGAAAAATATTTCAGCGGTGATATTTATCGCCTTAATGGGAATTACAATTTCTCCGAGAAGTTATTTGCCAGACTTATCACCCAGTACAACTCCTTCAATGAACAGCTGCAGATTTATCCGCTCATTTATTATAAAGCCAATCCCTTCACCAAGTTTTATATTGGAATGACAGATTATCTGAATCACTTTGATCAACCCGGTCCTAATGGCTATACCGGATTCAAAGAAACTGATCGCCAGTTTTTTGTGAAATTTCAGTATCTCATCCGCAGTTGACCGACCATAACTTGATTTAAAATTCCTTTTTTTGATACAGATAATAACCCAGGAAGGTAAAGGGCAGGCAACTAACAAAAGCAAAGCCCAGAAGGCTAATATCCATACTCGAAAATCCGCTGTTAAAAATCTGACGCATGATTTGCTGAAAAGCTTCGGCACTGGGTATAAGATAGGCCAGAACCTGGAGTAAAAACTCAAACCAAGTATCTGTTAAGCCAAACATCTGTAAAAACTGATCAACATTTATGAATAGAGAAGAAAATCCCGTTAAGAAGTATCCCAACAAAACCGCTCCGAGATAGGAGTTGGTGAGTATTAGGAACAGTACGATCGTAATGTAAAAGGTTAATAGGGTGAGCGGCAGAAAAATGAGTAGGGCAAGAAAATGTTGAATCGGAAATATGGGGCCTTGAATAGCAGTTAGCAGGCCAATGAGTACTACGGTTATGACAGTAAAGATAAAGCTAAAAATAAACATACCGGCAAAATCCGAAAAGAACAGTTCGGTGCGAGATATCGGTTTTGACAAGAGCAGTGAAGCCCGATCTGGTTTAAGATTCTCCGAAAAATGAGTAGGTATCCCAATAATTGAAATGGGGATGATTAGGGATACTATTTGGTTTATGAGAGTGCTGGCCGGCAGATTTAGGTTGGCTAATTGAATAAAGTATGAGGGACTCGAAGGGTCCGCCGAAATGCCACCCCATGTGAAAATGGCCAAAACAAACAGAATAATTATCCCTGGCCAGGCCCATAGCGTTTTATTTTTGAGAAGGGTTCGTACGGTAAAACGAATCATGATATAGCGGGATCTTTGGTTTCAAAATGATTAAGATAGTAGCTTTCGACCGAACCAAATTTATCTTGGATCTCATTGCTGCTTGCCGAATTGATGATACGGCCGTCGTTGATTAGATAGAGGGTATCGCAGGTTTTGTCGATATCGGAGAGGATGTGGGTAGTGATAAGAATAGAGATGTTTTGTTCATCTTGTAGACGAAAGATATAATCCATGATCGCTTTCTTTTGCACGGCATCGAGACCGTTAAACGGCTCGTCGAGGATATAAAACTGATCTTCAGCCAAAAAGGTGTGCATCAGCGCAGCGGTTTGGGTCATACCCTTGGACAGATTCTTCATCTTTTTATTCAGGTAATTGACATTAAATGCATCAGCCAGTTCGCTTATTTTTTGATTTGCCTGCGCAGGCGTGGTTTCTTTAAGATCGGCAAAGGCGTGCAGCATCTCTTTGACGGTAAAGTTCTCCGGGAATGAGAAATTTTCGGGCAGATAGCTGACCTGCGCACGGGCCTGTTTTTGTTTGTGGTTGGTTCCCATGAGCGAAATATCACCGGAATCAGCAAAAAGAAGGTCGAGGATAATTTTCAGAAAGGTTGATTTCCCTGATCCATTGGGACCAAGAATAGCGGTAAAACTACCTTTCCGGATCTGAAAATGGTTAATTTCCAAGTGAAAAGATGCACTTCCCGATTTTTTAAACGTCTTGGATACATTGTTAGCTTGCAGAATCATAATTTGTTATGCTTTTGTGATTTTAGAATATCAGCGGGCTGACATTCCAAGGCTTCACAAATGCCGTTGAGCCTTGAAAATCGCACGGCCTTGGTTTTGCCCGTTTTAAGAGCATTTTTTTGTTTTATAATTAATCGTCGTCCGGTCCACCCATTAGTGGTTCGTTCATGGCACGGATGCTGGCGTTGGGCAATCCTTCGGGATAGGTTTCTTTACACATATTGAGGACTTCCACAGCCATTTCAACGTGTAGTTGCTTGGAATCTTCGTAAAACTCCTGGGCGTCGTCGCTGAGTTTGGGTTTGCCGTGCAGCGGCTTGTCACTAACACAGAGCATGGTGGCGTTGGGGATTCGATAGCGATAGCCGTTGGTGGCTACCGTGGCTGATTCCATATCCACAGCGATGCTACGGCTCATGTGAATCTTTTCAACGGTGCGGCGCTTGATAAATTCCCAGTTTCGATTGGCGGTCGTGAAAATGGTCCCCATGCGGTGATTACGGCTATACTTGTCGAGTACTTCTTTGAGGTACACATTGAGTAGGTAGTTGGGCGTGATGGGGATGTTAAGCGGCAGGATGTTATCGAGCACTCCGTCGTTGCGCATAAATCCGGTAGCAAGTACAAAGTCACCAATTTCCTGGTGATTTCGAAGCCCTCCGCAATGACCTACCATAACCATCGCATCAGGACGAAGTACCGCTACGTGATCCGTGATAGTTTTAGCGTTCGAGGGCCCTACGCCAATATTAATGAGTGTAACTCCCTTATTGTTATCAAGTTTGTGATGATAGGCCGGCATTTGAACGCCTTCTCGAGCCGGCCTTACGCAATCGGGAAACATTTCCTGAAAAACATCAACATGCATGTCGTAGTTGGTAAAGAGAATATAGCGCTGAAAATCTTCTGGATTGGTACCGGTATAATGTTCTAATCGGTTTAGCGAAATTTCAATGCGCTCGGGACTAAATAGAAATAATTTTTTTTGTGTAATATCCCAGTCGTCCTCATCGGTATTGTCAAGCAGGTCGGGATCGTTAAGCGGGAGGCGTTCTCGGGAGGGTATAATTTTTATAACTGCACCTTTTTCGCCCAGTTTTTTGAGTTCGCGTAGCAAATACCATCGAAAGGCTTCGGGCTTGGCCATTTCTCCCGTAATAATCGGATTATGTTTGGACCAAGATCTTTTGACCAGTACTTTGGGATATTCTCCGTTGTCATAGATTTTTTCCATGGTGTTGCAGGCCTCAACCATGCGTTCGTGGAGTTCGTCTTGCGAATTTATTTCTTTTGTCTCAAATTCAAATCGATCTGCCATAAATCGCACCTATTAGCCTTATGAGTAAAAAGTCATTTAATTTTACGATTGAACCGTGGTCGGTAATCCATGAAAATAAGGAATATCATACACCAATTTTCAATCTTTTGCAGCGAAAAATGCGATTGGAGGCAAAAGATGAAAAGAATGAGGGCGAATTTTATGTGTTGGAAGCCCCCGAATGGGTTAATGTGATTCCTATAACAACAAATGAAGAGGTCGTGTTGGTTGAGCAGTATCGGTATGGAATAGAGCAGCCAACGCTCGAAATTCCAGGCGGCATGGTGGATCCCGGTGAACAACCTTTGCAATCCATCAAAAGGGAGTTGGTCGAAGAAACAGGTTATAATTCCGGCAATTGGAGCAGTTTGGGAAAAGTGAGTTCGAATCCAGCCATCATGACTAATTATACACACCTTTTTTTGGCCAAAGATTGTGAGCTGATAGCATCTGATAAGCCGGAGGGAGACGACAACGAACGCATTAATGTACATTTGTTGCCGATGGATGATTTTCTGGATTTGGTGGCCGATGGCACAATACATCACAGTATCATGGTGGCGGCCGTAGCGCGGCTTTTGTTGGAGCGTCAGACGTGAGATGGCAAATGGTAAACTTTCCTAAGTGTTCTTAATCAAGTTGGAAGGCATTGCAAAAAATATGTTCTAATTTCTTCTCAGCCTTATTTAATTCTTATCTGACAAGTAGTTAGCTTTATTGAAACTCTCCAAACGTCAAGTTTTTTGTGGCTTAGATTAATCTTATAAACCATTTATAATAGTGAGTATTCAATAGTATGACCTAAAAAATCCATAACCTTACAGAATTAGTAGGATTAGCTTTGGCACATTCTACATCTGTCGTCTCCCATTTTACATCTATCGCCTTCATCTAATCTTTAACTAATAGCCATACCTTCCGCAATCAAAAAGATTAATTGCAGTATCTTGTTGTTCATTTTATTATAAAGGATCGCAATGTGCTGATATGCAGAACGAAATGGGTGGCAAATGGAGTTGTTAGAACTATTGGCAACATCAAAGTAAAAAGTTTGAGGTAGAAACATGATTGAGGCAGGCACAAAAATTGATACGGATTTCACAGTCGACATCGTAAAAGATGGCGAAGAGAAAACAGTGACGTTTAAGGAATTGTTAGATCGTCCGACCATTGTATCAGTCTATATGCGAAACAATACATCTGGATGTGATAAACAAAACAAAAGCCTGGTCGAGGATGCGGATTGGTTTGACGAGCAGGGATACAATTTAATTGCGATAAGCAAAGACAGTTGTGGGTCACATAAAAATTACGCCGAAAAGCTTGATATCAATTATGTATTGGCCTCTGACCCTGATTATAAATTTGCCAAAGCAACTGATTCGATTGTAGAGAAACAGATGTTTGGCAATAAATATGAGGCCCCGTCACGTTCTGCGTATGTGATAGATACCGATGGAACAGTTAAAGCTATTATCGAAAAAGTAAATACTAAAGATCATGCTTCTGAGTTAAAGGAAGTGATCAAGAATTTGTAGAAACGAGGTATATGAAGTCTCTTGTAATTGTAGAGTCACCCACAAAAATCAAAACGCTTAAGAAGTATCTACCAAAGGATTATACTATTGATTCGTCGATGGGGCATATCCGTGATCTTCCGGCTAATGCCAAAGAAGTGCCTAAGAAATTTAAAGGCGAAGACTGGGCTAACTTGGGAGTGAATACCGATGAAGGTTTTGAGCCGCTGTATGTTATTCCGCGTGGCAAAAAGAAGGTAGTCAATCGCTTGAAAAAAGAGTTAAAAAATTCGGATGAACTTATTCTGGCGACGGATGAAGACCGTGAAGGCGAGGCCATATCGTGGCATTTGATAGAGTTGCTGAAACCCGATGTGCCGGTTAAGCGGATGGTATTTCGCGAGATTACCGAGGAGGCCATTAAGGAAGCGCTGAATCATTTTCGCGATATCGATATGGATCTTGTGAATGCGCAGGAAGCCCGCAGAATTATTGATCGCTTGGCGGGATATACTATTTCACCATTGCTGTGGAAAAAAATTGCTCCCGGCCTTTCAGCGGGACGTGTACAGTCTGTAGCCGTTCGATTTTTAGTCGAGCGAGAACGCGAACGCATGAAATTCCGATCGGCGCGCTACTGGGACTTGAAGGCGCAGCTTCACAAACAGGACGACAGCAACATTTTTGAGGCTGATCTGACACACCTCGATGGAAAGCGCTTAGCTTCCGGTAAGGATTTTGATGAAAATACCGGAAAGCTCAAAAAGCCCAAGAAGGTTGTTTTACTGGATGACAAGACCGCCGGTGAATTGCGTGACGATCTTGATAAAGCGAAATGGGAAGTATCCGAAGTCAAGAAAAATAGAAAGAAACGGAATCCTTCGGCGGCTTTTATTACCTCTACCTTGCAGCAGGAGGCGAACCGGAAGCTGAATTTTTCGGCTAAGCGCACGATGGGTGTGGCGCAGAAGCTTTATGAAAATGGATACATTACGTACATGCGTACCGATTCAGCGCGATTGTCGGGACAGGCAATTAACGCGGCGCGTAATGCGGTGAAAGATGAGTACGGCGAAGAGTATTTGTTCGACCGGCCTAGAAATTACGGTGGCGGATCGAATGCACAAGAAGCACACGAAGCCATTCGTCCGGCGGGCAGTTATTTTAGGAAGCCGGAAGAAGCAGGGCTAAGCGGGGATCAGTTTAGATTGTATGATTTAATCTGGAAGCGAACGATCGCTACACAGATGGAGCAAGCTGAGCTTGAGTTTACGAATGTAACCATCAAGGCGGAAGCCAATGGTAAAGTGGCTGAGTTCAAAACCAGTGGTAAAACTATTGTGTTTCCTGGTTTCTTTAGAGCATATGTAGAAGGGAGCGACGATCCCGATGCAGCGCTTGAAAATCAGGAAAAGTTCTTGCCTGAAATGAGCGAGGGAGAAGAAATTGTGGAAGAAGGTATTGAGCCGATATCCCACGAAACCAAACCGCCTGCGCGATTTACGGAAGCGACGCTGGTGAAGGAGCTCGAAAAGCGCGGAGTCGGACGCCCGAGTACTTATGCATCGATTATTAGTACCATACAAAATCGCGGTTATTGTGAGGCCGATGGCAAAACGTTGGTGCCCACCTTTACAGCTTTTGCAGTTACGGAGCTGTTGGAAGAGAATTTGCATGATGTTGTGGACAGCGATTTTACTTCCGAGATGGAGGCCAAACTTGATAAAATTGCCCAGGGCAAGTTAGATACAAAGCAGTATTTGGGCACGTATTACAATGGTGAAAAGGGATTGAAGGCTAAGGTTGAAGAAAATGAGGACAAGATTGATCCTCAAGAAGCACGCAAGCTGGATCTGCCTATTCAGGATCTT
>NZ_JBPOEA010000010.1:0-105185 GCF_052060035.1 Fodinibius sp. SL11 | reverse complement strand
ATCAGCAAATTTAATTAGCACCACCCGGATATCTTCTGCCATCGACAGAAGCATTTTCATAAATGTTTCGGCCTGTTTGGTATTCCGGCTTTTAAATACCCCCGAAATCTTGGTAACCCCGTCAATGAGGTGCGAAACCGTATCACCAAACTTTTCTTTTATATCATCCAGCGTTACTTCGGTGTCCTCAACCGTATCATGCAGCAGGGATGCGACCACTGAAACGTCATCAATATTGATTTCGGATGCTACAATTTTAGCAACTGAAACAGGATGATAATAGTAAGGTTCGCCCGAAGCGCGTTCTATCCCTTCATGTGATATATAGCAGAGTTTAAAAGCCCGCGAAACCAGATTTTCGTCAACCTCTTCCAGGTTTTCGCGACATACTCTTAACAGATCCTCCAGATCCTCTTGCTGAGGGGGATCCAGAACATAATTGTTGAGATCGACATCGTATGTTGTTTTTGTGCCTGCCATGTGGATTACATCAAAGAGTAGTTAAGCGCTTTCATTATAGACAACAATACCAAAAGAATTTACATTCAAAAAAGGAACTGTATGCTTATTTAGCAATCATAAAATGAACAAAAATAAAAAAGCGGACGCTTTAGTAACGTCCGCCTTAAGAGTAAAGGTATATACTTTAGAAGGACAAGGAAATCCCGAAAATAAGTCGCCCATTGCTATTTTTTATATCCGACAACTCGTCGCTATAGTTAGAAACATCCTCAAAACGATATTCCACAAATGGTTTGATCATCGGTATCGGACTCACTTTGGCCCCCACAAAACCGTTCCAGTAGATACTGCTGTCGTCACTATTTTCAGGCCTATCAACATTTCCTAAGTCTTGCCGGGTGACATCCAGTGTAGAAGCTCCCAAGCCCAGGCCTACATACGGACTTACCAAGCCCAACGAAATACCACCTACGGCAGCTAAACCGTAATCGTAGCTTGTAATGTCGGTAGAATACGTTCGGTCAGCATAAGATATATCATCGTTAAAATAGCTGAAATGTGCTCGTAGTCCCAGATCAACAATGGGTACTTTATTTAAAATTCCTCTTTCGAGTCGAAAGCCAAACCCATTCTGCGGATCTTCATCTCGTATTTCGTAGGAAGCCCCGATGCTGGTTTGCCCATAACTCATTTGGGGCATCACGCCCAACGATAATGCAATGACAACTATTGCTAATATGCTTTCAGTAAATTTCATAATGGTCTCCTCTTAATATGGATTTGATTTCTAATATTTTTCTTAGGGTAAGGGTGTAACAAAAGTTATGCAAATTAAGTTACTATTTTGTCATAAAATTATGGTGACATAAGCATGAAGTAGTTTTATCGGTTATATATCAGATAGTTCCGGTTCTATTAAAAAAATCTCCCTACGCTGAATCCCTATTTTATGAGCGTCATTTTCTGCAATTTAACTGTTTCTCCGGCCTTCAGGTGAATAAAATACATCCCGCTGGAAAGGCTACTGCCATCAAAACGAACTGTATAAGAACCGCTTGCCTGGGACTGATCAACTAATGTACGCACCTTCCTTCCTAACACATCATAAACCTCAAGCGACACCTGTGCCTGTGATGCTACCTGATATCGAATTTTTGTTTCGGGGTTAAAGGGATTGGGGTAGTTCGGCAACAGGTTATGTTCTGTAATCCGCGTACCCGCTGATGCTTTGACCAAAACCATCTCTTCATGTGGTCGTTGAATCTTCGTTTGTTCATTTGCTCCCACATCATAGTAAACGGTATCCTGATCGGTAATTCCTTTTAAGATATATCCCTTATTGGATGAAGCTCCCGTAACCGTAACCGGAAAACTGTTGGCCGTAAATTGTAACTCTGTTTCATTTCCATCAGCCAAACGTAAGCCCTCCGTGCTTCGCACATCAAGTACCGCCTCCGGAGCCATTGGTGGCATCCTAAATTGTTCTCGCTCTGCCTGACTTAAAGACTGCTCGGATATATAAAATTGCTGCTTCGTGTTACCGATGCTAAATGTTATTGTATTAAATTGACTGGCTGCCAATTCAGGCCGCTCTTTTTGGGCTGTACTCTCGGGATCGATCTTGATTTCTCCTGCCTGATTGGCCCGAATCCAATACCCCTTAAAAGATTTTATATCGGAAGCCGCCTGGTAACTTCCATCCGCAAATTCGTAAATATCGGAAGCACTTAATATACCATTGGGATCGCTGACAGCTGAAATCCCTACCGTATCAGCAACACCACCCATAAGATTCCATCCTTCCTCCAGCGCTATGGTAGCCGAAGTGTCGGCTCGTCCACCGTAGACGATTTCTGAACCGGAGCGACTTTTCCCCCAGTACCCTTTATGAGAGTTGATGCTGGCAACTGATTTGTATGTACCGCTAAATTCGTACAATTGCAGACTGTAACCAAGCTCAGCATCAGAATCTGAAACCATTGGAGATCCAATCAATTGCCAGTTATTATTTACTTCAAGAGTATCTTTAATTACCGGCAGTTGATCAACAACCACATCTCCCACATCGGTTCGTCCCACAAAAATTCCGCGGCCGTGTGTACCTGCGGCAATGGTCCCATCCGAAGGACGCACATCCAAATGCTCGACCACCGAATAACCGATACTTTCGGGACTTCCATCATCAGATTCGCGCTGCCAGGTAGTCGAATTCCCATCCAGATTCATCGTAGAATATAAACCGGTGCTGGTACCCACGAAATAAATATTTCCTTCTTGGGTAGGCAAAATTTGGGCATTCCGGAGTGATGGTCCGGCTTCATCACCCAAGCTCCCTTCGACTAATGACCAGCTATCACCTCCATCTGTAGAATGATACAAGCCATCAATACCATAATTCGACATCACGGCAATTATTTCATCTCCGTCATTAGGATGAACAGCGATGTCATGGAGATATGCACCTGAGGGAGCACCGGTAATTGATATATCGGTAGGTGTATCAGAATTCGAAGCATCATCCAGGCGGTAAATTTCCGGCACCCCCGAAGAGGAATAAGCCCCATAGTATAGCCGATCAGATGGGTTTATAGTTGTTACCGCAAGTGTTGTGATTGTGTATCCTGAAGTAGAAGTACCCTCAAAAGACTCCCATCCCATGTTTGTACCGCCTTGATTATAGTTAGGAATTTCATCCATAGCAGTATTACGCCACATCGTTGTTCCGCCGGGATAGTACATAATAGTATCGTCATTGGGATCGACGGAATAGGGGTGTATAAAAAGCTGGTTTTGTGCACCCGAAGGGTGAACACTGCTCCATGTTCCCGAAGGAGCCTCGTAGGGTGAGGTTATACTGCCGTCGGACTCAATACCAAGTCGTGTAACTTTCCCGTTTTGAGTAGAAACATAGGCATAATCTGTACCCCAGTATGCATACGCTCCATCCCCGCTGGAGACATCTTGCATGCCCGTAGTCTGCGTATTTGTTTCATCAAAACGGAAAAAGGGTGTTCCATTGTCCTGTGTACCGCCCAAGAAACGGTCATCACCAGCTTCGGAAGGAATAGCCACCGTATAAAACTGTCCGGTGACATACCCCTCATCAGTATCTTCCCAGTTTACAGACGATGCGGTAATATCCGTCGTTTCACTTAATCCTCCATCGTGTCCGGACCATAACGTTTTGGGATTATCCGGATGGAATACGAGCACATGCTGATCGGGGTGTTGATTGGGATACTGACTGACATTATTGGTATTGGCATATCCTCCAACCCAGTACTCATCTTTTTCACTATCGTCCGACAAACCATCACTGTCTGCATCTTCGGGAGCGGTCGCAAAGCCATCGCGCGAACGAAATAAGTTTGTTGCCCCCAACAGCACAAAATCGGGGTCATCCGGTTTTACAGCAAGCACCATATTATAATTTCCCTGCGTATTTACATATCCAACCGATCCACCAAAATCAGGCAAATTATCTGATCGATCTTCACTATCATTGTTAGCAAAATCGAGCATAAAAAAGCTAATGTCTTCATTTTCTTTCGAGCCCGTGCCCTCATAGGTATAACTGTAAGCCGTATCCGGAGCCGAGCGAGCAAAAGCCAAATAGGTACGGTCGTGGGTAGATGGGAAATCAGTGGGCGTCACATCGGTCCAGCTGCTTCCGTCATCAGTTGAGCGATAAATACCCGGGCTTTCCGGTTGGTTGCCTCCGGCACTATTTTCTGATAAGGCTGCCAACAAATCGCCATTACTATTAACAATAACATCTGCATACCGATATCCTCCCGGTGCCCCCAAAGCAAGATTAAAGCTGCTCCCTCCATCCGATGATTTAAAAACGCCAAAACCATTTGCTGCGAAATACACATCCCCATTCTTCGGGCTTACGACAATTCGAGAAATATAGTCAAACTCACTGTTCCAATCCGTGTCCGTATCCTCAGTTGCTGTTAAGCGTGACCACGTTTCGCCATTATCAACAGATTTATAAATACCTGTGCCAGCATACGAAGCCCTATATCCGCGGTCCGAGGCAGAGTTACCATTAAATTCACCTGTTGCATAATACCAGGTATCAGTATTGGTTGGATCCTGGGCCACACTGGTCACGCTCATATTCTGATTGGGATCCGTTTTGAGCTCCCACGTATTGCCTCCATCGGTACTTTTCCACATCCCGCCCGAAACACCCCCGGCCAGTATGGTATTGGGGTTCGCCTGATCAAAGGCCAAGGCCCGTGTTCGTCCGCCCAGGTCTGCCGGCCCGGCCATGTGCCATGTTATCTCCCCTATTTGCCGGGCATTTGCTGCATTCGATTTGCGCAACAACCCATCATTGCGGCCAGGGATTTGTTTAGCGTGTTCGAGCTCCCGGGAACGTATATTGGGAGGAATTCTATCTGTAGCCGGATCGCGCAGTAAATTGAAAAAATAATCCGTTCGAGCTTTCTTCTTTTCGACCGGATCAAGGGTTGTATTTTCAGTTGCCATTGTCGGGGCATCCCGTCCCGGCAATCCAAACACCCAAATACCGGCTATCAGTAAAAATAGTACAAACAGTCCGGCAATTGTACGATAGCGTTTCCCTTCTCTGTATTTCATAGATAATCTTTATTGTAATTTTAAGTCGACCAAAGACCAGCTTTTTTGGGATTGTGAATCGCCAAGATTCATTCCCCTTTCAGAAGATATAACAATGGTAACGGTATCCCCTTTCTGCATGAATTCTTTACGATCCGGATTATTTTTTAAAAATCGCTCAACATTAATCGTCAATTCTTCTTTACCAGCAATAGGAGATATTGATGAACCATAGCCCACTACTTCTTCCACTGTTACAACAAGATGCCTATTCTTATCGCTATCAAGATCAGCAGTTATAACTACCGCTTTTATCAAAGCTGTACCGGGGGCCAACTCCTCATCCACGGGCGACGGAGCTGTTTTTTTGTCGGCTGTATCTTGTTCAGATGTATCCTCCTGAGTGGTAAAGGTTGGCCTTTCCGGAGCAGAAATACTGTCGCTGTAAACAGATGCCGGTTGTGGACTATTTGGGGAGGAGTCTTCTGATAAGAGATACCATCCCAATCCCCCAAGAAGAACAAGAATAACGGATAGCAATAATTTTGAATTTTTCACGATCTCCTGATTACTGATTATGAACGTTGCTAATATTGTTACACAGAAAGCAATAAAAGAATAATTTATTAATACCGAAATCAGAATATCTGAAAATTATGTTCACTGTGGACATTCCAATATCAGAATGGTATCTTTAGACATAATTTTAATTCCCACCTTAGAATTGTGATCAAGATAGAATTATCTAACGATACACTTCTTTGACGATCCACCTAAGGTGTCTAAACACAATACTTAGTATACATGACACAACAAGGTAAAGTTAAATGGTTCGACGTTGAGAAAGGATTTGGATTTATCGAACCTGAGGACGGAAGTAAAGATGTTTTCGTCCACCGCAACAACGTAGAAAATTTGGATTATAATCAAGGTCTTGAAGACGGAGAAAATGTAGAATTCGACGTTGAAGAAACCGACAAAGGCTTGAGTGCTATTGAAGTACGCAGCCTTGATTATAAGTAAGTTTTAGCCAAGATTTTTTGGTATATTAAAGCCCGCTTTTTAGCGGGCTTTTTTATGTTACAAATGAAACGCCTTCCTATTCCTTTCTGTTTTTCTTTGACTGTAATCCGGAACCTAACATGAGCTTTTTAGGTCTAAGCAATACAAAGAGATTTTAATTTTTTCGAAATTACTTTTATTGTTTGATCTAATATTAAGAGGTCGGCACAACTGAACAACCTGTTACCATTAACTATGCATCAACCCCCTGCTAAACTTTTTCAGCAAAAACTTCGTGAGGAGAATATTACACCACAGGAATTTTCACAACTATCAGGAATGCCTGAAACCGAGGTACAGGGTATTTTGGAGGGCAACCTCCCTATAACCAGGCTTCGGGCTTATCATTTAGCTGCCGCGCTGGATACCGATGTAACAATGTGGCTAAGGGATGAACAAGAGAATGCGTTAGTTTCAGATGTTTAATCGAATCTTTAGATATCCGGTAGAAAAAGTCGTAATAAAGTAACCGCGAACTCTACCATTCCTGAACTTAATCCCGGTTTAAAGTACGAATCTTGCATTTTGAGCGATCTGCAACTATAATCCGCTTAACGTAACTCCACTCCCCGCTTAGTTCTTTTTGTTGATACGGATTCTTCTATCAATATTACCGGTTATATCTTCCACATGGTGTAAATGGAAAACATTAGCCAAAAATAACATCGCTAACGTTCCAAGCAGCGCAAATACAAGCACGCCACTCATTTGAACATATAAGGCACAAATACCTATAACGGGAGCCCCTACTGTTCCCCAAATGATATTACTTTTTAGGGTAATGCCTTCGTGACCCATTATGTATCCGACGATCCACCCTGTTGTTGCTCCTAAAACCAAGAGCCAAAAAATGGTTGTCGCTGATAGTGTTTCCATAGGTTGATGATTTATTAGTATTTAACAGCTAAGTTATCAACACGCAGCTACTTTTGTTGTGAGGGAATTCCTATTTTATGGCTAAACAGGCTAAATAGTGCCGGTTCTGGACAAGTGTTAGATTTATAGCGAACTGACTACGGAAAACGGTTACGCTACTCTATTCGGTTTATTCCCGAATTTCTCGGGACACGATGAAAGGAGGCCTAAACAGGATATGGATCACTGATGATAAAACAGCGAATTATTCCTGCCAATTTAAACTGTCAGCTCGACAGTGAGCGAGTTTTTTAAAATGTACCCGAAACCCAAAAACATAGATTTCTCTCTGCGCTGCACTCCGTTCGAAATGACATTCGGGGGTATTTGTTTAGGGCCTTATGAAGTTAAGCTCTCAAAGAGGGTCCTCCCGGAGCTTATCCAGTAAGACGTTATATAAGTTTTTATTTCAATGATTAAAACGGAATTCTGTTTCTTTCAAACACCGGTAAAACTTGGATTTGGGAACACCGTTGAACTGAGCCAGCCGGCGTTTGGCAAAGCTCCAGAACGACTCGATCCCATTAATATGCCGGCTGCCATCGGCGAACTCACCCTGGCCGTAAGATCCATTACAAACAGGCGGATCAACTGCCGGAATTTAGACTCAGAAATTTTTAAACGCTTATAATATTTATTATTCATTGCATAGCAATATCTTACAAAGATTTATAACATGCTATGCTTCACTAGACCCTTATTTAATTACTCAATCCAAGCAAGCATTCTATAGATAAGACCCACAGTCATCTCGAAGTTCTTGGCAAAAAGCAAATTATCCCAACCCTCTCTGTCATCTCGAGCGTAAGCGAGAGATCTTTGTTTAGCAGAATGAGGGAAAAGTAAATCTCGGATTTCTCATTCCGTTCGAAATAACAAGCAGGTTAGTTAATATAATTAACACCCCTTATATCCTCCCCGCCCGTAAATCATCTTTGTAGTTTAGAAACTCCCACTCGGGGTTCACACTGTTAATCAATGCTTCTTTTTTCTTGCGACTCCATTTCTTCAGTTCCTTTTCACGCTCTATTGCTTGCTGTGAGGTCTTATATGCTTCATAATAGATCAGTTTGTAACAATAATAACGCCCCGCAAATGTTTTGCTATCCCCTCTATTTTTATAATGATCATTTAAACGACTACTGAGGTCATTGGTCATGCCAATATAAAGAGTAGTTTTTCCTGGATTAGTAGTAATATAGACGTAATACGGCATTTGCACTTCTCTTAGTTCCGATTGTCTTAACAGTAAGATTCATTTTTAATCAAAACCTTACATTTTTTATAGGTTTTCGGACTAATATCGATGATTACAAAAACATTATTTTTATTTAGGCTTAATGCGGAGGGATAAAACATCTCTTTTTTTGTCATCTCATGGTTAAGATAAAAACTAACACACAGATTTCTCTCTGCGCTGCACTCCGTTCGAAATGACAATCTGGGGTATTTGTTTAATTACTCAATTTAAGTAAGCATTCAATAGCTAAGTATCCACAGTTATCTCGAAGTTCCTGACAAACAGTAAATTATCCCAACCCTCTCTGTCATCTCGAGCGTAAGGGAGAGATCTTTGTTTTTTGAATGTACCCGAAACTCTAACACACAGATTTCTCTCTTCACTGCGTTACGTTCGAAATGACATTCTGGGGTATTTGTTTAATTACTCAATCCAAGCTGGTATTCTCTATGCTAAACACCTACAATCATCTTGAGCAAAGTAAACGTAGCAAACGTAGTCGAAAGATCTCCAAGCGTTAGCTCGAAGGTGATTGAGAGCTGATCCTTTAGATTCTACGCGACCCTCATATCTGGAGATTCCTCCGCTTGCGGTCGGAATGACATTGCTTTTCAAAAGCATACCTTCCTTCCACAAGGGGAACTTCTCCTGCCGCCTTCACGGTTTTAAAACGGGGTCCGGGGCGAATCGCGGGAAAGCAATCCAAAATAGTAATAAACACTTCAGAGCACTCTGTAATCTGATGATTTTAGAAAGAACAACATCTACGATCCCCCCCCGCACTTTTTTTCGCCGCGCCCCGTCTTACGGTGGGCTGTTTTTTGGTGACAAAAAATAGACCTCTGCAATCTTGTGTTTAGCTCAGAACAGATGCTGAAACAAGTTCAGCATGACATAGTCCCGGGTATTATATCGGTCCCGATGATTTCTGTTAGGGTTGCATAAAGATAAAAAAGAACACCATTTATCGGTTTTTAACTACTCATAAAATGAATAACTAAACAACCTATGGAAAATATTGCTGGTGAGTACATACCTACTCACAACGATATAAACTCATACTTCCTGTCTATAGCGCATTGTAGTTCTTTGCAAACAGTGAATAATCTCTCCCCTCTGTCATCTCGAGCGCAAGGGAGAGATCTTTGTTTTAAGCGAGAAAACAACTAACCAAAGTTTTCTCATTCTGTTGCACTTCATTTGAAATGACAATCGATGTTGTAGAAGCAATATTACTTCATCATGCAGTCATTGAGCCTGCTACAAAATATTCATTCACCCAAATCACATTGCTACAGCTTCACGGTTTTAAGACAGGGGGCCGGGGCGCAGCAAAAGGTTCACTAATAATCGTTTTTTGATTACAAATTGGTGACAAAAAAAGAACAACCCACCCCCTATTAGTCATTCCAAATAAGATCTATATTAAAATCGAACTTATAAACTATCCCTATACGTTTGGCGCCTTTTATGAAGCCTATTCTCATAATTTTTCCAAAGGGATCGGATAGCATCATTATCTGCAAGCTCAGGATTGCTTTCGACCGTAGTGATACCCTTCTGGTTAAATACCTCGTTCATCTCCTGAAAAATGATCGACGTTACGCCTTTATTTTGGTATTCCGGATCGATGCCAATGAGGTAAAAAGCAGCTTTTTGAGGAAAATACCGGGCCTTGAGCAGGTGAAACCAACCAAACGGTAGCAATTTGCCGTTAGCCCGCTGTAGTGCTTTTGAAAATGACGGCATCGTGATAGCAAAAGCAATCAGCTTACCGTTTTCATCGGCCACACAGTTAATAAAATCCGGGTGAAGATACTTCAGATATCGATCCTTATAGTAGGCAATCTGCTCAGATTTTATTGGGATATAGGTACTTAAATTACTGTAGGTTTTATTAATGAGCTCAAACATTTCATCGGCATGTTTCACAACTTCTTTGGAATTAGAAAAACGGACAATACTCAGGTTATACCGATCCTGAATCAGCTTCGAAAACCGTTCAACTTTGGGCGGCGAACGATCAGGGATCTGAATCTCATACTCCACCCATTCTTTCTCCTTCTCATAGCCGAGCTGCTCCAGGTGTGTAGCGTAATGAGGCAATCCATACCAGGTAACCATCGTGTTGGGCTCCTCAAATCCCTCTACCAGCATACCGGCCTTATCCATATTAGAAAGCCCCAGCGGACCTTCTATAAATTCCAATCCCTTATCTTTGCCCATCTTCCGTACTTGCTTTAACAGTGCTTCGGTAACCTTCAAATCATCGATACAATCGAAATAGCCAAACCTTATTTTGGGGATATCCAGCTCCCGTACTTCCAGCCAGTTTATGATGCCTGCAATTCTACCCACCGGCTGTTCATCTCGATAGGCCATAAAATATCTAACTTCCACATGATCAAACACCGGATTTTTCCGGGGATCCAGATTATCCAGCTCATCACCAATTATCGGGGGCGCCCAGTAGGGATGATCATCTCCCAATAACAAAAATGGAAAAGAAACGAAGTCAGACAGCTCATCATGAGATGTCAATTCACGAATAGTAATCATGCAGTATCAGTTTTTGCTAAACGAAAAACAAAGTTATAAATCCCAATTTTTGCTTATGGTACTAATAAATAAAGGCAAAAAATAATGAAAATTTATTGACCTTATATTCATTGATCAGAATGCAGCGATCTATATAACGTTTGTCAAAGTATACTGATATGATGGAATCTTTCCCTTCCTTTTAAGAACTGTCATCCTATGTTCCCACCAGTGATTGATTGGCAGATACAATTAGCAGATATTCCGTCAAACGGAAGGTTGGTGGCAGGCAGGGAACCAGTCAGCTGTCATTGAGCCATAAAGCTCGTTCGTAATGATTGCCCTGCCGGTTGCCACCACCGTGTGACCACGGACAGTTCAGTAGGCCTCGAGCCAGTATGTAGGATGGATTTGGACACGGGAACCTTCTTCACGTTCAAAACTAATATACAAATCGATGAATACTATTGGTATAGATATTTCAAAGCGGTGGTTTTATGGGTACTGCCCTCAACGAGGGCAAAACAGGCGGTTTGCAAACAAGATGACCGGATGGGAACAATTTTTCCGATGGATTCCCAGCGATGCCCATATTGTGATGGAAGCCTCAGGCCCTTATTATCTCAATTTGGCAAGCTGGCTTTACGAACAGGAGGTTAGGGTGAGTGTGGTCAATCCACTGGTCATTCGGCGCTATAGTCAAATGAAGCTTACCCGCACGAAGACTGATTCCAAGGATGCCGCCTTACTTGCCCAATACGGCATAGACCAGCAACCGGTGCGATGGGTTCCTCCCTCAGAAACCCGACAAGCCTTGAAAAAGCTCATGAGTATGCGGGAAGGACTACTGCGTCAGAAAGCTATTCTCACCGGTCAGGCTGAGGCATTTAACCAGAATAGGGGTATTGAGCCCATGGTGGATGCCCTTAACCGGACGATGCAAAAAGAATTAGAACATCATATTGCTCGTATTGATCGACGTATGGAAGCATTGGCTGAGGAGCATTACCAGCAGGTTATGGCAGCACTTTTAACTATCCCTGGTATTGGCAAGAAAACAGCCATTGAACTAGTAACAGTTACTGATGGATTCGAACGCTTCGATAGCGCTAGAACGCTGGCTAGCTACGTGGGTATTTGCCCTCGCGTCTGGGAATCGGGGTCGTCGGTCAAGGGTCGTGGTAGTATTAGCAAGTTGGGTTGCCCGCAATTGCGGAAGCTGCTGTATATGTGTAGCTGGTCCGCAAAACGCAGTAATCCAGCCTGCAAGAAAATGTATAATCGATTGAAGAAAAAAGGGAAACCAGAAAAAGTGATTAAGGTGGCCATTGCTCATAAACTGCTTAGACAGGCATTTGCTGTCGGTAGCAATTGTGAACCTTTTACAAAAGAAAAAGCCTTAGCTGCTTGATTTTAAACACAGTTCATTACGAGGAGAAGCTTGGACGACGAAGTAATCTCCCAAAACAAGCCCGCGTAGCATCAGAGGGGTAACTTTTTGTACCTCAGTTAGCTCTTTGCAGGAGATTGCCACACTTCACTCATTATACTCGTTCGTTCGCAATGACAGGCGCTGTTTTAAAAGCAATGTCATCATGACTGCAGCGGAGGAATCTCCTTCCATTCGGTTTTCGCGTAGCATCTGAAGGGCCATCCTTCGCAAGACCAGATTGCTTCGTCAGCCGAAAACCATGCGTTTCCTCGCAATAACAGGCGTTGGTCAGAAAGTCGGATAGGATTACGAGTAATTTGTATACCCAATAAAATTGATATCATTCATGGTGGAGCGAAGCGCAACGTTGGCTCTCTTCGCCTTATCAGATATCCCTTACATCATAAATCAAGCTTTGCCTACAACATCCCTACAAAAGGGACTATGCATTCTCTTCCCCAAAAAATCTATTGTTATAACACAACCAAAACCGACAGTCGATCCTATTTCATAAACCAAACCTCTTATCACCTGCATTATGGCTACGAAACCCAACCAAGATATTTTTGACCTCTATGATTTGATGCTTGAACAGCTAAGAGATCTTTATGATGGGGAACAACAACAAACTACTTTTTTGGAAAACCAATCAAAGATAGCAGAGTCGTTTAAATTAAATGAATTCTTAACTTTCCATCTCAAAGAAACCAAGCGCCATGCCCAACGCATCAAGAAGGTTTTTGAGATCCTTAATGAAAAAGCCGAAGGAGAAAGCTGTGACGGAATTAAAGGTCTTATTAAAGAATCTCAAAAGTTAGCCGATCGATGTATCAATGAAGAGGTGCGCGATGCGGCCCTCATAACCGCCGTTCAGCATATCAATCATTATGAGATGGCCGGTTATGGTACGGCTATTGCCTATGCCAAAACGCTTGAACGCCATGATATTGCCGAACTATTGCTGGATACCCTTCGGGAAGAGAAACGCGCTGATATGGGACTGAGTGACCTGGCCGAAAACAAGATCAATCCCGATGCCAAATGGTCGGCCATTGTGAATAAAGTGAGCAAACCGGCTTCCACCGAAATCAGATAACTTCTATTTAACTATCTATTCCTGCTGATCATGAAACATACCTTGACACGAAATCTTAAAATAAAAATTAATGCCAGATCTCTTTCCCCCACCGATATGAACAGCCTGGAGGAGTGGGAAAACGAAGGCGGATTAACCACTTCTCAAACGTCATTCTTAAAATCTTTGAGTCCGCTAAGGAAAGGAGAAATATTTGAAGTCACCGGTGGCGATATCCGTTTTGAAGAGGGAGAGCTGTATTATGAGGCCGAAATTGAGATTTTGGCGTTGTCATAACGTTCCCCCGTTTCCTTTTTATTTAGGAGCAAGCGGGCGGTGTAAAACGCGAATTATTACCTATCCACTTAAATTGTCACCTTAACCGCCAGGGAAAGATCTTTGTTGTTGAAATGTGCTCGACCCCTTAACACACAGATTTCTCTCTTCACTGCGTTCCGTTCGAAATGACAGCTTTATTTATATTATGTCATTTCGACCGCGTCAGGGAGAAATCTATGTTTTCAAGAAAGGGAACAACTAGCCATAGGTTTCTGATTTCGGCACCTTCCATCAATCCCCTGTATCCCCTTCTCCAAGGGGAATTTTCGGGTCCGGGTTCACGGTTTTAAGACCCTGAATAACTCGGGGCGCAGCAAAAGGGGCACTAATAATCGGTTTTGAGTTACTCAAAAATGAACAGCCAAACAACCTACATAAAAACATTACTCCTGAGTACATACCCACTCACAAAGCTATAAATCCTTATTACCATAAGACTACCTGACTATAACACACTGTGGGAATTGGCAAACAGCGAATGATCTACCCACGCTGTCAGCTCGACCGCCAGGGAGAGATCTTCGTTGTTGGAATGTGCTGACCCCCTAACACACAGATTTCTCTCTTCACTGCGTCCCGTTCGAAATGACATTCTGGGGTATTTGTTTAATTACTCAATCCAAGCTGGCATTCTATAGCTAAACACCCACAGTCATCTTGAGCAAAGTGAGCGTAGCGAACGTAGTCGAAAGATCTCCAAGAGTTAGCTCGAAGGTGATTGAGAGCTGATCCTTTAGATTCTACGCGACCCTCATATCTGGAGATTCCTCCGCTTGCGGTCGGAATGACACTGCTTTTTACTTAACACCTTTCCACCAATCCCCATTAGTTGCGGCGAATCTGGAAAATCGTATTTGTTACAATCGCGGCCATCGAAACCAGCGCTGAATAGATGCTAATACGTTCTTGAGGCGTTAAGTCGCGCCGCTGCTCTTTTTTAGGTACGTAGACTGTTGCACCGGGACGCACTTCAGGATAATTACGGAAAAACAATATTTTTCGAGCACGATCTACCTCACCATTGGCATACACAACATAAGCATCTTTCGGTTTACCACGATCTGATGCCCCCCCGGCCGCTCGCAGATAATCCTTGAGAGATAAATTATCCTGATGACGTACACTTATAGGATACAAGACTTCACCGGCAACCCGTACCGTCTGTAACTCTTTAGGGATCTCCAGAACATCGCCTTCCCGTAAAATGAGATCATGTCTGGAACCGGGATTTTGAATGATCTTGGCAAGATCAATGCCCACCTTTGTAGTCTTCTGCTGTAGGTCCGATCCTGAATCAAGGGTATCCGCAATGTTTAAAAAGGTCGTATCTACCTTCTGTTCAATATCCCGGGTAAGATTTCCACCCGGAGAGTATGCATATTGAGTCAACCCGCCGGCTCTCTGGATCAGGTCAGAAATACGCATATCCTGTTCATCCAGGGTATACTTACCGGGAAATAGCACTTCACCTTTAATGGTAACCTGACGCTGTTCATAGTAATTGGGCGCATTACGGACAAATATCTTGTCAAATGGTTTAATCGTAAAACCAGCTGTTTTGTCATCCAGTTCCAGATTTTCATTTACCCTGAAACGATGAATTTCTGCCATCTCCCTGGCTACATACATCGAATCTCCACTATCTATTCGTCGTGAAACCTCAATGCGATAGGGCGCCGCTGATTCTTTGAAACCGTTCGCCTGAAAGATAACATCCTCTAATGTCATATTTTCTACAAAGGGGAAGGTGCCCGGTTCCTGTACCGCCCCCACGACCGATATGGTATAATCTTCGCGGAGGTCAAAAATGGAAGAAATGCGCACGATATCATTGCGCTGTAGCGAAATATCATTCTGTTCAGGATTATTAAGCAACTCCCGAACATTAAAAGAGACAACCTCCGTGGATAAATCATTCTGCTCACGGTAAACCAATCCCCGATTCATAAACGCATCCTCCCGGATCCCCTCGGCCCGTTGTATCAAGGAGTAAACCGTCGTACTATCTTTAAGTTCATAATCGCCTTCTCTGAACACCGCCCCCTGTATCTCCACACGATTCGCAAAACGATCTAACACTTTATCAACCTGAACACGGTCGCCGTCACGAAGCTGAAAATCATTCTGCTCAGGATAACGGATATCATTAATACGCTTCTGCGACCCCGTATTCCCAATCACTTTTAACCGCTTCGTATAGGCATCGGAAGCAAAGCCCCCGGCAAAAGTAATTAAATCCTGTATGGTTTCGCCTTCCTTAAGCTCAAAAATACCTGTACGCTTCGTCTTTCCGTTCAGTTCTACCCGCGATATATAGGGATCAATCTTAATAATATCCTGATCGCGCAGCCTGATATTATCTTTCTGGTTCCCATACACCAGAAAATCATAAATATCGAGGGTGGCCGCAATGCTATCGCCCCGTATCACTTCAATTTCCCTGAAAGTACCGGTCGAATCAGGTCCGCCAGCCGAATAAAGCGCATTAAATACCGTAGCAAGGGACGGCAGTGTATAAGTACCCGGAAAACGACTCTCCCCCAGTACCGTCACATTGATACTGCGGACATTGCCTAACGAAATTCGAGCTTGCGTATCGGTGGGCTCATCGGTATCCGATTGTAAGCCGGAATAGATTTTAGAAAGTGAACTTTTAATTCGTTCACGTGCGGTCTCAATCGTCAACCCATTCACATAAATGGGACCCAGGTTGGCGATAGTTATGGTCCCCTCTGTTGATACGGTAACTTCATAGGTTTGCTCGGCCGCTCCCCAAATATCAATGATCAGCTGATCACCCGCTCCCAACTGATAGTTTTCGGGGGTTGGCACATTGAGTGAAGGGGTAAAGGATACTTTATCGCGTCGAAATAAATCTGCACCGAATATTCTGCTTCGTAACGTATCTTTCTGCAAGCTATCAGGTTGCATCATAAAAGTGGTATCTCGATTTACCGACCGCAGTTGATTATTCTGACGCTGCCCCTGCTGACCTCCATTTTGCATGCGCAAATTACGAACCCGACGTACCAGCTTGCTCACCTCGTTAGGTGACATTCCACGAGCCATGGCCATCTGCTCAACCTGGGACAAAGAATACCCCTGACTTTGGGCCCGTTCCCATAATCGTTGTACCTGCTGGTCGGAAAGATCACTGGCTCGCAGGTTTTCAAAGTCTATGGAGCCGATATCCTGTGCTGCAGCCCCCCCGATCACAATGAATAGAATAGTAAAAAGTACCGCTGTAGTTCGTAGTAGCTGTTTATTAAACGCCATCTGTTCGTTTATTGATATTTGATGATCCCTAAATAAATGAGACCAAAAGTAATAAATATCCGCCTAAAGATACACCTCTTTTTAGTGATTATGGGGATTAGGTGATTAAGTAATTGAGTGTTTGGTAGTAAGGTAATTAAATGATTAGAAAGCTCTTTGGACTTGCTACATTTATTAAAGCAAGAAACTCCTACCCAAAAATTATTCCGCCCAATCACTTTGCTACAGCTACACGGTTTTAAGACGGGAAGAAAGGGGTATTTACACACGCCGAATTTACCGTGCCTCGTTCAATCGGGGTTTCGGGATCTCGACCACAAGGTTCGCATAGCATCTAACAATTCATTATCGTAGAAACCCTGCCACTCTGCCCCTCGTTACAACGCAGTCTAAAGCCTACCTTCGTAGAAACAGTTCGCATCTATAGCCTTCATACATATTACGGCTACGGCAGACAGGCATTGTAACGAGATAAACTTTATCCTACAAAGTCTTGCGCGCCAGAGGACTTAAAACGGAACACTTTATACTTTTCTCCTCTGTTACTTTATTTCTTTGTCACTCTGAAATCCCACCACCTAATTAGCATTCACTGACCTTTCATGCCCGGCACTAAAATACCGGTCTGTGAATGAACGCTGTACGCAGGCTTGATTTTAAGTCTTTGTTGCTTTGTAACTGTGATACTCAGTCACTTCATCTATTAATCACTAATGAACCCTTACCCACCACAGGTTAACTGACACGCGTTACAACGAAACATAGATTTCTCACTTCACTATGTTTCGTTCGAAATGACATTCTGGTGTATATGTTTAATTACGCAATCTAAACGGACATTCTTTCACTAAGGCACGCTGTCATCTCGACCGCCAGGGAGAGATCTTTGTTTTTTGGAATGTGCTCCACCCCCTAACACACAGATTTCTCTCTTCACTGCGTTCTGTTCGAAATGACAGGCTTATAGGTTGGATTTCTCGGCTCCGTTATATTTCATTAGAAATGACAACCGCACTATTATTGTACAAGCATTGGTACTTCATCACGCTGTCATCTAATCTCGCAATCACTGATTTTACCCATGCCCGGCACTAAAGTACCGGTCTAGGGATGCACGCTTTACGCAGACTTGATTTAACCTTTGTTACTTTGCTGCTCTGTAACTGCATCACCTAATCATCATCTCCAAGATATTTAGACACAAATGCAGCTGAATCCTTCACCGTAATATTCTTAGCCTTCTTATAATCCGATGTATTCCGCGTAATAAGCAACTCACAACCTGCATCCAAGGCAGAAAAATATTGTAGAGCATCTTCAAAATCAGCCCAGCCGGATTTCAGTGCCAAATCAACAATCTCCTCATCAACCGTACTGACAGATACCAAATCTCTCATCGCTGATAGTTTTTGTACCGTTTTTTTCGACCCATGCGTTCTTCCCAGCAGATAAAACAAATTTGAAAACGTTAATCCACTTATAAAAAGATCAACCAATCCCTCAACAGAAGCATGAAAAATCTGATTTGCATCAACATTCCAAGGCTCCCGACCTGCTAAAGAATCCAAACAGATATCCGTATCAAGAAGAATGGGTTCCATACTTATCTTCCAACGCCTCCCTTAATAATTCTTTTTCATCGTTATCTCCATCAGATACCGGTAACGGCAACGATCCCGCAAAACGATGTACGGGAGAATCATCTGGAATATCGCTCCCTTCACCCCGTGTTTTTCGATCCAAATATTGTTCTACCATTTCTGATACACTTATCCCCTTTCGCTTGGCAAAAATCTTAGCACGCTCTTTTACCGATTCCTCAATAGTTAGAGTCAGCTTCTTTTTCATAACTTCAACAGTTGTTCATTCTCAGTAATACGTATAATATAATTAACGGCACGTATACTAACAACCATCCTATCCTTTCGTGTCCATTCCCGGCACTAAAGTACCGGTCTATGGATGAACGCTTTACGCAGGCTTGATTTTCACCCTTTGTTGCTTTGTAACTGTGATACTCAGTCACTTCATCTATTAATGACCAATCAACCCTTACCCATCACAGGTTAACTGACACGCGTCACAACGAAACATAGATTTCTCACTTCACTATGTTTCGTTCGAAATGACATTCTGTGTGTATATGTTTAATTACGCAATCTAAACGGACATTCTTTCACTAAGGCACGCTGTCATCTCGACCGCCAGGGAGAGATCCTTGTTGTTGGAATGTGCTGACCCCCTAACACACAGATTTCTCATGTCGTTACACTCCATTCGAAATGACAGGCTTATAGGTTGGATTTCTCGGCTCCGTTATATTTCATTAGAAATGACAACCGCACTAATGTTGTACAAGCAATGGTACTTCATCACGCTGTCACCTCATCACGCAATCACCATTCACTGATTTTCCCCGGAGCCGGTTACAAACTTGCCACGGAATAATGATAACTTCTTTTACACTTTAAGTATAACTGATTCTAAAATATTCACTTCTTTAAAATCACTATCCATGGTGACCAATGGAAAGTCAAGATAGGCAGAAGTAGCAGCAATTATAGCATCTGGAATTTTAAGCCCATGCTCTTTTCTAAACGCTATAGACAATTTACGTACCCCCTCATGCAAATCGATCAGACTGCACTCCCTAATAAATGACTTTATAATTCGCTCTTCCTGATCGGTGAGCCCTGAATAACTTAATAGTTCAATTTCTGTGATACAGGATACCCATATTTGTTGTCCTTTCATCACCTCTTGGGCAATATCTAATCCATTAAAAAAATTTACAAGTAAAGAAGTGTCTGCAACAATATTATTTCCACTCATCCCTTACTCTTTTCTGATATTCTAATCCCTCTTCATCAAAATGTACTTTGCCGAAATACTTGCCCAGATTTACATTTTTTTTGTTTTTTTTACCTGTAGCCCGTTGAATAGCCTCACGAATCTTTTCTACAGAATCGCCCTCGGTTATAATTATAGACATAATGCTCCTTTATTTGGTTTAAAATAGGTACTAAACAGGAAAATTAATTGATCCAGTTTATATAACTCATTATTAGACCATCATATTATATGATTTTATCGAATAAAATATCAGGTATAATTGTCTATTTAACAACTGCTCAGTTTATATAGCTATATCCTCACAAGTTACAAAAGATTTTACACCTTGCCCCTCTGCCACCTCGTTACAACGCAGGAGTATTGTAACGAGATAAAACTACGTGAAAACATTACTCCTGAGTACATACCCACTCACAAAACTATAAGTTTATTACCATAAGTCTACCTGACTATAACACACTGTGGGATTTGGCAAACAGTGAATGATCTCCCCACGCTGTCACCTCGACCGGCAGGGAGAGATCCTTGTTGTTGGAATGTGCTGCCCCGTCCTAACACACAGATTTCTCATTTCGTTACACTCCATTCGAAATGACAACTGCGCTAATGCTGTACAAGCAATGGTACTTCATTACGCGGTCACCTCATCACGCAATCACTGATTTTGCCCATGCCCGGCACTAAAGTACCAGTCTATGGATGAACGCTGTACGCAGGCTTGATTTTAAGTCTTTGTTGCTTTGTAACTGTGATACTCAGTCACTTCATCAATTAATCACCAATCAACCCTACCCATCACAGGTTAACTGACACGCGTTACAACGAAACATAGATTTCTCACTTCACTATGTTTCGTTCGAAATGACATTCTGGTGTATATGTTTAATTACGCAATCTAAACGGGCATTCTTTCACTAAGGCACGCTGTCATCTCGACCGGCAGGGAGAGATCTTTGTTTTATTGGAATGTACTGCCCCGCCCTAACACACAGATTTCTCATGTCGTTACACTCCATTCGAAATGACAACAGTGCTAATGCTGTACAAGCAATGGTACTTCATTACGCTGTCACCTCATCACGCAATCAATGATTTTACCCATGCCCGGCACTAAAGTACCAGTCTATGGATGAGCTCTTTTAGATAGGCTTAACTTTGAACCTTTGTTGTTTTGTAATCGCTTTCGACCCATCCCTCTTGATCTCCCTTCCCTACGAGCAGGGAAAGGAGAAACTCTTGATTAAAGAGACGCATTTAATTCAACACTTAAAACTTTCTACTTAATACTATATTTCACACTAACCATCCCGCCCAGTTGATCCGCATACAGCTCCCCGGTATCATAAGCCAAGTCCAGGTTAAGCGACAGCTTTGGACGTACAGGTATAGACAGCTGCAACAAGAACGAATATTGGTCCTGGCGATCAAAACGACCATTCTGCCCTTGCAAAGTCTCGGGATTAGTAATAATCCTTTTTGCACCATAATTACGACTATACGAACCCAAAAACTTATAATTAATATCCTCGCTAATATTTCCCTCTACTCCAAAATGATGCATTACTACAATATTGTTTTGAACGCCAACGGTATTTGGACGAGTAAAAAGAAAGGGCGAACCAATAGTTCTGTTTTGATACGTCCATCCACTATAGTATATGCCATTACTGTAATAGTTATCCGCTCCCCGCCTTTCAAAGGATTTTGAACCCTGTTTCGTCGTGTTTAAATGTTCCCAACTAATTTTTTCGATTAATGGAAACCCTTTTAGATCTACACTCAATCCCCAAAGCCCATCCAAAGGACTACGAAACCACAATCCAGGACGATCTTCGAGATAAAACAGGCGATGCAGCATGATATCTGCAAAATCGAAACTCATTTCAATGCCTGTATCATAACCGGCGGTCGTATTCCCAAGAGTTCCTCCCGTTTCGTTACTCGGGAAGTTCGGATCATCTTCATCAATATTTTTTGCCAAAACAACACGAGTAAAATTCTTAAAACCGTCAGGCAAATTTCCATAATTGGGATGCGTCCCCGCCCAGGTTACGTTATGTGTAAAACCACCATATGCATTAAACCAACTTTGTTCTCTAAAAAATCTTAGATAGAAATTTTTTTGATGCAAATAGGCGTTACTTGATACTCTCCCATCTTCCATCCAGCCGTGGGAAAAATAGCCCTTGAAACTCAGCCAGTTATTTGTGCCGGGAACACCCACAAAATCAGGGGTATAAAGCCGCACCTTGGGAATAGGCGATGCATTCCCACTCTGTATCATGGAGCCGGAGGTAAGGCTGCTGTCGGTAATTCCTATTTGTTCTTTTTTTCGTCCCGCTACCAGACGAAATATTTTCCAATCCGCCTGCAGGTAGCCCTCATTAAAAAACACACTGCTCTGCTCCGACCATCGGCCCACCAACTCGGCCCCGGCGTTCAGCTTCACCGGCCCAAGCGTGCCCAGATCAACCCTGGGTGCCAGCCGTACAAAGCCATTGGCACTCCGACGATCGATAATCCCCCAGCGATTGCTGTGCAGCCAGAAGGGTAAGGTTCCTTCTCCACTGATAGTCGTCCCAACTTCCAGGTCAACGGTGACCTCTTTGGGTGGAGCGGTCGTTTGAGCAGAAGCGGTATGCCGCAAACCCAATAACAATAACCCACAAATAACAATGCTAATACTGACGGTACTGAATGATCTCACTGATAAAATATTTTTCTTTAAATTTTGGAGAGAGAATATAGATATATCAGCAGGCAACTTCGAACAAAAATGTATCTCCTTTGCCGTTACAGATTTAAAAATTGTTGTTGGAATGTGCCTAAAATCTTGACACATAGATTTCTCTTTTCACTGCGTTCCGTTCGAAGTGACAACCTTATTTACGTTCTGTCATCTCGACCGCAAGGGAGAGATCTTTGTTTTTAAGCAAGAGAACAACTAAACAAAGTTTTCTCATTCCGTTGCACTCCATTCGAAATGACAATCGATGTTATAGAAGCAATATTACTTTACTACTCAATCACCAGCTCACTCAGTTACCCGGTCACAAAACAAACTCCAATTAATACTACGCGATCCTTATGGCAGGAGATTCTTCACTTCGTTGCGCTCCCCGTATGACGGGACACAGCGGAATGACGTTATTATTTAATGTCATTCAACCTCCTCCCCTTTCCAGGCGTCATTGAGGACTTGATCCGCAATCTCGCATAGCTGAAAGTTTTAATACAGACACAAAGTCTCACCAACGGTGATAAATGTTTTATTCGCTGGTTGGGGTTCTGGGTTGACTTGCCACGTGAGACTCTGCATCGGGTGCGGAGTGACGTCGTTGTTTCAATTCTCTTTAAAGCGTCATCCCGAGCGTAGCCGAGGGATCTATCATGCTTCGTACGTTATTTATTGCCTTGATAGATTTCTCCACTCCGGCCTGATACCCACAGCCTCCGGTCGAAATGACACCTTTATAATCATTCCGTCTTACTCTTGCGTTCAGAGGGAGTTGCACTCCCGAAGAACATTTCCGTAGTTGATCGAGGGTATAACCCTCTCTCAACCAGGAAAACTATCTGCTGATCTATTCCTCTCTACTGTCGTCTCAACCAGACTTGCGCGCAAGGCTACGTTTGGCAAGCACTGGGAGAGATCTCTGTTTTTTACTTTAAGGAAGCAAACCTAAACATAGATTTCTCGTTTACACTCGAAATGACAAATTAGGATTGCTCTTGTTCCACTAAAACTTAAACTATCTGCTAATTCATACCTCCTCACCTGTCATCTCGACCGCAGGGAGAGATCTATGTTTTACTTTGAGTAAGAGAAGGCATAACACAGATTTCTCTCTTCACTCCGTTCCGTTCGAAATGACATCTGTTTTTTGCTTATTCGTGATTAGGTAATCATGATGGATTTCTTGTTACAACTTTGCACTCTGTCCCCATGTTACTCTGAAACTTTGTTACTTAGTATCTCTGTTAATCTCCCTCACCTAATCACTGCTTTTCCCCTTCCATCAATCTCCCTGAATCCCTCTTTTCTAAGAGGGACTTTTTGCCGCCACTTCACAAAGTGCTCCAAAGCTTTAGAGGAGACATACGGTTTTCTAACCGGGCCTACGAATAATCTGTGTAAGCCAGCGGATGCCCGGAATAAATTCGTACCGGTGGATTAACCATTAATGGACCATCAATGTAGCGGTCCATCGAATTTATTCAATCCGTTGCGCTGAAACGCATAGATTATTCTAAGCCTTGATTTTTTTTGGGCGTTAAAAAAATAAATGGGGTAATCTTTGAGCGAACAGAGCTCTCTTAGATGCTACGCGAGCCTAATGGCATGAGATCCCTCGACTCCGCTCCCCGAATGACGGGGCACGGCGGGATGACACTGCTTTTAATTCTTTTCTAACTGTCTCCCATCGTCCGCCAACCGTCAGCAAGTCCACTTTGTTACTTAGTCACTCAGTCACTTCATCACTCAATAACCTAATCCCCCCCCCTTTCTCTTTGCCTTCGCTTCTTCATCAGCACCATATGCAAGTGGTAGTTCTGTGCCAGTCCGAAGATGATCATTACCATCTGATAAATCGAAAACAGCGAAACAAGGGTAAGAAGTATTAACAGTCCGAATCCTGCTTTGTTTATCAGTTCGTATGCCGGGGCCACCCAGCCAATATGCACCTTCGAAAACAGCTGAAACAGGAAGGCCGTCATAAGCGTGGCCGATTGCAGTACCAGCGTAAAGGTAAAAGCGAAAATAACTTTTTGGTAGAGGGTCAGTGTTCCTTTTCCCGCCGCGGTGGTCTTGCTGAGGAAGACGCGGTCACGGAATCCGAAAAAGATGCCAAATCCCGCCAGCAGCACGGCTTGCATGTCTGGGAAGATGCGCAAGGCCAGATCGATAAGCCCGAGCAGCTTATCGCGGACCGGCAAACCCGTCCACAACAGTACACTCATGATCACTGCGCTGACCGCCAGGGGAACACCGAGGGTCTGCTTTAATTTGCTCTTCGGATACAACCGGAACAAGTCGCGGGGACCCGACTGGTGCCGGGCCCGCAACCGCTTTAATTGGTTTTGACGCTGTCTGTTATGCTTCATGGCGCCGGGGATAGGTTTTGATCATATGATGAACCACCGCCTCGAACTTCTCTCCTACCCCGCAGCGAATCCGAAAGATACGCGGGTAATTGGACGTATCCACTGTCTCCTTTTCCCCTTTGTGGTTGACGATCTGCACCAAAGCACGTCCATTGCTGGGAACCAGCCCGGCGGCCCCCATCAGGAACTCGCTTTTCTTCAGGTTCACGCTCTTGCCGTCACGCGGGCGTCCGCTGATCTCCAGATGCTCGATCTCCGCCTCCCGCAGCTGGCTGTCCACAAGGGTGGTATACTCGTCATTGAGATCCTGATTACTGAACGAAACGTGCAGTTTAATATCGAGAATGTCGCGGGCATCGAGGATATCCTGGAGAAATTCCCGGGATTTCTCCAGCGTCACCTGTACCTCTTCATCCACCCTGGCGACACGATTGAGTGCTGTGTCCAGAAATCGCTGTACCATCAAAAGTGACCTCTTATCGAGACGCACCAACAGGCACAAGCGGTGCAGGGTTGGAATGAAGATGTATTCCATTATTCGGAAATCGGGACACCTTACTGCAGTGCCGGAATGTTTTTCGGCATCACAAGGGTAGCACGTATACTCCGGATTGCTCTGCCTGGGGCTGAACCTGCCGAAGTGCCCCTTTAGCACTGGCGTACCGGCTACATGATACTCTTCCATCGAGCAAAACCTCATGTAGCAACAAGATGGACGAACGGGTTGTGACCTGAACACCCCGTACAACTTATGAAACAGACGCTTGTACAGGGCCGGCCCGCGCTCCCGGTCGGTAAGCAGACGGATGTTATAGACGTAAAAACAGAACTCCTGTTGTTCGTTCATAGATGAATATGATTTTAGATTTTGGTATGCAATAAATTTCATGACTTTGAATAGGCACGAACAAATCCCCTCTTGAGAGGGGATTTTTGAGTGCCGGTTATCACAATTCTTTTGCCCTCCCATAAAAAAGCAATGTCATTACGAGGGAGGGTCATGCCCGACCGTGGTAATCTCCCTTTTACGATTCGCGTAGTATCTAAAGGATGATCCCTCATACATCAGTAAGCTAACCCAAGGAGATTGCTTCACTTCGTTTGCAATGACAAACGTTGTTGTTTGGAAAAACCCACCCCGCCTCGTACCTCGGTACCCCTCCGGTGGAGAGGACTGACCCTGGTCTATGTTGCATTCTGATTTCATACCCTCCCCATCCGCCATACGGCGGACCTCCCCTCCCTAAATCATTAGGGAGGGGCCGGGGGTGGGTCACCACACGGGTATGAATAAAGCATGATCTGCCGGCTCTTTCTATACGGCTTCGCGGAACAGGATCATCGGTTTGGGATACGGCTCCATCGACAGCACTTCGCGAGCGCGGTCGCGTCCAACCTCCATCAGCCGGCGAACGTTATCGTTGCTGAAATCCATCGCATCTCCCAGCGGCTCTTTGGGAGCAATAATCAACGGATGCACATGCCGGTAGATGCGTCCGGTACGGTGGCGCAGCTCGACGCCCTCGTCTTCTGCCTGACGCACCAGCTGGTTGATCGTCAGAAAACGGGCGATATCCTCATAGAATATTTCGTCCATCATGATATCAATCGAGCGGAAGGCGATGTCGATAATATCACGGCTTTTTACCGGCCGCGGCAGCCCATCAGTAGGTTTGGTGGGTATAATGATGGCACGGTGCGGGTTATAGGGCAGTACTTCGCGGATGGGAGAAATATCGCGAAGACCGCCGTCCACACATTGATAGCCGTTGACCGATACCGGGTTGAACACCGCTGGGATAGCCGTGGAGGCCAGGATGCGGCAGATATCCTCTTCGTTGATGGTATGCGACTCTTGATGAGGGATGGAGGCACGTACATATCGTCCTGTTTCCAGCTTAACGTAGCCGAAGGTGAACGGCACAGTAGTCGGACGACCTTTGAGGTGGTTTCGCAACAGGCTGTGCAACGGCCCGTTGTCAAATTTGGAGACCGGCGGCTTACCCAAGCCGATTTTATATTGCAGGTACCTGCGGGCCAGCCCTACCAGCGTCTTTTCGCGATACACCTGTTTGGGCGTCAGGTCTTTCCACACCTCGATCATGGTTTCAAACTGATCCGTAGCCAGCATGGCTCCGTTCAGCGAACCTACGCTGATGCCGCTGATAACATCATAGGTGAATCCCTGCTCGCGCAATACCTGTAGCACTCCTGCCTGAAAAGCTCCTTTGGCTCCCCCGCCCGGCAACACCAGGGCTGTACGTTCGTCGACTTTGTAAGAATAATTAATATTATCCATTCTTTTCTCCTGATTTATTGGTTAATAGTAAACCTGCCGAGCCGGTAAACCCGACAGGTGCATTAACTTGTTTATATTGTAACATTGTGATTGTAAGGCCAATTACATTCTCCTTATAAGGGGAATGATATTGGCATACTAAGGGGAATCACATTCCCCTTATAATGACACTGTGGTTAGCTATTATGGATTGATCTCTACCGTCAGCGGACTGGAGAGGATGCCTGACCGTATGGTGGAAGTACCGCTCAGGATACTGCGGACCTCGAGCCGGTATTCGCCTGCCGGAAGGTCAGGAATCGTAAAGATGAGCTCTCCCGGCTTATTGCGCAGCAGAGAACGCTCTACACGGTGTTCAGTAGCGTCCTGGGTATTGATAAAAAAGATGCCTTGCTGGCTATCCTCCTCATCAAACTTAAGCAGAGAGCCTTTAATGCGAGCACCATTTTGTGGGGTAAGCAGCTCACTTCTTGTCTCTGATACATTATCGTACAGATATTTAATATCGGGTGCCGGCTGCGATCCTTCTATGCGGACAGGCTGGATGGAAGCCGGCAGGCTTCTAAGTCTCAACCCGGAATTGATATTTAACTGCACCTTATGCCGGTTGGAATCAAACGGCTCCTCTTCTTCGTCGAAAACGCCGGTAACACTTGATGAAATATTTACCAGTGGTGTTACTACGGAATGCCCCTCTTGAACAATGCTTGTTATGGCCTGCGTGATCTCTTCGAACACCGCCAGGGCTTCTGCCTTGGTGACGGTAGACCCTTCGCGGGTCATCTGCTTGTAGATATCCTCAATAGTGTACGTATTGGAATTGCTACTTACAGCTCTATAGTCATTGGGATTATCAGTGATATGATTCGGAACCAAATAATACTCTAAAGACATATAGTTTATTGATTTAGTTATAGTTGGCCGGACCGTACCGCGCCTGATTTGCGAAAGGTAAATCAGCGTCTCTCCGGTACCGGGTTTTATTTGTTTATTATGGGACGCAATGGAATACTACGTCCACACTCTTGATTCAATTCTCTATTAATTTCTCTATTAATAATTTTTTTGATTTGCAGACAAGAGTAGGCTGATGAACATTTGTTACAAAAAAAATTACTTTTTAATTTTTTCTGGCCATATGATGGACGATGGTTGACCCAAGTTAAAAGGTGAAAAGCTGTCAATGGTAGCTTATTGGTGTTTCTTTTCGCCTTTTGTCTTGACACAAAAGGCTTGTAAAAAGTCAAGACTTAGAATTTTGCAATCGTCATCACCCGGCAGCAGATGTGTTTTTTAGATGGTCCTTTTTCTATTGCTGCAGGTGTACAAGTAAAAACCGGTACAAAAAACACGACCACCTGCTTTGGTCGATTCCACAAAATTCATAGGACCTGTTTTAAAACCCAGAAATTATTTCCCGCGATTCACCCCGAACCCCCTGTTTGTTTAATTATCCGGCATAACGAATTTTGAGCGGAGTTACTGAGGCGATACGGAGTATTTCATACCGGTTTATAATCCCATCCAATTATCAATAGAACACGGACCATTGAAATACTCCAGCCGAAGGGCCGGAGCGTTTTCAAAATTCTCAGCCGGTGAGTTTTTTGGTTACTTTTTTCCTCGTTGAAAAACAGTAACAAGAACTTTGCTAACAAAAAATGGACATCCCTTTATCAAGAAAAGATACACTCCTTCAATATTCCGTGATTGGTCGTTTTAAAAAATGGAACAACATACGTTTAATAGATCCCAAAATTTAAGCTTTGTGACCTTTTTCATAATCAATCTCCCTCATTCCCTCTTCTCCAAGAGGGATGATTTCTTACTGCCAGCTTCACGGTTTAAACCGGTCCTAAGAATTCTGTGCGCAGGACGGCGGGATGTGTTGGGCAATTCATACCGGTGATTCCATGTAAACATGCACAATAGTACAAGGACCATTGAATTGCCCACATCCAATGTCCGTAGCTGAAGTCAGAATTCTCAGCCCGTCCTGTGGAATGCTACAAAGTAGCCCTCCGAGAATCGGAGGATTCCACGAAGGAACTTGATCTTTTAGTATCTTTTGGATCAAGCCAAAAGATACACCAATATCCTTGATATGCGATCGTGAAAGATACACCTCTCACCAACCTACGAGCAGTTTCCTGGAGATGGATTCGATAGGTGTGCCGAATTGATACTGAGCCTACGACCAATCGATTATGAGTCCCTCTTTTTTCGGGACAGTTATTGCCCTCAGTTTCTCTTAAAGCCCCCTTTTGAGTGTTTTTGTCCACACTTAGTACCCCAAATTTTCGTACCTAATGAACCATTTTAACGACAAAAAAATCGATTGATTTGACCCTTTTTTGGGCTATTTTTTTCGCCGATTGTGCGCGATTTGTGCGAGAACATCATAGTTCATTGCGTGTTTTTTAGTAATAGAAATTAGACACGATTGTTCGTGCGTACAACGCACTTGCAACCGTGGGTTATTATTAGAACTACGCACCGCACCAGAGGTACGGAACGAGATGGGGTCGGCCTACATTTTGTTTCGACACGGAGCGTAGCAACGAGATATGAAATGACAGGGTTGGGGCAAAGTCTCTCCGAGGAGTCTTACGAGGAGGAGTACCAAATCTTGATATAGACAGTGAGCCAATATAAGGAAACGTACTATATAACGGTTGAGACTCCTCACTGCTTTCGGAGTGACATAAGGGTTTAGGGTTTTATCACATTTTGTCGTCAATGGTGGCGTCGCTTAGCTTTCCTAGTTTCCTACAATCCCAATACCATAATCAACGAGTCATCTCGACCGTTAGGGAGAGATCTTTGTTTAAGATAGATTGCTGAAAAGCAAAAACATAGATTTCTCATTCCACTGCGCTCCATTCGAAATGACAGGGTTGGGGCAAAGTCTCTCCATGGAGTCTTATGAGGAGGAGTATCAAATCTTGATATAGACAGTGAGCCAATATAAAGGAATGTGCTATGATAACGGTTGAGACTCCTCACTGTGCATGCCTGCACGAAGATATCATAATTTCATGAGTCCTATTTCTTATAAGTTTCGGCGAAGGCAGGCTCGGAGTGACATATTGGGTTTCGGGCTTTATCACATTCTGTCGTCAATGGCGGCTTTGTTAATATTTACTTTGTTCCTGAGTATAGCTCTCACAACGTTGATGCCATCTCCTCTCTCAACCGGTAGGCTGCTATTTTGACAAAAGAGTTTCTCCCTGTGAAGTAGGTAGAAATAAAAAGAGGGCCAACGTAACGTTCTGCTCCAGAGGTACGGAACGAGATGTAAAACTAAAAGGCATATCCTTACGGACATGCCTCATAAATAAACTTTACACTTTGAGTATGACTGATTCCAAAGTATTCACTTTTTCAAAATCACTATCCATGGTGACTAATGGAAAATCAAGGTAGGTAGAAGTGGCTGCGATTATAGCATCCGGAATTTTAAGTCCCTGCTCTTTTCTGAACACTATAGACAATTTACGTATACCCACATGCAAATCAATCAAACTGCACTCTTCAATAAATGATTTTATAATCTGCTCTTCCTGATCGCTGAGCCCTGAGTAACTTAATAATTCAATTTCTGTGATGCAGGAAATCCATATTTGTTGCCCTTTCATCACCTTTCGAGCAATATCTAAACCATTGAAAAAATTTACGAGTAAAGAAGTATCTGCAACGATATTATTTCCACTCATTCCTAACCCTTTTCTGATATTCTAACCCTTTCTCATCAAAATGTACTTTGCCGAAGTATTTATCCAGACTTATTTTTCTCTTATTTTTCTTACCCGTGGCCTGTTGAATCGCCTTTCGAATCTTTTCTACAGAATCATCATTCGTTATGATTATAGACATAATGCTCCTTTATTCAGTTTATAATAGATACCCAAAAGCAAATGTAATAACATAGTACATCTAACTCATTAGCAAGTTAATATATTATGATATATATCATATAAACAACTTTTGCTTGTTTAATATCCATGAAACTTTACTATATCACAAGTTACCCCTAAACTTTAACATCAAGCAACTGCTGCCACTTTGATACTTTGCCCTCCAATAACCTAATCACTGTTCCACCAACCCCCTTCGAAGCGGGGAAAATGAATTCCGCGTCAGCGGAAGAAAAAGGGGATGTTGCTATGACTACGTAAATGCTACGTTCCGCACCAGAGGTACGGAACGAGATTTTCTTAGCAAATAAAACGATATTGTAAAACAAAGATTTCTCACTTCACTATGTTCTGTTCGAAATGACAGGGTTGGGGCAAAGTCTCTCCATGGAGTCTTGTGATTAGGATTACCAAGACCCGAAACGGGCAGCAAGCCAATATAAGGAAATGTGCTTTGATAACGCTTGAGACTCCTCTCCCGACGACTGTCGGGCTCGGAGTGACATATTGGGTTTCGGGCTTTACCACATTCTGTCGTCAATGGCGGCTTCGCTTAGCTATCCTAGTTTCCTACAATCCCAATACCATAATCAACCAGTCATCTCGATCGCAAGGGAGAGATCTTTGTTTAAGATAGATTGCTGAAAAGCAAAAAACATAGATTTCTCATTCCGCTGCGCTCCATTCGAAATGACAGGGTTGGGGCTGTGTTCGAAAAATAAGGAAGCTTACAGATTGATCTGTGTCCGAGATAACAGGGTTGGTCATCGATCGCCCGTCTCCGTTAAAATAGGGTTATTATTAAATAGTGCTGATCAGCCCCCGTAGCTTCCTTTTAACCTTATCAACTGCCTTTCAATTTTATAGTGCCATAAGGGGGACTTTTTTGTGCAACTTCCACGGTTTTCATCGTGCATCCTGAGACCTGCATCCTGAAAAACAAAAAGGCACCTCCTCTCGAAGATGCCTCTAAACGAAACTTAATACTTAAAATTATCTACTTAATACTAAAAATCAAACCGCCACGCTATCAGCTTCTTCCTCGTACTCCTCTTCTCCATTTGTCACAATTTCTAAAGAATCATCGCTGTCGTTGCCATTCAGTGGCTCCAGCATTTCGGGATTAAACTCAATACCCCACTTTCTTTTTCGATAGGCTTGCCAATCATATCCGAATAATTTAGAAGCTATTCGCCTTTTAAGTCCATTGGTGGGAAATACGATAAGACTCGTTAATATTACAGCACCTAATAAAATATTCACATTGAGATCGAGTAGTGCCAAGGTACCGATTATAGCTACCAACAGTAGACTTTCTCCATAGAGCAGCAACGAAGTATTTCTATGAGAAAGCCCCATGCGCAACAACTCGTGATGTACGTGCTCCTGCCCTGGTTCAAAGATAGATTTACTGCGACGTAATCTCTTGAAGACTACACGCAATGTATCAAACAGTGGAAATCCTAAAATAGCCACCGGTAGAATAGCAGATGCATTTCCAAAAACAGAGGCAAACAGCGGATCTCCACTTAATGCAATAAACTCTATTGTTTGTACTGACAGCAGGAATCCTAACAGCATAGATCCCGTATCACCCATAAAGATGGAAGCGGGACTAAAGTTGTAATACAGAAAACCTAATAACGCCCCTGAAAGACAAAATGAAAACATGGCCATTGGAAGTGCTCCAACATAAAAAAATGCCGCTCCAAATATTGCAGACGCAATCGCACTTATCCCCCCTGCCAACCCATCAATGCCGTCAATTAAATTAATGGCATTAATGACCACAATAACCGTAAAAAATGTAATGGGAACGGCTACCCAATAGGGTATTTCTGCCAGACCAAATACCCCATAAAAATTATCAATGAGCATGTCACTGCCAAAGATAATAAGACCAACAGCCGTTAATTGAGCCGCAAGTTTTTTTCGAGCCGAAAGAACAACCAAGTCATCTTTTAATCCTACAAAAAATAGAATGGTAAGTGCAGCAGCCAGATATGAATATCCGCTCAAACCATCGGCCCAGGGACTTACGGAATAACTAATGATAAATGCAGAAAATATAGCAATACCACCCAACGTAGGTATTGCCTCGGAATGTAACTTCCGATCATCATCCGGATGGTCAAACAAATGTTGCTTTTCGGCCACCCTCTTAATTATTGGTATCGCAAAATAGGAGATTAAACAGGATAGTATAAAGATCACACCTAATGTCATCCCGCCATCTGGTAGTAACGGTTGTTCCATACACACTTTATTTAACTAAATAAAACGCCTCTGCTTGTTTTGGTTTGAAAATGTAATGGTTTTAATGATTTATTACAATTTTGCAAGAATAATTATTAAATCTCTGTAAATATACTTAGTACAATAGATACCTGCTCCAATTGTAGGCTTATCGTACTGGTGGCAGTAATAGTCGGAAAGATATCACCGAAGTTTACATATACAACCTATGTATAACATGAAAATTGCATTAAATACATTCTCCCGTTTTTAAAGAAGGATTCCATCTGCCAATTTTTAGCTCTCCCTTCCCAACAGGTAACTAGAAAATGTCACTTTATAAGCCCCGACAATTCTGAAGCTACCAAGAGAGAACTATATTGCTTCTCAATAAATTACTGTATCGATAGGTTTCTCTACCTCCTACCGTCTTCGAAATAACTTTGAAGATCTGCAAGATGGTCATCTTGACTGGAATCCCAAATTATGGGACGAACTGTTTTTGAATTGACAGTAATTAGATCACTCAACCTTGACCTAAAACCTCAACCACTACGCTTGCCAAATATGGATATCAGACTTGTGCTGAATGCCATTCATCTCGTGACGGCTGTCGATAATACAGTCGCTCCATTCGGCCAGCTGCTTGTAATCAATATCCGAGTGATTTGTTGAAATCACTACGGCATCAAATTGGCTAATCGTCTCCTCATCCCACTTTACACTTTCAACTCCTGTCCAATTTGGATGTTCCCTCGTGGGTTTTATTTCAGGAATGTAAGGATCATAATAGGAAACATCAGCGCCATATTTCTCCAACAGATCCATGATTTTAAATGTGGGGGATTCCCGCTGATCATCCACATCTGGTTTATATGCTAACCCAATCACCAGCACCTTGCTCCCATTCATCGGCTTTTTGTGAGCGTTCAGCGATTTCAGCGTTTGATCAACTACATACTGAGGCATGGCCGTATTAATCTCTCCCGCCAGCTCAATAAACCGGGTATGTTCCTCGTACTCCCGAGCCTTCCAAGTTAAATAAAAAGGATCAATGGGAATACAGTGGCCACCCAGCCCCGGGCCCGGCACGAATTTCATAAAGCCAAACGGCTTCGTATCAGCGGCATCAAGTACCTCATGAACATTGATATCCATTTCAGCAAACACCACTTTCAGTTCATTCACCAAGGCAATATTTACGGCCCGGAAAACATTTTCGGTAATCTTTACTGCCTCGGCCGTTTTTGTGTCAGACACGGGTACCGTTTGTACAATAGCCGTATCATACATGGCGCAAGCCAGCTCGATCCCTTCTTGTGTATGCCCCCCAACCACTTTGGGGATGCTGCCCGTATCAAAATTAACATTACCGGGATCTTCGCGCTCGGGACTATAGGCCACATAAAAATCTTCTCCTGCCGTTAATCCCGACTTCGATTCCAATATGGGGATAATCAACTCTTCGGTTGTGCCCGGATAGGTAGTAGATTCCAATACAACCAGCTGCCCCTCACGGAGATGTTCCCCAATGGTCATAGCTGTTTTTTCTACATACTGCATATCCGGCTCGCGGTGCTCGTCCAGCGGCGTGGGGACACACATTAATATTGTATCGGCTTCAGACAACCGTGTAAAATCTGTTGTGGCATCGCACCGATCGCTACCCGCCAGCTTCTGCATCATTTCTTCGCCTAAATGTTTTATATAGGGAGTACCATTTTCGATACATTTAATTTTTTCTTTGTCGATATCAAATCCCAACACCGGCATGTCGTTACTGTGGAAGGTCCACATCAACGGTAACCCCACATAGCCTAAGCCTACAATTCCGACGGTGTATTCTTTGTTATCAATCTTATCTAATAGCTCTTGAAGCATTTATTTCTCTTTTTAAATCTGAATCTAAACTTTGGGAATGCTGAATATAAGGCCTTCAAATTGTAAGTGAAAAGACAATAAACGTTTTTAAAAACCCAGAAATTGTTTCACATAATTTATCCCTAATATTGATCATTTCTAATAGATCAAGGACTCATAAATTGGGAAAGCTTAAAACCCTTTCCTTCAATCTCCCTCATTCCCTCTTCTCTAAGAGGGATGTTAATATTCTTGCCAGCTTTAAGATTTTAAATAAAACCGGCCTAATGAATTTTGAGCAGAGACCGAAGGATGAAAAGAATAATTCTATACAGGTACCTATTCAAATAGAAGGCATTCAGTGTAACTGACCATTAGAATTATCCCATCCGAAGGTCGAAGCCGCGTTCAAAATTCTCAGCCGGCGATGTTTTTGGGTTCCGTTTTTGCATCGTTCCCAAAATGGAACAATTCCATATTGATTCCATAATAATTAAGAAGCTTCTAAAATAGCTTTGATAATACGTTTCGCCGTACTCCCATCCCAATACAGCGGCTTCGGAAGATCAGCATTCCCAGCTACACCATTTTGCAGATGCTTTTTGATATGTTCCAAAATCACTCCCGGATCGGTACCTACCAGTGTATTCGTCCCCTCGGTAATGGTAATGGGACGCTCGGTATTTTCCCGAGCAGTGAGGCAAGGAACGCCCAAGGCCGTCGTTTCTTCCTGGATACCGCCGGAGTCCGTCAACACCAGCCGAGCATTATTCATCAGGCAGACATTATCCAAGTACCCCACCGGCTCCAATAAGTGTAAGTTTTCAATAGACTGCAGCTCTTCCCACAGCCCAAACTTTTCGGCATTGTTTTTCGAGCGCGGATGCACAGGCCAAACCATTGGCAATTCTTCGTTCGCTTCTTCAAGTATTCTTACAAAATTACTTAATGTTTCTTCCTGATCTACATTTGAGGGACGGTGCAGGGTAACCAGTACGTATTCTTTTTCATTAATTCCTAAATCATCCAAAATCGTAGACTCATCCGACCGTTTGCGCATATTAAAGAGCGTGTCGATCATAATATTTCCAACAAAACGGATCTTCTCTTCGGGAATGCCCTCTTTGATCAAATTCATATTACCGTCAATAGAGGGCGTCAGCAAAAGGTTAGCAATACTGTCAGTAAGCACTCGGTTGATCTCCTCGGGCATATCCCGGTCGTAGCTTCGCAGGCCGGCTTCGACATGAGCAACTTTTATTCCCATTTTATTAGCTACAATTGTACAAGCCATTGTAGGATTTACATCCCCGACCACAATCACCCAGTCGGGCTGTTCTTTCTGTAACACCTTTTCAAATTCAGTCATCACCTTGGCGGTCTGCTCCGCGTGGCTACCGCTGCCTACTCCTAGATGATGATCAGGTGCAGGAATACCCAACTCATCAAAAAATATTTTAGACATCTCGTAATCATAGTGCTGCCCGGTATGCAGTAGCTGCGCTTCTATTTCCTGATGATTTTTGTACTCCTCTAATAGCGGTGCCACTTTCATAAAGTTCGGTCGCGCACTGGCAACATTAATAATCTTCATAAATAAATCTTAGTTATTAAGTCAAAAGTTTTAAGTGTAAAGTATCTAATTATAACTTATTTTCAGCTATCTTTTTGAGCTCGTTAAGCATCTTTTGGGCTAACATTTTACGGTCATAAGCTTTGGCTAGCTTTGCTCCATTCTGCGAAGCACTTTTATATAATTTTTTGTCTTGCTTAAGTAAACTAAGCTTTTCTAAAAAATCATCCTTGTTTTCTGGTTCAAAACAGATACCCGCTTCGTATTCTTTAATAATTTCCTGCGCCTGTCCCTCTACTCCAAGTAAAATAGGCAACTCCATCGAAGCCGCTTCAAATATTTTTGATGGAATCACAGTCTTAAAGGTATCTGACTTTTTAAGAGGAACTAAGGAAACATCAACAGCATCAAGATAATCAGGAACCTTGTTTTTTGGAATAGGATCTACAAAGGTTACATTTTTGAGCTGTTCTTCATCAGCAATTTTCAGCAGATTCTCTTTTTCTGATCCATCCCCAATAAAAAGAAAGTGGGTATCGGGATCTTCAATTTCTCCGGCACATTCTAAAATAAAATCTAAATTGTGAGCCATTCCGTGTGTACCCACATAACCGATAATGAATTTATTATTGAGTCCTAACTCCTCACGAACAGCACCACCGTCACTCGCATTAAGATCAAAAAGCTCTAAATTAGAACCATTAGGTATAACCAATTGTTTACTTGGACTTATACCACGGTCACTCAAATTCTTCTTAAAAGCATCCGTTACAGGAATAACCTTATCGGCACTTCGATATAGAAAAAGTTCAATACTTTCCAGAATATTATAAACAACCCCATCTTCCAATGCACCAACCGTTTTGATCGACTCAGGCCATAAATCACGAACCTCAAAAACCCAGGGCTTGCCTTTAAATTTTGATAACGCCCATCCCGACCATGTCGTAAAAAATTGGGGAGAAGTAGCAATAATAATATCTGACTTCTGGAATAAACCTGACCAAAATGAGGTGACGGCGAAGCTAAAATAATCTAACGTTCGCTTTAAAAATCCCTCATTAGACGTAATATAACTCCACACTCGAATCACCTCAATACAATCAACCTCTTCTTTCTCGTGCCAATTATTTTGATATCCCTCATACACCTTGCCCTGCGGAAAGTTCGGTGCACATGTGATAACGGTTACTTCGTGACCTTCGCCAACCCATTCCTTGCAATGTTCATAAGTACGGGTTGCCGGGGCATTTACCTCCGGCGGAAAATTATCAGTGATGAATAATATGTTCATAATGTTTCTGACTCAGAGTACTCACAGAAGTCACAAAGAACAAAGTTTATTTTTTCTCTGTGAACTCTGTGTTCAATTATCACTCCGTATCCTCTATGTTCAATGAAATTCTCGATTCTAATTCGCTAACAAACTGCACTTCAATTTTGGGGGCCATAATATACTGATTATAACCGTTGGGGCAATCATAGCTATACTTTTTTATCTTATCAGCCGATTCGAATTCTATATTAATTACACCGACTTTTACGCAACTATCCGCAACCGACACCTCACCTAAAAGCGAAGGATGAAAATGTATATAAAACTTTCCTGTGGCATCCTCTATTCCGATTAAACGATCTTCAATATATATATAATCTTCCTTCACCAACCATTTCCGTTCGTGAGTAATTTTCCAAGGCCGGTATCCATCATGCACTGCAACCAATTCCCTATTATCCTCAGCCTTAACATCAACTCTTGCCCGACGCCCCACCCGAAAAGCACTCCATACTTCCGACTGCTCCTTATCCTCAAACTGAACCGTATTATGAAAAGCCGTTGACCGCTCTAACTGACGGCGATCATTATCTTTATAGGTTGATATACCGGGATCGATAATAACCGGCTTACCATCCATATATAACGCAAAAGAAAAAGTATCGCTGTGGGCATGACCCGGCTGATAATCTGGCCCAATCTCTCCTACATCACAAATCAGCTCAAAATTCTCTGTCTTAAATTTACGATATCCACTTTCTGATAGCTCTACAGGCTTAGCTGTTATCTCCAACCGATTAGCGTACTCAAATAGTTCTTCGGGACTCGGACCAATGCCCTTCGCGCCATCATTTAATAACGGCAGTTCTTTGACAGAAGACAGAGGACCGTTTACGAATGATTCCTCGCTGTCTTCTGTCTCCTGTCGTCGGTCAACGGTCATCTGTTCCAACCATCCAAGCATAAGCTCAATTTTATTTTTAAGCTTTTTCCCCAATCCAGTATCGTCTCTCCAGTCATTGCTCACCACCAAATTATAACAATCCATCAACCGCTCAAGCAGTATACAGTGATACATCGTTGATCGCTCAAAATGACCGCCGTCTTCTAATACTTGTTCTTGTAGGTGATCAACTAAAATCTGCTCTGCTTTATTATACAGTTCTTTATCTTGGAAGTAATATGCTCCAAATAGTAAACTGCATCCGTTTTCTAACAGATGGTTCCCCAGTAGGTGGTATTCCAGGTTATCCAATAGCATTTGATATTGGGCATACAGACTCGCATCTATTTGTTTGTCCTTAATATTATATTTACTCAGAAACTTAATCCAGTTGATACCACGTAAGGAGATGGGATAAGGTTCAAGTCCCTCTCGATTGTTATCAACTTGTTCTAGAAATCTCCTGACTAACTCTAATCCTTCTTCTTTAGTAATATTGGGCTGATGAAGGTAATCGAAGTAGTTGAGATTGTAAGCCCACAATTTGCCATATTTGCTGAAGTTCCAACCAATTGCACCTTCGAAGGAGTAAGATTGATTTAGAAAGGTAAACACTTTTGGAGGCTTGAAGCTGGAAATTTGAAGTTGGATTCCCTGCTCTAGTTCAAGGTTATTTCCCTTTTTGGGGATCGATAGTGGGTAGGTGTGGCCGGTGAGGTTGCGGAATTTATCGCGGAATATATACCAGTGGCGGTACCGAATCTGGATCGGTTTGAGATGCTTAATCGTCCTATAATAAAGTCCTAACTTTTTTAACATTTTTTGTTTAACCACTGAGGACACAAAGAACACTAAATTTATCTTGTGTTCTTTGTAGTTACAATATCACGCGTTTAATCCCGTGCTTCATTAACTCTACATTAAAATTTAATAACAGCCCCAAACGACATTCTGATAATTTTAAATAGGTCAGGACTTGTGCCATGTGTATTCTATTCAACTCTTCAACTGCTTTAAGTTCATCAATTACCTTCTCATTGATTAACAAATCCAGTCTATAACCCACATCTAATTTTTCTCCATCAAAATAGACTGGCTGTGGCTTTTCTATTTCTACTTTATAGCCTTCTTTTAATAGGAAGTGAGCCAATACAGCCTGATAAGCGTATTCAAGCAATCCCGGACCTAATTCCCGATGAATCTCTATTGTAGCATTTACAATATTTGATGCTATTCTGTTTTCTTCATCCATATGTTCAATTTACAAAGAAGTTCACAAAGGGCACTAAGATACACCTTTCTTTGTGTTCTCCGTGTCCTTAGCGGTTAATCATTTGAATCCACTTGCCTTGTTTGAGGCTTTCGATAGCAGCAAAGGTAGCGCGAGTCGTGTTGACGATTTCATCGAAGGGAATCAAAGGTTCTCCACCCTCTTTCCAACGCTTGGTCAATAAATTGAATTGATTCTTGTGTCCTTTGTCCTGCTTCGTGCTTAACACTTTATTACTCAAACTGAAAAAACTATCATCAAACCCATAACCATAGAGCTTCCGGAAGTTGTCCATGATCAAATTTCTTTCCTGATGATATACTTCAACACGCTCTTTTGAATAAGACTTATTCCCATTGGCAAAATAATTGATCACGCCCAGCGAACCGTTCTCATACTTTAAATGAATAGACGCATTATCCGTATTTTCTTTGGGATTAGTACCCATCGCCTGCATGCTCACTTCCGTTACCCTTGAACCGGTCAGATAGGTAATCAAATCCACATAATGACACGCCTCCCCTATGATACGTCCTCCACCAACCTCGGGATCGTGCACCCAAACGTCCGCAGGGATATGTCCCGCATTCATCGTTGCAATCACATTCATCGGACCCGGTTGTTGTCCCACCAGCTCTTTCATCTTCTCGGCATGAGAAGAAAAACGGCGATTAAATCCAACGGTTACTGTATTAGCTGTTTCCTCAACGGCTTCTATAATCTCATCCAGTTCTTCTTCTTTCAGTGCCAAGGGTTTTTCAACGAAAACCTGCTTGCCAGCCTTCAGAGCCTGCACTGTCATTCCCGCATGCAGGTTATGACGCGTGGTAACCAGCACACCATCTACTTCATCATCAATCAGCACCGCCTCCAAGTCAGTAGAGCTGTTTGGCACATCATATTTCTTGGCAAGAGTAGTAGAAGACAATCCGCCAGAACTAACAATGTACTTCACTGTTGCACCGGCATCCTTAAGAGATGGCATAATCATCGCCTGGGTAAAATTACCTGCGCCTATTACGGCCATCGTACCCGTCCCCCCCTCAAAAGAAATATCACCTACTTTAATCGTTCTATTATTTTTCTCTGCGCCCTCAGTGTATTCCTGAGAATCCTCCGTCTTCAATGGATACTCCAGGATAGAAGCGATGCTATCCATCCCATCCATATCCCCATAAATCTCCTCATAATCCTCCAGCGGCACGCGCTCGGTTATCAGCGACTCCACATCCAACTGCCCTTCTGCCATGGCTCGCAGCACCGCCTGGAAATTCCGCTTCTCTGTCCATCGCACATACGGCAACGGATAATCTTTACCTTTCTGTTCATACTCTTCATCATAACGACCCGGACCATAGGAACAACTCACCTGAAAACTCAGTTCCTTTTCATAAAAGTCCGATCGGTCAATATCCAATCCCACGACCCCCACCAGCACAATACGCCCACGCTTGCGACTCATATTGGCTGCCTGTTTAATAACAGCATTGGACTTTGTACTGGCGGTAATCAACACCGCATCAGCTCCAATATCCCCATTCTTCTTTTTTACAAACTTAACAGCGTCTTGTTGACCGGAATTGATCGCTGTAATTCCATATGAACGAGCTCGTTCAACTTTTTCTTGATCAAGATCCAACCCTATCACATCACATCCGTTAGCTTTCAAAAGCTGAGCCGATATTAACCCTATTAATCCCAGTCCTAAGACTACTACGTTTTCTCCAAAGGTAGGTTCTATAAGACGAATGCCCTGCAGGCCGATAGCTCCCACTACCGTAAAGGCGGCTTCGTCGTAGGTAACACCAACAGGAATTTTAGCAACCAGGTTCTTAGGAACAGACACAATCTCAGCATGATTGCCGTTGGAGATCACGCGGTCACCGATCTGAAATTCGGTAACTCCCTTTCCTACGGCAATTACTTCTCCCGCCTGGCTGTAGCCCAGCGGCAGTGGGGTATCCAACTTGCGGAATACAGCCTCGAAGGTTGGCTTGATACCATCGGTTTTCATTTTATCGATAACCTGTTTGACTTTTTCAGGCTGCTGGCGGGCTTTCTCTAATAGGTTGGCCTGACCAAAATTGACCAGCATCTTTTCGGTGCCTAAAGAAACAAGGCTCCGGTGGGTTTTAATTAATACTTTGCCAGCCCCCACTCTCGGAGTAGGTACTTCTTCTAATATCGTTTCTCCTGATTTGAGATCCTGAATTATTTGGCGCATTTATAAACTTCTTTTCAATGTAATTTCTTTCTCTGTTTCTACGTTTCTAACCATTTCTGTAATATGTAGCATCAATTCTGTAGAAGCAACGATTTCATTTAAATCCCTATTATCATTCCGGAATGGTTGCATCACAGACCGTTTGTGTCCCACATCTTTAGGCCAATACCGCTTTTTATTCAGCTTGTCTCCATTCCAAACAGTCATCCTTCGAAAATCATCGATCTTGGCTATCAGCGTATCATATTGAAAGTTAATCGTTTCATTGATTCCTTCAAAAGGTTCGGAGCGAGCTGATATCGTTATAGAAGTTAGATCTCCAATACCATCGGTAATCGATATCGTAATATTGTCATCCGGTTCAGATAGGTCTGAATAAGCAATCTGAACAATATACTTTTTAGGAATATGATCTCTCCAATTATAAATATGAAACATTAAATCTATCCAGTGGCCAACATTGCCACAAATGCGGGTACCTTCTTGGGGATTACGATACCAATGGTCTTTTGGTATATCATGAGCCGAAATAAAACAATTCAATGTAAACCGTCCTTCATCCGTATGTAATTCATTATATCTATTCCTTAAATCTGTAACTGCAGGTGAATACGGACGGTTATATCCTACATAAAAATCGTTATTCGACTTTTCCAGCACTTCTAACAAACGGTCAAATTGTTCAAAAGAGACCGATATCGGTTTTTCAGAGAATACGTCAATCCCGTTATTTAAGAATTTAATAGCATAAGGGGTATGTGAAGCATGATTGGAGGCGATATAAACCAAATCTTCTCGATTACGATTATAAAGCTCGTTCTCTTCATCCAGAACCTCTGGGATACTATAGTATTCAGCCAGTGTTTTAGATTTCTTTTGATCAATATCGTAACAAAAAGAAAATTTGTTTGTCCATCCTCTGGATAAATAATAAGCAATAGTTGAAAACTGAAATTGACCACAACCTACTAATCCAATCTTCGGCTCTTTTTTGAGATATTTTGGATTAAAAATATTAAATCTCCTAAGCCTACCTGAAACTTTATTTACTGTTCTTTTTAATCCATAAATAGAACAGTATCTAATAACTTTTGAAATTTTTTTATAATAACTCTTCATCATTTAAAAACCGAACAATCTTAATTCAAAACTTTCTGATAAAGATTATAATAATCTGTGAAGCGATCTTCCTGATCAAACAGAGTTTCGGCACGATCTCTACAATTTATTTTGTATTTTTTATCCTCTTTATCTGTTATAGAAATCACAGCTTCTGCCAATTTATCTATATCACCAGGCTTCACAACTTTCCCGGTACTGTTACTAACCAATTCTGATGTAGCAGTTGCGTTGTAACCCGCTACTGGCGTTCCACAAGCCATAGCTTCGGCTGTAACCATGCCAAAAGTTTCTTCTTTGGAGGGGTTTACAAAAACATCTGCTTGATTATACCACTTAACCAATTCAGATATATCTTCTGTACGGGATATTGCTTTAATAGTTTGTGGCAGGTTCTTTTTTTGGCTTTTATTAATACCAATTAAAACAATTTGATACTCTACAGGTAGTTCTTTACTTAACTTTATAAAATCATTTAATCCTTTTCGCTCTTCCCATACACTGGCTACCCCTAAAACAATTTTCTTATTACTATCATTAGCTTCTCTTTTATTCAAAATACGAAACTGTTTCAAATCGACCCCATTTTGAATAACCTTTATTTTATAATTCTTTAAGAATGATTTATTAACTAACTTTTTCAACCATCTGCTTGGAGTAACAATTATTAAATTAGAATGTCCAGTAAAAATCCTTCTTTTGTCTTCAAAGTTTTTATGACTGTTATCGAAAAAGCTCTTGGGATAGGTATGGGTTAAAGGGCAATTTTCACAATGTGTTTTCCATTTTTCGCAACCTTCATCTGAAAAATGAATACAATGACCGGTAAACGGCCAACAATCATGCAAAGTCCAGACTACTGGTATATGCTGATTGTTTTTTAAATAATTAAAAAGAACTTCTAAATGAAGGTAATACCCATGCAAATTGTGTAAGCCAATAGCATCAGGTTGTATCTTGTTAATTTCTCCTATTAAATATTTGGTAGCTTTCTTAGATGCGAATCCATGACGATCGAAAAACCGTGTTTTTAAACCATGAATATAATTATCTAACTTAGATCCTATTTTTATTAATTCTGATTGGCTATCCTGAGCATTTTGCCCAAATGCTATGTAACTCTCATGCTCATTCCTTAAAAAAATGTTCCCAATGCTCTCTGCTATCCTACCAGTACTACCACTATTAGCCGTAACATTAATTTGTAATAATTTCATCGTCATATCTTTTTTCTTAAACTCTGGGTGGTTTATTTTCCACCATCCTTTCGAAAACAGTTAACTGGTAGTCGGGATTATAATACTTATCAATAACTTCTATACATTGAGAGTACAATTGTATTTCATCAAGATCTCTTTTGAACCAATATTCAATTTCCCTTTTTAAATCCTCTACACTCCCTTTCTTAAAAAGAAACCCATTGTATCCATCTTTAATTACTTCCGCCTCCGGCATTTGATTAGCCATATCATCATGTGTTGCTACCGGAGTGCCATAAGTTAGACTATGTATTCCCGTGAGACCTACATTACCCGGTGATACACAGAGATCAGCAGCTGATAAATATTGTGCAATTTTTTCTTCCTCATAACATTCCCCTACAAAATGAATCCATTTCTCTTCTACCCCTTTAGAACTCAATCTCTCTAGCCTTTCTCGTTCAGGACCGTCTCCTATTATCACTAGGTTTATATTAATTTCCTCTTTGTTAATATTATTTACTGATTCTATTAAGACATCAACTTCTTTTATAGTGGTTAACCTTCCGATAAATATTAGAACAGGCAAATCAGGATTTTTTAATGATTCAAAAACTTCATTTTTATCCATTCCTTTAAACTTTTCCCTTAGTTCCTTTTGAGTGTCATAATCTAAAGAATTAAACACAACATACATTTTATCAGAGTTAAACCCTTCACTCACCAATAATTGTTTTGCTCTACGCTCGTATAGCAGAAGTTTATCAGCTAAGCGTAGAAACGTTTTTCTCAAAAATAACTTCAAACTGTTTTCATTTCCGTATATTCCATGCCCCCAAAAGACAACTTCAATATTTCTAATTTTGCAAATAAATGCTGCAAGCCAATTGGTTATGCAATAAGCATTCCCCAAAAAAATGGCTGTATCAATCTTGTCATTAATGCATTTTTTCAAAACTCTACTCTGCCAAATAATAGACTTCTTAAACCAAATATTTTTTAAAAAATGGAATCTGTCTTGAAACTTACAAAGTGGTTTTTCACTGAAGTCAATTAATTTAATACCAAGCGGACCATCACCAAAGAAAAAATCCACTCTAAACTTGTCACTCGCAACTAATCTTTCCCAAAGGACCTTCCTATAGTGAGAAGGGATATTGGTAAAATGGTAGATAATGTTCATCCTAAAAAATAATAGAACTTAAAAAATATTGAATACATTGATTAACTGATAACCTTATAGAAATATCACTTATTTATGAACATATCTTCAGTTCCTTTTGATTTTTTTAGATGCATATGGATACATCCCATAATAACCAATGAGAGTGAAAAAAATAGTGAAAATAGGACGACTTCTATAATAATCACCGGTCATTGAACTTAAAAAGAAGATAATTATGAGTAATTTTATTTCAGCCCCATTTTTAAAATTTTTAAAACTATTTATGAGCAAAAATAAAACCGGAGCTAAAAATACAGTTAACCCTATTATCCCATTTGCTTTCAAAACATTCAGTAAGAAATTATCAACCGTAATACTACCACCATGACTTATTCCGCTACCAAGAATTGGAAAGCTAGATATTAGTTCAAGTGTCTTATTCCAATAAATATTTATTCTATTTTCAAATAGTGCTTTTCCAGCAGAGTTCCCAATCCTATTTAGCACCGAAATAGAATCGAAATCAATATTATAAATCATCCATCCCCCCAGAATTAATAAAAGGAAAGTAGCAGAAATCTTTTTATTAGCCGTTTTCTCTTGAAAAAAAGTAACATAAAGTATGTATACAATCAGTAATACTAATCCTGTTCTCGAACCCGAAAATGCTATAATTACCCCTGCCATAGATATTAATGAAAAAATATAAATCTCACTTTTATACTTTCTTGAAGCACCAATCAATAAAATTATCACAACTACGGCTAAACTGTTTGGGTTTTTGAAAAGCCCAATGATCCGATAATTTGAGGCTGTAAAATCTTTAAGGTAAACTTGTTCTACGTCATAAAAATTATTCAAAAAAACTCTTACTGGTACATAAATGTATTCCAAAACTGAAATTAAAAATACTAGGATGAAAAAAAATAGTAAGTAACCTGCTATTTCCCTTTTGGAAATATATCTGGATAACAAAGCCCCATAAATAAAATATATCAACATCAGTATATATGTTATAGAAAAACTGATATTGGCTTTAAAATCTGTAATTAAGAACAAGCTACTCCAAAATGAAGATATTATATTTATTACAGCTAATAGGGCAAAGCTTATTAAAAAAATTTTAGTAGTATCATATTTGCGAAAGGCAATCACATCACTATTTTTGAGAAGTAATAATGGGGCAATAAAAATTAATTCAAATGGGAAAACATAATTAAAGTTAAATTGCAGATGATGCAGAATTACCATAAAAAAAAGAGATAAAACTGCCCATAATTTTAAAAAGCTTCTACTTTTCATCTAAATAATCATTATTGATTATAAGATTTAGTAAAAATATCATCATAAATACTACCAATTTTATCCCACTTTAGATTCTTAACAATTTTTTGGGATTTCTCCCTATAATTACTCATCGTGTTTAAGTTTTCAAATACTGTTTTCAGCCCTTTATATACAGTATCTTCGTTAACAAAAATTGCTGACTCTTGATGTGTAAAAAGCCCATCCACTCCAGTATTTTGATGACCTATTATTAAACAACCCGATGCAGCTGCTTCTAAAAATGCACGACCTAAGGTCTCAGGATTACTAGGCATAATAAATACGTTTGAGTCTTTAAGTTGAGCTGCAACCTTCTCTCTACTTAAGTAACCTTCAAAAGACACTTCATTAACCAAGCCAAGTTCTATTACAAGCTCCTTCAAACTTTTCATCCTCGGTCCATCACCAACAATACAATATTCAAAATTTTGCCCCTGCTTTTTCAACTTTGACAAAGCATATATTACTTTGTCAATATTTTTAAGGCTTAATAATCTACACACACTTATAAGTTTCGGATAACTATATTCATTGTTCCCATCAAAATAGAAGATATCATCCACCGGATGAGGAACTAGTTCGATTTCATAATCATCTTTAAACAATTGATAATTCGTTGGACTGTGAGTAATCACCTGTGAGGCGTTTTTTATTACAGATCGAAGCACTGGTAGTTTGTACCAGTATTTTTCAGACTTGCCCCTAATGTTTATGATATAAGGTGTATCATATTTTTTATGTAACCAATAAGCAAGAATCGCATCTGGTATTAAATTCTGTGTAAGCAATAGATCTGCATTTTTGGCTTCCTGAAAAATTTTTTTTTGAACAACAAATATATACCAGACCCAATTGACAGGAATTAAAAAATAATTTAACCAGAAGTTACTTGTTGGAGGCAATAACCAAGGGTAGATAACTGTATCATGACCTTGAACTTTTAGTTGTCTCTTATGCTGATAATCTCTGTATTTCTTCCATTTATCATTAATCAGAGATAAGATAAAAGGCACATAGGGTAAAGACATAGCTATTGTGAAGTCATATCCATAATTGTCTTTCAGATAATCTTGGATTCGTAGAATAATATCATTTTCTCGCTTGAGTCCTTTTAACGGGATTATTGATGATATATTTAGAATATTCAATCTTAAAAAAACTGTTTCGTGGTTGAAATTAACGTCAACACTTGATTTTTCTCTACGCCATTCCCCTCTTTATACAATTGTATACAATCTTCTTTGAGCTCAGGATAGTCGTTTAAACGATTGATATTCGCTTCAAAGTATTCATCTTGAAATCTTTTTAGTTCTACGTTTTTAGTATACCAGTAATCAAGTGGATTCATATGGTTCTTAGTCTTTTTACTACATTTGTTGATTCCCAAACGCCTTAAAATCTTTTGAAGTAACTGCTGGACTGGTACCTCCTTCTGCACAAGTTTAATATGCCAATCTGTAATTTTTGCCTTTGTTGATTCCCAAACGTAATTAGCCGCTTCAGGATATTTTTTAATTATCCATTTTTTATACAATCTATGATCATATCTCATCTTGATTGGTACACTAAGTGCAAAACTCATAAAATCCTTATCATAAAACGGAGAATACGTTTCAGTAAATTCTTGTACAGGCAAAAGCCCCATATTAATACCATAAAATCCCCTTATATTCATCTTAAATAACTCCTCATTGCGATATTCACTAAATGTGATATCACCGAATTCTTTTTTTAAGGTATTTGAATAAGCCCCACTCAACTTTGAAAACTCGTGGCTATAAGAAGGTTCTGATGAATAGCTTCCAATAACAACATCGCCTAATTGACCTGTGTGGAGTAAGCCAAGATCGGAAAAGTCCATGTATTTATATAAACTATAACTGTGAGCCAACCCATAGTATAAAACATTACCACCCGAAATTTTATTAATTTCATCAATGGAATTTAGAAAGGTACCATTATCCAATGCTTTAAATAGCCACTCATGTTTTAAATCTTCAGCGATCTTTTTAGGGATAGATTCATCTAAATAATCACTCTGAGAAAAAGTGATATTCAATTGATCGGTGTATCCCATTTCATGAGCCACCCAAGAAGTCATCCTTGAATCAAGCCCACCACTTAAAGATACCAGATGTTTTAGACCATACTCTCGATCTTTTTCAAAAGCTAACTTAACAGCATTCCTGAATCTTTTATCTATTTCCTCTACAGCCTCCTCTTCAGTTATCTGAATAGGATCATTATTTAACTTGAAAAATTCTTTTGTTGTAAACCCATTTTTACTAATTATACCATAATGGCCAACCATCAATCTACTTACTTCATTTAAAATGGTAATATCTTCAAATACAAAACCATAGGTTAATAATAGATAGGCAGCATCTACATTTAAAGATATTGATATTGAATTAGCCATAAGAGTATTAACTAATTCTGTGTAATTATTTGAAATATAGATCTTGTCGTTATTATAGTGATAATAAATTGGCTTGCTACCAATATGATCTGAATATATTAGCCATTTGCCAGCATTTTTATCAAACAACAGTCCCACATAAGAGCCTTTCAACAGATCAAAAAAAGCATCCCCCTTTTGTTGGTATAAATCAACTATACATGATCTCCAATTTTTACTTGACATAAGCAAATCACTTTTATTAAGTACTGCCCCATCTAACAATAAAAAATAATTCTCTTGGTCTACATAAATACAATCATCTCCAAACTTACTATTTCCTTGAATCGTGACTTTAAAACTTTCATCAGAAAAATCTTTTTTCAGCTCAATTTCTACTACAAATTTCGACATAACCTAAATAGATTTCTTCAATGAAGATTTCGAGAATTCCCAAAATGATTTCAAAGATTTCCTATCCATCATATATAATCCCCCAGCAAATAGAATCATAAAAAAGAGTGATTTAATTAACAGACTTACAAAAATCGGACCCATATTTATGAAATAATCAACAGCTATAGCAATTAAGCCAAAAATAAAAAATACTGATAGTGGTTTATAAAACTGCTCAAGGTACTCTCTGAGGGATATATCTGCCATAGGTCTCAATTGTACATACCACAAAGGAACCAACAAAATAACCCCAAGAACAGCAACAGATAAAGCAACACCATTAATACTATACAATGATCCTATAAATATAAATACGGGAGTCAGAATAACTCGTAATATTGTCCACAAGAAACCAATATCCGTTCTTCCTGTTGCAATTTGAAGACTCCCCACAGGATTTGAGAGAGAAATAATGCAATAATATATAGCTAATAAAGATAATACTACGAAACCTTCTTCATACTCACTACCATAAACAATATGCAAAATTTCTCTTGAGTTTATCAAAATTAAAAAATAGAGTGGAAAATTTATGTACGCTAGATATTTGACCACCCGTAAAAAGGTTCTCTTTAATTTCTCTGATTCTTTTTGAATAGATGATAAGAGAGGGCTTAAAACATTAACCACAATAGGATTTATTAAACTAAAAAGTTTCAAGACTATTTGTTTTGATAAGCTGTATAACCCTAAAGCCTCAGCTCCGAGCATTTTTCCTACTATAAAAATATCTACCTCTTTAGAGGCGAAATCCAAAATCTTGCTACCCATTTGATATCCCCCAACCCTTAAAAAGGGGATTGTATCTTTATAATGGAAATGTAACTTTATGGGATTTAATCGAATATTTATCCCTAAAAATAAAATATTTGTTATTGCAGAAGCTGTTAGAGTGGAATAAACCAAGCTATAAACCCCAGCCCCTCGATATGCAAATAGAACAGCAACAACTACACCAACAAAATAGGCTGATAATTCAACCAGCGCAATTGGCTTAAATCGAAACTCTTTTTGCATAATTGTTCGATGTTGCCGCCCCAGTGCAATCAATAATATATTGGTCCCCAAAATTGGTACAATCGTTAACAACTCCTTTTCAGAGTAAAAATCAGAAACAAACGGGGTAGCAATTAGCAAAAAGATATATAACCCAACTGAAATAAAAATATTTAGCCAATATATACTGCTGTATTCATTAACAGTAGCATCCTGTTTGTGAAGTATAGCCGAAGTCAACCCCATATCCACAAAAATATTAGTGAATCCGATAACAACAACGGCCATTGCCACTAATCCGAATGCCTCTTTGGGAAGAAAGCGGGTTAGTATAGCCACCTGGAGTAATTGGAATACAGCTTTTCCAACTTTGTCAACTGTTGTCCATTTCACACCGGAAATTGCTGTACTCTTAAAATCCATTCAGTTAATTATATAGCGCTATCCAGTCTTTAATATTGGTCTCCCAAGAACTCAATCTTTCTATAGCATTAGAATTTGGTTTCGTTTTCTTCCTATAGCCTTTATACTGGTCAACAACTTCAGGAACTAAATCAACTAACTCTTCAATATTATCCACTTCTAAGAAGTAAGCTCCATAATCTTTCATAGTCTGGTAGGGCAACCAACTACCGGTGATAACGATATCTCCGGCATATAAATGCTCCTGCATGGACCCAGAAAATTGATCTGTCTTCTGTAATTGTATCATTATATCAGAAGCTTGTCGAATTTCTGCCACTTTCTGATCAGTTAAATAATCACGGTATATTCTGTATTCAAATGGGGATTTCTCAAGGACTGTCTCTATTTTATTTTTGTATGTATCATCACTACCATAGGTAAGAGGTAGAATTAATTCAATTTTCTGCGCGCACTTAGTTAAAACAGATTTATTAAATTGTTCAATTATCTTTATATGTTGCTGCGCAGGGTTACTGTTATAGCCAATAGTGATTGATAGCGTTTCTGGGTCCCAGCCTAAATCTCTTTTACATTGTCTCTTAGATTTATTCAATTGTTTTAATACTTCCAAAGGAGCTAAACCAAATCTGCACACACGCAGATTATCTTTGTTCCAATCCAAACTATTTATAAAATTGTCTCTTGTTACTGAATTGGTAAAAGTAATTTTGTCAGCTGTTTGACAAGCATTTTCGAAATACTTCTTATCTCGCTCTTTAACTCTATAAAAATCACTTCCCCAAATAGAAATGATAACTTTAGCACCTAAATACTTTTTTACTTGAGTAGCCAAAAACCCTGAATCCACGTTCAAAAAATGAAAGTGGACATACTCATAATTCGGCAATTCTTTCAATAATTTTACATAAAGAAAAAATCTATAGTAGCGTCTTATACCCTTAAACTTGTTCACAATCTTAAACAAAGGGGCTTCAAATTTGAGGTGAAATATCTTATTATAAAACTTTTTTGAATCAATCTTGACTGGACGATCCGATAAAACATCAACCTCAAATTCATTAGACTCTTTTTTCAACCACTTGGCATAATTTGCTACAAACTGGTGATTTGCATTGCCTACTAAAAGAATTTTTTTTGATCTCATTTTCAAGCAATAAAATCAAAAACTAATATTATCCAAGTACTTGTCCCATTCTCCTACATCAGTCCAAGACTTTTCAGATACCGGAAACACTCCTACCTTGCCATTTCTTTCTCTTATTTTCTCTATTAAATCAGTAATATGAAAAAAAGTTTGATCAGGAATTTCCTCTAACAGGTGAGGTTCCAAAATATACATACCACTATTTATTTGAAATGTCAGATCTGGCTTTTCATTTAAAGATTCCAACTTGCCATTTTCTCCTGTATCAATAGTACCATATGGAATTGCATAATTTTTAAGAGCAGATACTACCGTTAATTCATTTTTATTTTCTCGATGATAGCCAAGGATTTCGGAATAGTCTTGCTCGATGATGATATCGCAATTACTGATAAAAAATGTTTCACCAATTTGTCCTTTAATTAGCGATAGACTACCTGCTGTTCCAAGTGGTTCATCCTCTTTAAAAAACTTTAGTTGATATGGCAAATTCTGGTTTCTAAGGTAATACTCAATTAAATCTGATTTATAATTCACGGATATAAAAAATTGATCCGGGCCATGCCTGTTAAACCTTTCAAAAATATGTTCAAGCATACTTTTTTCTCCGATCGGTATTAAGGGCTTGGGCATTACATGTGTTAACGGTCTCAAACGCGTACCAAAGCCACCTGCCATAATAACAACAGGTAAATCGAATTGAGCTTTAGGTTGGGGGCCTTCATCCTGGAAGATATCTTCCCAATAGTAGATGTCTTCAATTTCATTCTGTTCATTTATAACAGGACAAAGTTCCATACGGAACTCCAGCATCATCTCTTTTATCTTATCAAAAGAATCGGTCGGTGAAGCAACTCGGATATCAGATCTTAATACTTCTTCAACTTCGGTATCAAGGGGCTCATTCCTAATAATAGCCCGCTGTATATCACCGGCACTTAGTAATCCCTTGAAACTTTCTTCTTCTAATACGATTAAGAGCTTTTTATCAAGCTCATCCATTTTTTTGAAAGCTTCAATAAGGGTAGAATCATTTTCTATAATTCTATTTCTATACATACTTTTTTTCTAAATTTCACTTCCAGGATTACCTACAAACTTTTTCCCATCAGATATATCTTGAATAATTGTTGAGCCAGCTCCCACAATAACATTTTCTCCTATAGAAATCCCTTCTTTTACAACCGCATTCGCTCCAATAAAAGAGCCTTTACCAACATCAACATTTCCTGCTAAAACAGCTCCCGGTGCTATATGCACACCTTCAGCTATAAGACATTCATGCTCAACAATGCAATTGGTATTCAAAATCACATATTTTCCGATTTCACTTAAAGCATTTATCGTCGCATGGGCAGAAATAAAGGTACCCCTACCAATGGAAGCACTATTTGAAATTTCAGCTTCAGGATGTGAAACTGTCAATAATAACTCTTTTTTACTTTCAACTAAGTTGCCAAGGCCCATTCGGATCTTGTTATCTCCTACTCCTAACACGAAACCAAACCCCTTGCCCCATCCACTAAAACCCTCACTCCTTTCAAACCCAATATAGTCTAACTCGAAAGGATTTTCTTTTACTTTCTCCTTGTCAGCATAATATTCAATAGAAATACCCGCCTTATCTGCTGCTTCAGCAACCACAAAGGCATGTCCTGAATAACCAAGTAATATGTTATTATTATTCAACACGAACGCTACTTGGTATATTTACAATTCGATCTTCCAGATATTCAGCATTCTGCTGTTCATCTCGCAAACAATCTTCATACATCGGCAACCGGTACATCAGCTGCCATATGGGGCGTGTCATTATTCCCCTTTCATTCGTTTTTTCTAAAAAATCATCCCGTTCCTTTCGATCTTCCAATTCTACACACATCAACCAATAATTGGCCCTGGTATCAGCTTGTTCGTTTCTGAACTTAATGCCTTTACGCCCAAAAAAATCTGAATAATCTTTGGCCAATGCCCGTTTATTCTCTATATAATCATCCAACTGTTCCAGCTGCGCGCAAATCAATGCCGCATTTAAATTGGGCATACGATAATTGTATCCCAATTCATCGTGGTAGTATTCATAGTCATGAGGTTTCTTTGCCGTAGTCGTTAAATGCTTAGCATGCTGTCCAGCTTCTACATCATCCGTAACAATAGCTCCACCGCCCCCGGCAGTCACAATTTTATTGCCATTAAATGAAAAGACTCCAAAATCCCCAAAACTACCGGTCGGTTTACCATTATATAAAGAACCTAACGATTCTGCAGCATCTTCTACGACAGGAATATTCCAATTATCACAAACCGTAAGTAATTCATCCAAATGGACAGGAAATCCAAACGTATGCATCGGCACACAAGCCGCTATTCGCTTACCTGTTTGTTTATTGTAGCAACCATCTTCCCGGATTTCTCCATATTCTTTTAAAAATTCTTGAACAGCATCAGGTGAAAGTCCCATCGTATCGCGGTCGACATCAATAAAGACCGGATCAGCACCATTATATCGAATAGCATTAGCTGTAGCCACAAATGTCAAAGCTTGGGTCAGCACTTCATCACCATCTTTTACACCTGCTAATCGAAGTGCAACCTGAAGAGCAGAAGTACCGTTAACCATAGCAACTCCACTTGCTGTTTGGCTGATATCGGCAATCATATCTTCAAACTGATCCACATATGCACCAACTGATGATACAAAGGTGGATTCAATAGTATTGGTTACATACTCCTTTTCATTTCCTTCAAATCTCGGTACATGTAATGGAATAAACTCATCTGTACTATAAACATCCTGTACAAATGAAACAAAGTCTTTAATCATTATTCAATGCCCCATCATAATTGATTTCAAAGTTTCCATACTTCTTTGAATTCTCCATCGAATCAGAGTAAACACCAATTTCAAAAGCTTCTATTAACTCTTGTATTCCTTCTTCAACAGTAAACTCTGGCTCGAAATCAAGTACTGACTTTACCTTTTTAAATGATACTCGGTAATTTCTGGGATCATCTCCCTTTCCTGTGTATTGTACTGAACCATCAGGATCATGTTTTAATATCTCATCCACAATCATCTTTTTTGTAAAATTATTCATTTCGGCTCCAGCATTAAACACCTCAAAATCAACCTTTTTCTCTTTAGCATCTAACACCCTTTCCACAAGTCGAGCAAAGTCACGAACATGGCAATAAGGCCTCCATGTATGTTCATCGTAAACAACAAGCTCTTTACCGAAATAAAGGTCTCGAGTAAACTGACTAACAGTCAAATCAAAACGCATTCGCGGCGATAATCCAAATGCCGTAGCAAAGCGCAATACAACGCCTGTATAATCAGCTTTTTCTTTATATGAAAGCAAATGCTTCTCAGCTTCTACCTTTGCAGTTGCATATAACGAAAGGGGATTCAATTCAAATTCTTCATCAGCCATCTCATCTTCTCCAATTAATCCATAGTTCGAACAGGTGGAAATAAAAATAACTTTGCCTAACTCTTTGCCATTTAAGAAATCAATACAAGATTGGACGCCTTCGGTATTAATTTTATTAGAGGCTTTAGGATACTTTTTTGTAACAGGATCACCTACCAGCCCTCCTAACACAACTACATCAGAAACTCCCTCAATAGCTTTTTCTAAATCTTGATCATTCGTCAAATCTCCCTTTTGAATTTCAAAATCCGGATCTCCCAAATATGGTTTAATAGCAAACTGATTATTATAAACAAATTTATCCAGTACTCTTACTTTATATCCTTTTTTTAGCAAATGGGAGGTTAATACTGTTCCAACATAACCTGCTCCACCGATGAGTAGTATTCTCTTTTTAGACATAAAAAATTGTTTAATTATTAATTAACTTATTCAATTTTTCCAATATGGTATCAGCAATAGCTAAACAGGAAGTAGCTGCCGGTGACGGGGCATTTAATACATGTACCTGTCTTTCATATGTTTCAATTCTAAAATCACTTAACAATTCACCATTTTCTGTTGCTTGTGCTCTAATTCCACAAGAATATCCATTTATTTCAGAAGTACTAAAACTGGACCAATACTTCTTCACCTTATTTTCAAAGAAGGTTTTACTTTTTTGTTTTAACATTTCTTTTAAAACCGTCGCCTTATAATCTTTTACAAGCTTATATATTGCCTTATTTGAAACAATATCTAATGCATCAGCAATCTTAATTTCAAATCCATTATACCCTTCTCTGTCAAAAGATAATACGGCATTGGGCCCCACCTTTAAAGATCCATCAATCATAGGTGTCAGGTGCACACCCAAAAATGGAAAGTCTGGATTGGGAACCGGATAAACTGGGATATCAGACTGATACAAATCAGGAGTAACCTCGAAGTACTCACCTTTAAATGGCAATATTTTTACTGGGGAATTTTGACCAGTCAATAACTCAAATACTCGATCACATTGAAGTCCAGCACAGTTAATTACATATTTTGTTTGAAAAAATTTTCCATTCGTACTTAAACTATATTTGTTATCCTTCTCTGCAATATCATTCAGGCTTGCTCCAAAAATAAAGTCAACTCCATTATCAGAAGAAATATTGATAAATTTGTTTAGTACTTCGCTGTAATCAACTAACCCTGTTTCCTCAACAAAGAATCCTTTGGGAATTGTTAAATTAGGATCAATTTTTCGAATCTCTTTCTCAGTTAAATATTGCACTCCCAATCCCACTGATTGGGCATTTTCAAATAATCTATCTAATTCAGAAAATTCAGTTTCATTAGCTGCCGCAATTAGTTTGCCTGTTATTTTGTATGTTATACTATTCTCTTCTAAAAACTGAATTAACTGCTTATATCCATTAATACAATTCTTAGATTTAAGAGAATTTTCAGGATAATATACTCCTGAATGAATAATACCACTATTTCTACCAGTTTGGTGTTGGCTTGGCCTTGCCTCTTTATCAATTACAACAATTTTTAATTGATACTCCTCTGATAACTTATATGCCAATGCCCCACCAATGATCCCAGCACCAATTATAGCAATATCATACTTCATTCTAATTTATCCTAGAGCCTACTATATTCTTCTTTCCACCAATTCTCAACAAGCACCCATCCCAGACTAATAATACCACCCAACATCCCTGAGACAATTAAAATAAGCAGACCAGAAGTATTATCATTAAGCGGCACACTTACCGGCTGCAATACCGAAAGTACCGGGGTTTCCTCCTGCAGGTCCAACTTTGCCTGTTCCAGTCGCTGGGAAAGGGAGTTATAGAGATTAAACGCCAGATCATATTGCGACTGCAGCTCTTGTTCTCGAGTCTGAGCTTTGGCCGTAGCCAAATTTATATTGCTGTCACGGAATTCCGCCAATCTATTCTGGGCTTCTTCAAAACGCTTTCGGGCTTCCTCGACCTGCTCCTGCACAAACTCCAGGTTCTGCCGTGCTTTCTGAGTACGGTATTCTTCAACATTCTCTTTAAGTAAATTAATGCCGGTCTTACCTATTTCCGCAGCGGCTTGCGGATCGGGAAATTCAGAGGTCAAGGTTAAAATACCCGTTTCCTTATCTACTGATATAGACAACCGCTCCTGCAAGGTTTTTACCGTTTCCATCTGTTCCTTAGAAAGTGACAATACCGCATCGCGATCCACCTTTTGGGGTAGCGGCTGTTCCGGTCCTTCTTCATCAGCTTTAAATAAACCTATAATTTTTCCTGGCAAGTCGATGGTATAACCCTTTAAAAACCCCATTAGTGAAAATGGAGAATGAATTTCACTAAAAAACTCATGCACCGTGGCAGTGGTATCGTACTCCGCGAAATAGACCTCGGTGTTCATCAGCTCCACCTGGTAGGGCAGGCTCTGTACAATGTTCGGGTAGAGCTGCGGAGGGATAGAACCTTCCTGTCCGCCTTGCAAATTTGCCCCACTGATACCCAGCATGCCTCCGTATTGTTGCAACAATCCACTTGCACCGCTTTGTGCAGATTGTGTTTCGGGCATCAAAGTAGCACTGGTGGAATATTCCTTGGGGCTGAAGAGGGCAACAAGCAATCCCAGTACCAAAAATGCCGCGGTAATTTTTACAATTTTTTCGCGGGCGTCCCAGAAGGTCTGCGCGAGCTCAATGAGGTCGATTTCCTCTTCTTCAATGGGTTGATAACCGTATTCGGGGGGAGCGCCGTAGTAGGATTCGGGTTGTTGCCTTTTTTGGGGAGTAGGGTCGTGGTGTTCGTTATGTGGATTTTCGTTGCTCAGCGCTTGTTCAATTAAAAATTAAAAATAGCTAAATGATAAGTGGGGAAATAAGTTTTTGCTATCTACTACATCCCTGCTTGATTTTAAGAATGCTCAATGTAAGGAAATATTAATCTTTTAGAAAATATGAATCTGGATATTTCGGCCACAGATTTGTACAGAGGATTTCAGGATACAAGTTGCTAATAACAAAATAGTTCAACATTAATTTCAGGGTTTCGAGATTTATCCTTAACCTCGTAATTCTTTGCTGGGCAGTGAGGGCTTATAACTGCAACAAGTTTTGTAGTTTATTTTTAGTTGGAAATTTGTGATATCAATTTTTGGGATGAGATAAAATATATTATTCATTTTTGTGACCAAATAGGGACTTACTCTGTTGAATGAACAAAAAAGTAACTCACCTTCAAGCGGGGCGCGGAAAAAAACTCACCAGGAGGGGATCCTATATTTTCTTATTTTTAAAATCTTATGAAAGCATTTTGCCTTAAACCGTCCCCTTGCTTTTAAAAGCTACCCCCCCCCCCTATTTTTAAAACTCCTAGCCCAGAATTTAGCAATTTACCGTATCAGGTGTTCACTAACAATTTTTAGATCCAACTTAAAACGGTTAAGTGAATAGTAATTTTAAATCCCTCTTTACTATGTGTACAAACTTAGAACACCCTTTTCAAGCGTTCTAAGAAATAGATAGGTTCATCAATTATTATAAATGATAAACTACGCTAACCATTCCCCCCAGTTGATTCGCATACAAATCCCCGGTGTCATACGCGATATCCATTTTTAAATCCATTTTTGGCTGTATCTTTATAGAAGTTTGTAAAAGACCAGAATATTGATCTTGCCGACCTGTAAAACCAACGGTCCTTCTCGATCCATAATTTCTGCTATAGGCTACAGTCAAATCATAAACCACTCCTTCTATTACACCACCTAAACCAAGTTGATGAGCAATAACAATATTATTATCAATCCCAATACCTATTCCATCTGAAAACAATAAGGCATTTCCAATAGTACGGCCATAATAAGTCCATCCGCTCCGATAGATACCATTCCCGTAATACCCATCCGCTCCATAGGAGGGATCCCCCCGATGTTCTTGTGAGCTTTGCCGCTTAGTATACAGATGACTCCAGGAAACATTATTTATATAGTTGAATTTTTTATCCCAAGATACTGAAACACCCCAGAGCCCGTCCCAGACATTTCTAAACTTTGCCCCTGCCCCAGTCTCCAAATAAAACTGGCGGTGGACAATTCCTCCAAAGCCCTGGTAATCATATTCAATACCAAAATCGTAAATACCAATGGAACTACCTACAGCTTCTCCTGTTGCCGAGGGTTCGGCATTTTCGGCATTACTTTCCTGTGCAGTAAAGACATTCCAAAAGTCACTTAATCCATCGGGCAAATTGCCATACTCCGGGTGGGTACCAGCCCATAATGTACTCTGTACGATTCCTCCGTAAAATTGGAGAGGATATTCATTAGGTAAAGCTTTTAAATAAAAGTATTTCTGGTGCAGCCAAGGATCATCAATATACCGCCCGTTTCCCATCCACCCGTGAGTGAAGTATCCTCTAAAACTCAGCCAGTTATCGGTGCCCGGAACACCCACCCAATCGGGCGTATAGAGCCGAATCTTGGGCACTGGGGAGGCATTACCACTCTGTATCATTGAACCCGATGTTAAGGTACTGTCGGTAATACCAATTTGTTCTTTTTTGCGTCCTGCTACAAAACGGAATATCTGCCAATCTGCCTGCAGATATCCCTCATTAAAAAAGACGTTATTATCCTCTGATAATCGACCAACTAATTCAGCACCTGCACTTAGCTTTACAGGTCCTAATGTCCCTAAACCTGCTTGTGGTGCTAATCGTACAAACCCATTGGCACTTTTGCGATCAATAATACCCCAACGGTTACTGTGTAACCAAAAGGGTAGCTCCCCTTCTTCACTTATTACGGTTCCAAATTCCATTTCTATATTTAGGTCAGGAGTAGAAACATCCTTCTGGTTCTGGCCATTAGCTGCAGTTTGAAATGCTATTATTAACGCAATGCTGACAACTCCTAATCGAAATAGCTTTTGTAAAATCACTGACTCTTCTGATCCTGATAATTAAAATTTGGAAGGAGAATATAGGGATATGATCAGGTAATTACGAAAGGAGTTACGAATGTAAGTTTTTTTTGGATCTTATTAATAAGTGCAGTGTCCATTATTGTCAGCAAAGATAGGTCCTTATGTTTTTTTGTTGCTCAAAAAACGTAAAGAACTATCAAAAGGTATGTTCCATTTTTGAAACGATGCAAGATTAAGGTGTCCATTTTTTGTCAGCAAAAAATAGACGAAAAAACTGTTGGTGGGAATCGTAGATGTTGTACTGATTAAAACAGGAAGCCCGACATAGCTATTCCACATTAGTCATTATTCTAGATACATCCTTCCCGCGATTCCCCCAAACCCCCGGTTAAACAAAACCGTAAAAAGGTGATGGTGGTTTAAAGTCCCACCATATCTAGGGAAGATAAAATCATCCGTCATTTTTAACTGTTAAATTATCTCAAGAACTGGAATCACTCTCACTTACATAAGCATTTGATTGGGAATATCCTTCTGCTATCTGATTCAGCTGTTGCCATGCCTGTTGTAGGAGAACACTATCCTTACTTTTTCTAATTTGTACATCTTTAAAATCCTCACCACTGACCTTCCCGCTAAATTCTACACTTTCATCTTTGACAGAAACATTTATACGTATGTAAACCCTACTCGCCACACCTGTTTCTTCAAAAGACTTATAAGCGGTTTGAACATCATACGAATTGTAATTGACGAAATGCGGTCTAAAACCTTTGTTTTTTAAATATTGAATGACATCCTGAAACTTCTCTTTAGTTTTGTCTTCCTCCATGTCCAATACAACTTGATCCGCCTGTCCAACATTTTGCATTGCAAATTGATTGGATGGTGCAGTCTCCGGACTGCATGAAATGAATAACATAAGAAATACTATAAGCCAACTTCGCATAATTTGCCCTCGTCACTCTATTTATCTAGCCAACGTTTTTATTTGCCTGAGTATCACCGTTATTGGGCGCTTCAGCAAATTAAAGAATTTTAATATTAAAACGTTTTATAGTGAAATGGCCGTATAGATAACAAAGCTTTTCAAAAAAGTGGGAGTGTATTCTTAGATCTTTTGCCTACATGTTTACTGATTTGATGCAAGATTTGGGGTGTCCATTTTTTGTCAGCAAAAAATAGACGAAAAAACTGTTGGTGGGAATCGTAGATGTTGTACTGGTTAAAACAGGAAGCCCGACATAGCTATTCCACATTAGTCATTATTCTAGATACATCCTTCCCGCGATTCCCCCAAACCCCCGGTTAAACAAAACCGTAAATAGGAATTACGGTTTTCAGCTTTGTGAAACATTATTGAAAGTCACTAAACCTGACCATGGAAATTTCTGGCTGTCGAGGGCCCAACTACACATAAAGTTTCGATGGGCAGGCTCGTAAATATTCTAATCAACGTTGATGATTTATATCAGCACCGAGGAGTTAAATTTCCATAGATCTTTTACCAGCCTTTTGGATCATGCCAAAAGGCGGAAAGAATCCCCTTGTTCCTTCGCTCACAATTCTTAGGTCCGTTTTAACTCCGTGAAGTAGATACTGGTTTTAAGTCCCTCTATTTTTAAAGGCAAGGATTTGAGGTGACCCAACTCCGTTTCAAGAAAAAGCAGCCTTTATAAATCGAAGTTCTCACTCACGGCATTGGCAAAAGCTTTGAAATCATCCAGGTGATCTAAAAAGGAAACCAACCGATCTATATCCACAGCAACATACTCATGCACCAAAATATTTCGCAATCCCGCCATGCTAATCAAGCGCTCTTCCAATTCCTCATCAATAACTTCAAACTGTCCCAATAGCTGTATACAATCTGAATACGTTTCAGCATTCCCCAGGTTATGATGAACGGCCAAATGACACGAAAGATCAATGACCATTTGTATAGACTCTAACAGCCCATACCGGAGTGCCCATTCTTTTTTCTTATCCTGTTTTATATCAGCTAATGTATAAGCAGATTGAAGGGCTCGCAGCTCAGCTACATTATTTTCTAAACTTTGCAATCGTTTATTCATAATTTCGTTCACCGAATTTATTGTCTTGCACGCGCTGCCGAAAAGCATTCCCAAACTGATCCCGTAAATAGGCGGTATCAAAGTAGTATTGTAAAACCTTACTTTTATATTGGGTATGAATACCCGGATTCTTATTTAACAACAACTCTCCTTTTGTCACTATTTCATGGGCAAAAGCGGGATTCTTTTGGGGGAGCTCATTCAGTATTACTAAATCCACTTTGTAATCAAACAGATTATCCAGTGCCGTCTGGTGTTTTCCCTGCCGGATGAGGTTGGGCATCGCATCCATATATATGGCTATATCAATATCTCGAAATGTTTCCTTGTTGGTAACCGATCCAAAGAGATATACAAAAATGACTTCTTCTTTGGGTGTAAAGAAGTCTATTATTTTCTTCTGTATGTTGGTGATCTCTGGACTTTCCATAATGGTAGCAACGTTGTCGAGAACTAATTGGAATATTAATGTACAAAATTCTCTTCCATCTGCGAAGTTACAAGTAAATAAGTATTCTCAATAATTTGATGGACGTATTTTTTTGACCAAAGGTATTAGTGTCTATTTTTTGTCAGCAAAAAGTCTTTATGCCCCACCTTTTGTCTTGATACAAAAGGTGGTAAAAAATCAAGACTGAGAATTGTGAAACCAGCACTACTACGCCAAAGGCTTCGTAGTACAAGCTCCGGTCTTTGGGTGCGACCATTTCGATGGTCCTTTTACTATTGTGCTTATTTCCTAAAGAATTACCGGTATGAAATGCTCTTGCGCACCCAGGCAAACCGTCGCTCACAATTCTTAGGTCCATATTAAAACCTTGAATATGAATTAAGTTTTAGTTTTGTGAAATATTATTGAAAGTCACTAAACCCGACGATGGAAATTTCTGTCTGACGAGGGTCCAACTACACATAAAGTTTCGATGGGCAGGCTGGTAAATATTCTAATCAACGTTGATGAATGATATCAGCACCGAGGGGTTAAATATCCATAGCTATATCTTTATTCTTTTGGTAAAATTTTTAAATATATTAGCTCTTTATTAGACATCCAGAAAATTTGGTTTTCTGTTATGATTAAAAAAGCGAAAATCCTTAGTAGAGAAGAATCTGAGCAGGAAAATATATCCTATTGGAAGTCAAAAACACCGGAAGAACGTTTAAGTCATCTCCAGGATATAAGAGAGCAACACATCAAGCTATTTAATAAAACCAAAGCATATCATAAGGCTCGAAAAGGACTACGAAGAGTTTATAGAATTGTTAAACGAACATAATGTTCAATACCTTGTTGTTGGCGCCTATGCCGTTTCTTATCATGCCCGTCCAAGAAACACCGGAGATATCGATTTTTTTATCGATAATTCTTCTAAAAATATTTCTAATCTTTTACAAGTACTCAAAAACTTCGGATTTGGTGAATTAAATCTTACACCAAGTGATTTTGAAGGAGATGATAATATCATCCAATTGTGATATGAGCCAGTCAGGATTGATATTATGACTGGTATCAGTGGGGTATCTTTTAGTCAAGCGTATAAGAATAAAGTGCAGGGTAAGTTAGGGGACCAGTCTGTATATTTTATTTCTTTTAAAGACCTTATTATTAATAAACAATCAAGTAGCCGAACACAAGATAAAGCTGACCCAGAATTACTGGAGAAGTATCTTAATTATGAAAAACTGTAGTTTGCTATTAAAGTGGCTATAATGCTCTCCTTGATAGTCTTAATTTTCTTATCTCTTTACAATCACTTTCTTATATTACTTTTGAATTAACTAAATAACTCTTGTTGCTATGGCAAATTTAGAAGAGATCAAAAATAAAGTCCGCCCGATATTAAAAAAGTATGGCATTAAAAGAGCTGGAGTATTTGGATCTACAGCTCGTGGTGAAGCTCAATCCAAGGATGTGGATTTATTAGTTAAGATTGACAAAAAAATCAGTTTATTGGACTTTATAGGAATTCAACAAGAGTTGGAAGACGAACTCGGTATGAAAGTAGATCTCGTTGAATATGATTCTTTAAAACCTGCCCTTAAAGAAGATATTCTTAAAGAAGAAGTGCCGGTTATATGAGCAAACGGAAACCGGATGTTTACCTGCAAGATATTTCAGAAAGTATCCAGCAGATTGAAGAATATCTTGCTGATGTCAATGAAAATGAATTCTATAAAAATTCTGAGAAACAAGACGCTGTTCTACGCCGCTTAGAAATTATTGGCGAAGCGGTAAAACACATTTCTGATGACATCCGTGATCAATATGATGAGGTTCCATGGCGAAAAATTGCTGGAATGAGAGATATCATTATTCACGAATATTTTGGAGTGACCTTGAGCATGATTTGGGTAGTTACCCAACGAGATCTTCCAGATTTGAAATCGAAGATTAAAGAAATCATCAACGATCAAAATTAAGGAGAGGGTAAATCTAACTGGTCTCTTTTGACAGGTTTTAGACAATATTATACCATTCATTTTCTGTGACCAAAGGTATTAGTGTCCATTTTTTGTCAGCAAAGGTAGGTCCTTATGTTTTTTTGGTCGCTCAAAAAACGTAATGAACCATCAAAGGGTATGTTCCATTTTTGAAACGATGCAAAAACGGAACCCAAAAACATCGCCGGCTGATAATTTTGCGGTCTGCATCGGCCTTAAGATACATGCATTTTAATGATCCTTGTATTGAAGGTAGCAGATAATCATTAGTCATCGGTATAAAATGCATAACCGTATCTTTTTGGGCCTCTGCGCAAAATTCATTAGGCCGGTTATTCAAAACCGTGAAACACATTCTAGCTTTAGCTATCCAACATCAGGATTATGAGAGAATTGGAACTAGTCTTTTAGTTTCCACTTGGGTCTTCCCTGCTTATCTCGTTGATCAGGAACTATCTCGAAGTCTTCGTCTACATTGAGCCCCTTATAAATTCGGTTATTTCGTTCTTCATAAGTAAATACATCTTCCGGTTCCCTTTTTATATCATTATAAATGGTATCGGGGTATGGGAAAAAGGCGTTGGCACTTGATCGCAGATAGGGCTTTTGCTCTTTATAATAAGGGGATTTACTTCGATTGATCATCGCTTTTTTTATATTATCTATACCAAAGGCATAAATCCGTTTCTGTATAGCATAAACGATCTCTTTATTGGATAGATTAATTTGCGTATCAAATAACTCTTTCCAATATCGGGCTATTTCCAAGACCTCATTAGAAACAATACTACTAGTAGTATTTCTTTCTGTTTGTTTTATAGGTTTCTTTTGAGTGTTCACTTTTTGAACCGGTTCGGGGTTCATTTTCTGACCCATTGGGGGTTCAATTATTGAACTATTAGGTGCAGTTTTTGAACCCTTATCAGGAATGATAATTCGGTATTTGTGTGGGATGATTTCAGTATTCTTATGGATGATATTTTGATCCACCAGCTGCCTGATCGCTTTGATGATCGTATTCTTTCCCAATCCGGTAAGCTTACGGATCTGAGAAAGAGGGATACGGTCGGACTGCTGCTGAAAACCGTATGTCTTTCTACAGATCGCCAAAGCTACTTTCAGTTCACTGCCCTTTAATTCAGACATCAAGTACTCCAAAATAAAATTGGGTACCTTTGTATAGGTAATCTCTTTCGGTAATCCGGCCATGACGCTTAGCTTAGGTGAAAGAGACGTTCGATAACTTTTCGCTCGAAGTACTTGCGGTTACTCTGACCAAGCTGTACGGATGGAATATAGAGGTGGTTATCCCGATCCATGTTGGAGCGGTTCAGGATAGTACGATAGTTGAGTCCGGTAAGGTCTTCGACATCCCGGGCCGTTATATATTTCTTCTTGGTGATCTGGTGCCTTTTGGTTTCGAGAAGGAGATCAATTTTTTGTTCGATTCGTTCTAGGATAGTTTCGTTCATGAGGGTAAAAGTATTAATTAGTGTTTTTACTTCACCCGAATTTATTTCCTTATTTGTTGTCTGCCAAACAGTTACGACAACTTGCTATTGGGAAATTTCCAATAGAATATCCCCTTCTCCTACAAATGTTATACAATTTCCTATAAAAGACAGGGTTTCTCCTATATATGTCCTACAAACAATTAATCGAATGGAATTATTCGTCCTTGTTCAACCTGATTTTTATACCAGGAATAGACATTATCATACAATTTCTCGGGATCATCGAGAACCTCATCTCCATTTTGTATAACAATTCGTTCACTTCGAATTTCATTTTTCAGCTTTTCGAACGTAACCCCTTCTATTTGATCATCCAGCCAGCGGCAAGCCTCCGGCACTGATGAGAAGGTACGATCAAACGTAAACGATCCGGTCAGCATAGCCCTATCTTCTACATGCTTCATGGCCTCATACTTTATTTTGTATTGGGCAATCTCTTCGAGATGAACTTGTAGTGATCCCAGCGCTGATTGACTAAACTGGTAGCAACTTTTTCCACCCAGTTTGTTATACTTTTTTAGCCATTTTTGAACTAATTCATGATTGATGCTCTTATCTATCTCTTCATTTTCCAAAAAAGTTACACGTTTGGTTTTCCCATCCTTCTGTTCTATCAATGGGCTTGGGATGTTTCGTTTAACATTTTCGGCCAGCTGCGAATACTTATCCCCTAATTTCGTTAAACGTCTTTGGAAAGCAGTGGCTTCTACCCGTTCACTGGTATAACCGTCAAACTCTTTGAGACTTGTGATCCACTGATTGTCATACGTTTCGCCTATTTTACAGAGGTCTACGGCCAGGTCAGCTATAGACAAATCTCCCTCTCCTTCGTCCACATAGCGACTAATGTTAAACGAACTGCATAAAATTGATAATAGTAGATTCGATTGGTCCGCTTGTGTAGTAGTTGTCATACGATGTGACTTCTTATAAATGGTTGGGATTGTTTGGGACAAGTTGGGAAAAGTATTGCTGCTTCTCCTGAAGAACGACTTTATTTTCTCGCAGAAAATATGGCAAATGGTACTTTTATCCCAAGCATATTTGCGGAAAAGGAAAACCACAAAAACAGTATAACATCATATTGTTAAACCATTTAGACGTTTTAACGTTTTGATGGTATAACGTTAAAACGTTAAACGGCTCTGCGTTTATGCGTTATTACCGTACTGCGTTACAAACGCATAGACGAATTTTATTCCAAACGTATAACAAAATGCGTGTTTGCCTATATAAAAAGATCTAACATTTGTCCTTATCATGCCTTTAATAGCAACTGATAGCCTTTATGTATATATAGTTTTATATATTTATGGGTATCATGGAGGGAAAATTCAGACAAATGTATGACGAAAAAGGTTATTCGAACCCCAAATGTTTAACACAATGATCTATAGGAAAGCAAAAAACGTTAAACTTTTTTCAATATTTAGGGTATAGATGCCCATAACACCTTAACGCTATACTGTTATTGTGTTTTAGCGTTATAACACCTTGGAATTACTACAAAAAAGTGGACAGTATGTTAAGTCATTCATGCTGCTTGGTTTTGTGTTGTGGTAAAATGGTCGATTCAGAGCAATTTGTATGAAGAAGAGACCTTCCTATAGATGGAATAACGCAAAAACGCTATGCGTTACTGCATTATTAACACACTGCAATACTAATATATAGATGGATTTTATATCCAAATGTATAACAAAGTCGGTTTATATAGGTATAAACATCAAACGTTTTATATGTATTGCCATCTAAACAACCATTGTCCGCCTTGTGTTTATATAGTTTTATGGGAATAAGGTCTGCAAAAAACCTATTTTGTATGACGATTCAAGTCAATCCCCCTACTTCATCAAAAAACTCAATGCAGCATCAACCGTTTGGGTTATACAAACACCCTAATTAGGGCTAATATCCTTAAATTATCTATACATTATGGCATTTACCCAACAAGAATTAAAACAGTGGCAGCCCATAATTGCTTCTGCTATTGAAGAGCAAAGACCACCCGAGAAAGTTCGTCCACAGTTAGATATCGGTTATACAATTGAAGACCAGAGCATCATCATATATACCATACGTCCCAAGTGGAACCAGCCCGAAGAGAAAATGAAAACATCGACCGCAAAGGTCACATGGGTTAGAAATCAACAATTATGGAAAGTTTATTGGCAACCGGCAGACATGAAATGGCATAGTTACGATCCCATGCCGCAGGTAAATACTCTTGATGAATTTTTCGAGGAGTTAAAAGAAGATCCAAAGGCCTGCTTTTGGGGATAAGTAGCCTAATAAAGACATTTATAAATAATCGCCCTTTTAAATGGGTTAATCCTTTGCATCATATTTCCAGGGATTGATCAGTTCTACACCTGAAGCTTTCATAGCTTTTGTATTTCTGGTTAGCACAGCAAAATCATGTGCCAAAGCCGTTGCCGCAATTAATGCATCTATGGCCGGAAGTGGCGTCCCCATTTTCTCTGCTGGAATTGTAATAAAAAGTAGACAGTGGATTTAGGTAGATCACGCGGCTTGGTTATATGTTAGCTTTCGGGCAATTATACCAGCTTACAGCAATCCATACCCCTAACTTCCTTTTTCTTGCAATAATCTCCTGCCCTTTTTAGTTTCATATAGAAACCATAACGAAACCAATCTGTTGTGCCTAGTATCACAGTAAAAAACATACCTGAAGAAATTTACGATCGAGTCCGTGAGCAGGCCAATGCTCACCATCGCAGTATCAACAGTGAAATCATTGCCTGTTTAGAGCAAACTGTTAAACCTCAACGGGTTTCTACTGACGATATCCTGCAAGAAGCACGTCGATTGCGAAAAAAGGCAAAAGGAAGCCTCTCTTCTGAAGAAATTGAATCTGCCATTAATCAAGGGCGTCCATGATTGTTGTCGATACGAATATTCTTGCTCACTTTTGGCTTCCATCAGATGCAACAGAACTTTGTGACGAGCTCTATCAAAAAGATCCACAATGGGTGGCTCCTATTCTTTGGAGAAGTAAATTTCGAAGTGTAATAACGCTGTATTTAAGAAAAGAGCTAATCGACTTAGCAGAAGCTTTGCTGATTATGGAGAAGGCCGAACTTCAAATGAAAGACCAACAATTTCAGGTTAATTCAGTACAAGTTCTGCATCATGTCAGCCAATCGACTTGTTCCTCCTACGATTGTGAATTCGTAAGCTTGGCCAAGGATCTCGATCTTAAATTAATTACTATGGATAAACAACTTCTGCGGGAGTTTCCAGTGTTAGCCAAACATCCAGAGAAGGTAATTGAATCCTAATTTTCTTCATGTACCTAGCCCACCTTTAGATTACTTCTAGACGTACTTTGGTGGTATGATCCGCCTACTGGACCCGCCAGGGTGACCTAGCTAGCCCGCTAGCTTTCGAGCTATCATGCGTATGAGTCCCCGGCAGGTTTCCAGTTGCGGTTGATACAACCAACATAATCAGTTTATTTATTTGAGAGGTAATCTAAAGGCCGGTTATGCGCATTGTCGTTAGCCGTATTAAAATTTCCCTTCTTATATACTTTTTTGCTTTTTATTTCGTATGCTTATGTTAATAACATAATAAGAACATAAAGCACAAGATTATGATTAAGAAACTGCAAAAAATCGGCAATAGTCGTGGTGTTTTGCTCGAAAAAGCCCTGCTTAAGCTGTTGAAGGTAGAAGATGATGACCAAGTCGAAATCATCCCACAAGATGAAGGACTTTTGATCAAAAAAGTTGATGCAAAGTCTGCTTATCAAGAAGTCAGCAAAAAGCATCGCAAATCATTAGATAAACTGGGTGAATAATGAAAGAACCTTCCTTTCTAACTATGGAAGACATTTTATTCATCCATGAGCAAGAGATTCAAAAAGCAGGTGGTGATCCAGGTATTCGAGAAGAACAAGATATTCAAGCTTGCGCGGATGCTCCAAAGGCTAGTTTCGATGGTGAATACTTAAACGATCTATTTGAAATGGCTGCTAGTTATATCATTTGTTTAACGATCCGGCATCCATTCGTCGATGGAAATAAGCGAACGGCTTTGGCCTCTGCCCTGACCTTTTTGTATCTCAATGGATATGAAGTTGAGGAATCCTATGATCTGGAACTTGCCGACTTAGTCTTAGACTTTTTATCAAAAGACATTTCTAAAGAAGATGTTGCCAAACATCTGAAACAGAATTCGAAAGAAAAATAGAAAAATACGGCTAACCCCTTTATTTCTATGTCAAAATCAAGTTAGGACATGTTTTTTTTCATAGGCAGTACCACGCTTTATAACCGCATAGATGCGGTGAATTAACTTATTTCGTACTGCATTTAACACCGCCATCTTCGGTTTGCCTTCCCTCGTTTTACGTTCATAGTACCATTGCAGGTCACCTCCACTTCGAATAGCCGCCATTGCGGCCATATGCAGTTTCTTTTTTAACTCTTTGTTGGCCCGATTCGATATTTTGCGACGCGTAAATACTTGGCGGCCAGAACTATATTCAAACGGAACTACGCCAGCGTAGCACGCAAGCTTCCGAGGATTTCTAAATCGAGTAACCCCCCGTGTAATCACCATAAGCGAGACGGCCAAGACGGGACCAATGCCCTCAATACTTTGTAGCAACTCGAATTGATGGTGCAACTCTGTATCTTGGTTTAACTGCTGATCAATTTCCTTTTCAACTTCACTGATCTGTGTTTCGATGCTGGCAATAATCGATTGATGAGATCCGGAAAGTCGTTCTGCTACTTGCTGGTCCCAGCTTCGAGCTAGCTCTCCCAGCCGTTGCCTGTATTTACTACGGTCATCCACTAATAGTTGACGCAAGCTCAAAAAATGACGGAGACGATCTATATTTGCATTTGCAGGTCCAAGCAGCCGCACTTGATCTTGGTAGCGCAGGGCATATATGGCAATCTGCCGAGCATCTAGCGGATCGGATTTACCTCGTATAAGTCCTTTGCTTAAATGTATACTCAGCGAAGACGCCTCCCACAAATTAGCCTCGAAAGATAATAAAGTTTGTTTTACCAGATAGGAATAGGGCCCTGTTGGCTCCAGGCAAAATAAACAGCTGATGAGTTGCAGTTTATGCTTGCTCATCCACCGGTTGACCATTTGGCTTACTGCTGGCGCGGTATTCGGTGTTGATTGCTCCGGACAGGCCTCGCCTAGTCTCTGCCGGCCTTGGCTTTGAATCTCTTCTTTCGTTAGTTGCTACTTCAACATTCATTCGCTTGCAGCTTATGCGCAATGCCGTTAGCACAACTTGGTTCTCACTTCCTCTCATTGTATTCCAATCATTTTTAGCGTATCTTTAATGTACGTTTAAAAATAACTTAATAGTAACATCATGTCTGCTATACGTCTCGAATTAGACCAGGATATTCAACCTGTTTCAGAGTTTCGAAAAAATGCAGCCAGTTTTATCGATCGAATCCAGAAAGAAAAACGATCGATTGTCCTTACCCAACATGGAAAAAGTGCAGCTGTTTTAGTTGACGTTTCAGAATACCAACGAATGGTTGAAAAGTTGGATAAAATGGAAGATTTACTGGAAGCTGAGCGCCAAATTGCTCGGGGTGAGGTCTTTTCTCATAAAGAAGCGAAAGAGAAGATTAAGGAAAACTTGGCTAAATGGAAGTAATTTGGACCAAGCAAGCCATTCGAATGGTCAATGAGTTTGTCGATTATATTGCCCAAGATGATTACGAAACTGCTGAGCAATGGGCATTGGAACTCATGAGCCAAACCGATAAACTGGCTGATCATCCACGAATCGGTAGAATCGTTCCGGAATATAATGAAGAGACGCTTAGAGAATTGATTGTGGGAAACTACCGACTGCCCTATCGAATAAAAGAAAATGGTATTTATATTGAAGCGGTTTGGCATGTCCGGCAAATTCCTCCAGAAAACTAGAGTAAAAAGGGAAATGTCAAGCAGATAGTCCTCACCTACATCTAGAGGTTTCATTTCTATAAATCCTGGTTCAAACCTTTAGCTGGCAACCGGCTTCGTTGATCAAGCTCGGATTACCTGCCGGCATCCAAACCCCTTTTCGGGCTTATCTTCTGCCAATGGGCGGAAGCTGTAGCTCTTAGTGAGAGCCACTATCCCAGATCTTTAACCGGCCCACCAACCGATGTCCCAACCCCGCGCACGGGCTTACCTTGTACCTTGGGTGTCCCTGTTAGCGATGCGGGCTTATCGGTTGTGGCCAGCAGGTTTGGGAGGCGGCCCGTACGGGGCGCCCCTTAAATCCTTTATATTCTTCGTTTCTCGTTAACATATACCAGACTCCTTTGGCTAGTTCTTTGGCGACGACCGCTCTTGCTACTGGCTTCCCGCTTCGCCGCTTAATTTTGCGATAAAATTTCTTGACGACCTTGTAGTGCGTATAAGCGGAGACAGCCGCCTGCCCAAAGGCCGCTCTCAGGTACCGGTTCCCATTCTTGTCGGCTGACTTATGCCTGTGGGATCCCCCCGCTGTCTTTGGCTACCTCCTGCCAGCCGACAGTAGCTGGTGAATTGTTTCGCCGATGGAAATCGGGTGATGTCTCCAATCTCGGACAGAATCGTCCAGGCACCAACTTTTCCCAAACCGGGAACGGCCATCAGCCGATCGGCCGCTTCTTCAAAGGGAACTTGCTGGTCAATTTCTTCTTCCAGCCGGTGGATATGTTGCTGTAGCTGACTAATCTGCTCAAGCATTAGTCGGGCCTGCAGGTTGGCCGCTGGTGGCAACTGCGGTTGCAGCCACTGTTGTAGTTCCTCTAACTCTCGCCACTGACTTCCGCTGATCTGCACGTTGTATTTACTAGCCTGATTCCAGAGCGTCGACTGCAGCTTCCCACGCCACTGGATCAGCCGCAGACGACCGCGCGTGAGTTCCCGAAGTTCTCGTCGGTCATGCTGTATTTGATAAGCCTCCGGAATAAGGTCTGCTTTGAGTAGTTCCGCCAAGGTCTTCGCATCCACTTTGTCTGTTTTTACTTTTGCATAGCTGATGGCTTTCACCATTTTCGAGTGAGCCAGTGTCAGCTCGACGCCATTGGCCCGGCACCAGTCGCTCAACCAGTACCAGCTGCTGGTGCATTCGACCACGGCCTGGATGGGCTGGTCAAAGGTGCCGAAAAAATCTTCCAGCGCTCGGCCGGAAGTCGGCAGCTTGGCCTCCCGGACAACTTCCCCGTTGTCATTTAAAGCTACATTCACCATATTATTTGTATGAAGATCTATTCCTACATAGGTCATGAGGTCCTCCTTAGTTAGTTACGATTGATTACCGCTAATCTAAGTGAGGACCTCCTTTTTGGAAAGATCCCGCGCACTAAGTTGGGTGTGCCTCATTCTCCTACGCCAAGGTTTCGGTGAGCAGGCCGCAATGTTGTTAGGTATACAAAAAATTAATCAGTGTAAATCTGCAGTGGTAGTTGAGTTGCTATCTGGTCGAAACCTTTATCATTATGCAGCAGTTCCACTTCATGTTCGATGCACCAACTTCCGATGAGCATGTCTACTGTTTTGCGAATGGTCACACCTTGCGATCGAAGAAAACGAAAATTAGATACTGCTTTTATAGCCAGTGATTTTCCTCCGAGATGAACACAATCTAACGGGTCAAGCGCTTGTTTGGCCAACCTAAACTCTTTGTCGCTGTTAAAACCCTGTAGAATTTCGGTGAGGATAATATCTCCCACAAGAACGGTCTGATCAGAAAGGATCCGATCGAGGCTTTCTGTTTTCTTGTTTTCTACGCCGTTGAAATAATCAATCCAAACGCTGGTATCTATTAAAATCACTCCTCGTCAGTCCTCATATCTTCTAAATCGCCTTTCCAGTGCAATTTCCCGCGCAAGTCTTTAATATTTTCTTGCTTTTTGCGCTGGACTAACAATTTCAAACCTTCCTCCACAGCATCTTTTTTTGTTTTCAATCGACTTACCTTCAGAGCTTCATCCATTAAGTCGTCATCGATCACCACATTCGTTCGCATAATTGAACCGTTTTAATTAATGTGTATTTTTTACCAATCTATACACATAACTACCAAATTCCTAATATTATTGTATACCTAGCCATTTAAACCCAAAAAGAGCAACTCTGTTTTTGCTCTTCCAGTTACTTATTTTCAATATTTATATGAATCTCTTACAGACAACTTTATACTGGTAGTTGATTAAAAATTTTCCCCTCTCAATACAACTCCTAATCAATCCCCTTCAAGGCATTCTTCAGATCTTTTTCATCCAGGTGTTCATAAATTTGGGTCACATCAATGGATGAGTGTCCCATAATTTTCTGTACCATATGAATAGCTACGCCCTTACGAAGCAATTCGGTAGCGCATGAGTGGCGGAGTCCATGCAGGTGAATCGTGTCCGGCACGTCATCAGCGAGTCTAACAAATTTCTTAAACGATCGTGACAAAGATCCTGACGTCATCCCATCAAACCGATTCTTCCCCGTCGAACTTGGAAACATATATCCATCCTTGGGCTCTCCCAGGTCTTTATGCCACTGGACCAGCCAGGGTTTCAGGGGCTCCCGAATGGGAATTATACGCTCCAATCCAGACTTGGTCGTGTTATCCTGCGTATTATAAATACCAATATGACCATGATCTTCAGGCTCATCAGGATCTCCCTCAAGATCAACGTGCTTCCATCGTAAACTCACTGCCTCACTGGCCCGCATGCCACAATAGAACATCATATTGATCATCGGCTTGAACCAAAGACGTTTCTGATGCACTTTGCTTACATGTCCTTTCTTTTCCTCTTCTTTATAAAATTTGTCGAAGGCTTCAAAAACGCGATCCAGCTCTTCCCTCGAAATGATCTTTTGCGAAATCCTTTTGGGTACTTTAGGCGGCTTAATATTTTTGGTAATGTTTTCTTCAACGATTCCTCTTTTTTCCATCCAATTAAATAAGGCTTTAATATGACGAAGGTAGCTAGCCTGCGTAGCTTTGGCTATGTCGGATCGAAAGCAAAACTCGCGGATATCCATTTCCAGGATTTGTTTGACCGGCATGGTTGAGCCTACCAGATCTTCAAGCATATTAAAATGACGACGATAATTGTCCTTTGTTTGCTGATTGGCTTGGCTGCGCTGTTCAATAAACATATCGGCTGCTTCTGACAGGTTCATATTGCTAAGCCGTCTTTCTCGTCTCCTTTTTCGCTGCTCAGCCTTCGGCGACCATCCATTAAATGGATCTATCTCTCCAGCCTGGTATTTATCTTCGTACTCCCATAATAGTTTTTGTGCCTCTCTTTGATTATCGGTCCCAAGATTTAACGATTTCTGCTTTCGTTTTCCATTAATACTCCGTGAAAATCGGATGTAATACGTACCGTTTCGATCTTTTAAACTTGCCATAAACTATTCCTCAATTTAGTTGATATTTTTGCAGGCAATGTGGTACACTGCCCACATTATTTATGCCTTAACAGGCTCTAAGCGGCATTTTAAATCACAGAAATCGACTAATAGGCCTTTAGAAGGTGCTAGCCCCGATTTTGCTCAAATGTACCACAATGTGGTACAGCAACTTACGAAAGTCGGGAATTAAAAGTAAAGGGGTTAATTAATGAAAAGTTATGAAAGAGGGGTGAATCTTGCCCTAAAATAGGTCTTTATAGGCTATTAAGGGCGATTTAAAGAAAGGAAAAGAAAAGTGGGCCCGGCAGGACTTGAACCTGCGACCAATCGATTATGAGTCGACTGCTCTGACCAACTGAGCTACGGGCCCAAATGCTATACAACTAATAAATAATTTTTATTTATTAGTTAATGAAACATTTGTTTTAGAAACATTTCATTACATTTGTATCATTATAATACAAAGTCATTAAAAATGACTCTTTGTATGTTTAGTGTACCCGAGGCCGGACTCGAACCGGCACTGGCATTTAGATACCAATCGGATTTTAAGTCCGACGCGTCTACCAATTCCGCCACTCGGGCAAACATCTATATTGATTGCCTCAGCATTGACCGGTGTTGTTTAACCTTTTAGCCAAGGAACCAATTTTTTAGAGATTCCAAATATAAGGGATTATGTATTACTTCTACAATGCAATTTGATTTTTTATTTGCATGGTTGGTTTCCTTGATCGCCATACCCAGAATCAGCAATAGCTCAGATAAACAATGATGGGCTTTGGGTTAAATATCTCGTTTTCTCTCGCTATTCTACTAAGACCGTAGCAGAGCGGTACAAAACTTTAAACTGCCCTCCGTCAACAAAATCTACTTTTAAACTCTTTCCTGCCCTTGTTTTATCATTTACTTATTGCCTTGTGCAGGTATGAGTTCCTGAAAACCCATAATCGTATCTTCTAAAATAAGATACAGGCACGGTACAATGATCAAAATAATAGAGGTGGCAAATACAATCCCGAAACCCAGTGAGATGGCCATTGGAATTAAATTTGCAGCTTGTCGAGAAGTCTCTAAAATCATTGGGGTCAGTCCGCCAAAGGTGGTTAGGGTGGTAAGGGCAATGGGACGAAAGCGTCTCAATCCCGCCTCATGAATTGCATCATAAACGGATACGCCTTCCTTTCGTTTTCGGTTAGCCAGATCAATCATTATAAGGGAATCGTTAAGAACTACCCCGGATAAGGCAATTACTCCCATCAGGCTCACCAAGGAAAGATCGTAGCCCAGTAAAATATGTCCGATTACGGCCCCTACAATCCCAAAAGGAATGGCTCCCATCACAATAAGGGGCTGTATATAACTTCCAAAGGCTATGGCTAATAACGCATAAATCACTATTAAGGCCAATCCAAACGTACCCCAAAGGGCCTGGGTGGATTCGCGCATTTCGGCCTGGCTCCCTTCAAAGGTCCAGGTGATACCGGGAAAATCTTCACGCAGCTGGGGCAGCGTTTCTTTTTGTAAGGATTCTAACACGCGGGATACAGCACTGGCAGGTTCGGCATCCATACTTACCGATACCACACGCCGTCCATTACGGCGGTTGATGGTTGTAAACGCTTCCCCCTTCTCAAATTCGGCGACATCCATCAACGGAACTTCCGCTCCGGAAGGCGTTTGCACCACAAAATCCTCGAGGCTGTGAATATCGCGCCGCTGCTCCCGTGGAAGCTTGACCCGTACTTCAATTTCGTTGGTGCCTCTTAGTTGACGCATTGCAAGCGAACCATAAAACGCATTCCGCAGCTGCTGTCCGACGTCCTCTGAGGTAAGTCCAAGTCGCCTACCTTCGGGGAGCAATTTAAAATCGTACTGTACTTTGCCGCGATTATAATTGTCATTTACATCGCGGGAGGCCTCAAAGCGTTCGACTCGTTCAACAAAGGCTTCGCTGGCTTTTTCCAATACGGAGATATCCGAGTGGCTTAAATCCACGCTAATATCGGGAAGATAACCGCCCGGGCCGCGCTCGGCCTCAAAAGTGATCTGATCTACGCCTTCGATATCACCAATCTCATCGCGCCACAATTCAATCACTTCCTGCGCCGTCATATTACGCTGACTGGGTGGTTTCATCACAATTTCGACGTCTATAAAATTTTGTCCGCGTACATTCGTTTTAACCCCTTCAGCAACTTCATATAAATTATATTCTTCAAACATTCGCTGGGTCGAATTCGTAATCTCTTCGGCCACCTTAGCTGCCTGCATGGTCGTGGTTCCCACCGGCAATGATACGCCGGATTCAATTTCATCAGCCGCCACTTCTGGCATCATAACCATCCCCATATGATCGCTGTACCCGTAGCCCCCAACCACTACCAATAAGGCAATGGCCGTACTTAGGGTGATATACCGATACTGTAAAGATAGATCTAAAAAACCGCGGTAGTAAGTATCGATAAAACGGTTAAATTTCTTTGCAAATGATTGCTGCCAATTATGAAGGTGTTGACCAAGTTTAAATCGACTTTCTTTTTGGGAACTGTGGGCAAGATGAGCCGGCAGTATAAACAGGGCTTCAACCAGTGAAACCAACAAGACAACAATAACGACAGCAGGGAGCGGCCACCAGTACTTTCCGGTAGTTCCCGGCATGAACATCAGCGGAAAAAAGGCAATCACATTGGTAAGAATGGCAAAGGTAACGGGCTTGCTCATCTCCCGTGCCCCCTTAATGGCAGCATCCAAAAAGTTCATACCCTGCTGGCGATATTCGTAGATATTCTCCCCCACCACAATGGCATCATCCACAACAATTCCCAACACCACCAGGAATCCGAACATTGAAATCATGTTTATGCTAAGTCCCAGCAAGGGCAGGAATAACAATCCCCCCACAAATGATATTGTCATCCCCATCATCACCCAAAAGGCAAGACGATATTCCAAAAACAGGGCCAGGATAAACAGCACAATAAGGATAGCCAATGCCCCATTTTCCAGCAGCAGCGAAAGCCGTTCACGATAGTCCTCGGCACTATTGCTATCGATACGATACTGTACGCCGGGCGGGAACTCTGATTGGGCAATCTCCAATTCATTTTTTACAGTTTCAGCAATATCGAGCGGCGACTGACTTCCTATGCGGTAGATCTGAAGATCTACTGTGGGCTGTTGGTTGAACTGCCCAAAAAAACCGATCTCCTCAAATCCATCTCTGATTTCTGCAATATCACCCAGCGTAACATTTGTTCCAATGTCTGATGTTATGACTTCAATATTCGTATATTCTTCGGCCCATTGCTTGCGCTCTTTCATCCGTAACAGAATTTCGCCCGAGCTTGTCTCTACCGCTCCGGCCGGAATATCTTCGCTCGACTGGCGTATCACATCGGCTACATCAGACAAGGTCATGTTATATTTGCGCAAGGTGCTGCGCGAGATCTCTATATGAGTGATATAATCGGGCACATTGCCAATTTCGACCTGGGTGATATTTTCCTTGCTCAAAAGCCTATCCCGCATATTTTCAGCCAGCTTGCGGAGGGTCCATATATCGGAATCGCCATACAATCCAATGGTCATTACTTCACGCTGATTGGATTGCAGCTGTACTTCCGGCTCTTCAATATCATCGGGAAAGGTGCGAATGCGGTTCACAGCCTGATCAATATCCTGAAATACTTTCATGCGTTCTGCACCGGTTACCAGCTCAATAGATACATTGCCCGATCCTTCGTTGGCCGTTGAAGTCACTTCTTTTATGCCCTGAACCCCGCGAATAGCTTCTTCGACCGGACGCAAAATACCCTGTTCCACTTCTGCCGGTGAGGCGCCCGGGTAAACAACGCTCACGTCAACAATATCCAGCTGGTATTCGGGAAACACCTCTTTTTGCATATTGTAGGCTGTCCATATACCACCGCCAATAAGGATGAGCATTAACAGGTTGGCCGCAATTGAATTTTCCGCCATGTAGGCTATCAGTCCGCTACCGGTACTGCTGTTGGATGGCGTATGTGGTTCGGGGTTACTCATCAATCCTCTGTTTTCGAAATACTATTCGTCATTCTAATGCTGGAGATGACTCCGTTTCTGAATCCGGTGTATCCTGCAGACGCAGCGGTGCGCCATCACTAACCGTTGAAAGATTGGTTGTCACTATTTTATCGCCATCCGCCAAACCGCCTTGTACATAAGCATATTGGGCATCACGAAATTGGATATTAACATCACGGATACGCAAACTGTCGTTTTTCATGACCCACACCGTTTCGTCATCCCGAATATAGTCGCGGTCCAATCGGACCACATTTGCAAGCTCCTTGGCTTGAATATGGACTTCAACAAAAGACCCTAACATCAGGCGCGGTACGTTGGGATCCTCTTTTTTATAAGCTAATGGATCGGGCACCGAAACCAACACCCGAGCCAGTCGTGTCTGATCTTCGAGCGTGCCTATAAGTCTAAATAGATTTCCTTGGCGGTAAGTACCCTCGGGCCAAGCCGTTCTGTTCCTTACCTTTACGTTCGACCCAACTTGGTTATTGTTTTCCGGGATTTCTATCCACCGGAGCTTAGAAAGCGGTACCGTTGCTTCTACCCAGTAGGTGTTAAGACCTACCAGCCGTCCTAAGTTTGCTCCCTCTGATACCTGTGATCCCACATTTACATTGCGACTCAAAACCTGTGCGTTAAACGGAGCCCGAATTGTAGTTCGTTCCAGATCCAATTGCGCCTGATCAACACCCGCCTGGGCCGATTCCACACTGGAGCGCGCCGATTCCAGCTGAGGCTCACGCAATACCAGAGCTTTATTTTCCTGTGATAAGGTATCCGCAAATAGTTGATAATCTTGTTGCGCTACATCTTGTTGACCCATCTCGATATCCAAGTCGGCCTGTGCCTGCCGAAGCTCACTTTTTCGCTGCTCAAGAGTATTTTGGTAATCAGATGAATCAATCTGCACCAGCGGCTCCCCTTTTTCGACATATCCACCGGGCGCAAAAGAATCAGACAAGGAAATAATTTCACCGCTCACACGTGGACTCAAATTGATATCCTGCGAAGCCCGAACGGTACCCATTACCGGTATTGTGGGTTGGTAATTAGCATGCTGAACTTCGGTTACATCAACAAGCATCGGTGTTGCCCGGGTAGCACCGGCCTGTTGCGCCGTCGGCTCGGTATAAAAAATGAGGGCCATTAACGCAGCGGCGCCTGCTAAAATGCCAAAAACCACAATAAGTGTTTGTTTCCAATCCATATTCTTCGATTTCTAAGATCCCCTGTTCTATATAAGGATGATTAATTTTAACGATCAGTGCTTGTCTCTCGTTCAGTTTCAAACGATCCGGCTAATGCCCGGTACAACCCTATTCGAAATTCAACAAGTCTAAGTTTGGCCGTTAATAAATCTCTCCGAAGCTGCTGAACTTCATCAAGAGCGGTAAGTACATCCAGGTAATTATTCGTCCCATTCAAATACTGTAACTGTAACTGACGATATGCCTGCTCTGCCAGCTTCAACTGCTCTTCAATTCGACTGATACTTTCGCGCTGTTTTTGTTCTCGAACCAGTGCATTTTCGACTTCTTGGAAAGCGGTCAGCACTGATTGTCCGTACTCGTATAATCGCTGTTGTTTAACGGCTTCGAGACGGTCAACTTCGGCACTGAGCTCCCCACCCCGAAAGATTGGGGCTAATAAACTACCGCTAAAGGACGTAATCCACTCTTCAAAAAGATTACTTGCCGTATTGGCGGAACTGCTTAAGGATGCCGAGAGAGTAAGCCTCGGATATTGATTGCTGATGGCTGCAGCCAAATCACGGTCCGCCGCTTTTACCAAATTAAACGCACTTCGTACATCGGGTCGACGCTGAACAAGGTCAACCGGTACGCCGGTTTCGGGTAATGGCGCCAATTCCGGCAGCTGATCGGGATATGCCTCCATCGTATCCTGTGGAGTACGACCTAATAACACTGAAAGTTCGTGCTTCAGTATTTTTAGATTTGCTTCGGCATCCGCTTGCTGCTGTTGGGTAGCTTCAAGCAATTGCTGCTGGCGCAATATGTCTACGCTTTTAATCTGACCGGTACCAAACCTGTTTTTCAGTAGTTGTAATACTTTTTGATTGGTCTTTACTTGATCTTCAACCAGCGATAATTGCTGTTGCGCCTCAGCCAAGCGTGCCCAGGTTTGTACAATTTGGGCCGATACCGTCAGTGTTGCAGTTTGGTAATCAGCCAGCGATGCCTGGGCTCGGTATTCCTCAGCATCAACCTGCGCACCAATGCGTCCCCACAAATCTATCTCATAAGATGAGCTTAATCCCACGCTAAAATCATCGGTGCTTCCAAATTGTGATTGCTGGTTACGGGTCGTTTGTGCTTCGGCACTGCCATCCAATGTTGGAAATAACCCACCTCTCTGGCGACTAACTGTTGCTTCGGCTGCTTTTAGACGCTGCCAGGCTGTTTGAACATCAAAATTAGAGCTCAAGGCGGTATCAACAAGAGCATTAAGCTTACTATTTCCAAAAGAAGTCCACCATCGAGAGGGTACTTCCGCTGCTCCGCTTTGTGAAAAGGATGTCGGTTCCTCAACGGGAGGATTAATCACCTGCTCTTGAGATGAACACCCTCCAATAACCAACAACAGAAAGAAAGCAGTAAAAAATTTCAGAAAGTAAAATATTTGACGATACATAGTAATAGTATAGGTACAGTAAAATGCATTTTTAGGCAGAACGATTGCTTTTCCAAAATTGTATAATGGATAATTCAAACACAGACTATAAATAAATAGTTTATGAGGATTATCTTAGTTAGAAATAAGGATGTATTTAAAACCTTACAATTTCAGCTAAATTTCATAAACAAAAATTATACCCTGTTATATATCATCTGCAAAAATCAAATACACTGAAAGCATTAAATAAGGATTGTTTTTTCAGAAACCTCCCCTCACTGCTTCAGTTTTGACAAAAATTTTTACTGTAACTTTATCTACTGATTGTATGCTTTCCATATCTAAATCTAAAACAAAGCGGCTGGAAACGCTTGAAGAGTTTGATATCCTTGACAAAGATATTCAGGAAGAACTTAGTGGCCTAATCGATTTGGCTTCGGAAATTTGTGAAGCCCCATTTCTCAGATCAATATTCTGGATGATAACACGCAATACACCAAAGCCCAGCTTGGTGTTGATGTTCCTAATCTGCCGAAAGAGGACACGTTCTGCCAATACACTATAGAAGAAAATGAACTATTGATTATTCCGGATACAACCAAGGATCACCGTGTAAAAGACAGCCCTTTTGTTACGGAAGATCCGAAAATCAGGTTTTATGCAGGTGCCCCGTTAAAGGTTGATGAGGGGGTCTCATTGGGCACATTGTGTATCTTGGATATCAAACCCCGAAATCTCGCTGACTTTCAAAAAAGAAGTTTATTACGATTGGCTCATGAAGCCGTCACACGGCTTAAGTTGATTAAGAATCAAAAACGACTCAGCGAACAAAATAGAAACCTTAAAAAAGCAGCGAAATTCCTAAAAAACTCCTCTGATGTCAGACTTATTGTTGATACCCATTCTAAAGAGGTTGTTGAACTAAATGACGAAGCGGACAAATATTTCAACCCGCAAAAAGTATGAACACAGATTGGAAAACTCTCTTGAGGAAAAAAAGGTGCTGCTTTCTGAAATCCATCACCGCGTAAAAAATAATCTCGCGATTATCTCAGGATTATTACAATTAGAGGCTTTCAAAACGAATAATCCTTCCACCCAAAAAATATTGTCAAACACTCAGCTACGGATACAGTCGATGGCAACGGTTCACGAGATGCTTTATGAAGCCCAGGATTTCAATGATCTATCCTTTGACGATTTTATTTCAAATATTATTGAATCCATCGAAACCATTTTTGGTAATCCGGAAGCAAATATTTCTTTCAATATTGCAATCGATGAATTGAGCTTGAATATCAACCAAGCGATTCCTTGTGGACTTATTATTAATGAAATAATTAGTAATGCCTACAAACATGCTTTCCCTGATAACAATGGGACGATAACCCTAAAGTTGAGCAACCACCAAGAACAAATTACTATCGTTATTGAAGATAATGGTCGCGGATTTCCAGCAAATATATCATATGAAGATAGCGATTCGCTCGGCTTAACGTTGATCAAGCAACTGGCCCAGCAACTTGACGCCAATATTTCAGTCTAAACCAATGATGGAGCAGCCTACGAAATCAGCTTTACAAAAAAAGCCATCCATGGGGCCGGGAGTAATATCCTAAAAGAACAACCCCATGCTTAATCCATTTTAGGCTAAAAATAAATATAGGGCCTATTTTCATATTCCGTCAGACACTTAATCTTGCTGTATTTTTGAGGAAATTAAAAGCAAAATAGGAAATTGTCTTATCACACTATTTTACTATTTTAGGAGTAATATTATAAGTAACAATATCCTGAAAATTATATGCGTAAAGAAAAGAAGAAGGTCATCATTGTTGAAGACGATCTCATTCTCAATTTACTGTACGAAAGTTATTTAGAACGGCTTGGCTTCCAAACAGAGGGAGAACTTGTTTACGGTAAAACGGCGATCGAAACTGCCAAAAAAATAGATCCCGATTTAATTGTCATGGATATTTCTCTGGAAGGAGAAATTGATGGGATAGATGCTATGCTCAAAATTCGTGAATTTTCTGAAGTTCCTGTCATTTATATTACAGGCAATTCTGACCCTTACCATGTAGAACGAGCTAAGAAAACAGATCCATTGGACTATCTCACCAAGCCTATTGAGTTCGATGATTTAAAAAAATCTATTGAGAAACACTTTTCTTCCAAATCTTGAGTTCCGTAATTGTAATTTTATAAAATATATAAGTCATGTTTCATCCATTGCTGTCATTAAGATATGTCATCTTGCCAGTGGTTTTCGGAGCATTCCTATTTGTGGGATGTGCCGGACCAAAGCAAGCCGCTGAAAATTCTCAAACAACAACCAAAGAACAAGTTGGTAAAAAACCTTCGGAAATGGACCGGTTGGTAGCCAATTCCATCACCGAAGAAATTCCCAATGCTTTTTTTGATGCTGTAGATAATGGGACCCGCACAATGTCTGGGAAACCGGGTGAGAATTACTGGACACAGTGGGCTAATTATGATATTGATGTCGAACTACTTCCCGCTGACACCCTCGTAAAGGGAAGTGCCACAATAACCTATTACAATAATTCTCCTGATACCTTAGAGGCCCTTTATATGGAGTTGGCTCAAAACTTACATGCTAAGGGAGCCCAACGCAGTAGTCCTCAAGAAGTTACAGGCGGCATAAATCTGCATAACGTTGGTCTCAATGGTGATGAACTTAGCCAGATGCAATCGCGCAGGGATCCAACAGGCTATGGCGTCAACGGGACCCTCCTGCTCATTCGACCTAAAAACGCTGTAGCACCCGGCGATTCTGCCACAATTCAGGTCAACTGGGATTTTAAAGTGCCCCAGCGCGGTGCAAGCGGACGTATGGGCTATAGTGAAGATAATTTATTCCATATCGCATACTGGTATCCACAGATGCGCGTTTATGATGATATTGTAGGCTGGATGACCGATCAGTTTACCGGAACTTCAGAATTCTATCACGATTTTGCCGATTATAACGTTGATATTACCGTGCCTGACCAATGGATAGTTGGTTCTACCGGCCAACTTACAAACGGTAACGACGTCCTTGATAAAAATATCTATCAACGGCTTGAAAAAGCGCACAACAGCGATACGGTGATGGCTGTGGTAACCGAAGATGATTTCGGATCAGTCACAAAGTCTCCTGAAGACGGGACCCTGACTTGGAATTTTAAAGCAGAAAAAGTGCGAGACTTTGCATTTAGCGTTACAAAACAGTCCAAATGGGATGCTACTCGTGCAAATGTTGGCGATCTTGACGGCGATGGCAAAGAAGATTACTCTAATATAAATGCTATTTATCGCAGTTCTGCGTCAAAATGGACCGACGGTGCAAAGTTTACGCAACATGCCATTACGTTTCTTTCTGAACAAACAGGTCTCAGTTATCCCTGGCCACATATGACCTCTGTTGAAGGGGGAGGAATTATCGGTGGCGGGATGGAATTCCCCATGATCACCCTCATTGGAGACTACAACAATCAATCATCGCAAGCGCTGTATGCAGTGGTAGCTCATGAGCTGGCCCACATGTGGATTCCAATGATTGTGAGCAACAATGAGCGCCACTATGCCTGGATGGACGAAGGAACGACCACATTTAATGAAAACCAAGCTAAAAAGGCCTATTATCCCAATGGTCCCGAGTATGATCTCAATGATATAAACAGCTACTTGCAGATCACCAGTACGGACGCCGAAGGCCCTATTATGCGATGGTCCAATCATCACTACAATGGATTTGCTTACGGCGTTGCTTCTTATCCCAAGCCGGCATCGATGCTTGTAAGCCTGCGCAGTCTCTTAGGTGAAGAGACGTTTACAAAAGCACTGCACGAATTCATTGATCGGTGGAAATACAAGCACCCTTATCCCTGGGATATGTTTAATACTTTTGAAGATATAGCCGGCCAGGATTTGGATTGGTTCTGGAGAGCATGGTACTATGAAACCTGGACCCTTGATCAGGCGGTAGGCAATGTATCCACCAAAGATGGCACCACTCGTATTATAATTGAAGATCGCGGTCAGTCGCCAATGCCTTCCAAGGTTGAAATTACCAAAAGCGACGGGGCTACGCTTACACGCACTATTCCCGTTGATACATGGTTAGAGGGAGCAACACAAGCGGTAATCACGGTTGAAGGCGAAGTCACCAAAGTCGTTATCGATCCCGACAAGAACTATCCTGATACTGATCGCCAAAACAATAGTTGGGATAAATAACATTACGCTAATCATTAAATGCATTGAGGGGCACTTTTGTGCCCCTTTTGTTATTTTATAACCTTACGATTTTGATGTATTAAATCACGTAAAAAAGTACTCTTTTAGCATTTGGTCGCACCATAAATTTATTACCTTACTCTTTGTAAAAGTCAATAACCTATAAAAACATGAAGCGATACGGATCATTACGATGGATCTTACTTGCTGCCGGCGTAATTGCTATTTTAGGGCTTACCGGCATGAATGTATATTCACTCTATGCACTGCATGAACATACGTTGGAATCATCCAGAGAAAATAAAAAACTCCAAATTGCTGAGTTTACTGATAAAATTCGTTACCGCTTCTTTAAGAAATTTATCGGACTTGGATCTGCTGACATTAATCGACTCCAAGAAGAATTTAATAAATCGGGACAGTTTACGCCTGAAGTCACAAGCTTACTGAATAAGGCTTCTGGAGATTCCATTTATGATAATATCTTTTTTATACCTTCCGGCTCTGATGCTTGTCAACAACAAGAACCCATTCTACAATATAATTCAGATCAAAAATTCGAACCAACAACGAACTACTCGTCTGTTGTTTGTGATGGAATGGGTATTGCCCGAACACAAATAAAAAGCCTATTAGCCGACTATCAGTACAATAACAAGGTAATATTTGATTCGCACCGCAGTATAACAATTGCACTGATAAATCCGTCGAAGCGAGAAGTATTCGGCTACATTACAATGCCTTTTAACCAAGATTTTTTACGCAACTCGTATCTTCCAAAAATATTAGCCCAGAAGTTTGGATCTGAACAACATCCCGGAATGAATGTCTGGCTTAGGGACTGGACAAACAATGAAATTATTGCCAGCAGCAATCCCAATGCAACTTATGATCGGCAACAGATACAATTTGAACAAAATTTTCCCGACTTTTTTGACTACTGGAAGGCCGAAGTATCTTTTACAGATGAATCCACGATCGCAGCCAGTAATGCCTCGCTGATTAAAAATCTTATTGTATTGGGGGCAGCGATGCTGCTACTTTTGGGAGCGCTGGTCTTCATGTTTATCTCAGCCCAGAAAGAACGAGCTCTCGCCGAACGGCAAGCAGACTTTCTGGCAAATGTAACCCACGAACTCAAAACTCCATTGTCTGTAATGCAGGCAGCGGGAGAAAATCTTGCCGACGGAAGAGTTCAAGATCAACAGCGACTTAAGCGTTACGGAACTCATATTTTCAGCGAAGCTGTTCGCCTCAGAAATATGATCGAAAAGCTGCTCGATGTAGCTAAATCCAATGCGGGCAATTCACTGGTAGAACCGGAGCCTACAGATATTGGAAATTTGGTAGAATCTTACCTCGATAAACACCAAAAGTTTTTCCGAAAAAAAGATTTTAATCTTGATCTAAATATCGATGACAACCTTCCCAAAGTAAATATCGATCAAAATAGTTTAGAAACAATTCTCAGTAATTTAATCGATAATGCCATCAAGTATAGTACTGACGAAAAATATCTTGGCATTCATGTTTCTAAGCAAAATGACCATCTAAAACTTTGTATCGAAGATCATGGCATTGGCATCGACAAGAAAAACTTGTCGAATATCTTCACTAAGTTTTTCAGAGTAGAAGATTCTTTAACCGCCAAAACCAAAGGACATGGGTTAGGCTTATCGATTGTAAAAAACTTAGTCGAACTCAATTCAGGCTCTATCAAGGTTGAAAGCAAACCGGGGAACGGATCTATTTTTATCATAAGATTTCCTATTTTAAGCGAATCAAATAAAGAAGTTTCGTTGGATTCTTCATCAACACTACCTGAACCAGACTCAAGAAATAAAGAACTTGAAGAACATGTCAGCTGATGAGCCCCAAAAAATTGTTATCGTCGAGGACGAACCAAGTTTAGTTTTTACCCTGCAGGATACCTTAGAAAGCGAGGGATATGAGGTTTATATTGCTAAAACAGGGGATGAAGCTATCCAAACCGTAAAAAATGAACAGCCTGATTTAATGATTTTAGATCTGATGCTGCCGGGTATGAGTGGGTTTGATGTTTGCCGTACCGTGCGCGACCAAAATTATACCTTCCCGATTATTATACTTACCGCCAGAGATCAGGAAATTGATAAAGTTACCGGTCTTAATATTGGCGCAGATGACTACCTCACTAAACCCTTCGGCGTTAAAGAACTTCTTGCTCGAATTAAAGCTCGTTTGCGACGATCCGAGACCTATTCCAAAATGAAACCCATTAAGGAAGTTGATCTTGATCCTATCCATATTGATTTGAAAGATGCAACGGCCGAACATCCAGAAAAAGGGACTCTGGAGCTCACTACCAGAGAAGTAGAACTAATACGCTACCTTGTAACCCATTCTAATGAACCCGTTTCCCGAGACGACCTGCTTGAAAATGTTTGGCGATATGAGTTCAGCACCAATACCCGTACCGTTGATGTTCATATCTCAAAGCTACGCTCAAAAATTGAAAAGCATCCCGACGATCCCAAGTATCTGGTAACGTTACACGGTGTTGGCTATATGCTTAAAATGAACTGATATTTGTGCTGTAGACTATTTTAAAACAGATAAAAATATCAGCCTTCAGCTATAAGTGACTCTTCTTCCTGCACATTTTTGATAAATTTAGGAAAGCCCCCAATTTGAGCATCCAGCAATTGCTGCTGTAACTCATTTTTAATCCCTTCTTGCTCGTCAAAATTCTCACTTACTCGAGAAATAAAAACTCGTTCAGGAAAAATATGAGCATGTCTGTAGCCAAATACCTGTTGCAGCTGCTCTACAGCCCGCAGGGCCCCAAAAGCACCGTTGGCCTCTCCTATCAGAGCAATTGGTTTTTTATCCAAGCTATTGGGAAATGGCAGGTAATCAATAAACATTTTTAAAATACCCGGGTAACCCCCATTGTATTCAGGACAAACGACCACCAATCCATCTGCAGTTACTGCTTGCTGAACAAAATCATCTACGGCAGGCAGGTCTTCTCCATACTTACCCCCTTTTACCTTATCCAGAGGGAACTCCTGTAAATCAATAATATCAGCATCGATACTTTCCTTTTGATATAACTGCTGCACATACTTAGAGACACGAAGGGCATTGGAATTGGGACGATCGGTACCGCTGATAATTTTAAGATTAATCATAAAATTTATTGGCTATAAACAAAGTCAAAAATAAATTAACTGCCAGAAAATATTCCGACACTAAATCTGAAACTATTCAAAAGCTGTAAACTGAATAAACGGGGCTATCGTTTCTTTTTAGCTTCTTTGTAGGCCTCTTTAATCTTCTCAAGCCGATCCCAAAGTTTTCCCTCACGTCCAATCGCCCCGGCGTCATACCAGTGTTTATTTTTTACATCTTCCGGCAAATAATCTTGCGGAATCCAGTGATGATCATACGAATGCGGATAGTGATAATCATCAGATGCATTCTCAATCCCCAGGTATCTCGACTGTTTAGAATTTGCTGTTTTATCGCGTAAATGTGGTGGGACTTCCCCAATACCATTCTTCTGAATTTCGTTGCGAACTGAAAATACTGCCCCTGCACTGTTGCTTTTCGGAGCCAAGGCTACATAAATACATGCATGAGCCAAAAAATAAAGTCCCTCCGGCATTCCACATTTTGTAAACGCTTCGTGAGCCGAATTCACTAAAGAAAGAGCGTGCGGATCGGCCATTCCCACATCCTCTGAAGCTTGAATAAGCATGCGCCTAAATATAAAATTGGGATCTTCTCCTCCCTCCAACATTGCCACCATCCAATAAAGAGCTGCATCTACGTCTGACCCGCGCAAAGACTTAATAAAGGCTGATGCATAGTGATAGTGCTCATCCCCACCAGCATCATAACGGACTCCTCTGCGCTGAATACATTCTTTAGCTATTTCTAAATCGATTTGAATTATCCCTTCGTCATCAGGGTCACTGGACAACACCGCTACCTCCAGAGCATTAATCGCATTTCGGATATCCCCTCCCGCAAATTCTGCAAGATGCTGTTTGGCCTGAGTCGTTACTTTGACATTCTTTTTACCCAAACCACGTTCCTCATCCTGAAGTGATCTATCAATCATGGTTAATACATGATCGGTCGTCAAGTCATACAACTCGAAAAGCTGGCAGCGAGACAGCAGCGGACTTACCAGGGAATAAAACGGATTTTCGGTTGTAGCCCCTATAAGGGTGATCACCCCTGACTCCAGGTGTGGAAGTAACGCATCTTGCTGAGCCTTATTCCAGCGATGAATTTCATCCACAAAAAGAATAGTTTTACGACTATTCATCTGCTGGACTTTTTCTGCTTTGGCAACCACTTTTCTTAAATCCTTAATTCCATCGAGTACCGCATTTAGCTCCACATATTCTGCGTTTATTTCTCGCGATATTACATGAGCCAAGGTGGTTTTCCCGGAACTTGGTGGACCGTAGAAAATCAATGATCCAATAACCCCCAAATCAATCATACGGTGCAGCATTTTTCCTTCGCCAACGATGTGATCTTGGCCAACAAATTCCTCAAGAGACCGAGGCCGCATGCGAGTAGCAAGGGGCTGGTGGGGATTAACAAAATTTGTTTTCTCCCTGGGATCTCCAGAATCAGATTCTCCGTTAAACAGGTCCATTACAATTGCTCACTGTTTTATAATATGTTTTTCTTTTTTAATTCCTCAAGCATACCAACAAGAAAAAATGCCCGGCATGAGCTATACCGAGCATTAATCCCAAAAATAACATTTACATTACTTTTTGTTCTGCTCTTCCTGTAGTGCATTCCAATCATCAAGAAAGCGCTCAAGGCCACGGTCTGTTAATGGATGATGCAGTAGCTGATCAATCACATTTAGAGGCATCGTAGCAACATCTGCTCCCAATCGTGCCGATTCAAGTACATGCATCGGATGACGAATGCTTGCTGCAAGAACTTCCGTCTCGTAACCATAATTTTCATAGATTGTCACCACATCCTCAATAAGCTGCATGCCGTCATCTGAGATATCATCTAATCGTCCAATAAATGGCGAAATATAAGTAGCCCCTGCTTTAGCAGCTAACAATGCTTGTGTCGCAGAAAAACAGAGTGTACAATTAGTACGAATCCCTTCATCAGACAACGTCTTGATGGCTTTAATTCCCTCTTTAATAAGAGGCACCTTTACCACCACATTATCAGCAATCTGTGCTAAACCACGTGCTTCTGAAACAATTTCATCATATTCTGTAGAAACAACTTCGGCTGAAACATCTCCATCAACAAGATTGCATATTTTTGCAATATGTCCTTCAAAATCAGCCACACCAATTTTAGCACATAAACTTGGATTTGTAGTTACGCCATCTAACACCCCTAAATCATTTGCTTCCTTGATTTCATCAAGATCAGCAGTATCAATAAAAAATTTCATAGAAATCGATCCTTTGTTGGTTGTTTTTATTGTGCTTAAGATAAAAAAAATTGATTCTCTTTCTTAATCCTGATGTTCTCTGATATTTCATTTCAATTGTACCATTCAGACGTAGAATTTATAGATATTATCGTTTTCAAAAATCTACAGGATATTACATATTAAAGGAACAAAACAAACGTTAATGTGGAAGCATTTTAACTAATTTCAGTTATTTGATAAAACAGGCTACAGGAGGCAGTAGTTTATTATGAGCAAATCTAAAGACTTTACACTTGGTTTAATATCCGGAGCTTTGGTAGGATCAGTAGTAGCATTACTTTATGCTCCAGATAAAGGAAGCAATACACGAGACGTCATTTCTTATCGTTTAAGTTCGTATCTGGATGAACTTACTCATTTAATTGATCAACTTTCTGAGGAGAAAGAAGCTATTTCGGAAGCTAAACGACAAGGTGACCTCGTTGTTGAAGATGCTCGTCATCGAGCTGAAGATCTTATACGCGAAGCAGAAGACCTGTTAGATACCATTGATGATACCAAAGGAGGCAAGGAAAATAATTCTACTCAGCATAATGCTGATAAATCTTCCTGATCAACCTATACATTTTTAAACCAAAATATTATAGGTTCAAATAGATTTTATACCCTCTATTAGGATTGGTTATATAAAAAAAGTGCCCATCATTTCTGACGGGCACTTTTTTATTATTGAATGGTTTTAGAAAAGTAATTAGGATTCATCATCCTCAACATCAGCTTCTGCTGTCGGTTTCGCTTCTTCCTCTCCATTTGCTTCTTCTGATCCGGCAAGCTCATCGAATACTTTAGCAACTTCTTGCTCTTCTTCGTCAAGCTCTTCTTTCTTACCAACAATCAGATCATCATACTTACGGAGACCCGTACCGGCAGGTACTTTATGACCAACAATCACATTTTCTTTTAGACCCTGAAGGAGATCCTTCTTGGCCTCAATAGATGCTTGTGTCAGCACTTTTGTAGTCTCCTGGAATGAAGCGGCAGACAGCCAGCTTTCTGTAGAGAGTGCAGCACGTGTAATACCAAGCAGTATCGGCTTAGATATTGCCGGTTCCGCTTCACGTGTCTCTATCTCTTCTAATCCTTCTTTGATCAGTTCATTATTTGTTTCTCGAACTTCGCGACGTGTTAGCAGTCTTCCCTGCTTAAGGTCACTTCCACCGACCTCAGTAACAACGTATTTACCGATAAGCTCATCATTCTTATTGTTGAGCTCAAATCGGTCAACTTTATCTCCCTCAAGATACATGGTATCACCGGGATCAGTTACCTCAACCTTCTGCATCATGGTGCGAACAATAGTTTCAATGTGTTTGTCATTGATTTTCACACCCTGAAGCCTGTATACCTCCTGAATTTCGTTCACAAGGTACGACTGTACGGCATAAGGTCCGAGAATATTTAGAATTTCTTCGGCCGGAATAGTACCGTCGGACAGCTGCTGACCCGCTTCTACATAATCATTCTCCTGCACAAGAATGTGCTTGGAAAGAGATATGAGATATGTTTTTTCGGTCTTGCCATCTTTACTTTCAACGATAACTTCCTGCTTACCGCGCTTACGGCCACCCATCTTAACAATACCGTCAATTTCTGATACCGCAGCAGGATCACTTGGCGAACGAGCCTCAAATAGCTCGGTAACTCGCGGCAGACCTGCTGTAATATCTTTCGATTGTCCAGTTGATCGTGGAATCTTAGCTAATACTTGTCCGGCAGCAACCTCTTGCCCGTCTTCTACAACAATATGTGTATCAACAGGGAGCGTTTTTTCTCGAACTCGATCATCGCCACCTTTAACCAACAGCGTAGGTATCAACGAACGATCCTTAGAATCGATTACCACTTTTTCACGGTGACCTGTTTGAGCATCCGTTTCTTCAGCGAAAGTAATATCTTCGAGGATATCTTTATACTCAACAACTCCGTCAATTTCAGCATAAATATTAGCATTGTAAGGATCCCAAGTACATAGGGGTACTCCTTTGGGAACCTCGTCACCTTCTTCGACCAAGAGTTCAGAACCGTAAGGAATGTTGTAAGAAATGAGTTCTTTACCTTCTTCATCCTTAATCTTGATTTCTCCGGCCCGACTGAGTACGACATCGTGGATTTCTTCTCCGTCATCGTATTCAACAACGCGGATATTTTCGAATTCAACCTCACCTTCGAATTTAGCCTTGTGCATTGATTCTGACTCAACGCGAGAGGCCGTACCACCAACGTGGAATGTACGCAGTGTAAGCTGTGTACCGGGCTCACCAATTGATTGAGCTGCAATAACTCCTACAGCCTCACCAACCTGAACCATCGTGTTACGTGCCAAGTCTCGACCGTAGCACATAGAGCATACTCCGCGCTCTGTTTCACAGGTAAGTACTGATCGAATCTCAACTTCTTCAATCGATGTTTCGGCAATGCTTTGAGCCACATTTTCATCAATCATCTGATTGGCTTCACAAAGAAGTTCATCAGTAATAGGATCATAAATATCGTGCAATGAAACACGACCCAAGATACGATCTTCCAGACTCTCGATAACATCCTCGTTATCTTTCAGAGCCTTCATCTTAATACCACGCAATGTTCCACAGTCTTGCTCATTGATAATGATATCCTGAGAAACATCTACAAGTCGTCGTGTAAGATAACCGGCATCAGCTGTTTTGAGAGCCGTATCGGCCAGACCCTTACGAGCGCCGTGCGTAGAGATAAAGTATTCAAGAACCGTCAGTCCCTCTTTAAAGGAGGAAAGAATGGGATTCTCAATAACTTCATTGCCTTCCTGCTGGGAGCTTTTCTGTGGCTTAGCCATCAGTCCACGCATACCTCCAAGCTGACGAATCTGCTCTTTAGAACCTCGAGCACCAGAATCAGCCATCATAAATACCGGATTGAATCCATCCCTGTCTTCTGTCAATGCATTAAACAGCGATTCGGAAACACGGTTTGTGGTACTCGTCCACTTATCAATAACCTGATTATAGCGTTCATTATCAGTAATGAAGCCCATCTCATAACGGTCATCAATTTCAGCTACCTCATTTTTAGCTTTTTCAAGCAGCTCATCTTTTTCTTTAGGCGTTACAATATCTTCAAGACTAAAGGAAAGCCCACCGGTTGTAGCTTCTTCAAAACCGAGACGTTTCATGTCATCAAGAAATTCAGCCGTACGAGCTGTCCCCACCTCATAATGGATGTCGCCAATCAAGACACGCAGCTCTTTCTTGCCAAGCGTCTTATTCACGAATTCCATTGCTTCCGGTAGAATTTTATTGAATAATACCCGACCCGTAGTGGTCTTGATTATCTCCTGTACTTGTTCACCATCTTCATTTTCCTTGGTGATACGAAGATTAATCTTGGCGTGCATATCAATACGATCGCGATCATAGGCGATCAGCACTTCATCCATATTGGCAAAGGTTTTACCTTCACCTCGCTTATCATTGGCCATCTTGGTCATATAATAGATACCCAGAACCATATCCTGAGACGGTACCGCAATAGGGCCACCATTAGCAGGACTTAACAAGTTATGGGACCCCAGCATAAGAACCGATGCCTCTAATACAGCATCATGACTTAGCGGCAAGTGTACGGCCATCTGGTCACCGTCAAAGTCAGCGTTATAGGCGGTACATGCGAGCGGATGCAATCGAATTGCTTTTTCCTCAATCAGTACCGGTTGAAACGCCTGTATACCAAGCCTGTGCAGTGTCGGTGCACGATTAAGCAGTACGGGATGACCATCAATAACATTTTCAAGCACTTCCCAAACAACCGAGTCTCGACGGTCAACGACTTTCTTCGCCGACTTAACTGTTTTTACATATCCACGTTCAATTAAGCGGCGGATAATGAATGGTTTGTAAAGCTCTACAGCCATCTCCTTGGGCAGACCACACTGATGCATCTTCAGTTCAGGGCCTACCACAATAACGGAACGGCCGGAATAGTCAACACGTTTTCCAAGCAAGTTTTGTCGGAATCGTCCGCTTTTTCCTTTCAGCATATCACTGAGAGATTTCAGAGGACGGTTGTTATTCCGTACTGCGTTGGATTTGCGGGAATTATCATAAAGCGAATCAACCGCTTCCTGTAGCATACGCTTCTCATTACGCAGAATCACATCCGGCGCCTTGATATCAATCAGACGCTTGAGTCGGTTATTTCGAATGATAACCCGTCGATACAGATCGTTAAGATCAGAAGTTGCAAATCGGCCACCTTCCAAAGGTACCAGTGGTCGTAATTCCGGAGGAATAACAGGAATCACACTTTGAACCATCCATTCAGGGCGGTTTTCGGTGTGCTGGTTAGCCGCTCGGAATGATTCTATAACCTGTAGTCGCTTTAGCTTTTTCTTCTTGCGCATCTGCGACGTTTCGTTACGGGCTTCGTAACGCAGACGATATGCCAACTCATCCAGATCCTGAGTTGCCAAAAGCTCTTCAATAGCCTCGGCACCTTCTTTAGCTCGGAATTTATCCTCGTCATCGTCATCCATCTCCCACTGATCTTCAGGGAGCTGTTCCTGAATATCATAGTACTCTTCTTCAGAGATAAGGTCGCCCTTTTTATAACCAAGGTCACGGGCAACACCGGGATTCATGATCACATACGTCTCATAATAGACAATCTTCTCAAGGTTCTTGGAAGAATATCCCAAGAGGTATGCAAGTTTATTGGGCAGTGATTTGAAGTACCAAATATGTACGACAGGCACGGTCAGGGAAATATGTCCCATACGCTCCCGTCGAACTGCTTTTCGGGTTACTTCTACACCGCAACGGTCACAAATAATCCCTTTGTAACGGATCCGTTTGTATTTGCCACAATGGCATTCATAGTCTTTTACCGGACCGAAGATCTTTTCACAGAAAAGACCATCCATTTCCGGTTTAAATGTACGATAGTTGATTGTTTCGGGAGTTAAGACTTCGCCGTGCGACCGAGACAAGATAGTCTCAGGTGACGCAAGTGAAATACCAATTTTATCGAAGTCTTTCGAAACTGTTAATGTGTTAGTAGTCGGCAAGGAAGTACCTCCGGATTGACTTTATTTAACAGTATAAATTCTGTTGTTCTAATTAGTCGATGTGAATTTCAAGGCCAAGACCCATCATTTCGCGCAGCAGTACCTTGAATGATTCTGGCACATCACCTTCAGGCAAGTTTTCGCCTTTTACAATAGCTTCGTAAACACGAGAACGACCTTTCACATCATCACTTTTTACAGTAAGCATCTCTTTAAGTATACTGGAAGCGCCATAGGCATACAGTGCCCAAACCTCCATCTCACCGAGACGCTGACCACCAAACTGTGCTTTACCACCCAGTGGCTGTTGCGTAATAAGAGAATATGGTCCAATTGAACGGGCATGCATCTTATCCTGGATCAAGTGATTCAACTTAAGGATATACATATACCCAACTGTTGATTTCTGATCCATCGGTTCACCGGTCCGGCCATCATATAATGTAACGCGACCGTCTTCCGGTAAGCCCGCTTCACGCATTTTCTCTTTTACCTGCTCTTCGCTGGCACCATCAAAAATAGGCGATGCAAATTTAACGCCCAGTTTCTTGCCGGCCCATCCCAGAATTGTCTCGTAAATCTGTCCGAGGTTCATACGCGATGGTACACCCAGCGGATTAAGACAGATATCAACAGGTGTTCCGTCAGCCATATAGGGCATATCTTCTTCCGGTACAACCTTAGCGATCACACCCTTATTACCGTGGCGGCCGGAAAGCTTGTCACCTACTTGCAATTTACGCTTTTTGGCGACATAGACTTTCGCCTTCTGGATGATTCCGGGCGGGAGATCGTCTCCAACCTGGATCTGATATTTTCTTCGTTTTGCTTCAGTATCAATTTCTCTGCGAAGCGAACGATAATTCTTAAAGAGCAAACGAACATGTTCTACCAATTCATCATCGGTAGCCCATTGAATATTTTCATTAATATTTACAGGGTCGAGCTCTTCAAAATCTGATTTACGATACTTCTCACCTTTAGGAATTAGCTCTACGCCATTAAAATCATACACTCCGGGAGAAGTTTTATCTCTCAGCAGGGTATAGAGTTTATCCACCATTTTGCTGTTCAGCTCATCCACTTTTTCTTGGTGGCGTTCATTTTCGAGCTCAACCTGCTTTTTCTCCTCTCTGCGTGAAATCTGTTCATCACGCTTTCGGCTAAAGAGCTTCGTATCAATTACAGTCCCTGATACTCCCGGCGGAACTTTCAGCGATGCGTCTTTAACATCTCCGGCTTTATCTCCGAAAATTGCACGCAGTAGTTTTTCTTCCGGTGTTGGGTCGGTTTCACCTTTTGGTGTAATTTTACCTACCAATATATCACCGTGGCTAACCTTTGCTCCCGTTCGTACAATTCCCTGTTCATCAAGATCTTTGGTAGAATCTTCACTCACATTAGGAATCTCACGGGTAAGCTCTTCTTCACCGCGCTTGGTATCACGAACCTCCTGCTCAAATTCTTCAATGTGGATGGAAGTATACATATCTTCCTGAACAACGCGCTCACTAACCACAATTGCATCCTCAAAGTTGTATCCTCTCCACGGTACAAAACCGATAAGAACATTTCGTCCCAGGGCCAGTTCACCCTGATCAGTAGCACAGCCATCAGCCAGTGTTTGGCCTTTCTTAACCTTGTCACCAACTTCAACAATTGGTGTCTGGTTGATAGTGGTATCCTGATTCGTACGTTCAAACTTGCTCAGTTTGTACTTTTTGACTCCTTCATCAAAGTAGCATTGCTGCTCCATGTCCGTACGATCGTACTTCACATGAATCTCTTTCGCACTAACATAAACCACTTCACCATCTTCATCAGCGGTTATGATTGCACGAGAGTCTTTCGCAGCACGATGCTCCAGCCCAGTACCAACGGTAGGTGATTCGGGACGCAACAACGGTACAGCCTGACGCTGCATGTTCGCCCCCATAAGAGCACGGTTCGCATCATTATGTTCCACAAAAGGAATTAATGAAGCGGCAACAGATGCAATCTGATTTGTCGAAACATCCATGAACTCAATTTCTTCCGGATCAGCCAAACCAACCTCCCCATCACGAAAACGAGAGAAAATATTATCATTCTTAAATACTCCCTTTTCGTCAATTGGAGCATTCGCCTGTGCAATTACCGTTTCATCTTCCTGCTCGGCAGATAGATATTCAATATCTTTGGTTGCTTTGCCATCCTCAATCTTTCGATAAGGGGTTTCAAGGAACCCAAAATCATTCACCTTGGAATGCACACAGAGTGATGTGATCAAGCCAATATTTGGTCCCTCAGGCGTTTCAATTGGGCATAATCGACCATAGTGCGTATAGTGCACGTCACGAACCTCAAAACCAGCACGTTCTCGTGTCAATCCACCCGGTCCAAGGGCCGACATACGGCGTTTGTGTGTCAAGGTCGCCATCGGGTTGGTTTGATCCATGAACTGCGATAGCTGATTCGTACCAAAAAAGGTGTTAATCACCGACGAAATTGTCCGCGCATTAACAAGATCTTGTGGTGTTAACTGCTCAGCATCACGAGAGTTCATTCGCTCCTTGATAGTACGGGACATCCGTGCAAGCCCAATAGAAAATTGCTGAGAAATTTGCTCACCGATGGTACGTACTCTACGATTACTCAAGTGATCAATATCATCAACCTGAGCTTTCATATTTTTCAAACGAATGATCTCCCTGATAATGGCCAGGATGTCTTCCTTCGTAAGATAGCGGGTGTCCATATCCACGTCTATCTTCAGACGCTTGTTCAAACGATAACGCCCTACTTCCCCAAGATCATACTTCTTGTCACTAAAGAACAGACGCTCCAGCACTTGTCGTGCTGTTTCAGCATCCGGCATTTCACCTGTTCTAATCTGACGATAAATTTCTGCAAGAGCAGACTCCTCATCGTGTGAGGGATCTTTACGCATGGTGTTCATAAAGACGTCACGCTCAGATTCTTCGGGTTCAAGTGTTTGCACTCGAACTTTTTCCAAGCCGGCTTCTTGTAACAGACCATAATCATCTTCCGTCAGTTCATGATCAACTTCGAGAAGCACTTCGCGACTTTCTGCTTCGGTTACTTCACCTGTTTCATCATCAATAACTTCTTCAATCTTTTCTTCTACGATATCGGTAGCAAGACGTCGACCAACTAACTCATCGTTATACTGTTTTTTGGATTCAACCTCTATCTGCTCGGTTCCTCCAAAAAGGTTAAACAACTCCTCATCAGTGGAGTAACCTAACGCCCGAAGCAAAGTTGTGAATGGAACCTTCTTTTTACGATCGATATAAGCCCAAAGCACATCTCGTATATCTGTAGAAAACTCAATCCAAGATCCTTTAAAAGGAATTACCTTGGCATTATACAATTGTGTTCCATTTGGGTGTACATTCTGTCCGAAAAAGGCACCCGGTGAACGGTGAAGTTGACTTACAATAACCCGTTCGGATCCATTAACAATAAAACTTCCTTTTTCCGTCATCCATGGCAGATCACCCAAAAATACTTCCTGCTCAATGGTTTCGGTCGTCTCGTCATCATCGTCCACAGCAGAAAGACGCAGCTTTGCTTTTAGTGGCACGGCATAGGAAAGCCCACGCTCCTGACATTCCTTGATGCTGTATTTTGGAGTATCCACGCTGTAATGCATGAATTCCAAAATGTGAGTTTCACGAGAATCCTGAATAGGAAAGTTATTATTAAATATTTTTTGAAGACCCTGATTTTTACGGTCTTCCGGAGCAATATCTAATTGGGTAAATTCCGAAAATGATTCGAGCTGTATATCCAGAAAATCAGGATAGTCGAGCACATGTTCGGTACTACCAAATGATAAGCGGTCGGTGAAAGGTATTTTCTCCATTTTACTTTGTTTATTCAAAAGGAACCTCTCCTTTTAATTAAAAGATGATGATGAGCTGATTTTGCCGCTTCAAATACACTTTATACAAAGTGAATTACTGGCATGCAAATAGACGCCAATAGCCAATACCGTAAAACGATATTGGCTAATGACAAATACGTATTTGATTGAGCGCTAATTACTTAAGCTCAACTTCAGCGCCTGCGTCTTCAAGCTTAGACTTAAGGTCTTCAGCTTCTTCTTTAGAGACAGCTTCTTTAACTGGGTTTGGTGCGTTATCAACCAATTCCTTGGCTTCTTTTAGACCGAGACCAGTGATGCTGCGAACTTCTTTAATTACAGCAATCTTTTTGTCTCCGGCACCGGTAAGAACAACATCAAATTCAGTTTGTTCTTCTTCGCCGTCACCTTCTCCGCCACCAGCAGCAACAGCTACTCCAGCAGCTGCAGGCTTAATGTCGTATTCTTCCTCAAGGAAGTTTGCGAGTTCGTTTGCTTCTTTTACAGTTAAGTTGACTAATTGTTCAGCTAAATCTTTAACGTCAGCCATTGTTTATTTCTCCGATTGATCTTTGTGAATTGAAAATTCGTGTATTAGTAATTGTTATTCGTCGCCTTCTTCGGCGATTGTTTCAAGGGCTCCGGCAATATTTCGACCGGGAGCTTGTAAAGCACCTACAACATTTGAAACAGGAGCAAGCAAGAGACCAACAATGTCTCCAATAACTTCGCTCTTAGACTTCATTGCAGCCAATGTATCAAGCTCATCCTCACCGTAGTAATCTCCATCGATGATTGCAGCTTTAAATTTTGGCCTATCTGTTTCGTCAAAAAGTTTTTTAATCACTTTTGCGGGTGCGGCAAGCTCTTCTTCTACAAAGGCAAAACCATTTTGTTCAATCAAGTGGGGATACAAATCTTCATATCCTCCAACTTCGTCCATGGCTCGTTGTACCAAGGTGTTTTTATACACTTTATACTTGATATCACCTTCAAAGAATTCGCCACGCATATTGTTGATTTCTTTTACCGACATACCTGAATAGTTGGTGATATAAACAGCACCTGAACTCTTCAGATCTTCGGTAATTTCTTCAACAGCTTGTTTCTTTTCTGCTAATGTTGGCATTATTTAGTTCCTATTTTGTCTTTATGCAGAAATTACAGATGAACGACTCAATGGAATGCTTGGGCCCATTGTTGAACTCATAAACGCGCTTCTGATATATAATCCTTTAGCAGAAGCGGGTCTGAGTCGCATGACCGTACGCAAAAATTCCAGAGCATTTTCACGGATTTCGCTGGCATCGAAGCTTACGCGTCCGATTGAAGCGTGTAGAATACCATATTTGTCTACACGGAAATCAATTTTACCGGATTTTGCTTCTTCAACTGCATCAGCTACATCGTTTGTAACAGTACCACTTTTCGGATTGGGCATAAGTCCACGGGGACCCAAAATGCGTCCCAGTTTCCCTATCTGTCCCATAACATCCGGAGTAGCAATAATTACATCAACGTCTGTCCATCCTTCTTCAATTTTCTCAATATACTCGTCAAGACCTACATGATCTGCTCCAGCCTCTTCGGCTTCTTCTTGCTTAGCTTCGTTAACCAAAGCTAATACACGCACTTCCTTACCTGTGCCATGTGGCAGGGTAACAGAACCACGCACCATTTGATCGGCATGACGGGGATCAACTCCCAGCCGTAAATCCAGATCAACGGATGCATCGAAGTTAACCTTAGAGGTCTTCTTCACAAGATCACAAGCTTCTTCCAAAGTATATTCCAACTCGGAATCAATGAGCTCTGCGGCCTCTTGGTATTTCTTTCCTCGTTTAGTTGACATAAATTAATTTACCTTCTATTTATCTCTTAGTACTCGCAGCCCCATACTTCTGGCAGTACCTGCAATCATTTCTGCAGCATTCTCAATTTCAAAAGCATTGAGGTCCTGCATCTTCTGTTCTGCTATCTCTTTGCACTGAGTCCAGGTTACCTGGCCAACCTTAGTACGGTTTGGCTCTCCGGAACCGGATTTAATCCCAGCCGCTTGTTTTAGCAGTACTGCAGCAGGTGGAGTCTTTGTTATGAAAGTGAAGGATTTATCCTGATACACAGTAATTTCAACCGGAATAATCGTCCCGGCATCATCTTGTGTAGCAGCATTAAATGCCTTACAAAACTCCATAATATTGATTCCAGCCTGACCTAACGCAGGTCCAACAGGTGGTGCAGGATTTGCCTGCCCGCCACGAATCTGGAGCTTAAGTACTTGATCTACTTTTTTTGCCATTTTAATTTACTGCTTGTACTTATTTTTATTTGCCGCGTAATAGCTCACTTTGCATCAAGTGATTAATAATTGTGGTCAAGTTGCAGGTTCTACCTGGTTCACACCAACTTCAACCGGGGTCTTTCGACCGAAAATACTTACAAGAACACGTAGTTTGAGTTTATCAGTATTAACTTCTTGTACGGTTCCATCAAAATCTTTAAACGGACCATCAATGACCTTAACAATATCTCCTTCATCATAGGGGATTTCAATCTTACCCCCTTGCTCCATCATATCTTCATTATCCTGAACTTGCCCAAGAATTCTATTTACCTCTGCTTTACGAAGAGGCTTAGGCTTATGTTCATTTTTATTCTTCAGAAATCCAATCGTAGAGGGAGCACCCTGAATGAGATTATTTACTTCTTCATCGTATATTGTTTTCAGCAGTATATAGCCAGGGAGAAAATTCTTTTCGCGCGTCTTTTTCTTTCCTGAACGTATTTCAATAACTGTTTCTGTAGGAATCAGCACCTCGCTGATTTTATCCTCAAGTCCCTGCATCTCAATTTCACGATCCAAATAACGCTTCACTTTCTTTTCGTGATTTGAAAACACACGAACTATATACCACTTATGCTGATCTTCTTGTGTCATTAATAAATGGACTCTAATACAATGCTATAAACCTGATCTACTGCAAAAATAAATGCTGACAAGAGTATTGTGAATACCACTACAACAATGGTGTAATCAATCAACTCTTGCTGATCTGGCCAGGAGACCTTTTTCATCTCCTTGCGCACATCTTCTAAATATTCTTTAATGCTATTCATGAATTTTTATCCAATTCTAAACTTGCACGGGTGGAAGGACTTGAACCCACAACCTTCGGTTTTGGAGACCGCTGCTCTGCCAATTGAGCTACACCCGTATATGCCGAAAGAACAGACCTCAAAAGAAGCCTATTCTTTCATGCAATTTTACGTGCAGAAACCTGATTTATTATTCTATAATTTCAGTTACAACACCGGCGCCTACCGTGCGGCCGCCCTCGCGGATCGCAAAACGCAGACCTTCTT
>NZ_JBPOEA010000009.1:0-111642 GCF_052060035.1 Fodinibius sp. SL11 | reverse complement strand
CTTATTGTTTTGTGGGATTGCCAACTTGTTTAGTTCTCTGCCGTCAGGAGGCCGATATTCATCTATTGCAAATTTAGTAGCTCTGGTTTTAATTATCTTATATATACAAAATAGAGAACAGGGGGTGGCTATGGAGCGATTGGTGTGGGTTACGGCTCCAGCGTTAATGTTATTTATCGTTGTGGCATTTCGCATAGGTCTTTATTCAATGAGTGCTACTGCGGTATTGGGAAACCCTATTGTTGCGATGTTTTTTATGGGAGAACACATCTCCCTGAATGATGCAATAAAAATGATTTTATAGAAAACATATGTTCCCAAAAATTAAAAAAATAGCATCCCGTAACTTGGTCAACATCCCTGGCTGGAGAACTGATCGAAAGATTGTGGTTTTTGAGAGTGATGACTGGGGGAGTATTCGGATGCCTTCGAAAAAGGTCTATCAAAAATGTCTAAAATCGGGATATCGAGTTGATCAAATAGTTTATGAGCGGGTTGACAGTTTGGCAAGTGAGGATGATTTAGAATTACTATTTGGAGTTTTGAATTCAATCAAAGATAAGAATGCGAACCCTGCTGTAATTACTGCTAATGCTTTGGTAGCAAATCCTGACTTTGAAAAAATAAAGTCCTCTCAATACCAAGAGTATTTTTTTGAATTGATTACTAAAACTTTTGAACGTTATCCAAGGCATTCAAATTGTTTAAACTTGTGGAAAGAGGGTAAAGAAAGAGGTTTGTTTTATCCTCAGTCACATGGAAGAGAGCATTTAAATGTTTCTCTTTTTATAAATGCACTTCAACAACACAATGAAGATGTTTTATTCGGTTTTGAACATGGGATGCCGGGATGTATTGCTAAAGGCGAAGGACAGGGAGGAAATAAATATGTAGAAGCTTTACGTTTTGTTAATCAACAAGATAAGGAGGATAAGTTGGAAATTATTCTTGAGGGGTTAGATCTATTTGAAAATATGATGGGCTATCGATCGGAATCATTTATTCCTCCAAATTACCTATGGAGTCCTGACTTTGATGAAAAAATGTCAAAAAATGGGGTACGATATTATCAGGGGCGCAGAAAAATGAAAGAGCCAAAGTTTGATGGTTCTATCCATTTAAGCAGCTATAAATTAGGGGAGCAGAATGAATTTGGGCAACGATATTTGGTTCGGAATGGCATTTTTGAGCCTTCTTTAAATAGAGGTAATATAGATTCAGTAGTTCAATGCTTGAAGGATATCACTGTTGCTTTTAGAATGAAAAAACCAGCAGTTATTTGTTCGCATCGCTTAAATTATGTTGGTTTTATAGATGAAAAAAATCGGGATAACAATTTGAAATTATTAAAAGAATTATTGTCAGAGATTGTGAAAAAATGGCCCGATGTCGAGTTCATGAATTCTGTACAACTTGGTAAAATGATTGGTGTATAAAATGAATGAAATAGCCAGAAATATTCTAATAAGCAAAGACCTAAGTAATAAAAAAAAGCTTAAAAATTTACTCTATTACTATGCAAGGATAAGAGGAGCAAAAAAATCATGGAATAGACGCCATGATAGTGTAATAACGGGAAATGATCATTATAAAAAACCTTGTGATCCTGTAATTGAAAACAAACATAAGCAACTTTGGTCTCTTTTTAGGAATAAACCTGATTTAACAACTTTGAGAATTTCTAATAATATCTCAGGTGGTACCAATCCAAAAATAATTCCAGAAGATATCTATGTTGCAGATGTTGAGCCTAGTTTGATCACTGATAAATCAGTTGATTACATTGGGATAAAGAGCTTTTATAACAGATGGTTTCCGACCGGTATCTTTCCTAAAGATCTGTTACACCGAATCGATGGGCAATATATGAATAAAGATTTGGAGAAGATCAACATAGCTGAACTGGAAAAGAAAGCGAAGCTTATCGATTATCCTGTTATACTAAAACCGAATAAAGATTCATACGGTGGAATGGATATTAATATTATTAACAGCGCGGAAGAATTACTAACACTAGCAACAGAAAGAGAAAATTTTGTTATTCAGGAAAAAATTGAACAGCACGATTTTTTTAACAGATTATATCCTAATAGCCTGAATACCATAAAGGTTTTCCTATACAGATCTGTAAAAGATGATGAGCTTCATATTTTATCGATGGCTCTAAGGATGGGTAAGGATGGATCATTGGATAATGAAGCAGCAGGAGGAATCAATACTCTTATTAGAGATGACGGTTTTCTTAATGGTTATGCTGTTGATAAGCATGGTACAAGGTATAGGGAACATCCAAACACAAAAATAAAGTTTGATTGTGAAATACCAGAAATTGAAGAATTGAAAAAATTATCTATAAAAATTGGAAGTAAGGTTTTTTATAGCAGAATATTTGCTCTTGATGCCTGCTTAGATAAAATAGGTAATTGGAGAATTATCGAATTAAACACATATGGTCAGTCTATAAGATTTTTGCAGTACGGAGGGAAACCATTTTTTGGAAAATTTACTGAAGAAGTTATTGATTACTGCAAATCCAATCATTGGGCTTTAAAATAAAACCGATTATGAAGATTGCTATTCATCATAAAGAGAATGATTTTAGTTCAAAATGGATCGAATATTGTCAGAAAAATAGTATTCCATATGGCATTGTAGATTGTTACAATTCTGATATTATAGATCAAATGAAGGGTTTTGATGCTTTAATGTGGCATTTCAACCAATCAAACCCGAAAGAGGTATTGTTTGCCAAGCAGCTTTTGTATTCGCTGCAAATAGCAGGGAAATTAGTATTTCCTGATTTCCATACAGCCTGGCATTTTGACGATAAAGTAGGACAAAAATATCTTTTGGAGTCAATAAAAGCTCCATTGGTTCCTTCCTATGTTTTTTATGATAAAGAAGTAGCTTTGAAATGGGTAGGGGAAACAGATTTCCCAAAGGTTTTTAAACTACGTCGTGGGGCAGGTTCTGCTCATGTAAAACTCGTAAGAAATAAATCAGAGGCAAAAAAATTAATATATAAAGCATTTGGCCGCGGATTTAGCCAGTACAATAAAATTACAAACTTAAAAGAGCGATGGTATAAATACCGAAAAGGGCATTCTGGTTTTTGGAATGTTATAAAAGGGATAATCCGATTAGGGTATAGTACTGAGTTTGCAAAAATTGTAGGCAATGAAAGGGGATATAGTTATTTTCAGGATTTTATCGAAAATAATGATCATGACATCCGTGTAATTGTTATCAATGAAAAGGCATTTGGAATAAAGCGTTTAGTGAGAGAAGGTGATTTTAGAGCATCAGGCAGTGGAGACATTCTTTATGAAAAAAAATATTTTGATGAGGAGGTTATTCAATTGTCTTTTGAAGTAGCTGAAAGAATCAATAGTCAATGTTTAGCGATTGATTATGTATTTAAAAACGGTGAACCACTGATTGTTGAGATTAGCTATGGTTTTGTCAAAGAAGGGTATTATCCATGTAAAGGATACTGGGATAAAGAATTAACTTGGCATGAAGGGGCTTTCAATGCTCAGGGTTGGATGGTTGAAGCTTTATTAGCTGAACTTGAACTAAAATTGATGTCGGAATAATTGCTAATTGGAACCCTTATTGAAATTTAAAAAATCGTTTAGTTTTGACTCTAGTAGCCAGGTAACAATTTTTAATTATTTGACAGGATTGATCTAGGAAAAGATTAGCGATATAGAGAAATTGCGGACTCTTTACCCAAATAGGTATTTAATTTTGGGCAAATTGATATCCTATCTTTGTACGCAAAAGAGGGGGATGAATTTGAGATTGGGATAATGTAACAAACTTTGATAAACATTTCGCGCCCTTGTAGGGCGTGAGTCAGTTATACCACTGGCGTTCCAACGACACCGATTTTGCCGGAACGGTGTCAATGATTGATACCTCTAACGACGGCCAACAATTTCTTTGTTATTCAGAATAACAATATGTCCAATGAAGTACCAATGAGTTGGCTGACATAGCTGCCCTTTCACGTATAGAAAAAAAAGATTTTATTATTAGCAATAATAACTTTTCTAAAACTGATTTAGAACTGCTGTAGGCTTCCCTAAAAGTTGATAAAATTGAAATATTACAGGAATAGTCTAATAATCCCGACTGGAAAGAGTTCTACACCTGAACTATCTTAGACTTCTATTATTCCATCTTAAAATCTGCCATTTTTGTTGTAGTAATGTATCAATATCCGAACAATATTATTTCAATAGAAGAATATTATTTTCTCTTCATTGGTTTCTTTTTTTGATAGCGATCATTTAATTGATTGCGAGCCATTCTTTTATAAATCCATCTTTTTTATTAAAAAAAAATAATAAAGCTGGAACAAAGGTTGTAGGTTTGGGTATGAACTTGATGTAGTGGTTACCCCTAAAGTATTGTAATCATTACGTTTAAAATATCATAAACGGAACGTCTATTACCAGAAAAGAACCCCACTTTTCTGGGAGTTTAAACCCCAAACCACTCATAGTATAATGAGATCGAAAATTCTATACCTCATAACAGGCATATTCTTGCTTGTAATTTTCACCCAATGTCAAGATTCATTAACGAGTACGAATGATCCCTCAGACAATGAAGAGGAATTGCCAGTACCACAGTTAATTTCTCCCACAAATAATTCAACCAATCAGTCTTTACAAGTAGATCTGAATTGGAAACGGATAAAAGGAGCAAAAGATTATAAGATTCAATTATCCAAATCTGATGATTTTGAATCCACATTATTAGACAGCATGATTGAGGGCAGCTCTTTTACTAAGCCACCCTTAGATGCAGAAACCACTTATTTTTGGCGTGTAAAACCTTTTAAGAAAAACCATGAAGGCCCTTGGTCAGAAACCTGGCAATTTTCAACTTCGTCAAGTGATATAGAACCCGTCACTGTCGAATTGCAATCACCTGATGATGACACAGTCTTAAATACAGAAATTCCTAAATTTGAATGGAGTGCAGTATCTGAATCTGCAGACTATCACTTCCAATTGGCTCAAGATGAAAATTTTAATGATTTGGTAAAGGATTCTGTAGTAGCAGCCTCTGATGTGGCAGTTGTATTATCAGGTGCTGATGGTATTTATCATTGGCGTGTTGCTCCAATTGTAGATTCTGCACCCACTGAATGGTCTGAAGTATTTGATTTTACCAAGGAAGTACCATCAAGTGATTCTACTGATTTAACAGCACCCGTCCAGACTTCCCCTAATGATGGAGCAACCGAGGTTGCATTGCAACCTACTTTTGAATGGGAAAAGGTTGATGGAGCAGAATATTATATTTTACATGCTAACAGTATTGATCCTTCTGAAATGGTCATAGAGACAGAAGTTGAAGGAACTACATTTTCTCCTGAAGCTGATTTAGCTACACAAACAAGCCATGACTGGAGAGTACGAGCAGTTGCTGGTGATACACAGGGAGATTGGTCAGAAATCCACCGATTTACTACTGGATCAGGTGGAAGCGATGGTTCCGGAAGTTCATCGGTTTCTTTGAATTCTCCATCAGATGGTTCCAGCTATCAACCTGTTAACCTAACATTAGATTGGGAAACGGTATCCGGTGCCAGTGATTACCAAATACAACTTGCAGCAAACAGTTCATTCTCTTCTCCAGTAATTGATGAAACTGTTACCGAGTCAACATATGACGCTTCGGGTCTTGATTACAGCCAGACCTATTACTGGAGAGTTCAGGTAAATGGAGATGGCGATTCTGGTAACTGGTCTACTGTATATAGTTTTACTACAGAGTCAGAATCTACTGCACCTGTAGAAGGCAGTCAATCAGGAGATGAAGCGGCCCTAGAAGCATTGTATCAATCGGCAGGGGGCAGTGGTTGGTCAAACCGAGCAGGGTGGTCGTCCTCCGGGATGTCGCTGGGCGATAATATTTATGGAGTTACCGTTGAAAGTATAGACGGGGAACTTCGAGTAACGCAGCTTGACCTGCATAACAATGGGTTATCCGGCAGTATTGACGTACCTGAACTGGGCAATCTCACACAGATGCGATTGTTTTCGGTTGCCTTTAACAGTTTAAATAGCCAATTACCGGCTGAGTTGGGCAACGCTACCAACTTGAAGTATTTATATTTGTCGTATTCTGACGATGTGGTTCCTAAAAATGAACATCCTCATGAATATGTCCAAGCCCCAGGCGGTTATACCTATGATTTTCATCCAGGTAAAGACAAAGGAAGCGAACGAAACATATTTACTGGCGCAGTACCATCCAATTGGGGGAATCTTAGCAATCTCAAATGGTTGGTGCTCAATTGGACCGACTCGGCTAAGGGAGCCTTTGATGGGATAAGCTCTGTACCCGTAGAACTTTTTGACATACAAAGCTTTGAAGGGCTTAACATTCATAATAATAACAATGTGGCCGATTTACCGTTTCCCAAAGGAATTACAGATATGAATAACCTGAAGCATCTTGCTTTGGGAGTAGGAAAGTCAAGTCATAATAATCACGGATGGGTAACCGGATCGCTGCCAGCAGGATTTGGGAATTTATCAAATCTTAAAATGGTACGGTTAAATGAGAATGGGAACCTTACGATTGACTTTGACCAAGTCGATTTTTCGGGGATGACCAGTTTGGTAAAATTCACGGCTCCATTCACGAATACGCGCGGGTCGTTCCCCCAAGAGTTTATGGATGGCACCTTACCTGATTTTAAAACATTTAATATTGGGTTTTCCTTAGATAATACCGGAGTGACCGGATCCTTCCCCACGCAGGTAAAAAGCGGGATGCAGGTCGTCAACGTAAGTTACTGGAACAGTATGGAGGGGGCTATTCCGGCCCAGCTATGGCAAAATAGCACCGGTATTATTCAGGCTGAATTTGGAGGTAATAACTTTACCAGCATGGGTACCACGGACTTGACCGGCCAGAGAAAGCTACGAAACCTTTTGGTCCAAGATAATAATATCGGCCCGGAAAACTGGCCGAACCTAGCATGGGGCACGGATCGGGTAAAAGATTTGAGCCGGGTAAACTTCTCGGGCAATCGGTATGTATTCAAGAACATGCTGTGGAAGCCATCCAATGGCGGAGGCAAGACCATCTTCCAGCTGTATCAAGGTCTGGGATTAACAATATTTAAATATGGATCCCAGCAACCCTTCGGACAGTCACGGACGATCAATTTGTCGACAGGATCCACAATTACTATCGATGATTTTGCGGACGTGGTCGGTCATTCCGACAACCGTTACCAGTGGCAGAAGGATGGGGTTGATATTTCGGGAGCGACCAGCCGAAGCCTGACAATTACGGATGCCCAGAGCTCTGATGCGGGTACGTACCGGTTGGTGGTGACTAATCCAGGAGTATCCGGACTAACTCTTAAAAGTCAACCAATTGAATTAAAATAATATTTAATTAAAACTATTAGGCCGATTATGGGCATCTCCATAATCGGCCTTTTTTATTAGAGTGTAGCTACACTGCTTATTTTAAACTTTTCTATACCTACTATTTATTACAATAAATTTTGATAATGATTACTAATTTTTTTCGCATATTTAGTTGAAACATCATTATTGAGGATAGCGGTATGAAATTGAAAGTTTTCGGATTTTTTTTTCTGCTTTTTTGGGGGGGTAATACTGATTTTAACAATAACAAACTTTTCAATTTACACAATAGTCAATCAGGAGATGAAGCGGCCCTAGAAGCATTGTATCAATCGGCAGGGGGCAGTGGTTGGTCAAACCGAGCAGGGTGGTCGTCCTCCGGGATGTCGCTGGGCGATAATATTTATGGAGTTACCGTTGAAAGTATAGACGGGGAACTTCGAGTAACGCAGCTTGACCTGCATAACAATGGGTTATCCGGCAGTATTGACGTACCTGAACTGGGCAATCTCACACAGATGCGATTGTTTTCGGTTGCCTTTAACAGTTTAAATAGCCAATTACCGGCTGAGTTGGGCAACGCTACCAACTTGAAGTATTTATATTTGTCGTATTCTGACGATGTGGTTCCTAAAAATGAACATCCTCATGAATATGTCCAAGCCCCAGGCGGTTATACCTATGATTTTCATCCAGGTAAAGACAAAGGAAGCGAACGAAACATATTTACTGGCGCAGTACCATCCAATTGGGGGAATCTTAGCAATCTCAAATGGTTGGTGCTCAATTGGACCGACTCGGCTAAGGGAGCCTTTGATGGGATAAGCTCTGTACCCGTAGAACTTTTTGACATACAAAGCTTTGAAGGGCTTAACATTCATAATAATAACAATGTGGCCGATTTACCGTTTCCCAAAGGAATTACAGATATGAATAACCTGAAGCATCTTGCTTTGGGAGTAGGAAAGTCAAGTCATAATAATCACGGATGGGTAACCGGATCGCTGCCAGCAGGATTTGGGAATTTATCAAATCTTAAAATGGTACGGTTAAATGAGAATGGGAACCTTACGATTGACTTTGACCAAGTCGATTTTTCGGGGATGACCAGTTTGGTAAAATTCACGGCTCCATTCACGAATACGCGCGGGTCGTTCCCCCAAGAGTTTATGGATGGCACCTTACCTGATTTTAAAACATTTAATATTGGGTTTTCCTTAGATAATACCGGAGTGACCGGATCCTTCCCCACGCAGGTAAAAAGCGGGATGCAGGTCGTCAACGTAAGTTACTGGAACAGTATGGAGGGGGCTATTCCGGCCCAGCTATGGCAAAATAGCACCGGTATTATTCAGGCTGAATTTGGAGGTAATAACTTTACCAGCATGGGTACCACGGACTTGACCGGCCAGAGAAAGCTACGAAACCTTTTGGTCCAAGATAATAATATCGGCCCGGAAAACTGGCCGAACCTAGCATGGGGCACGGATCGGGTAAAAGATTTGAGCCGGGTAAACTTCTCGGGCAATCGGTATGTATTCAAGAACATGCTGTGGAAGCCATCCAATGGCGGAGGCAAGACCATCTTCCAGCTGTATCAAGGTCTGGGATTAACAATATTTAAATATGGATCCCAGCAACCCTTCGGACAGTCACGGACGATCAATTTGTCGACAGGATCCACAATTACTATCGATGATTTTGCGGACGTGGTCGGTCATTCCGACAACCGTTACCAGTGGCAGAAGGATGGGGTTGATATTTCGGGAGCGACCAGCCGAAGCCTGACAATTACGGATGCCCAGAGCTCTGATGCGGGTACGTACCGGTTGGTGGTGACTAATCCGGAAGTTCCTGACACTATATTACAAAGTATGGAGATTAGGTTGCACAATTCATAACAATTTGGAGGAATCTATCTTGATAAAATTATATTAAAATGGCGGGTATATTTTACTCGAAGTCATTGGTAAATACTATTCATTGGAAGTTGCGTTTACATAACTTTACTAAAGCATATCCCCGACTTAAATAGAGAAAACAAGGTTAAATAGTTTGTCGAATCCTCTCTCTTAGACAATTCAATAACATTTTATTGTTTTGGTATAATTATTGTAGTGATATAGACTGCATTTATAATAGATGGATAAATTTAGGGGCAAGTCAAAAATGGCATATAAAAAACATGTATAAGACGGAAATTCAAGAGAGTACTAAGGTTGAAAGGCAAGCAATATTAAGTAATGAAGATGCTAAATTAAAGGTCATTTATATAGCAGGCAATGGCCATTCTGGTTCTACGTTGTGATATGATCCTTGGTTCGAATGAAGGGTGTTTTAGTGCTGGTGAGCTGACCTTTATCACACGAGACTCCATTCTGGAAGAATATTGTTCTTGCAAAAAATTAATAGCCGAGTGTGAACTTTGGTCTGAGGTGATTAGCATCTGGAAAGCAAACATGAATGTGAGTTATGAGCAATATAAACAACTTCGTTTGCGATTTGAGAGAAATAAAACAACATTACGAACTTTGATTAATCATGTTTGGCCAACTACTGCTTTTAAGCAGTATTGCCAAGCAACTTTAGCACTCTTTGAAGCAATTCAAAAAGTTACGGGGTGTTCTGTAATTATAGATTCCTCAAAGTCTCCTCAGCGTATAGCTGTATTAGCAAAAATTGTTGATTTAGAGGTTGTTCATCTATGTCGTGATTTTACGGGAGTGTTAAATTCATCATCAAGGTCAATTTCAAAAGATATAGAAGCGGGAATAGAAACAGATCTTCCAGCAGGTAGGGTATGGAAAGTAACCTTAAATTGGCTTGTTACTAACATTGCTGCAGAAATTTTCTGTTTAGGGCAAAAATCAATAAAGATCTTTTATGAAAAGTATGTGAATAAACCAGAATCATTAAAAGAAATACATCCATCTTTTAGAAAAATTACTGGAGAGCAGTCTTTTTCTGCCTCCCATATGTTAGCTGGTAATGTTATTAGACTCAAGAAAAATTTAAAAATAAATCCTTCAATAGGCTTCCAATATAAAAGATTAAATGTTGGAAGATTCCGCTTTGGGAGAATGGTTGATAATTTATTTAGATTTTGGAGTTAAAAAAATAGATTTAAAGAGTTTCTTACATATCTTGACAATAAATCGGTCATAATTTATTATGATAGCCATTTTTTAAATAGATCCTCTGAAATTCTAATAGCTGATATTAGAATTTTTTATTTAAAAGATTACCAATGAAAGTGATTTTTTCTTTTGTATGTATTTCGTACATGCTGAGATTTTCTGAGTAACTTTTACTCAGCTCTCCGATGAATATCTTGGCTTATTCGATAAACTTTTTTCGAGATATTTTAATTGCTTACCTATTGCATGAAATAAATCAGTACGGGCCTGTTTTAGCTCATCTGTAAACTTATGAGGGATAGAATCATAAAGTTGGCACAACTATTGTAACGATATATTATAACTAGTGATGTAAACCTTGTATAAGCCATTAATTAGGACTTTTACATCATGTAAACAAAAGAGGGACATAAAAATGAATGAGACGACCAAGTTATTTACGACTTGCTTTTTGGCAATATCATTAATGTTTGTTGCTTGTGATAACCGTTTGACGAGTAGCAATGATGATGAAAAACCTGATCTGGGTGAATCTCTTACTCCTATTGAAGAGATGAGTTTAATCGAGGGGGCCAATAGTGCTACGCTAATAATTAATATTGATAGAGATGAAGATGCCTATTTTGATATTGATTTCTCTGAGATTGAATCAAATAACATCATTGGCAATGGAGCTCGAGATGGTTGGTGTATTGACGTGTGGAAGTCAATTAATAGTAACAGCGGCGTCTATGAAAATATTAAACTGTATTCAACCCATTTGGTAGAGCAGTGGAAACCAGTAAACTATTTGTTAAATATTCAAGGAGAGTTGCGTCGCATTGATGCAGAGATATCCTGGCTGGAAATACAGCTGGCAATATGGTCATTACGCGCTTATCCCAAGTTTGATTTGGAATCAGTAACTCTTGAAGAACTACCCGGTCAATTTAGAAAAGATGGTGAGGCATTATTCAGTTATGACAAGGTTTATGAAATATTAGATTTTGTGAATGCCAATTTTCAAAGTTTTGATTTCGAACAAGCCGGGGTAAAGTTTGCAGTAGTAGCTGAGATGCCAGTCGATGTGCAAACTATTATTACTGTAGTAGAAAACAAATAGGATGAAAAAACTATGTCTCATAATTCCATCCTTACAAGCGGGGGGGATGGAAAGGGTTATGTCGGAATTGATCCAATATTTTGACACTGAGAAAGATGTAAAAATTGATTTGGTTTTATACGGCAAGAATCGCGAAATATTTTTCTCAGTACCTTCAAATATTACTATTCATAAACCTTCCTTTGATTTTGTTGACTTTTCCAGGTTTTACAGTGCTCTAAAGACAATGCTTTTTTTAAGGAGAACGGTAAAGAAAATTAATCCTGATGTAATACTTAGTTTTGGGGAATATTGGAATAACTTGGTTCTTCTTTCATTATGGGGGTTAAACTTTCCGGTATTTATCTCTGATCGATGCCAACCCAATAAACATCTTGGGAGTTTCCATGAATTTTTAAGAAGGCGCTTATATCCCGAGGCTGCTGGAATTATTGCACAAACTACAAAGGCAAAAGATGTTTATGTCAAACAAGAGCTCAACGATAATATAAAGGTCATAGGAAATCCTATCTATGAGATTTCTACCAATGGAGAACTAAAAAAAGAAAATATCATTCTGACGGTAGGTAGACTTATAACGACCAAACATCATGACCGGTTGATAAAGATATTTAAGAAGTTATCACCAAACGGATGGAAGCTAGTGATAGTAGGGGGGGATGCGTTAAAGCAAAGTGGTATGGAACGGCTAAAGAAGATGGTCAGAGAGTTACAAATGGTAGATTCAATAGAACTTACAGGGACGGTATCAGACATTGAATCTTATTATAAGAAGAGCAAGATTTTTGCATTTACGTCGAGCTCTGAAGGATTTCCCAATGTGATTGGTGAAGCAATGTCAGCGGGCTTACCAATTATTTCTTACGATTGTGTTGCAGGACCATCTGATCTTATTGAAGAAGGGAGTAATGGATTTCTTGTTCCAACTTTTAATGACAATGAGTTTTTAGAAAAATTGAAATTTTTGATTGTAAACCAAGAAGAGAGGGAAAGGATGGGACAGAATTCAAAAAGACTAGTACAGCGGTTTTCGAAAAATAATATTGGGGAGCAGTATTTTAACTTTTTGCAGAGTGGGTTATGAAAGTTCTTCAATTAAATACCACCGTTAATACCGGGAGCACAGGAAGAATAGCCGAGGGCATTGGTCAGGTACTTCAGCGTTTTGGGCACGATAGTTATATAGCATATAGTAGGTTAGGGACGGTGGAAAGTGAGTCTAATTTGTTAAAGATTGGAAATAAGTTAGATGTCTACCTACATGGATTAAAATCAAGAGTGTTAGACCGACATGGGTTTGGTTCCAAGAATCCAACCAAAGCGTTAGTCAATCAAATAGAAAAGATCAATCCCGATGTGATTGCCTTGCATAATCTCCACGGATATTACCTCAATATAGAGGTCCTTTTTAATTATTTGAAGCATGTTCAAAAGCCTGTTATTTGGACATTCCATGATTGTTGGCCTTTTACAGGGCACTGTAGCTTTTTTGATTATGTCTCTTGTGATAGGTGGAAAACTGAATGTTATGATTGTCCGTTGTCTGATAAATATCCAACAAGTTGGTTTATGGACAATTCAACAAAAAATTTTCATGACAAACGAGAACTATTCAGTGGTTTGCAAAACCTGACCATTGTTACCCCCAGTCAGTGGCTGAAAAATCTGATTGGGCACTCTTTCTTGTCAGATTATCCTGTAGAGGTTATTCATAATGGAATTGATACGAAACAGTTTGAACCCACTGATAATAATGAGATTGAATTACAATATGGTTTAAAGGGTAAAAAAATAATTTTAGGTATTGCTAGTATTTGGGATAGAAGGAAGGGGATAAATTTCTTTTTTGAGTTAGCAAATAGATTGGATAAAACTTATAGAATCATATTAATTGGATTGTCTGATAAGAAGATTAAGGAGTTGCCTGATAATATTATTGGCATTAACCGTACTGAAAATATTAAAGAGCTGGTGTCTTTTTATACCCGCGCCGATGTGTTTGTGAACCCCACTTTGGTAGACAATTTTCCAACCACAAATCTTGAAGCTCTTGCTTGTGGTACTCCTGTAGTAACTTTTAATACAGGCGGAAGTCCAGAGGCTATTGATGATGAAACGGGTATCGTCGTTCCTAAAGGTGATATTGATGCATTATATCAAGCCGTTTTAAATATTACGAGGAATCAGAAACGTTGGTATACTGAAAAGTGTAGAAAGCGAGCCCTACGGTATTATGATAAAGAAGAACGGTTTAAAGATTACCTAAATCTTTATGAAAGTGCCTTGCAAACTCCATGCTTAGAGAATAATGATTAAAGAGATAGAATCTCAAAAAATTGTAGTTGTAAATCAGGCCGTAAATTATTTGACAATAGGGCTTTGTAATTCCTTTGCTAATAAATTTAGTCAGGTTGATCTTATTACTGGTAGCATACACGAACAGGGCGAATCCCTTGACCAATCTGTAGGTGTGAGCTCCATCAACCATTGGGTGGAACGGCCAGCCTGGAAAAAATTGGTCTCCTACCTATGGGCTTGTGTACAAATTTATGGATTATTGTTGACCCGGTATCGCAGGCATGATGTTTTTTTTGTGTCATTGCCTCCAATGGCTTACCTGCTGTCAATTTTTTTACCTAATCGGTGCAGTATGCTCATTTGGGATGTTTATCCGGATGTGTTTAAGATTACGGGAATGAAAGAATCACAGCCAATCTATAGAGTATGGGCTAAATTAAATCAAATCGCTTTTAAAAATGCGTATCGACTCTATACTATTGGAGAGAAAATGGCTGAATCACTTTCAAAATATGTCGATCGTGATAAAATATATATCGTTCCGATATGGTCTATCTTTCAATCGAACGAAAAGGTGGCAAAGATTGAGAATCCCTTCATAATTGAGCACCAGCTACAAGGGAAGTTTATTGTTCAGTATTCTGGAAATATTGGACTTACGCATAATGTAGAGGTTATGGTCGAATTGGCAGAAATGATGATAGAATATAAGGATATCCTGTTTCAAATAATTGGACGTGGCCCGCGTATGCCATATTTGAAATCGCTCGTAGAAAAGAAAGGGTTATCAAACTGTCAGTTTTTGCCTTTTCAATCTGATGAAATGTTTCCTTATTCGCTTTCAGCAGCAGATATCGGAGTGGTAATATTGGATGAGGTTATATCGAAAGGCAGTGTTCCAAGCAAGTCCTATAATTTGATGAGCTTCGGAATCCCATCCCTTTATATAGCTTCTGATGATTCTGAGCTCCATAATTATGCCCAGAAATATGGACATGCTAGATGTTTGAGTCATATTAACCTAGATGAAGCTGTAGAATTTATTCTGGTAGTAAAGAATGACAAGAAATTAAAGGAGCAATATATACTAAATGCAGTAAAAGCATCAAAAAATTACCGCCGATCTAATGCAGATAAATTAGTAGAACTGTATACAAATGGAGATAATAAAGATGTTTCAAGCTATAAATCAATGGTAGTAAAGGATGTTTCTGAAAGAACTTAAAAACTCAGCTATACTTAACGCCAAAAACCTAATTGGTTGGCGGACCAACAGGAAAATAATAGTTTTCTCGGTGGATGATTATGGCAATGTGCGTATTCATTCGAAACATGCCAGAGAAAAGTTAAATCGGGCAGGACTGCTGGCACACAATCGATTTGACCAATTCGATACGTTGGAAACAAGGCAGGATCTTGAGACTCTTTTTGAGGTATTGACTTCGATCAGAGATAAGCATGGCCGTCATGCCGTTTTTACTCCTTACGCTGTGCCGTGCAATATCAATTTTGAGAATCTTGCAGAGACAGGCTATCAAGAATACCGGTATGAAACGCTTCCAGAAACATACGAAAAACTATCAGTGTTAGCCCCTTCTGCCTATAATGGAACGTGGAAATTATGGAAAGAAGGCATTGGAAAGGGGATAATGTTGCCTCAGTTTCATGGCAGAGAGCATCTGAATTTGAAAGTATTTAATGAAAAGCTTCGTTCTAGAGATCAGGATATCATGACCTGCCTGCAAAACAGATCGTTTGCTAGTATAGGGAGCAATGTTTATGAGACTATTTCGCCCATGGCAGCTTTTGATTTTTGGTCATTTAAAGAGAATGAAAAATTTCATCAAATTATTGAAGATGGTCTTGACAATTTTGAGAATACCTTTGGTTATCGTGCAAAAAATTTCACACCCCCTGTATATAATGCACATCCAATTTTATATGAAACTTTAAGTAAGGGTGGTATAGATTTTGTTGACGTAGCACTTATATCCAATGAACACCAAGGAAGGGGTAAATATAAAAGAAGATTTAACTACACTGGAAAGAAAAATAAGCTGGGACTAACCTATTTGGTTCGGAATGTGGTTTTTGAGCCAACCGAAGATCGAGGGGTAGATTGGGTAAATTATACGATGAAACAAATTGAAGCCGCCTTTCGATGGAATCGTCCGGCCATTATTAGCTCACACAGAGTAAATTTTTGTGGTCATATCGATGAAAAAAACAGACAAAAGGGAATTACTGCTTTAACGTTGCTACTAAAGAATATTGTGGACCGTTGGCCCGATGTTGAATTTATGGCGGCTAGTGAACTGGGGAATCTTATATCGGGTCGTAAAAATAGGAATAGTTAGGCTTTAACATTGAGTATTTTTTACGTGATGGGTGAACAAAGTTAACGCATCACAAAAAAATCATCCAATCTGCTAAGATTATTTTGTTCAAAGTAGCCTATTTGGGCTTAAAATGAATCTACCGATCAAAAGTATTAAAAGTGGCATAACAGTTGTACATATAAATGTGGGGGACCATAAGAAAAAAATTGACCTACATAAAATGAAGGCAAAACGAAGTGTGTATCTGGGTTACTATCTAAAACAGCTAGACCGAAAAAAGTTTAACTTATTTCTCGATCATATTTCACAAAAAAAGGGTAAGACGAAGAGATCGATTATCAGAGATATTATTTTTTCTGTCTTTAAGTATAACATCTCTATTCTGGAATATTTCCAATTTCGTTTTTATGAGCTTTCCAATGAAGAGCGATTGTCATGGGCCGGGACGGGCTTTATGTATGAGTATCAGCTTGTTATGAATCCTCCCCAAAAGCGGAATATCCTTGATGATAAGACCCTTTTCTACAAGTATTATGGCGACTTTTTTGTTCATACAGTAGCAGATTTGGCCGACCTCAAAGAGGATCCCAAAAAAACAGAAAGATTACTAAATAATATATCCGGCAAACTGGTATTTAAGCAGTCGGATGGAAAATGTGGTGCCCAGGTTGTAATCAAAAATAGTACTTATTTTGACCGCTCAGCGATGATTACTTATATGGAGAAGGGAAATTACGGACTGGTTGAGGAGTTCATTATTCAGCATCCGGATATAAATCGTCTTTCGCCATCGGCAGTAAATACTGTGCGTATTATAACGCAAATTAATGATGACGAAGAGGTGGATATATTAGGCTGCCGATTGCGAATCTCAGTAAATTCATCTGTTGATAATATGGCGGCCGGTAATATGGCAGCGGCTATTGATGAAGACACCGGTTTGGTAACAGGGCCGGGTGTGTACAGTGATATTACCAAGGAAGACCAGCACTTTCACCCGGTTACGAATGTAGAAATACCCGGTTTCCAAATTCCATACTGGGATGAAGCGCTTGCAATGGTAAAACAGGCAGCCACTTTGCATCCACAGAATAGGTCAATTGGCTGGGATGTAGTAATTACCGAAAAGGGACCGGGATTGATTGAAGGGAATCATGATTGGTGTAAGTTGCTTTGGCAGCTTCCGGTTAAAAGGGGGTTAAAATCGATGTTAACCGATTATGCCCATACTTATGGTTTATAAAAGCTATATAAAACGGATTATGGACATCGTTGGCACAATAGTGGTATTTGTGCTGATATCACCTATTTTTTTGATGATCTCACTGGTGTTGTTTATTCAGAATAAGGGCAAGGTATTTTATTATCAGCATCGTATCGGATACAAGGAAAGGGATTTTGAGGTAGTTAAGTTTAAGACGATGACTGATGAAAAAGATCAGGAGGGAAATCTATTGCCTGATGTGGAACGTATCACTCGTTTTGGAGAGTGGATAAGAAACTTGTCGCTGGATGAACTTCCCCAGCTTATCAATGTATTAAAAGGAGAAATGAGTTTAGTGGGTCCCCGACCATTGCTGCCCAAATATTTGCCACTTTATTCTGATCGTCAACATCGCCGCCACGATGTTAAGCCGGGAATTACCGGTTGGGCCCAGGTCAATGGACGAAATTCGATAAGCTGGACGCAAAAATTTGAGCACGATCTATATTACGTTGAACACCAATCATTGTCATTGGATCTAAAAATATTGTGGATGACGTTTATAAAAGTATTGCAACGTGAAGGAGTCAATCAATCGGATATTCGCCCAATGCAACCATTTGATGGGACAAACTAACTATTATGATCACTATTAATAAACAAGATGATGAAAAATATTCTAATTACTGGGGTAGGCGGACCAACACCGCGATCGTTTGTACGTGCGGTGAAACTGAAAGGACAAGCGGTAAATAATCAGTATCGATTTATCGGGGTTGATTGTAATCCTTTAGCATACGGACTTTATGATAAATCACTTTTTGATCAAAGTTATGTGGTTCCCCGTGCTGATGATGAAGATTATTGGCCCGCTATCAATGATATTATTTCGAAAGAACATATCGATGCTTCGATTATTTTGCCGGAAGAAGAAGTGCTGGAATGGGCCTTAAACTATCAATCAAAATTGGATCGCCAGATTACTACTCATCTTCCGGATTATCAGCTTGCAAAATCATTGGTAAATAAACATCAAATGCATGAACAACTTGCAGGCTCATCGTTGATCCCAAAATTTATTAAGATAAATCCTGCCTCATATAATTATCAGTCAATCATAGATAAAATAGGAAGCACCTTCTGGATTCGAAGTACGAAGGGTTCCAGCGGGTTGGGATCGTTAAAAATAGATTCAGAAGAGGCCTTAACACAATGGATTTCAATAAATCCCAAAGTGGAGGAATTCATTGCCACAGAGTATTTGCCCGGACGAAATATGGCATGCAAAATGCTCTATTTTGATGATACACTAAAGCGAACAGCCTGTGCTGAACGGGTCAATTATATTATGGCAAAAGTAGCGCCGTCTGGGATTACGGGTAATACATCATTTGGTAGATTAATCAATGAACCTGAACTAATAGAACTTTCCCAAAAAGCATTGGAATTAATCGCTCGTCAGCTGGAATGCGAGTTGAATGGCATTTTTACAGTTGATTATAAAGAAGACCAGAGTGGAATTCCTAAAATTACGGAAATTAACGTGCGACATGTTGCCTTTACCTCAAGCATGGCTGCGGGCGGCGCCAATATTCCAGCTGATACGATTGAGGCAATGATTTCTTCTGGAAAAGCAGGAGCAGATATGAAGAGAATAGATTATACCTACAGCGAACCGCTGATCTTTCTTCGTGATGTGGATGTTGAGCCTATTATTATGCGAGAATCTGATCTGTTAAAAGAAGGGATAATAGAGCAAAAATCATCAGTCATTTCTTAAATTATCAAGCATATTCTAATAGTCTATTTTGCCTGCCAGTTGAATGGCGTGCAATAAAATGTTGTATATTTTCCAATTCGGAATTCGTTGTATGTTCCGTCAGATCAACCTCAAAAATGGGAATACCGATCATTTTAATAAACCTGTAGTTGATATTAGCGATATCATGGGTATAGCTGACTAACTCCTCTAAATGACTTTCATTTAAACTGTTATGTATAGTACTAACTCTGCCCGTTAACGCTATCCTGTTTTTAATACGTTTGACATTCTCTTTAACGCTAACGGTGCAGTAAATGACAGCATTGGGCAACGTATCCCGTGTTATATTACTGGGTTCAATTTGGTTAAGTCCGTGATGATTTTTTAAAGGTCCTTCTGCAAAAAGAACGGGTTTCGTATAACCGAAGGTTTCTAACAAAAATAATTTTCGGAGAGATTGGATGTTCCAATTAATAAAGCTGCATTTATTTATTGGTGAAATTTGCATACTTAATGTTTGTATAGCTCGTAATTGAGCCTCAGCCAAGTATTCATATCTCTTTTGTATTGCATCTGCAATTTGAGGAGTTAGTTCTTTGATAATGGTATGAGCGATGCCGAGCTTTTTATAGTTGGTTATGTTTGTTTTATATAATAAATACAGAAATTTGCTTTTTCTATTTCCAAGTTGATTCCAGGCCAATGAGTTAACAATGTCGCAGATTGTTTCTTGATAGGTTTTCCAGGTCTTTTCTTTTTTTCTTGAATGTACAAGGGCATTTAATAGAGTTGTTTTACCAACACCCGGTGGACCGATTAGTTCAATATAGTTCATCTTATTCCATTTGAAGCGTTCAATACTTTTCAACCGTGAGTATGAGTAGTATTATATACTCTCGTTTAGAAGAAAAGTTCTTCAAATAAATATGATAAACTGAATGGAGGGCAGGATTGAATAATTAACTAACAATAATTCTAATTTTTTGACCAATAGGCCACCACAGATTTTCTACAGTAAAACATAAATTGAAAATGTGATAGCCATATTGCGGTGTTTAAAAGCGGGTTGTTGTGGATTGTCACCGGAATCGATTGCAGATAATTGAGCGCGCGTTTCAAATCCCAACTTACGGTAGTAGCCGTACTCAAAACCCAGTCCGAAAACAGCTCCGGCATCGTATTCAGAATATTGAGATATCACATCATTAGAGAACTCCCCTTCGAAAGCAATTCCGATTGGAGCCCCGGTATTTGTTCCTTGGAAACGGGCATCTAATAAGTATGCCCCATACAGTCCCCCGCTAAGATGAAAGGTGGTTCTCGACCTTTTTCGACCGTAGGTGGTTTGTTCCTCAGGTGCTGTGGTTAGTTGTAGCAACAACGGGAGCTGAACATAGGTGAGCTCTGTACGGCTATCTGTTTGGAATTCCGTACCTCGAAGCCTAAATGTATCGTCATACTTGGCGCCAAGTAAAATAAGCGACGGTTCGGCTTGCAGCCGTAGTATTCGGGTGAGTTTGGTTCGAGCGATGAAACCAACATTATAACCTACGGCAATATCGGGACGAAGTCGTAATTCGATATCGTCTTCGATATACCAGAATTTGTTAACGTGTGAACTAATATTCATCCCACCGGTAATGCCCCAATCTATAGATTGAGCTTTAGTTGAATTGGTAATACCCAATGTGGTAAAAAGTGAGAAAATTATAAGAATTGGTAACGTTCGAATGATCTGCATTTTATTAAAAACAAATTGAAATGTCTGTTGATACAGTTTTGATTACAATAAACCTTTTTCCGTGGCTGTGATTTATTACAGATATTAGATTATGCAATAATAGGTCCAAAAGTATGGTGGTTGCAGAAATTTCTTGTTCTTAGCGTATAGGTTTTGATTGGAGAATTGATAGGGCTTCGGTAATGTCCAACAGAGGTGATGATTATCATCATATGATATGAATCAATAGCTACTGCTCTTTTGTAAAAGGAGGGGAGTAGAAGTATAAACTGAGAGAAATGTGTAAGTAAAAATTACTCACACATCTGCATAAATGTAACAATAAAAGCCGATTATGGGATTTTTGAGTACTTAATAAACAATCCCCATATAAGTAGCTATTGGCATCTTAGGGATCGTATTGATAGTAAATGATCTATTAATTCGAGTTGGCATAACTATTGTAATACTGTAATTCACAAACAAGCTTTTGTGATAACCGGTCAATAGTTTTAGCCATTGAATTATGAAAAGTGCCAATTCACGTATTTATCTATCCTCGCCACATATGGGAGGCGAAGAGTTGGATTATGTCCATGATGCATTTACAAACAACTGGATTGCACCGCTGGGTGCTAATGTAGATGGATTCGAAAATGATTTGCAGGATTACACGGGAAGAAAATACGCTGGCGTTGTCACATCAGGTACGGCCGCTCTTCATCTCGCTCTAATCTTATGTGGCGTAAAATCCGGTGACGAGGTTATTTGTCAGTCGATGACATTTGCAGCTTCGGCGAATCCGATTTTATACCAGGGGGCGGTGCCGGTATTTGTAGATTCGGAGCCTGAAACCTGGAATATGGATCCTGAATTACTTGAAAGAGCAATATGGGATCGTATCCAAAAGAAAGAAAAACCCAAGGCCATTATCGTTGTCCACCTTTATGGAATGCCTGCCCAAATGGATGCGATTTTAAGGATCGCGAAAAAATACAATATCCCTGTAATTGAAGATGCCGCTGAGGCTTTAGGCTCATCAATTAATGACCAAAAATGCGGCACCTTTGGGTTATTGTCGGTGCTATCATTTAATGGTAATAAAATTATTACGACTTCGGGCGGCGGGGCTTTGTTGAGTGATCAGCAAGATCTTATTGATAAGGCTCGTTTTTTAGCTACTCAGGCTCGAGACGAAGCTCCACATTATCAACATTCTGAGCTGGGATTTAATTACCGGATGAGTAACATTGTAGCAGGTATTGGACGCGGACAGATGAAGGTGCTGGATCAACGAGTTAGTGCCAGGCGAAAGAATCATGATTTTTATTTTGAAGCGTTAGAGGGTTCTTGGTTGGATGGAGTGAATATGGATTTAGAATCTGGTATTCAGAATTCTGATTCATCGGGAATCTATTTTCTTGAAGAACCCGAGGGATATTTCAGTAATCGATGGTTGACGACTATAGTCATCAATCCAGTTGAAACGGGGGGCATAACGAATAATGATATTCGTCTGGCAATGGAAGAGGAGAATATTGAAACACGTCCTCTTTGGAAGCCTATGCATCAACAACCTCTCTACAAAAATTTCCCCTATTATGGGCGGGGGGTTTCGGATATCCTATTCGACCATGGTCTTTGTCTTCCTTCGGGCAGTAACTTATCCAACGATGACAAAGAAAAAATAGCTGATACTATAAAAAAGGTTTTAAGGGTAAAGCGAGTACCGACGTAGGTTTTTTATCTACTCATATTCTTGGTAACCAGTAAAACGGGTCGCGTAAGAATTACCCGATTCCAGATAAAAATAACACGTTCTGCTTGGGCTGTTACTCCTGTCAATAAATTATCTGTAAATATATAATCTCGTTATGTGCTCAATAAGTAATTAGGAGGTTAGTTGCTCTACCTTAAGAAAATTCTTGTAAATAGATTCAGCTGTTAGTAACGAATTGGCATAACTATTGTAACAGCTATTACCTAAAGATACATCATAGAGTTAAAAGAGGGGAATGTATGCATATTGAATTATATAAAAACAAGCCAAAGTATATGAACAAGTATACAAGAGGGATATTTCTTTTTATGGGAGATGCTTTTTCACTGTTGCTTTCAGCAGTATTGGTTTATGGGCTACTTATGTCCTTTACTACGATAGAAAAACCATTTCCGGTTGTACCTACTTTAATTACTGTGGGATCGGTGCTGGCAGGATTAATGATTTTTAGGATGTATATGGTCAACTGGCGATATACAAGCTTAAACGATTTAGGGCGAATCATTTTAGGGATTACAGTGGGCGGGGGGCTTTCATTTGGAATGGCTCAACTTTTAGTCGGGGTAGAAAGTTATGACGCCATATTTATGACCTTGCTATTAAGTAACAGTATACTGCTGATAAGTGGTTTTCGTATTAGCAAGCGGATGTATTTAGGATTGATTAAATCTCAAAATAAGAAAAACAAACATGCTATTATTTTCGGGGGTGAAAGTGAGGGAGAACAGATACTCCGTGATATTCTTACTAATGACAACTGGAATTTAACGGTCTATGGTATTTTTGATGATCGCGTTATGCCAGGCCTTTTATTACACGGGGTACGTATAATGGGTGGAAAAAATGAGATGATTGAATACATAAAAAATCATCCCGTTGATCAACTAATTATCGCCTTTCCACAGTATCCCAAAAAAGATCTTAAGGAAGTTATTGATGAAGTTAAGACGATCCGATCAGATATTGATATCAAGGTACTGCCTTCATTCCACTCACTTACTGATAACCCGGTAGGGTTTGAGCATGTTCGAGAAATTAGCATTGAAGATATTTTAGGCCGTGAACCGGTAAGCATCGATTTACAATCTATCAAGTCCAGCATAACGGATAAAACCGTGCTGGTAACAGGGGGTGGAGGTTCTATCGGGAGCGAATTAGTGCGGCAGTGTGCAAACTTAAAACCAGAGAAATTGATAGCGCTGGATATTGACGAAACCGAGCTTTTTCATATCGAAAATGAATTCAAAAACAGAGATATCAACGTTACTCCCTGTGTAGCCAGTATCACAGATAGTAAAAAAATGGATAAGGTTCTTGGTTTTTATCGACCCGATGTGATTTTCCATGCGGCTGCTTATAAGCATGTGCCTATGATGGAAAGTTTCCCCGGTGAGGCCATAAAAGTCAATGTTGGAGGTACTCGGCTGATGGCATCACTGGCTTGCAAGCACGAAGTTGATAAATTTATTATGGTATCTACGGATAAAGCGGTAAACCCAGCTAATGTAATGGGGACAACCAAACGCATTGCAGAAGAAATATGCATGGCCTATAACGGTACTTGCATTACAAAATTTATTTCGGTTCGGTTTGGTAATGTACTGGGATCAAGAGGATCGGTAGTTCCGCTTTTTATTAGCCAAATAAAAAATGGAGGGCCGGTTACTATTACTGATCCGGAGATGATGCGATATTTTATGACTATTCCGGAAGCGGTGCTGCTGGTCATGCAGGCTGGTTCAATGGGAAAGGGAGGAGAAGTTTTTGTACTCGATATGGGCGAACCGGTTAAAATACTGGATATGGCTGAGGAGCTCATTCGGCTGCATGGGCTTGAGCCTTATCGCGATATTACCATAAAAATTACAGGCTTACGCCCGGGAGAAAAGCTTTTCGAGGAGTTACTAAATGCAGAAGAAGGTGTCATTGAAACAGAGCACGAAGAGATTTTTAAGGCGATATGCAGTAGAAAGCTTTCATCCTCGGTGCTTGAAAAGCGGATAAATCAATTATTTAGTCTGCTCGAGACGGATAATAAAGATTCTATACGTACGCAATTAAAATCGATCGTGCCAACTTATTCATTTGTCGTTCCGGAAAAGTTGAAAACTAATGGAGTTGCAAAAGTAAAAGATACTGATGGACCTTTGATCGTAGGCGAACGCAGTTAACATGAACAATAATGTGGTACACAACATAGCAAAAGAAGGTCATAACCATGTCCGATTCATTACAAAAGTTTAATGGTGATACTCATAACGAGTTATCCCGGTTCGAATATATACCTCATTATATTCCATCAAATGAGCAGGAAAGCAATAGTCTTGATCCTAAAAAAATAATTAGCCTGCTCTTACGATATAAATGGCTGGTATTCTTTTTTCTAATTGCCGGCGGTACGGGTGCCTGGTTTTATGCTGATACTATAGATCCAGTGTACGAAAGTCGGGGGTTATTAATGATTAGCTCTAACGGAGCAACGCAGAATGATGAACTTTCTCAAATCATTTCGCAAGCCACAGGATATGGGACCAGTTCAACGCTGGAAAATGAGCTTCAGGTATTGCAGTCACGCACTTTTGCCGAGCAGGTAGCTCAAAAACTTCTTGAAGATACCCCGGAGAAAATATATGAACTGCCAATTTTTTGGGGACATCAAGAGAATGGTGAAAGTTATAGGGTTGGTGAAGCAACAGTAGCCTATAGAATAAAAAAGAATCTTAACTTTTTCTTACCCGAAAAAAAATCAGATGTGATTGCCGTAAGTTTTACGAGTACGTCGCCTCGAGAGGCAGCAATAATCACAAACCTTGCTATGCAGAACTATGTCGAGAATTCGACCCGACAAAACCGTCAGGCGGCAACATCGACGGCAGAATTTCTCGAAAAAGAGAAAGCTGAGGTCAAGAAAAAGCTTGATGAATCGGAAAAAAAGTTGCGTGAATTTATGGACAGAACCGGTATTGTTCGGGTTAATGAACAAACTTCCGGTATGGTCCAGCAGCAATCTGATGTTGAGCTTGAGTTGCAGCGTTCCAGGCTGGATCTTCAAACCATAGAACAAACCATTGCAAATCATGAAAAACAGCTTGAACGTATTAAACCGGGCCTAACAAAACAATTTACGGATGCAATAGGTCCTAAAATTCGTAATTCTCAAGAAGATCTTGCTCGCTATGAAAGAGAGCGAACGTTGATTATTACCAAAAATCCCGGCGTACTTGACCGAAATCCGCCCCCCCAAAGACTTCAGTATCTTGATAATCAGATTGCACGATTGAGAAATGAAATTCAGGATCTGTCGGACCAGCTTTTTACCGAAGATGATGAATATGTTGGAATGGACAGTGAAGATCGCGCTCAGATTATTTCGGATCTGCAAACCCGGTTAGTCGAATTACGCATTGAACAGAATCAACTTTCCTCAAAAATTGATGCCCTTGCCCAATTTAAAGAAGAAATGAATTCGGATATCAATTCACTGCCCGAAGGTATTGTTGAGCTGGCTAAACTACAGCGGGATGTAAGAATAAATGAGGAGCTCTATATTAATATTTCTCGGCAATACGCTGATATGTCGGTATGGAAGCAATCACAGTTTGGTTTTGGTCGGGTAGTTGATCCTGGTATCGTACCAAATGTACCTGTAAGTCCGAATAAAAAAATATTACTGTTATTGGGAATAATGTTAGGTGGGCTTGCTTCAGCAGGATTCATATTTATAAATGAGTTCCGTGACAATACGGTAAATAATGTTGGAGAACTTAAAAAAATGTATTTACCCTCGGTTACCGTTGTACCCAGCTTTGAAAAAATATCACGAAAAAAACGAAAATATTTTAAGGTGGGTGAAGGTAAGATCCCTACTGAATTAGTGCTGCTCCAAGATCGAGGAAGTATTTCAGCGGAAGCCATCAGACGCTTAAAAAATAATATTATCTATCAATATGGTGAGGAACCTCCGAAAACCATTGCGATAACGAGTGCAGAAAAAGGGGATGGGAAGTCAACAATTGTTGCTAATTTGGGCATTGCTTTTGCAGAAGAGGGATATAAAACATTAATCATCGGTACAGATTTTCGACGACCGAAGCTCGGTAAATATCTTGGGCTTTCTACCAAAAAGGGGTTGTCGGATTATTTGGAAGGACAGCTTTCGTTTGATGACTTGATCCGAAATTCAGATCAGGAGAATTTAAAAGTTATTGTCGCAGGTGAAAATACAGAGACTCCCGAAATTTTAGGAAGTAGTATGTTATTCAAACAGCTTTTGAATAAGATGGAAGAGGCTTTTGATGTGATCATTTTAGATACACCGCCTTTTGGAATAATTAGTGATTCCACTGCTATACTTAAAAGGGCAGAGGCAACAGTAGTGGTAGCCAAGTACCGGAAAACCAATCAAGGGTTGCTCTATCGTACCTTAGAAGAGTTGGCAGGTGTACGGGCTAAAGTGGTGGGAGTAGTACTAAACGACTTTGATTACCGAAAAGAAACCGGCACCTATTATGGGGCAGGTTATTATGAATCCTTATATACAAATTACGAAACGTATGTTAAATAATAGGTCAAGTAATTACCTAAAGTTTATTTCAGACGCTAACATTTGTCAAAATTTAACTAATTGCATCAAGAAAAAATCATGAGAATAAAAATCATTTATATTGCTGTCCTTTTGTTATTGGTGTCATTACATCCCATGGTAGCTTATGCGCAATTGCCGGAAGGTACCGGTGATCGGTATATTCGGGTTGCGGAAATTGGAGAATTGGCTGATTCGGTAAACGTTTGGGGGGATGTAGGGAGTTCCGGCCGCTATATTGTGCCCGAGCGGACGACCTTACCCGAACTTATATCATTTAGTTTCGGATATACCCAATTGCGGGGTAACGATGCAAATATTAATTGGGCAAAAACCCAAATTGAGGTAAAAGTATCGCGGTACAATGAGAATAGGAAAAGGGTAGATGTGGCGCTTTTTCGCTACCGATATCATGACCCGGAACCGGTAGAAATGTTTGAGTTTGACTTACAGAATAATGACGTAGTGAGTGTGCAGGTTAGACGACGGCCGGCTTTTACTGATTATGTGGGAGTGGTAGCACCGGTGATAGGCGTGGTTGCTACTTCATTTCTATTGATTGAAAATCTTAGGGGAAATTAATGATGATTATAATTAAAAAGTTAAAATGTGGTGAACCAAGGTGTTAACAACGTTTAGAAAACTATTATACGTTTTACCCAAGGGCGATGTTATAAAGGTCTCTGTATTATTTTTGTTGATGTTAGTGGCAGCTGTACTTGAAGTAGCGGGCATTGGGATGATCCCTGCTTTTGTAGCGATAGTAGCTGATCCTGAACGTGTTTTATCAGCAGAATGGTTACAGCCGCTTATTAACATGCTAAATATCACTAATGCTCAAGATCTGCTGATATGGGGCTCGGTTGCCTTGGTGGGTATTTTTATTATAAAGAGTCTCTATATTATAACATTTAATTATTTTGAAGCACGGTTTATCTTTAATCGACGCTACACCATTAGTTTTCGATTGATGCGCTCATACATGCAGGCCCCATATACCTTTCATCTGCAAAGAAATACCGCCGAGCTACTTCGAAATATTAGCCAGGAAATAAATGTGCTGATTAATAATGTGCTTACAAACATATTGATGATGGGGCGTGAGGGCGTAATGACAGTAGCTATTTTGACATTTCTATTTACCGTTGAACCGCTTATCACCTTGCTGGTTATTTCGCTTTCGGGCTTTGGAGCAGGTACTTTTATCTTATTAAATAAGAAAAAGATGAAGGAGTACGGAGAAGAAGAACAGGAGCGCCGTGCGGAGATGATTAAAGCCGTAAATCAAGGGTTGGGGGGAATTAAAGAGGCTCGTGTTTTAAACCGAGAGGATGAATTTATTGATAAGTTTCGTATTGAGGCATTAAAGAGTACGCGTTTGATGGCCTATCTGCGGTTCATTCAGCAAATTCCTCGGCCGGTAGTAGAGACTACAGCCGTGCTTGGGATGTTGCTCATTGCTGTTCTTCTGGTATGGCAAGATCGTCCGATGGGGGCCATTATTCCGATACTAACGCTATTTGCCATGGCTACAGTGCGGTTGATGCCTTCGGTTCAGCAGTTGGTAACCATGTATACCCGGTTGCGATATAATATTGTTTCCCTCGATCCTGTATATGATGATCTAAAAGAATTGGCTGAATACAACGCAATATTTTTAGAGGATCGGAAAAAAGAAAAGCAGCTAAAACTGATGAATGGTATTGAAATCAAAAAAGTGGGCTATCGCTATCCGAATAGTGATGAACAAGCGCTTAAAAATATATCACTGGTTATACCTAAGGGTAAGGCCGTAGGTTTTGTGGGGGCCTCCGGTGCGGGAAAAACGACGATTGTAGATCTCATTCTTGGATTACTTGAACCGGAGGAGGGAAAAATTTTGGTAGACGGCCAAAATATACAGCACAACCTTTCGGCTTGGCAAAAGAATCTGGGATATATCCCGCAATCTATTTATCTGGCTGATGAAACGTTGCGTTCCAATATCGCTTTTGGGATTCCCAAAGATGAAATTGATGAACAAAAAGTGTTGAATGCCATAAAACTGGCTCAGCTTGAGACATTGATCAAACGTCTGCCGGATGGGTTGGATACCATTATTGGGGAAAATGGCACGCGGCTGTCGGGCGGACAGCGTCAACGCGTGGGAATAGCCCGGGCATTATATCATGATCCTGAAGTGTTGGTGATGGATGAAGCGACTTCGGCCCTGGATAATATCACTGAAAAACAGATTACTGATGCCATCGAGTCTCTAAAGGGAGAACGTACGTTAATTATGATCGCTCATCGGCTAACCACGGTTAAAAATTGTGATATGCTATATTTTATGGAAGATGGCAAGATTGTTGAACAGGGCAATTATGATGATTTGGTTCACTCGAATGTACGGTTTAGAGAGATGGCCCTTGAGGTATAAAACGAAGTAAGTAAATTTTTTGGTTAAGCTTTTTAAGTTAATGGAGTAATATTTACTCGTTCGGGTTTGCAGAAAAGATAACAGTGGGTACTCAAGGTGGGTTTATCAGAGCATAAGCATAGATAAAATGTAGCATTAGTTATCTGGCATATTATTTGAGTAAATAAAAATACCGATCATCAGTTGAGTGAGATGGGTTAAAAAATAGTTGGATAGCAATAAGATCAACAAAAAAAGGGAGTACAATATGAAAGCAGTGCTATTAGCAGGTGGGTTTGGAACAAGGTTAAGCGAAGAGACAAGCGTTCGCCCAAAACCCATGGTTGAGATCGGGGGGAAGCCTATTTTATGGCATATTTTAAAAATCTATTCCCACTATGGGATAAATGATTTTATCATTTGTTGTGGGTATAAGGGATATGTTATTAAAGAATATTTTTCGAATTATTTTCTACATCGGTCAGATGTCTCATTTGATCTTAGAAATAACGAGATGAAAGTGCTGCAAAATGATGTGGAACCGTGGACCATAACCCTGGTTGATACAGGAAATGGTACCATGACGGGGGGGCGACTAAAACGAGTTAAAGAACTAATAGGAAATGAAACGTTTTGCCTTACCTATGGCGATGGTGTAAGTGATGTAAATATCACCAACTTGATAGACTTTCATAAAAGTCATAAACATATAGCAACCGTTACCGCCGTACAGCCTACCGGACGTTTTGGGGCATTCCGCTTGGAATCAGAGGAATACAAAATTACATCATTTAGAGAGAAGCCTAAGCGGGATGACACTTGGATTAATGGGGGCTTTTTTGTGTTGGAACCATCGGTCTTTGAGTTTATTGACGGAGACGAAACTGTTTTTGAGCGTGAACCAATGGAGCAGCTTGCCCAAAGTGGAGAATTGTATGCTTTTCGCCACGACTCGTTTTGGGAGTGCATGGATACGCTGAGAGATAAAAATTATCTCGAGGATTTGTGGAATTCTGATGATTGCCCGTGGAATATTTGGGAACGTTTACCGGAGAAGATGTATGTATAATTATATTATTGTAGGAAGTGGTATTATTGGGCTTACAACCGCATATTCATTAAAAAAATCCGATCCACAGGCCTCTGTTCTTATCCTTGAAAAAGAAAGCCAACCGGCCATCCATCAAACTGGGAGAAACAGTGGGGTAATTCATTCCGGAGTATATTATAAACCCGGGAGTAAAAAAGCCGAGCTCTGTAGGCGTGGTAGTAAGCGAATGATGGATTTCTGTCAAATTAATGACATTCCGTTTGAACAGTGTGGAAAAGTTATTGTTGCCACGGACGAGGATGAGTTAGCCTACCTTGATATTTTAGCAGTCCGGGGAAAAGCTAATGGATTAAATGTGCAAAAGATAACCCGTGAGGAGCTTAAAGAAATTGAGCCGCACGTTGATGGTATCGCAGCTTTGCATGTGCCGGAGGCGGGGATTGTTAGCTATAAAAAGGTGGCGGAAAAACTGGTTGATCTGCTCAAAAACGAAAGGGTGGAAATGGTATTCAATCAGCAGGTTTGCGCTATAAAGTCCGAAGCGTCAGCATGTAAAGTTGAAACAGAAGACCAATCGTTTATCGGTGAGTACGTGATTAACTGCGCTGGTTTATACAGTGATACTTTGGCAAAAAGTGCGGGAGTTGAATTAGGACACCGTATTATACCGTTTCGCGGAGAGTATTATGAGTTAGTCCGGGAGAAACGTTACCTGGTAAAAAACCTGATTTATCCAGTACCCAACCCTGATTTTCCATTTTTAGGCGTACACTTTACGCGAATGATCGATGGAAGTATCCATGCTGGCCCGAATGCAGTTTTGAGTCTTAAAAAAGAGGGATATTCAAAGTTTGCATTTGACGCTGCAGAAGCTTGGCAGTCATTAAGCTATAAAGGTTTTTGGAGACTTGTAGGACAACATTGGCAAGAGGGGTTCCGAGAATTTCACCGTTCGGTTTCAAAATCTGAGTTTGTGAAAAGTTTGCAAAAGCTTATTCCTGAAGTTCGAGACGAGGATTTAATTCCATCCGACCCGGGGGTGAGGGCCCAGGCCTTGAATCCCGATGGAAGCTTAGTTGATGATTTCCTGATAAAATATAGCGGAAGAACGATTCACGTTTGTAATGCCCCATCACCGGCAGCGACGTCCTCTTTTGAGATAGGAGATCAGATAACGGATTATGTTATTAATCGGAAATCGAGAAAGGCTGCAGTTATGCAACAAAACTGAGCATGAAATTTTAAATAGATAAAGTATATAAATCGGTTGAGGAACTTCGTAATTATGATAATTATCGATAAAAAACTGGATGAAATTGAACGCGAAGGCAAACAAATTAGGGTTGCCATGGTTGGGGCCGGTTTTTTTGCTCAGGGCGTGGCGTTACAGTTTCAAACCGTTGCCAAAGGAATGCGATTGGTCGCTATTGCAAACAGAACTCTTTCAAATGCAGATAAAATTTGTAGAGAGGCAGGAATTGAAGATGTAGTAGAGGTCGCATCGCAGAAAGAACTGGACACCGCTATTAGTCAAGACAAAACATGTGTAACCGAAAATCCTTTTTTGTTGTGCAACTCGAATGAAATTGATGTGATTATTGAGGCGACCGGCAATATTCTGTTTGGCGCAGAGATAGTGCTTAAGGCTATTCAAAGTAAGAAGCACGTTGTTGTTAATGCTGAATTGGACGGTACCGTAGGCCCAATTTTGAAGGTGTATGCGGATCGGCATGAGGTTATATATACAGGTATTGATGGAGATCAACCGGGCGTGACCATGAATTTATATCGATTCCTGAAAGGAGTGGGTATAAAACCGGTGCTGTGTGGGAATATCAAAGGATTGCATGATCCCTATCGAAATCCGAAAACACAGCAAGCGTTTGCTCAAAAATGGGGACAAAATCCACCAATGGTTACTTCCTTTGCTGATGGAAGTAAAATTTCATTTGAGCAGACTGTTATTGCTAATGCAACTGGTATGCAAGTAGGCAAACGGGGAATGTACGGACCGACGGTTGAAGCCGGAACTCCTATAGATGCAGCGATTGAGGCTTATCCTGATGAGGCATTAACCTCAGAGAAAGGAATTGTGGATTATATTGTTGGAGCTTCGCCAGGGCCGGGAATATTTATTATCGGTAAATGTGATCATCCGTTGCAACAGCACTATTTAAAACTGTATAAGATGGGAGAAGGGCCTTATTACAGTTTCCATACTCCTTTTCATTTATGTCATTTTGAAGTGCCCAGTACAATTGCGCGAGCGGTTTTATTCAATGATGCGGTAATTGCTCCTAAGGGGCCGCCCGAAGTAGAAGTTTTAGCTGTTGCCAAAATGAATTTAAAATCCGGTGATCAGCTCGATGGCATTGGCTATTATATGACGTATGGTATTTGTGAAAATACTGAAGTTGTTGAAGCGGAACAATTGCTGCCATTGGGTATTGCTGAGGGATGTATGCTTAAAAGGGATGTGAAAAAGGATGAAGTATTAACGTATAAAGATGTAGTAATTCCTGAGGGGAGAAAGATAGATGAGCTTATAAGAGAACAGAGAGCATATTTTGAGGTGGCTCAAAAGGCATAAATAAAGACGGATTAAATTTTTTAATACAATGGGAAAGATTGATGGAAACAGATGCCTTTGAACAAAAGAAACATCAGAGAGATGAACTATTTTTCGAGACTGTAACAGCGTGGTTAAATCATGGTTTTGAGCATCACCCAAATAGCGTCGCTGTTACCTTTGGTCAGCAGATTATTACTTATGGGGAGCTTAATTCGTTGTCTAATAAAATTGCAAGTTATCTGATAACAGAAGGAATAAAACATGGTGATCGTGTTGGGATCTGCCTTGAGAGATCACCCGAGATGATTGCATGTATAGTTGGAATATTAAAATCTGGTGCGGCTTATGTCCCGTTAGATGCCAATTATCCTGTTGAACGGTTGAGTATTATGAGTGAAGATGCTCGGCTGAGTCTTCTTATTATGCACCAGAAATTTGGGGATCGATTTAAGAAGAAGGTAAGACCGACGGTTCAGTGGGAAAATATTCAGCAGAAAATTGAAAACCAACCAACGTTTGTTGAGACTCCGGAAATAAAAGGTGAAGATGTAGCTTATGTTATCTTTACGTCTGGCTCCACCGGTCGACCTAAGGGAATTGAGATGCCCCATCGAGCGCTGGCTAATCTTATTACCTGGCAACTTGAGCGGTCGTATTTTAAACCTGCGGCCAAGGTTTTGCAGTACTCAAGTATTAGTTTTGATGTATCATTCCAAGAGATTGCCACGACCCTTGCCTCTGGTGGCATGTTGGTATTGTTAAAAGATAGTGACAGACGAGATCCAAGGATATTGTTAGATGTTTTAAATAACTATGGGATTGACCGTCTTTTTATTCCTTTTGTGGCTTTACGAAGTCTGATAGAAGTTGCCAATACATCAAACAAATACCCTGCATCTCTTATAGAAGTAATTACAGCAGGAGAACAACTACGAGTAGATAGCGGAGTCAGATCTTTTTTTCAAAAAATACCAAGGGCTATACTCGAAAATCAGTATGGTCCTTCTGAGACCCATGTGATATCTGCATATTTGTTGGATAAAGATCCTCTAAGTTGGCCAGATTTGCCTCCCATTGGTAAACCGGTAAAAAATAATAGCATCTATGTGCTTGATGAAAATATGGAGCCGGTACCTCAAGGCCAGCAGGGAGAACTTTATCTTGCAGGCAAAAACTTGGCCCATGGATATATTGGCAGAGATGATTTGACTGCAAAAGCTTTTATTGAAATGCCCCTTGATAGAAAGGACGCTCCCGTGCTGTACAAAACGGGTGACTTGGGATTTTACAATGCTGAGGGCAATATTGAGTTTCTGGGAAGGGCAGATCATCAGATAAAAATACGAGGATATCGGGTAGAACCGGGAGAAATCGATACCATTGGGGCAAGCTATCCGGGAGTTTCTCAATGTATTACACACGCATTTCAGAACAAGAAGAACCATTCCCAACTGGTTACATATTACCTTCCTCAAAATGGAAATCAAATAAATGGAAAGGATTTTAAAGGTCATTTGGCTCATCAATTGCCGGAATATATGATTCCCTCCTTCGTTGTTGAGCTTAGTGAAATACCTTATACGCCCAGCGGAAAAATTGATTTAAAATCCTTGCCAGACCCCGGTTTTCTTGATGAGAAAGAATTAGTAGAAGTGGTTTATGAAACCGAAACTGAAGCAAGGCTTGCCCAAATATGGAAACAGTTGCTCGGGGTGGAAAATATCCCTCGTCAGGCTGATTTTTTTGAGTTAGGAGGTGATTCGCTCAATGCAGTAACTCTTTTCCTAAAAATTGATGAACAATTTGGAAAAGATTTACCACTTTCAACCCTTGCCCAGGCATCCACATTAGCAGGACTTGCAAAGATAATAACCGATACCGAAGTAAAGGACTATAATCGAAAATTCAGATCGCTTCAAACCATACAGAAGGGAAGTAATGAAAAGGTCCCACTATTTATGGTTCACGGAGGAGCAGGGAATGTGCTCATGTTTTTTGAGTTAGCTCAATCATTTCCCTCCGATCAGCCAGTTTATGGATTTCAATGGCCTGGATGGGATGGTTTTAAAGGCATTGATGATATTGTGGAAATGGCCAAATTTTATAAAGACGAGCTCAAGCAAGTTCAACCGATTGGTCCATATCGTCTGGGAGGATACTGTATAGGTGGTATTATTGCAATAGAAATAGCAGAACTTCTTAAAAATGAAGGGGAAGAAGTGATAGATCCCATCCTGGTGGTAGACGCCCCAAATATTTATTCTAAACATTTTCACTCAGGGTATCCGGAATTTTCTCAAGAGAATCAGGAAGCTTTTGAACGGCTACGATTAAAGATGGCTGACCAGCTTCCTGTAAAATCAACCGTGGAGCAATCCAAGAGTAAAAATAGGGATAAAAAAACAAAGGATCCGTCGAAGAGAAGATATCCTTTGTTGGCAAAATATCTGCCTTTTTATCTTAAGTTGGGTAGATGGTATTTGATTGTTGAAAAGTTTGTAAAAGACAAAATGCAACTATTAAGAATCTGGAGCCGGACTAAATTGTCGTTGAAAATATCGGTAAATGACCGGAGAAGATACTGCCAGCTTACTCAAATTGCAGCTGTTAAAAGGCATAAAAAAAGAATTTATAAAGGAGACATTCTGTATTTGAAATCAAAAGCTCTCCATGGACAAAATCTTTCCATAGAAGGTTGGTGGAGTGATCTGTTTTTTGGTTTCGAAGAGTTATGTTCCGGGCGATTTGAAGCTCATGTTGTTGATAAGGGTCACAATGATGTACTCAAAAGCCCGATTGCACATCAAATTATAAAGGATAAAATGCTGAAGATTAATGAATAGTCGAAAAGAAATAGTTGGCTTGATACCTGCTGCCGGATTTGCAAGTCGAATTGCTTCGCATTTATCCTGTAGTAAAGAAATGCATCCCATTCCATTGGGCAATGGCAAAACGTGCATTGCCTCTTCATTTCTAATTGAAAGTTTTAGAGAAGCAAAAGTCCAAAAATCCTACATCATCTTACGAAATGGCAAGTGGGACATCCCGGAATACCTTTTAGATGGTCGGGAGGCTGGAATCCCACTGGCGTATATTGTGAGTGAATCAACGCAGGGAGTCCCATACACTTTGGATAAAGCATATCCCTTTATTACAGACAATATTATTTTGTTAGGATTCCCAGATATTATTTTTGAACCATTAGATGCTTTCAATCAACTATTAGTTCAACAGCAAGTTACACGAGCAGATCTTGTTTTGGGATTGTTTAAAACAGACAAACCGGAAAAAGCTGATATGGTTGTTTTTGATGAAGATAGAGGGTTAAAAGATATCATCATTAAACCTGAAAAATCTGCCCAAATATATACATGGATTATTGCGGTATGGACACCGGTTTTTACGCAATTTATGCACGAATATATTAATAATGTAAGGCCGCCGCTGGATAATGCTCCCCGTGAACTTCATATTGGGGATGTAGTTCGGGCGGCTATTAAGGCTGAAATAAAAACCTCATACCTACAATTTGATTCAGGTTCATTTTTGGATATTGGAACACCGGCAGAACTGGAAAAAATAAAAACACAAGACTGGATTACGGCTTTCAATAAAAATTGATAAGAATTTGTTTGGAAGCTAATATTCATCTCTTTTAAGGAGACCTATCTAACATCTTGTTTCGCTTATACTTGCAAAGTAAATGCGGGTAATTATTACTCGTAAGGCACAGAAAATATTAACAGTATTTCTCATATCTATTTTCCCATTAGATGATTGGAATTCCTGGGTTGAGTGATAATTTTCGCAAATCCCTGTTTGGCTCCTCGAATCTCTGTTTTTCATTTTGAATCTTTCCAAGATTTTACTGCAGCAATAGGGTTGGCACAACTATTGTATATGTAACAGTGGTAGTATGTTACTTATATGAATATCGGTTTGGGATGATTACCACCCCTGCTTTATCAGTGATGAAAAGTTCAAGGAGTTGGAAAAAGGTAGGCTAAAATCTGATTTATATATATAAAAGTTAGTATTTGCTTAGCTAAATAGAACAGTGGCTTTTTAAAAAAATATAAAGAGTGTCGCCATGAAAAAATTACTGATTTATGGATGTGGGTATCCCTCCATGCCAAGTTTGATAAAATATTGGAATTCTATAAAGGATCAGCAGTGGGATGTAGCTGGGTATATCGATGATATAAAATTTGAAAAAGTTGATGATTTTTTTGGCTATCCCGTAGTAGGTAATGAGCAATCGATACCAAAATTCGTTAAAGAAGGATATTATTTTTTTAATAATGTAGCATCTTCGACAGACAATATGGAAGTCGTATCTCAAAAACTATTAAAGTACAAAGCAAAAATTTGTACGCTTGTATTTACTGAACCCCCGAATATTGATTATGAAATGGTTTTTGTGGGAGAAGGATCTTGTGTATTTCCGGGAGTATTTGTGGGTACGGATGTACATATTGGCAAGAATGTGATCATAAGGCAACAGTCTAATATCAGTCATGATACTAAAATAGGAGATTTATGTTTTATCGGCCCAGGAGTGGGGATTATGGGTAATGTCAAGGTAGGAAATAATACTTTTATTGGAGCTAAGGCATTGATACGAAATGGTATTTCAATTGGAAGTAACTGTGTCATAGGGATGGGAGCGGTGGTGACTAAAGATGTGCCTGATAACACTACGGTAGTAGGTATTCCTGCTAAACCTATTCGTACTAATAGAGAGGATAATATAACTCTAAAGAATTCGTCTAAAGAATTATCTCTAACCAACAATAGGAAAGGATGCCTAAAAGAATAGCCATATTGCAATCAAATTATATTCCATGGAAGGGATATTTTGATATCATAGCCGGAGTAGACGAGTTTGTCATTTATGATGAGGTACAGTATACCAAAAGGGATTGGCGTAATAGAAATCGCATTAAAACGCCGCAAGGACTCAAATGGCTTACCATTCCTGTGTCGGGCAGTCATTCCTACCTTGTTAATGAAGTTGAGATTGCAGATCCTGATTGGAATCAAATACATTGGCGAACAATTCGTCACATCTATGGCAAAGCCCCTCATTTTGAGGTATTTGCTGATACCATTGAAGAACTTTATATGCAGGCAAATTATCGAATGTTAAGTGCTATCAATCATCATTTTTTGACAGGCATAAATCAAATATTGGGTATTACAACTCCTCTTAGTTGGAGTACTGATTATGATCCTGAAGGCAATAAATCTGAACGGTTAATTTCAATATGCAAACAGGCTAACGCTGATGTGTATGTTTCAGGTCCTACAGCCAAGGATTATTTAGACGTTCATCTTTTTAAGGATGAGGGCATCGCGATTCAGTGGATGGATTACAGCGGATACAAAGAGTATCCTCAACTTTGCGGTGATTTTGACCACGCTGTGACTATTTTAGATTTATTATTCAATACCGGGATTAATGCAAGAGCCTATCTTAAATCAACAATAGGTGTTGAGGTATAATGAACGATAAAATCCTACATATCACTCATGACGAAAAATTCATTAATGGAGCATATTATTTGTTTGAACAGGCGTTTCCCGGGAAAAATATATACATGGTTATTAAGCCACCGGCTGATCCCCCAATACGATATTTAAGTAATCAGCTTGTTGCAAATGCTCGTTTTGGAATTAGGTCCCAGAGTTTAGTACAAGAATTAGCAAAAATGAGTAATCATTATGCAGTTATTGTTTTACATGGGATGAATAAGTTTAATTGCTTGGTTTTTTCCGGCTCATCTTGCAAAGATCGTTTTATGGGAATTGTTCATGGAGCTGAAATATATAATAGCGGTTTGTTAGACAACGAGCTGATGGGGGAGAAAACGAATGAACTATATCAGACAACTATACAGCGATATACGATATTTGATTACATAAAAGATGTTTTAAGAAGCTTTAAGTATAGAAATCATGAGTCTTTGCATGAGGTAGATCTGGCCAAAATTCTTTATCAAATGAAGGTATTTGGATCACTGCCCGGAATGAATTATGAAAAACACATCGAGCAAAAGCTTTATAATCCCTTTGTTAAAACCGTGCCCTTTAGTTACTACCCAATTGAGCATATCATAAAACACGAATCCCTAAGAGTTTCTGGTCCCAATATCTTGTTGGGTAACTCAGCTTCGGCTACCAATAATCATCTTGAGGCTTTTGATCTACTTAGGGAAGTTAATATAGCAGATAGAAAAATTGTAGCTCCACTAAGTTACGGATATCCGAGATATGCTGAGGCAATCATTGAAGAAGGAAAAAAGCAATTTGGAGATCAGTTTACGCCATTAACTTCCTTTTTGCCACTTGAAGAGTATAACCAACTGATAAGCAATTGTGGGATTGTGATAATGAATCATTACAGGCCACAGGCCGTCGGTAATATTATTGCAGCCCTGTATATGGGCGCTAAAGTATTTCTGAACGACACGGATATTTACAGATATTTTGATGATCTGGGATGCCATATCTACTTAATTGAAAAAGATTTGACAGATACTTCAGATACTTTTCAGCTACTTAGTGATGCCGAAGTGAACCATAACAGATCGATATTGAGCAGTAGTCTGGGAACAGCTGCTTTAGTGGATGAGATACATTTGGCTTTTAAAGACATATTTGACTACAAAGTCAAAAATAGAAAAAGGGAGGCCATGTTATGAAGCCCAAATCTATAGTAAAGAAGAGCTTAACAAAGGGAATTATTTTAGCGGGTGGATCGGGAACACGATTGTATCCCGTTACAAAGGGGGTGTCAAAACAACTTATGCCCATTTATGACAAGCCGATGATTTATTACCCGTTGTCAGTGTTAATGCTGGCAGGGATCAAGGATATTCTGATAATTACTACACCAGAAGATAAAGCAGGCTTTGAACGTTTATTGGGGGATGGCTATGATTGGGGAATTAATATCAGCTATGAGGTACAGCCGCGACCTGAAGGCTTAGCCCAAGCCTTTATTATTGGTGAAGATTTTATCGGTGACGATAATGTATGTTTAATATTAGGCGACAATATTTTTTATGGCCACGGCTTTCGTCCACTCTTGGAAAATGTAGTCGCAAATTTTAAAGGGGCTTGTATTTTCGGCTATCGCGTTAGCGATCCTCATCGGTTTGGAGTTGTGGAAGTGGATAATTGTGATCGGGTTTTAAGTATTGAGGAAAAGCCTGATTATCCTCAAAGTAATATTGCTGTAACCGGTCTTTATTTTTACGACAACCGGGTGGTGGATTTTGCTAAACAAGTAAAACCTTCATCACGCGGGGAGCTTGAAATTACTTCAATTAATCAAATGTATTTGGAGCGAGGACAATTAAAGGCAGAAATATTAGGGAGAGGATTTGCCTGGTTGGATACCGGGACCCATACTGCTATGCAGGAAGCCTCGCAGTTTGTACAGATTATCGAAAAACGACAAGGGTTAAAAATATCATGTCCCGAAGAGATTGCTTGGCGAAGAAAATGGATTGATGACACGCACCTGTTAGGGTTGGCCAGTGATTTAAGCAAAAATGGCTATGGGGAATATCTGAAATCACTGCTCATTAATGATGATAAAATGAAATGGGAACAGCGTGAAGAGAATACTGAAGATCGTTCCTTAGAGGTTGTACCAGCTTGGGGATAGCTGGAATTTCCGGGAAATTAAAAAAATACGAGAGAACCCATGATTCCATTTAATAAACCATATTTGACCGGTAAAGAGATGCATTACATGTATCAGGCCGTATATTCGGGAAAAATTTCAGGAAATGGAATATATACTCAAAAATGCCAGAAGTTTTTTGAAGACCGCTATGGAATACATAAAGCACTGTTAACTACCTCTTGTACAGATGCATTAGAAATGTGTGCCTTGCTTATTAATATTAAGCCGGGTGATGAGGTAATCGTACCTTCCTATACCTTTGTTTCAACAGCATTAGCATTTGCCCGACAGGGAGCAAAAATCGTTTTTGCAGATAGCAGGGACGATCATCCCGGAATAGCGGAAGATTCCCTTGAGGAACTGATTACGCCCCGTACAAAGGCGATAGTACCTGTACACTATGCCGGTGTTGCCTGTGATATGGATAAGATTATGGCATTGGCGGAGTATTACAATCTTGTTGTAATTGAAGATGCAGCCCAAGCTATTGAGTCAACCTATAAGGGTCGCCCTTTAGGTAGTATTGGACACTTGGCAGCATTTTCATTTCACGAGACTAAAAATATTATAGCAGGAGAGGGTGGATTGCTCGCAATTAATGACGAGCGATTTATTGAACGATCAGAAATAATTTGGGAAAAAGGTACGAACAGAGCTGAGTTTTTCAGGGGAGAAGTAAACAAATATGAATGGATTGATATAGGTTCCTCATTTTTGCCCTCCGAGATGACGGCTGCTTTTTTATGGGCTCAATTGGAAAATATAGAAGATATCCAAGCTAAAAGGAAAGCAATATGGAATACCTATCACAGAAAGCTGCAGCTATGGGCTCATCGGAATAATATCCGACAGCCACAGATACCATCCTATGCTATCAATAATGCACATATGTATTATTTGGGTTTTGAAAATGTATCCCAGCGTGAGAGTGTTATTGAACAGTTAAAAGTACAGGGAATCCACTCTGTATCTCATTACCTAAGCCTTCATAACAGTAGATATTGTAGGAACGAATATTATGAAAGTGATCGGATGTTTCCAATGAGCGATTACTATACGGATTGTCTTTTACGACTACCGTTTTTTTATGAGCTCACAAAGAAAGAACAGAAACGTGTGGTTGATGGTCTTACACAAGCAAATATTGAATCATCAAGTTCGCATACTATTCAGGATAGATATCAACAAATGGCTGTTGAGCCTAATTCTTAAAAGTGTGTAAGATAAAAATAAGCTGGAGTAATATTTACTCAGATCAGATTCTGGTATAGCTCTAATTTTGGTATAACCGGTTTTTTTTTGCTCTAAAGAGAGAATAAAAAGGGTAGAGCATTTAAAAATTGCAGTGGCACGTTTTTTGAACTATCCCCTATGTCGTAATAATTAACTTTAGTTAGAGAGAACAGCATTATGAAAATATTGGTAACTGGTGCAGCGGGGTTCATTGGGTTTAATGTGGCAAAGCGATTAATTAAAGAAGGATTCGATGTTGTTGGGTTAGATAACATCAATGATTATTACTCTACAGATCTTAAGTTCGCTCGGCTTGAACAATTAGGATTAATAAAGGAGTCTATTAAAAACGAAGTAGTAGTGGAAAGTTCAATAAACGCGAACTTCCGCTTTATAAAAATGGATCTTGAAAACAGTGCCCTTATAAACGAATTATTTGCGGAAGAATGTTTTGATGTCGTTATAAATTTAGCAGCTCAGGCGGGTGTTCGTCATAGCCTTAAAAATCCTCATCAATATATTGATAGTAATGTAACTGGATTTTTGAATATCCTTGAAGCAGCACGTCACTCTTCTTTGCGTCATCTTATATATGCGTCATCCAGTTCAGTGTATGGGGCAAATACCCATATGCCTTTTTCAACCAAAGATAATATTGACCATCCCATGAGTTTGTACGCTGCCACTAAAAAGGCGAATGAACTGATGGCTCATACCTATTCTAATCTCTTTAATATTCCAACTACAGGTTTGCGATTTTTTACGGTTTACGGGCCATGGGGGCGTCCGGATATGGCATTATTTTTATTTACAGAGGCAATTATCAACGATGAGCCAATAAATGTTTTTAATTTTGGTAATATGGAGCGTGATTTCACCTATATCGATGATATCGTTGAAAGTATTTACCGGTTAATCCCAAAGCCCCCAACCTCAAACGAGAGCTGGTCCGGTGATAATCCGGATCCGTCAACAAGTTTTGCACCATATCGGGTGTTTAACATTGGGAATAGTCGGCCCGTTCGATTAATGGATTTTATAGAGGAGATTGAACAACAGATCGGCTTTAGAGCGGAGAAGAAATTGCTTCCCATGCAACCGGGAGATGTTCCCAAGACGTGGGCTGATGTTGATGATCTGTTTAACTACATAGACTATCATCCACAAGTGGGCTATAAGAAAGGTATTCGAAAGTTTGTGAACTGGTATAAAGATTATTACTTGATCCCACAAAGTAAGGAGAGAGCGTCCGTAGGTGCTGCAAATGCAGCTCTAACCAACGGCTAACATAAAAGGGGAAGAAATTAATTTTTCTTCCCCTTTTCTATTTAAGTATATAGTGCCGTATTCGTTAAGCTATGTAATGGTGCCAGAAATATATTATTACAGCTAAGCCCAAAAAGTTGAAAATACTTATAGGTAATAAACGCTTCCAGCCTAATTTCATTACTTGGTTGTATTTAAATCGTGGAATAGTCCATCGTACCCAGATAAATAAGAAAACAAAGAAGGAGGTTTTAAGCACAAAGGATGAGACGTCTAATATCGCTTTGGTAGCTACACCCATTTCCGGCAGCCATAGTCCTGCAAAAGGGAGGTGGTAACCACCAAAGAAAAACGTAGTAATTAACATACTTGCAATCGTAACGTGCATATATTCAGCAAGGAAAAACATCCCAAATTTCATACCACTGTATTCAGTATGATATCCACCTACAAGTTCATGCTCAGCTTCAGGTAAATCAAAAGGCGTTCGGTTTGCTTCCGCAAAAGCAGTAACGATAAAAATAATAGCCGCAATTGGATTGCGTATTACATTCCACCAAACTTCTTGGGAATTGACAACGTCAATGAAGCTCAGTGATCCTGCAAATAAAATACAAGAAGCAACAGCTAACCCCATGGGCAATTCATAGCTTATCATTTGTGCTGCTGCTCGCAAACCCCCGAGAAGCGAATATTTACTGTTTGAAGCCCATCCACCTAAGGTAACACCGTATACTGCAAGCGAATTAACGGCAAGAATATAGAGCACTCCGGAATTAATGTCAGTTGCGTAGAGTCCATCCCCAAAGGGTATTACCGCAACCGTCATAAGGGCAGTTGCAACGGGAATCATGGGAGCAATCGCATGGATAGTCTTAAACCCACGAGCCGGAGTTACATCCTCCTTAAGGAGAAGTTTAACTACATCAGCAATGGGCTGAAAGAGTCCAAATGGTCCAACACGGTTAGGCCCCAGTCGATTTTGGATGAATGCTGCAACACGTCTTTCGGCATAAACAGCAATGGCTGCTGAGTTTAGCAGCATAAATAGGGCAACACCTAATACGATATATGAAGTTGTGGTTACTGGTTCCATTAAAAATAAATATTATGCTTTAACTTCTTCTTGTTTGATCGGAAGCTGAACGCCTTGTTCTTCATCCATTCGCTCGTAGGATACATCCTTGAGAATATCCAAGGAATCACTCAGTTCAGCAAAGATTTCACGAGAGTGATTATATTGAAAATCAAGTCCTAAGCGGTCGCCAAGTTTATTCAAGAAATCCCAAACCGGCAGACAGTCAACTTTATTTTCTTCACTTACCCAGTTGTCAAAGTTTGTTCCAAATTTGTCGAGACGTCCTTCTGACATTTCAAGATCGAGCCGACGATTGGTATACTTTGTTTCTTTAGCAGGATAAGAACGTTGAATACGTCCATCCACGTTTACATAGCTGGCGGCATGTTCAGCAACACAGGTGATGGGTATTACAAGATCGGATGCCTTTGTAGTGTCGGTGTGGTTTGTAGCAAATGAAATAGTATATGGATTATTTAGGTCTGAGGAAGATAAGACTTCACGTCCAATTAAATCATCAGATAAAATAATTACAACTTTTGCTCCTGAAACAGTCTTTTTAATGGCTTCGTCATCACCTTCATCAAGGTTAATAACGCGACAGCCATTGGTGTTCGGCGCCTGATCATCTGTGATTAAAAAGCCGTCACCTGACCCCGGGATAACATGAGGAGTAAACGTGGCATTGGATACGCCTAATAGGTTAAAGAATTTATTGAAGGCAAAATTTTCTTCAACAGAAGCATGGGGGCTGCCAATAATTGTAATATCACTGGGATCATTAGCTTCTAATACTTCAGCAAACGTTTCAATTGCGTTATTCCAGGATGTATTGGATTGATTATCTCCGTCAAGGGTGATGGCGGGGCGATCGGCGCGATTTTCATTGAAAAGCTTGTAAGCATCACGCCCGGCATCAGGCATCCAATAATCATTGACCTCCTTATTTTGTCGTGGAGTGATTCGCAACACCTCGTTATCACGAGTCCATAGATCAACATTACATCCCTTCCCATTGGTGATATCGATGCTTGGCGTCTGATTCATCTCCCATACACGAGCTTTAAATCGAAAATCGGTAGAGGTAAGTGCGCCAACTGGACAGATATCAACGGTATTTAATGAATATGGGTCATCAAATGTTTCACCAGGTCCGGTAGTAGGGTAGTTGCTATCCCCACGATCTACAATTGTAAGTTGATGGGTTTCGCTAATTTCTTCGGTAAAGCGTACACAACGCGTACAATTAATGCAGCGCTCAGCATCTAAGGTAACACGAGGACCTAAGTCCACATGTTTAGGTTTATGAACCTTTTTAACTTCAAATCGACTTCCTTCAGGTCCGTATTTATATGTTTGAATTTGTAGTGGGCATTCACCGGCCTGATCACAAATAGGGCAATCCAGTGGGTGATTGATAAGGATGAATTCAAGATTATCCTTCTGCGCGCGCGCAATTTCTTCAGAGGTCTCCTGCGTGTGAACTACCATCCCATCTTGCAGGGGAGTAGAACAGGAAGTTTGTGGTTTGGGAAACCATCGAATTTTACGCTCACCATCTTCATCAAGCTCAAACTCACCTGTTTCGCGATCTTTGACAGGTGTTCCGACCTTAACCATGCACTGCCGACAATTGGCTGGGATAGACATGGAGGGGTGGTAGCAGAAGAAAGGAACTTCAAGACCTTGATCCAGAATAAACTGGAGCAACATCTCGTCCTGTTCTTCATCATATTCGTAACGTTTACCGTCTATAAATACTTCTGGCATAATGTTGAATCAATTTCAATTCACAAAATGATTGTGACAGCCAAATAATTGCTTGCCACAAGTGATATTTGTGATTTGTTATTTAGATCACGCTACAGCGTGAACAGATTTCTTACAACGTGCTTCAAATTCGTCTCTAAAACGGTTAATGGTATGCCGTACCGGCCATACTGCAGCATCAGCAAGAGCACAAATCGTTCGGCCCTCCATCTGATTGCCCACATCGAGCAGGAGATCAAGATCCTTCATTTCTCCTTCACCGTCTTTAATTTTCTTCAATACTTTTTCCAACCAACCGGTACCTTCACGACAGGGCGTACACTGGCCGCATGATTCGTGATGATAGAAATGAGCAATACGCCAAAGGACTTCAACCATGTCGGTATCTTCATCCATAACTACCATACCGGCCGTACCCATCATTGATCCGGCATCTTTGAGGGAATCAGAATTCATGGAAACCCCTTCAAGCTGATCGGCTCGCAGTACCGGAGTAGAAGAGCCACCTGGAATCAGGGCTTTCAAATCTTTACCTCCTCGGATACCACCGGCTACTTCATTAATTAAATCCATTACTGGCACACCGGTTGGATATTCATATACACCCGGTCGATTGACATGACCGGATATTCCATAAAGTACTGGTCCGGGATGTTCTTCGGCACCAATATCTCCATACCAATCGGCCCCGTTATTTATCACTAACGGAACATTAGCTAAGGTCTCAATATTGTTAATAGTAGTTGGACGGCCCCATAACCCATTTTGAGCGGGGAAGGGGGGTTTAGTTCGTGGATATCCACGTTTTCCTTCAAGGGATTCAAGCATTGCGGTTTCTTCACCACAAATATAGGCACCGGCACCGTATGTTACTTCCAAATCAATAGAAATGTCAGTGCCTAAAATATTTTCACCTAAATATCCTTTTTCATAGGCGTCGTTCACAGCTTCCTGGAACATTTCAACCCAAGAAATATACTCTCCGCGAATATATACATAGATAGTATCAATAGTCATCGCATAAGAAGCAATTAGAGCTCCTTCAATAAACAGGTGCGGATTGTATTCAAAAATCTTGCGATCCTTAAAAGTGCCTGGCTCTGATTCATCACCATTGCATGCAAGATAACGAGGCCCGCCATCGGGGTCTGGCATAAAGCTCCATTTTAGTCCGGCATTAAAACCGGCACCACCACGACCACGAATATTTGCTTGTTTTACTTCTTCAATTACACTTTTTCGCGACCACGTTTCTTGGTCTTTTACGATTTTTTTGAGTGCTTCATAGCCACCGTTTTCTTCATAAACCTCAATCTCTTGTAGATTGGGAATATCAGGTATAAGCAGTGGTTCAAATGATTTCCAGTTTTGAGCCATTATTCTGAGGCAGCTTGATTTCGTTTTTCCAATTCGGGCATTGCCATGGATTCAAACTCTGGCATATTACCGGTTTTAAGATTCTCTATAAGTTTATCAACCTTTTCTTTAGTGAGGTTGTTAACGTACACGCCATTTGTAACTTGAAGCATGGGAGCGTATCCACAAGCACCGAGGCATTCTACTTCATTAATGGTGAACATACCATCATCTGTTGTTTCACCAGCTTCTATACCCAGTTCATCTTCTAAGTGGTGCAAAATATCGTATCCACCACAAAGTTGACAACTGAGACAGGTGCAGACATCAAGAACAAATTTCCCCTTTTCCTCTTTGTAGTACTGTGTGTAAAAGCGTGCAACACCATGCACATGAGCCTTGGGTAGATCAAGAGCTTCGGCTACTAAGTTCTGTACTTCATCTTTAACATGGCCATACTTGTTTTGGGCCAACCACAAAACACGTAACGTAGCCGCCTTTGCAGTTGGAAATTTAGCCTTTAGGCGTTCTATTTCATTAAGTTCTTCTTGTGTAAATGACAAATCAGCCATCAATAACTATTGCTTAGTAATGAGTAAAAAAGTAGCACACTGCTACTCGGTAACTCGTTTTGTTAATTTTTTTATTTGTCAGAATCTCCCATCACTGGGTCTACGCCACCTATCATAACTACTGTATCTGCTACCATTTCACCATCAAGCATGTCTTCAAGTGCTTGGAGATTAGCATAAGAAGGTGACTTTATTCCAAGTCGCCAGGGGTGGCCGGTACCATCGCTTTGAATGAAATATCCGAGTTCACCTTTAGGGGCTTCAATGGAATGAAAAGATTCACTTCCTTCGGGGGGACAAATTCCAGTATCAGTCATCATAAAGTCATGAATCATACCCTCCATCGAATAATAAACCTCATCTTTGGATGGGTAGGCCTGCTTAGCGTTATCTGTACGTACAGGTCCTTTTGGAAGCTTATCAAGGCATTGGCGGATGATGCGAATACTTTCATGCATTTCTTCCATCCGAACATAGTAACGTGCCAGGTTATCCCCCTCGAGCCGGGTAGGTATTTCAAATTCGACTTCGTCGTAACGAGCATACGGCTCAAAATCACGAATATCATATGCATATCCAGATCCACGAAGGGTAGGGCCTGTGGCCCCAATTTCGAGAGCCCGTTCGGTAGGCAGTACCCCAACTTCCCGATTACGGTTAAAGAAAATGCGATTACGGTCTAAGAGACCGTGAAAATCTTTAAGCTCCTGCGGAAACTCATTAACAAAATCCTTGATCATTGCCAAGGCATCATCAGTAAGATCATTAGCCACTCCGCCAATACGAGCGTGGGAAATAGTAAAACGATGCCCACCAATGTGATCAAAAATATCATAAATCTTTTCTCGTTCACGGAACGTCCAAAGGAAAAACGAAACAGCGCCCGCATCTTGGACCATAGTTCCCAACCATAACAGGTGCGAAGAAATTCGTGCCAGCTCACATCCAATCATCCGGATATAATGAGCACGTTCGGGAACCTCAACATTTGCAATTTTTTCAACAGCAGTACAAAACGCAACGTTGTTACTATAAGGGGATAGGTAATCTGTGCGATCGGTATAGGGCATAAATTCCTGATACGTTTTATTCTCAGCAATTTTTTCAATGCCCCGATGCAGATAACCAATGTCTAACTTGGCTTTTTCAATAAGTTCACCGTTAAGCTGTAGAATAAGCCGCAATACCCCATGTGTGGCGGGATGCTGAGGACCCATGTTCAATACCATCTTGGTATTGAGGGGGTCATCATCGTCCAATATTTCCACGGTAGTATGTTTGTCTTCCAAAGCATCATAGAGTGATTCCTGATGCTTTTTGAAGAACTTTGGATCTACATCGTTTTTTATATGCTTAGTGTCCATAAAAATATTATTCAGTGTCGGGAGTTGAACTCGGTAATTCGATAGAGCCCGGAATACCCAACAATGGAAATTCCTTACGCAACGGATAATAATTGAAATCCTCGGGCATGTAAATACGCCGCATATCGGGATGGTTGTTAAAATGAACCCCGAACATATCGTACACTTGACGTTCGTGCCAGCTGGCAGATTTCCATACATCAGTAATGGAATCTACCGTAGGATTTTCTTCCTCAAGCCAAACTTTAAGGAAAACCCGCTCTCGGTTGCGAAGCGAAACAATGTTGTAAATAATTTCGAAACGTTCCTCTGAAGTAAAACGATCAGCACCTAAAATATCGGCCAAGTAGATAAAATGGTGCTTATTCTTTAAAACCTTACAAATTTCAACAATGGCATCCGGTACAACGCGGATAAAAGTATCACCGGTCGATTGGTATACATCAAGCAATTGATCCGAATGATTTTCGGAGAGGCCATCAACGACCGATTTAAGCGTGTCTGACAATTCCATATTTATTAATTAAGTATCGAGCTTAGTAGAATGTTCTGTTCGAACTTTGTCTTGAATTTTCATTAGGGCATGAAGCAGGGCATCGGGGCGCGGGGGGCAACCAGAAACGTATGCATCGACAGGGAGAAAGTTATCACAACCTTGCACAACACCATAGCAGCGGTGCATTCCCCCGGTAGAAGCACAAGCTCCCATAGCAATACACCATTTAGGATCTGGCATTTGATCCCAGATTCTGCGGACAGCATGGGCCATTTTGTAATTGACCCAACCAGCAACAATCATCAGATCACTTTGCCGTGGAGAGAAACGCATTACCTCAGATCCAAAACGTGCAGCATCATATTTAGGGGCTGCAAAGGCCATCATTTCAATAGCACAGCAGGCCAGTCCCATAGGCATAGGCCAAGCGGCATTAGATCGAGCCCAATTTGTCAATGAATCAACTTTAGTGGTTAAAAAACCGTCACCAAGTGAATTTTCAATACCCATATAAGTATAGGCTTCAATTATTTAATTAAACATTCCTTTTTTTAAATCCCAGTCGAGGGCCCCTTTTTTAATCAGATAGATCAATCCAACATAAAGCTCTAAAATAAAGATGATCATCGATACAAGTGTGCCAGGGCCAAAGTCAAGATAACTGACCGCCCATGGATAAACAAAGACGACCTCAACATCAAAAACGATAAAAGCAATTGCTACAAGGTAAAAACTTATAGAATAACGATTGGATGCATCACCAACAGGATCCATACCGCTTTCATAAGGTTCGAGCTTGGTTTTGTTTGGACGATACGGACCAAGCACACGGGATAACGTCATTAAAAGAATCGCCACAATAATAGCAACGCCGGCCAAAATTGCAATTGGTAAATAGTTCTCAAACATCGCGTTATAATATTGATTTAAGTCAGTCGGAAATTAGTAGCAATGGCTCGTAATGTCAATGAAATTAAGGCAAAGAATATAGGACATCTGAGTTTGAAAAGATATAAATTTTCAGAGCCATTCTTATTTAAAATGAGTATATATAGTTTTTGAGTATTTCTTCATTAAGGTTCTTTTTAGCACGTTGAATGAATCAGCGCACCAATAGGATATTTTTCACGTAGTTCATTGTACTTTTTAACGGCTTTACCAGTTTCTAATATATGAAATGTCTTCTCATTTTCTTTAAGAAAATCAATAGTTTTATCGCAAACTTGCAGCCGCTCGTGAAATCCCTTTGAAAGGATAATTACTTGTGCGTTATTGTTAAGCAGTTCTTCAACATCAGCAGGCTGAATGCCGGGGTCATGGCACGTTCCGGTTTCGTTCCAGTCCCATTTGCGAGATCCGCCGGGATAAAGTTTGGCATCTTTATAGGTATTGCCATCGCTTGTTTTGATCTTTCCCCATTTGATGGAATTAATTTTCGGAGATTCTTTTTTATTGCCCATAAGAATGCAATATCGATTGGTCTTCATTTAATCAAACATTTAGATCTCAAAATACGTTTATTTAACTTGGTTCTAAAGTTTACGGGTACCTTAAAAATCAGTAAATTTACTTGCAATAATTGCACTATTAATTAAAAGAAAAACGATTTACCATTGGATAAAATCAAGATGGACATATTAGGGCTGTCAACCAGTCCCAGCAGCGGTGGAGCTTATGCATTAATATTAAATGAAATTGACGGTAACCGTCGTTTGCCAATTATCATTGGTACGTTTGAGGCACAGGCAATAGCTCTGGAGTTAGAACATATAAAACCACCGCGGCCTATGACTCATGATTTATTAAAAAATATGATCCAAAATTTTGGATCGAATGTGCAGCAGGTTTTTATAAATGATTTGAGTGAAGGGACGTTCTTTGCAAAAATTATCTATGAAGATAACGGTCAGGAGATGGAACAGGATGCTCGTCCCAGCGATGCAATTGCCTTGGCTGTTCGTTTTGATGCCTCAATATATGTAGCAAGTGAAATATTAGAAGAGGCTGGCATTGTTTCAGAGGGGGAGTCAAGCGGGGATTTGGCTACCACTGCTCAATCTCAGGATCAACCGAAAGAAATGAGCAAGTTAGAACGCCTTGAGGATGAGCTCCAAACCGCTATTGATACCGAAAATTATGAAAAAGCTGCCCGGCTGCGGGATGAAATTCAAAAACTTAAAGGATAGGGGCATTGCAGGTTTCCAATTACTCTTTTAAACATCTTCCATTTTCAAAGCTTTTTAAAACGTATGTTCACAATTTTGATGAGGTAAGTAAATTTTTTGAGCACAATCCTTTTGACTCCACTGCTATTTCGAAAAAAATGGATGGGTTTACGTTTCAAGGCGATCGGGAAAATACCGCATCCATTTTATCTTCCTTAAATAAGCAATTTGACGCTGATGAGGAAGCTATCCACAATATTGAACGCCTCAAAAATAAGAATGCACTGGTTGTTGTTACCGGTCAACAGTTGGGAGTGTATGGCGGACCATTATATACGGTGCTCAAAACCCTGAGTACCATCCATATTGCCCAACAACTCGAAGAGGAGTTTAATCGGCCGGTAATCCCTGTGTTTTGGCTGGCGGATGAGGATCACGATTATGATGAGGTGCGTAAGATCACCATTATTGATGAGGATAGTCCCAAAACTTTTTCTCTTCCTCCCAAAAATAACGATCTGCCTACGGTCGCTGAATTGTCACTGCCCGATGAAATATCGGAAATGCGAGATCAGTTAAAAGAAGTACTTTATGATACCGATTTCTCAGGTGATCTTTGGGAACTGCTTGACGAGTCTTTTAACAAAGATAATTCATTTTTTGAGGCGTTTGGTCTTTTTATCAGCCGTCTATTTTCAAAACATGGGTTAGTGCTGGCAGGTAGTAATCATCCCGACGTGAAACAAGCTACCGGGGAATATCTCAAAACATCTATACAGCAAGCCGATAAGATTCGAGATAGGCTTGAAAAACAAACGGCAAGCCTGGCCGAAGGGTATCATCAACAAGTAACGCTGTACGACTCCAACCTTTTCTATCTTGATGATGAAACTGGTCGCACCAAAATAAATCGTAATGGTAATGGCTGGGAAACTGATGGCAATGTTAAATGGAATAACGCTCAGCTTGTGGATGAAATTGAGGCTCATCCCGATCGTTTTTCTCCCAATGTATTTCTAAGACCTATTGTGCAGGATGCGTTGTTGCCAACAGCTGGATATGTGGCCGGACCCGGAGAAATAGCTTATTACGGGCAAATGAAAAGCATGTACCAATGTTTTGATATGGATATGCCGATCATTTTTCCACGGTTGAGTGCGACCCTCATTGAACCGGCTATTGACCGGATCTTTAATGAGCTGCCCTTTGAGTTTCATGAATATGGTAATCGTATTGAGGATTTGGAATCCGATTATGTAGACAGAACTGATCAGCATGATATTGAAGCTATATTTGAAGACTGGCAGACAAAAGTGGAGGAAATATCAGATACCAAAAAGAAGGATATTGCAGATATTGACCCCACATTGGAAGCTGCAGCCGAAAAGGCAACTTCTATTTATATAAATGAGCTTAATAAGCTAAAAGGAAAAGTATATCGCTCTGTTAAAAAGAAAGACCAAACACAGTTAGATCGAATAAAAAGAATTAAAGCGAATCTTTTTCCCGAAGAAGGACTGCAAGAGCGAACGATTGCACCCATATTTTTCATGAATAAATATGGCGTTGATATTTGGGATAAACTATTGAATGCTCTTGATGCTGATGAGGATTTTGATCACCATAAATTAGTGTATTTGTAGTTTTGGATAAGCATCAAAAAAAAGAGGAGTTACGACAACATTTATTAGAGCAACGAGAGGCCATTCCCGAACCTGAATTTTATGGAGCTTCGGCCGACATCATTGAGGAATTGAAGGAGCAGAGAGAGTATCAGAATGCAAAAACGGTTCATTGCTACGTTTCGATGAATATACGTCGTGAAGTTGCCACTCACGAACTTATACAAGAAATGATTGCAAGAGGCAGGGAGGTTGTCGTTCCGGTAACAAATTTTGAAAATGGAACGCTAACCCATATTCGATTGACATCATTTTCAGATCTTGAAAAAAATAAATGGGACGTGATGGAACCCACCACAAGAACAGAAGTTTCGCCGTCAACTTTTGACCTGGTGATTGTGCCCATGGTAGGAGGGGACCAGCATTGCAATCGTATTGGTTACGGAAAAGGGTTTTATGATCGCTTTTTGCAAAATGTTGAGTGTCCTACGGTAGGGCTTATATTTGATGTTAATATCATAGAGCAGGTCCCAACCGAAAATTTTGATGTGCCATTGGATAAAATCATTACAGAAAAACGTATATTAAGAAGAAGTTAATTTGTGTATTTACGATGTAACACAAATTCCTTTTATACGTACTGGTGATTGTTAACATTATATAAATAGGGGCATTTAACTTATGGCAGATCAAATAAATCATCGGACTCAGCAACAACATTCTGAATCCTTACTTGATTTCGAAGCTCACGAACTACAGGCAACAATGCATGAGTTTCTCGAAGAAGAGAAAAAGTCGAATACAAATATCTGGAATTTTTCTACTATTGCTGGTATTGCCATGTTTTTTGTGGGGATGATATTTATCATTCAAACCATTGGCTTATCCATAGGTCCTGATGTTTCCGGTCTTATTGAGATTTTACCGCTTATTGGCGGAATTTTCGTTACGATGGTGGGATTCGGCTATTTTGTTGGAGAGAAAAAGAAGTCTAAAAATAAACAGAAATCTTCTCGGAGTTTTGATTTTGATTATGACTTTGAAAAGTCTCAGGATAAGGAAGAGGAAGACTATACCTTAAATAACGATTTGGGCACAAAAAGTAGGGGTAGGGGAAATAAGGAAAGTTCATCTTCAGGCCGAAAATCACAATTTGACAGCTATGCTTTTAAACAGAGCAAGAAGTTATACAAATCTCGTACGGACAAAAAGATAGCGGGTGTTTGTGGCGGATTAGGTAAATATTTTGGAATTAGTGCCGGTGTTATTCGAGCTTTATTTATCATTACTTTGTTTGCAGGTGGGGGGACATCGCTTCTGATTTATTTAGCGCTTGCTATTGTCTTGGATAAAGAGCCGCCCGAAATGATGGATGATTTTGAGTTTTAATTTGTATACAAGTTCGGTGAGACAGAGATGATTCTTATATTCAGAAAACAAATTTTTGAATATAAAATGTAAAAAACGTGTTTATAACCTTTGAAGGGATTGACGGAAGCGGCAAATCTACTCAGATAGAAAAATTAAAGGAGACGCTCGAAAAAAATGGTGCGGTCGTGGATGTTTACAGAGACCCCGGCGGACCGGTCGTTTCAGAGCAGATCAGAGAAATATTACTCAATGCTGATTTCGAAATTAATCCTGTAACAGAGTTGCTGTTATTTTCTGCGTCTCGTTCTCAATTGATGGCAGAAAAGGTAATACCGGCCCTCAAAAAGGGGGAGGTGGTAATCTTAGATCGTTTTTTTGATTCAACAACGGCCTATCAAGGATATGGGAGAGCGTCAATCTCACTTCAGGAGATTCAAAAACTTAACGACATTGCCAGTCACAAGCGAAAGCCCGATATTACTATTTATATGAAACTGTCATTGGCTGATGCCAAGAAAAGAATGGCTAAGACAAAAGATAGAATGGAATTGGCCGGTGATGACTTTTTTGAAAAAGTCATCAAGGGATATAATAAACTCGCTGAACAGGAAGATAGGTTTTTTACCATTGATGCTACCCAACCTGTTTCTGTGGTACAAGATCAAATTTGGCAACACGTTGATAGTATTTATACATCTTAAGGAACAACAATTTTTAAAGATCTATATTAAAAGATCAGGGCATATTATTTTCTCTAAAGCCTATAATGAGAAAATATGCAATTGTTGAGCAATTTTTTTGGGGATACAGAGACTCTCAAAGCAGAAAATGGGATTTAAGTTTAAAATTCCGGTTAAAACCTAACTGTGAAAATTATTGCTGAAAACAGTTAAAATGCTTATCTTTGTTGCATTGTGGATAAACCTTACTGCAAAATTGAAAATCTCCTTAGAAATCTTTCAATTTATAATTTTTAACCAACCCTGAAGTATAAATTATGGCGCACGAAAGAATTGAAGTTGACCTGCCTCTAGCCAAAGTCTATGAATACTTAAGTGACCCAACTTACTTTCCTCACTTCTTCGAACGAATTGAAAAAGTCAACAAAATAAATTCTCAGACATTCGAATTTTCTACAACACTTGGGGGTGAAAATTTTGAATGGACTACCAATATCATTGATGATTTGCGAAATACTCGTTTTGCCTGGATTACGATCAATGGTAATTTGAATCAAACCGGAACAATTCGTTTTACGCCACTCGATAACGGAGAACGTACACGTGTTGATTTTAGCCTTGATTACCGAACGTTTTATGGCGAACCGGATGAGGAGTTAGCTAAATTTATTAAGGGGCTTCCTGCTCAGATGAAAAAAGATCTCCAGCGATTTAAGGAAGAGGCTGAAGATGGAACTTTTAAGCAAAAAGCTGATGATACTCTGGCACAAATTGAAAAAGAGGAAGCTGAGGCTGAAGAAGAAGCGGCAGCATAACAAAGTTCATATTTAATAACTTTTTAAATGCGCACTAAACAGTGCGCATTTTTTTTGTATATGAAAATTTATGACCCTTTCCCAATTTATACAGAGTTCCAAAAGCGATCGACCCCATTACTTACTCTTTGGTCATCCTGTTGATCATAGCTGGTCACCATTGATGCATAAAATTGCTTTAAAGCACTACGACATTAATGCAACTTATCACGCCATAAATTTGCAAGGTAACGAACTTACTGATTTAGCTTCGTTTTTAAATAAGGAACTCTTTTTAGGAGCTAATGTTACCATTCCCTATAAACAGCAAATCGCAGATTATGTGGATGTTATTGATGCATCAGCACAAGAAATTGGTGCGATTAACACCATTGTTAAAAATGCATATAAGCTTGAGGGTTACAACACTGATTATGCGGGATTTATAGATCCTTTGCAGTCTTATGCGTTTGAGCTGGAGGGCGCTTCGGCTGTAGTTTTTGGAACTGGAGGAGCCGCCCGGGCTATTGTCTACGGATTATCAGAAATGGGGGTGGAGGAATTGTTTTTGGTATCGCGATCACCTAATCGTATTACTTCATATCGTGATAATCAACGCGTGCAAATTGTGTCGTATCAAAACTGGACATCATTTGCCGAGGAGGCCGTGTTAATTGTAAATGCCACGCCCTTGGGTATGCATCCCAACGTTGATTCATCTCCGGTACGTGACCAGGAGAAACAATTTCTTGAATCAAAAATATGTTACGATATTGTTTATAATCCTGTTAAAACAAAATTCTTAACTCAGGCTTCCGAAATCGGGGCCCAAACGATTGACGGATTGGAGATGTTAATTCAGCAGGGTAGCAAATCCTTTAAACGATGGACAGGCTATCCATTTCCGGTTAAAATTGTGCGAGAAAAACTCTATGGAAAAATTACAAAATGACTTTTCTGTTATTACCCCTCATCTACTGAAAGGAGACAAGGGGATTCGTGCTTGGTTTACGCTTAAAAACCAAGAATATCAGCGACCGGGGCAATCTATTGCAGGATTAAATCTGGGATTCAATACCTCAGAAAAAAAAGAGCAGGTTGCCCAAAACAGATTGGCTCTGCTCAATAGTTTGAATGTTAATGTGGATTGGACTGCCTATGCTGATCAGGTGCATAGTAATCGAATACAATTCGTTACTGAAGGGGGAACCTATCCTTCAACGGATGGATTGGTTACAAGGGTGCCGGGCTTGACCCTTGCTATACAAGTAGCAGATTGTGCCGCGGTATTGCTCTGGGATTCTGAAAATATCGTAATTGCAGCGCTCCATGCCGGTTGGCGGGGTGCTGTTGGAAATATTGTTCCCGGTGGAATTAACAAAATGAAAGAATATGGTGCAGATCCATCAAAAATAAAAGCATTTGTCAGCCCATGTATTTCGATAAAGAACTTTGAGGTTGGGAGGGAAGTGGCCGAACAGTTTCCTGAGCATTTTGTAAATTATACCGATTTTGAAAAACCGCACGTCAATTTAAAAAACTTCATTAGTCATCAGCTTTTAAAAGAAGGTATTCCCGATAATCAGATAGAAATACGGGAAGAATGTACGATTGAGGAAAGCGAGAATTTCTATTCTTTCCGAAGAGAAGGTACAAGGAGTGGACGGATGTTAGCATTAATTCAAATTGCAGAGTAAGCAGCAGAATATTTTGAGGGTTTCTTACGCACCTGCATACTATGCACCTATTCCTGATGAGCATATATTCCCTATGAAAAAATTCAAGGGTTTGCATCGCTATCTGCTGGAAGAAAATATTATTGCTTCCTCCGATGTTGTTGCCCCGTCGATGGTGGATATGGCTAATTTACAGATGGTGCACACCCGGGATTATGCGAATGGAATTATGAATGGGGACCTCGGTAAAAAGAAATTGCGCCGATTGGGATTACCATGGTCAAAACGGTTAGCAATTCGATCACGATTAGCTGTACAGGGGACAATAAATACAGCAATTATGGCCTTACAGGATGGAATTGCCGGAAATCTGGCAGGAGGTACACACCATGCTATGCGGGGCTATGGAGAAGGTTTTTGTGTGTTTAATGACGTGGCTGTTGCCATCAAAGTGTTGCAACAGTCAATGTGGGCGAACAAGATTTTGGTTATTGATTGCGATGTGCATCAGGGCAACGGCACTGCAGAAATTTTTAAAGATAACGAACGAGTATATACTTTTTCTTTGCACGGAGAAAAGAACTACCCGTTCAAGAAGCCTCCCTCAACGCTTGATATTGGGTTACCCGATAACACCAAAGACGACCAATACCTAAAAACGTTGGGGGATGCTTTAGATACCATTTTTGACGATTTTAATCCCGATTTGGTATTTTATTTAGGTGGTATTGATCCGTTGGAAACCGATCACTTTGGGCGATTGTCGTTAACGAAGAAAGGACTTGAAGAACGTGACCAAATAGTGATTCAAAAAGTAGTGAATCACAATCTGCCACTTGTATTACTACTTTCGGGAGGATATGCACCTACCCTAAAGGAAACTGTTTTGGCTCATGCTTTGATGTATAAAACAGCAAAGAAAATAGCGTATTGAATGAATTGTTTTGCCGGATAAATCATTCTGAGTTGTATCGCATTTTATCTATCTTCAGAGCTATTTTTAACTTGAATTACTGCTTTTGAAACAGAAGAATATTGTCATATTGGGTTCCACCGGTTCCATCGGTGAACAGGCATTAGAAATTGTTCGGGAGCATCCCGATCGTTTTAACGTACTCGGAATTAGCTGTAATAACAGCTGGCAAAAGCTATTAGAGCAGATTCAAGAATTTTCTCCCCCTTATGCACTTATTGCCAATGAACAGTATGCCCAGAATCTTGACGGACAAGTACCAGAAGGGACTGAATTATTGGTGGGAGCCGACTATATGCCTAAACTTGCAGTGCTTGATGAAGCTGATGTGATTCTGAATAGCTTGGTGGGATATTCAGGTTTTGAGCCTACAATTGAAGCTTTAAAGGCAGGTAAAAAACTGGCGCTTGCTAATAAAGAGTCGCTTGTGGTCGGCGGTGAAATCATCAACGAGATTATAAAAGATGACAGGAGTCAGCTCATCCCGGTAGATTCAGAACACAGTGCGATGCTGCAATGCTTGGTGGGAGAACCCATTGATAAAATTGAAAAGCTGATTATTACGGCCAGTGGGGGACCCTTTCGAACGTGGTCAAAAAAACAGATGCAGGAGATTACGGTAGATGATGCGCTTGATCATCCTAACTGGTCGATGGGAGCTAAAATAACGATCGATTCAGCTACGATGATGAATAAAGGGCTCGAGATTATTGAGGCGCATTGGATGTTTGATATGCCGTTGGAAAAAATTGAAGCTGTTGTTCATCCACAAAGTGTAATTCACTCCGTAGTAACATTTACGGATGGATCAAGCAAGGCACAGCTTGGACCGCCTACTATGCAGGTTCCCATTTTGTATGCGCTTACCTATCCGGAGCGGATAACTCTTGATGCTCCTCGATTGGATTGGCAATCGGCTTTTGATTTAACATTTGAGCCGGTTGATTATGATCGGTTTCCTTGCTTACGTTTAGCCAATGAAGCTATTCAAGAGGGCGGATTGGCTCCGGCAATTTTGAATGCTGCCAATGAGGTCGCGGTAGAGCGCTTTCTAAACAAAGAAATTACGTATATTGATATTCCAAAGGTTATTGAATCGTGTTTAAATCAATTAAATAATTCGGGTTCTGTTACGTTAGACTCACTGAAAAATATAGATAAACAAGCCAGAAAACTGGCATTAACTATTTAAGTATTATTTTGTTTCATGGAATGGATTGTAAGTTTATTGTCAACGCTGGGAATTTTTGCCGCCGCTCTTTTGATTTTGGTGTTTTTTCATGAGTTGGGGCACTTTTTAGCGGCCAAATTATTTGGCATGAGAGTGGAGCGCTTTTCACTTGGGTTTCCACCTCGTATTTGGGGCTTCCAAAAAGGAGAAACCGATTATTGTATTGGGGCTACTCCGTTGGGAGGCTATGTGAAAATTTCGGGCATGATCGATGAAAGTATGGATGATGATTATCTTGATGAAGACCCCAAGCCTTGGGAGTACCGAAGTAAACCGGTATGGCAACGGATAATTGTGATTACGGCAGGAGTTATTTTCAATATGATTCTGGCCGTTGCTATTTATGCAGGATTAGCGTTTTCGAATGGAGAAACAAAGGTTAAGCTCGATAGCGTTGACAGTATTTACGTAGCGGAAAATTCCCTTGCGGAACAGGTTGGCTTTCAATCGGGTGATAAGTTGATAGGAGTGAATGGGGAGGAGGTTTTTTATTTTCAGGAGCTTTTTTCACCAAATAAAATGATGTCATCTTCTTTGAGTTATACCGTGATGAGAAATGGGCAACAAGTTACCATTCCTGTAGCAGATAGTCTGCTTGATGAGATTGGGCAACAGGGATTAGTTACCCTTAATAATGCAATGCCCAGCGTTCCGATATCTCAAGTGCAACCGGGGGAACCCGCAGATCGTGCTGGTATTCAACAGGGAGATATTATTACGGCAATCAATGGCGAGCAAGTAGCATATTTGCAGGAAGCCATCTCAAAAATAACCAATTCCACGGATAGTATAACAGTAGCTGTAAACCGTGATGGATCTGTGTTGCAATTTCATTTGATGCCAAATGAAAACAATAAGTTGGGGATTGGATTTACTCCCAATCCGGAGAATTACTTTGCCGTAGAGCGCTTTCAATACGGATTTTTTGAATCGATGGATTTTGGTCTACGTAGAACTGAAGAAACATTCACAGGTATTATTGGTGGTTTCTCGAAAATGTTTTCCGGAGATATTTCGGTACGGGATAATTTAGGCGGCCCGGTTGCCATTGCGAATGTAACAAAGCAGGCGACGGATGCCGGCGGATTTATCGGCTTTTGGAATATTACTGCATTTTTAAGCATAACACTGGCTATTATGAATATTTTGCCCATCCCTGTACTGGATGGCGGGCATTTAATGTTTTTAATCTATGAGGGAATTACCCGCCGAGAGCCATCACCCAAAGTACGAATGGCCCTTCAGCAGATTGGGTTTTTGTTGATCATAGCGCTCTTTATTTTTGTTACTTTCAACGATATTCTACGACAGTTCGGCTAACTTAATTATCTACATATGTTTGCACGCGACGGGTATACAACGATATTCGTAACTATTATTTTTGCACTTATTGTAAGCGGTATTGCTCGGTATATAGAACCGCATTGGACGGCTTACCTTCTGTACACGGCAATGGCTTTGTTAGTAGCTTTTATCCTGTATTTTTTCCGTGATCCTGATCGTGAGATCACCCAAGGAGAAAATATTGTGCTTTCGCCGGCTGATGGAAAAGTTGTGCAAATTAAGGAGGTTGATGAGGATCGATATATCCAAGGCCCGTCAACGCAGATAAGCATCTTTCTGTCTCCCCTGAATGTTCATGTTAACCGGATACCGGTAACCGGAACGCTTGAATATCTTGAATATGAACCGGGAATATTTCTTGCTGCGTATGATCATCGTGCATCGGAAATGAATGAACGAGCTGATTTTGGTGTAAAGCACCCTTCAGGCACAAAAATATTTTTTAGGCAAATAACCGGACTTCTTGCACGCAGGATTGTTTATCATATCGAAAAAGGGGATAAACTCGAGCTTGGAAAGCGATTTGGGATGATGAAGTTTGGCTCCAGAATGGATATACTTGTTCCGCCTTCGGTTGAGGTGAATGTATCAGAAGGAGAAAAGGCCGTCGCCGGAAAAACAATTTTAGCTACTATTAATACCTGAAATGAAATACCCCATCCAAAAGTGGAAGCGATTTCGTCGTCGCCGAAAGCGTAAGAAGAAAAAAAGTGGGCGTTCGAAGAAGCAGATTCCACGTACTGTTATCCCCAGTTTTTTTACGTTGATGAATCTCTTTTGTGGCTTTCTGGCTATTATCAGCATTGCGGAGGGTCGCCTTTTTTTTGGGGCATGGCTTATTGTTTTTGCGGGACTCTTTGATGCGCTTGACGGATTTATGGCACGTCTCTCCAATGCTACGAGTCAATTTGGTATCGAACTGGATTCTATTAGTGATGTAGTGTCCTTCGGAGTAGCACCGGGCTTTTTACTGTACTCTTTTGGATTGGCCAACCTTCCATTTGTGGGAATTATCCTTAGTGCCTTGCCTCCTCTTTGCGGGGCAGTACGTTTGGCCCGTTATAATGTGGATGTTCAGGAAAGTAGAGAAGACTTTTTTAAGGGACTGCCCATTCCGGGACAGGCCATCATGATTTCTGCTTTTTATCTTACCTTTTATAATCAGCTCGAACTTTTTGAAGGTTTTGAATACGGAATTAACGCCGTTTTAATTCCCCTGATTGTACTGCTTTCCTTTTTGATGGTTAGTACTATTCCTTTTGATAAAATGCCCAGCTTCGATAAAAAGTCAGTTAAAAAACACAAGGTTAAGCTCTCTCTATTTATTGTCTATGGCATTCTTATTTTATTCTTTCAAGAAGTGGGATTAATGATTGTTTTTTCAGTGTTCATTATAAAGGGGATTTTAGTAGGTGCCTACCTGTTTTGGAAGGAAGCTTTTGGCGATGACGAGTTTTTAGAGGAGGGAATTAATTAGATGTTGTTATTTCTGCTAAAACCGATAGCTAACTCCCAGCGAATGAACGGTTCCAAACCCTGTTTCGAAAGGAATAATTGCATAATTAGCTGAAATCGATTCCATATCCAATCCCAGTCCTGCACTCCATGGACGGACGGTATCTCCAGTCTTGTAGCCGGTGCGTAATCCTATAATTTCGGCTACCGATATCTCCACTGCTACGTTCGTATAGATTTCCCGAGCGTTGCTTTCCTGTGTGGTGCGGCGCGATTTCTTCAATGGAATTACTATATCATTTTTTATAGCTACTGAGATCGGTAAACTGTTATTTTGAGGAGGGGTAAAAGTAAATAGATTGGCGCTAAAACCAGCTTTAACGGTAGTAGGGAGTTCGGTTGCTTGGTTTCTGAGCTCATTCATTTTTCCAAAATTCAGTAAACTGGTACCAAACCGAATCCTATTTTTCCAGAATTGGGCGGCTGCTCCCAGATTAGCGGAATATCCTGAAGCATTATAGATGTAATATTCTTCTCGTAAATATTGTAATGTAGCTCCCAAGGCCACCCGGCCGATTTTATATGCATACGCCCCGCTCAATGCAATGGAGCTGATATTAAATGATCCATCAGGTGGTCCCGGCTGATTACCTCGCAATGGAATATTATCTGCTTGCGAGCTTAGAAATCCGAAGGCAAGTGCTCGATTTTCGTTTTGGAGATTAACACCCGCATGCGTAAGGGTGAGGTCGCCTATCCACAGGGTATAGTCGGCATTAAGGCTGGAACTATTCTCCAGTGCTAAATTTGCAGGGTTGGAATATAAGTTGGAAGCCCCAAGCAGTTCGGCGGTAACGGCCTCATTTAATCCCAATGCATGTGTTCCGGGCCCAATGGTTAAAATATCCAGACCAGAATCTTGTGCAGAGACTGACATCCCGCCCAAAAAGAGGGCAAAAAAACTTAAAATAACGGTACAATTTCGAATCATAGCTTTAACTGGATTCCAAAGGTGTGCATGTAGGAAATATTACTGGGTTCTTGCACAAAGGCATAATCGATAGAAGGGGAGAATAAATCAAAGGGGAGATGGACCGAAAATCCTGTACTAAAATGATCAGTTTGCTTTAGGGATGAAAGATCATCGATCTGCCAGCCCCCTCGCAGGGTAATGCGTTCGTGAAGCTGGTAAGTACTGCCGATTTTAAAATTAGTTTTAGATTGATGTTGATGTACTATTTTTCCGCCCTCAATGTTAATGGACAGAGTAGGAGTAAGTATATAAGATACTCCAAGCTGTATTTGAGTGGGAAAGTCATCGGCCCGAGATGAAGAATTATCTCCATATAGTGTGCCGGAACTCCAACGGTAGGATGCCAGTAAATCGCGGACAACAGCTCCGGCCTTAAATCGATCCGAAAACAGATACAGTATGCCAATATCTATACCGAGCGTTTTGGCATTAGATAGATCATTATGCAGGTCTGAAATATAATATTTTAGCCCAACACCAATGGAAAATCGATCTCCAATTTCCTGTCCCAACGCTGCCGCTATTTGATACTCTTGCGTAGAGAGCATCTCTGTATGGTATCCGCTGGATGACCGCCCGTCTATATCAGAGACATTGGCATTAATAATCGAGAGCGACACACCTGCGGTTGGAGGCAGTTGAAACGTGCCGCTTGCGGTATTGAGGCTTCGATCAAAACTCATGGCGGCTGTGCTTAAATCAATCTGCGTAAAAGAGCTTTGAGCGGCGAGAGCAGGATTATAATAACTGTATATTCCGTTCTCTGCATTCGCAACTAACGCATTGCCCATGGCCATGCCGCGCGGACCAAATCCCAACCGGCTGAATGACCCGGCTGATCCCCCGTTTTGTGCAAAAGCCGTCATCGATAATCCTGTCAGTAAAACAACGGATAATCCCAACTTGATATATGAATTTATCTTTGTCATATCGTTAATCAACGACTAATATTTTACCACGGATAGTGTTACCGGGCGTATCAATCTGATAGAATACAGCTCCGTTGGCTACCTGGTTCCCTTGCTGGTCACTGCCATCCCAAACAGCTTCGTAGGTCCCATCAGAAAAGTACCCAGAGTCGAGCTCCCGAATTAGGTTCATCCCAAAATCAAATAAACGAATTTGCACGTTTCCAGCTTTTGATACATTATATTTTATTCTAACAATATCATGCCGTCGGGGGGAAAAGGGGTTGGGATAAGCATAAGTATCCACTGACGGAGCTTTCTGCTGGTAGCGGTTTTGCCCGTCCAGTGGGAAATCTACACGTGTAATTTGCCAACTTTGTCCGCCATCAGTGGTTGAAGCCAATCCATCACTTGTACCAATCCACAACCGATTCTTAGTCGAAGCCAAACTATAATACTGTGCAGATTCTTTGATAAACGTATTGGTACTTTTTATTTGTGGAATTCGAGTCCAGCTGACTCCGTTGTCGATACTTTTAAAAAGCCCATCATCGCCGGCAGCATAAATATTTCCGTTCCTAAACCCAATATCATTGATACGTTCACCGGATAAATAGTGGTTAAAGCTCTGGCCACTGTTATTTGTCCGTGAAATACCGTATTGCTCGTTATCACTGAGGCCGCTTGTCCAGTTAGTCAACCAGATATCACCGGTTGAGGGCTGTTGTTTTATGGTGATAATCCAATTGCCGGGCAATCCATTTTCTGAATTATCAAATTGTATGTGCTTCCACTTGATGCTATCCGTGGGCGCGGTTAACGCATTATCAGAGATATTAAGTCCGCCTGCTGTACCTCCCCAAACACGGTCCTGATTATCGATAAAAACTGAAAACCCAAGCAGGTTTTGATCGTAGCGTGGATCGTAACGATTGCCTTCTTGACTGTTGAAATGATATTCTTGGTCGGGAGTTAAACTATCGGCTTGTTGTGGTGGAAGAATAATACGCTGCCAATTGCTGCCGAAATTTTTGCTGCGGGTTATACCCAGTGCCCAGTTGGCTGAGAAAACAGTGTTGCCTTGCTGTGTTATTTCAAAAGGAGGCGATTGTTCCCGGGCTGTTACCGGCAGCTTTTGATAAGTAGTTCCTCCATAGACAAAAGCGGTATCCTCTTCGCTTTCATTAGGATTATCAATAAAACTCCAGTTATCTCCGCCATCGGTACTGATATGATATCCCAATCCTGCTTGCACGCTGCCGTCGGGGCTATTAGCATTAAAACCTAATCCAGCAATGACGGTATCAGGTGCTAAAGCCAATGAAAAAACACGTCCATTCTCATTGATAATTTCAGATGCCCCTTCGGGATAAAACCAGTTGGGATTATTATCAATAGTTCTATTGAGGGCGGGACCAATCCACAGCGTATCACCCAGAGCAGCTATATTTGAAACCGAATTTTGAGCTATTGATTCAGTAGGAGATGGGACAGGACCGATTATTTGGCCATTACTATGAAAAGTCCATCCCCATAGCAAAAAAGATAAAATTGAAAAAAATTTGAGTGCCACTCTCATAAAATTGCATTTATTCAGAGTTCAAATATAGGTTTTATTATTCCCAAATAAACTTGTTGATTTTCGGTTTGCCGGATACTATCTTCAGGTCGTTATGAAAAAATATGCTCATAAAAATATCAGTTGGTGGTGGCCTGTGAAGAAACATATACAGGCAGTGGCATTTTTATGAGTTAGGTTGATGAAAAGAATTTTATAGAGCCCACTGCAGGAAACTGGAGTGGGCTTTTTTATTTATACAAATTAAAATCGTGTTACCCTGATCTGATTTCAGGATCTCTTTAGAAAAGAATTACATGCAATTACAAGAATTCAAGAAGTTAGCACAGAATTATACAGCGGTCCCGGTATATCGCCGACTAATGGCCGATGTTTTAACACCCGTTTCGTTGTTTTTATCTCTTCGAAAAGATGCCCGTTACCCTTTTTTGTTAGAATCAGTAGAGGGCGGCGAACAACTGGCCCGGTATTCCTTTTTGGGGTGCAATCCCTATCAAGTGCTGCAATACGACGGAGAGCAGGTAACCTTGCAACGCGATAGCAATACGAAAACGCTTGATCAATCGTATTTTGAAGCACTCAAAGATCTGACGACACAGCACAGCGAGCCCAAACTACCTGATCTCCCGCGCTTAACTGGTGGGGCCGTTGGATTTTCCTCTTATGATACAGTTCGAGAAGTAGAGCAATTGGGAAAAACCCCACCTGATGATCTTAATATCCCAGAGGCGCTTTGGGTTTTTTATGATGAAGTATACGCTTTTGATCACGTAAAGCAGCAGGTGATTATTATAAAAACAGTTTTTGTGGATGATGACATCGAAAAATCTGCGGAGACATTATTTGAGGAAGCGCAACAATCGCTCGAAAAGATGGAGGAGCTGGTTTACCAGCCCGAGCGTTCAACGGATTCGTTTACCATCAATCCGGATAACCTGTCCAGCAATATTGAAAAGCCTGACTTTAAGCGCATGGTCGAAAAGGCCAAGGAATATATTTACGAGGGGGATATTTTCCAGGTCGTACTTTCGCAACGATTTGAAACGGATTTCGGAGGAGATCGCTTTATGTTGTATCGTGCGCTGCGAATGGTTAATCCGTCGCCGTATTTGTTCTTTTTAGATTTTGATGATTTTGGATTGGTCGGTTCGTCGCCGGAGGTATTGGTTCGCGTACAAGATGATACCGCCCAGTTACTCCCCATTGCGGGGACCCGTCCTCGTGGCGAAACACCGGAAGAGGATCTGCAGCTCGAAGATGATCTAAAGAACGACCCTAAGGAAATCGCCGAACATGTGATGTTGGTGGATTTAGGACGCAATGATTTATCGCGCGTCTGTAAACCGGCTACGGTAAAGCCGGTACGAGAGCAGGTGATCGAGCGTTACTCACATGTGATGCATATTGTCTCGGATGTGAAAGGGGAATTAGATAAAGGTAAAACTGCAGTTGATGCTCTTAAGCATTGTTTCCCGGCGGGGACAGTCAGCGGAGCACCGAAAATTCGGGCAATGGAAATTATTGATGAACTGGAACCCACCAAGCGTGGTCCATATGCAGGGGCCGTTGGCTATTTCGATTTCTCCGGCAACATGGACACCTGTATCGTGATTCGCACGATGCTTGTTACTGCTTCAAAAGTGTATATTCAAGCCGGTGCCGGTATTGTAGCAGACAGCGACCCCGAAAAAGAATATGTGGAAACAAAAAATAAGGCCGGAGCGTTGGTAGAAGCTCTTAGTGTGGCCTTGTCGATAACAGATTAACTTTAATTTAACAACTACAGAGTATACCGAGGTCATTACAGGATAAATTGAAATCCTCAACGTAACTCTGCTGTTGAACAAAATATGATTTAAGGAACAATGAAAACCATTTTATCAGGCATACAGTCATCAGGAAAACTACATCTGGGCAACTATTTTGGAGCCTTGCGCCAGCATATTCAGATGCAGGAGGAGGGCGATGCTTTTTATTTTATCGCTAATTATCACTCCTTAACCTCTATTAATGACGGCGAAGAAATTTATCAGAATACTATAGACGTTGCGCTCGATTACCTGGCACTGGGATTAGATCCCAATAAAGCCACCTTTTTTGCCCAGAGTGATGTGCCCCAGCACGCCGAACTGGCTTGGATTTTGGGAACGTTTTGTCCCGTTAGCCTGATGGAGAAGGGCGTTGCATATAAAGATAAGGTGGCACAGGGACTGAAACCGAACATTGGTTTGTTTACCTATCCAATCCTGCAGGCGGCTGATATTTTGATGTATAATGCAGATTTGGTGCCCGTTGGACAGGATCAAAAACAGAATATTGAAATTTGTCGTGATTTGGCCGGAAAGTTTAATCACAATTATGGGGATGAATACCTGAAGCTTCCCGAGCCGCATATTTTGGAATCAGTGGCTGTTGTTCCCGGCATCGATGGACAAAAAATGAGTAAGTCCTACGGCAATACCATTGGCATTTTTGACGAAGGGAAGGAGCTTAAGAAAAAAGTGATGTCAATACAGACAGATTCTACTCCTCTGGATGAGCCGAAAGATCCTGATAGTTGTAATGTGTTTGCATTGATTAAGCTGTTTGCCGATGAAGAGAAACAGAATGAGATTGCTGAAAAGTATCGGGCCGGAGGATATGGTTACGGTCACGCTAAGAAAGAGCTGCTGGGTATGATTAAGGACTATTTTGCTGAAGCACGGGCACGTCGAAAAGAATTGTCTCAGGACTTGGATACCGTTCGTGATATCCTCAAAGAAGGTGGTAAGAAAGCCCGAGAACGCGCGGAAGAGGTTATGGGGCCTGTGCGTGAGGTAACGGGATTGTTTAAGACGTATGACTTTAAAACGTAAAGATATTTCTTAGAGAACGGATTAAAGGTATGATCCGTAATAAGTTTAGAATGACATGGAGTATTTAAAAACCACATTATGATTTTAATCATCGACAATTACGATTCCTTTACCTATAACCTTGTGCACATTGTTGCAGAGTACACGGATGACTACAAGGTGATCCGCAATGATGAACTTACCGTGGAGGAAGTAAAGGCGTTAGATCCTGACAGGATCCTCATTTCGCCCGGTCCCGGGCGTCCTGCAGATGCAGGCATTACCGAGCCGTTGATCGAAGCGTTAGGCCTGCAGACACCCATTTTAGGCGTGTGTCTGGGTCACCAAGCCATAGGAGAGGTCTTCGGTGGAAAGATAGTCCATGCTCCAAAATTGATGCATGGAAAGACGTCTACTATAAGCCATGATGGGAAATCGGTATTTCAGAATATTCCAGATGATTTTACTGCTACCCGTTACCACTCGCTGGTATTAGATCCTGATAGTATTCCGGATGTGCTGGAAGTATCAGCGTACAGCGATGATGATGTTGTCATGGGGTTGCGACATCGTGAATATCCTCTTGAAGGTATACAGTTTCATCCGGAAAGCATCCTTACGAAGGAAGGACCAAGTATCGTGAGAAACTGGTTGGATCTTGAATATGAGAAGGTAAAAAAGTAATAAGCAATCTATTAGGAAAAAGTATTAATTAACTGCAATGCATAAAGTTATAGATTTTAGTTCAATTTTAGAAAAGCTTGTTCGGTGTGAGGATCTCAATGGAAAGGAGGCGGAAAGTGCGCTCCATAGAATCATTAGTGGAGAAATTCCCGATGAACAGGTGGCTGCTTTTTTAACTGCTATGCGAACCAAAGGAGAAACAACGCAAGAACTTACAGCTTTTGTCCGTGTAATGCGGGAAGCCGCAGTAAAGCCAGAGGTGAATGTTGACGGAGCTGTTGATCTTTGTGGAACGGGAGGGGATAGTTCGGGGACGTTCAATATTTCAACGGCCTCCATGTTTGTTGTAGCAGGTGCGGGGGTACCTGTACTCAAACACGGTAATCGTAGTGTTTCCAGCAAGAGCGGAAGTGCCGATGTTCTTGAGGAACTGGGTGCTGTAATAGATTTAAAGAAGGCACAAATTGAACAAGTGTTTGAAGAAGCGGGTCTCGTGTTTATGTTTGCCCCTAATTTTCACCCGGCGATGAAGCACGTAATGTCGGCCCGAAGCACGATGGGGATTCGAACTTTTTTCAACATCTTGGGACCGCTTTTAAACCCTGCTGGAGTTAAGCGTCAGATGATTGGAGCGTACAGCAGGGAGGTAGCCCGTGAGATTGCCCATATTCTTGCTAATCTGGATACGGAGTTTGCTTATACGGTGAATGCCCATGATGGATTGGATGAAGTGAGTCTGTCTGCGCAGTCAGAAATTTACGAGCTCAATCATAATATGGTAAAGGAATCGACGACCTTTGATCCGCGTTCGCTGGATTTCGAATGGTCCGATCTGGGTGCACTGCAGGGGGGAGATGCTGAGTATAATGCGAATATCATACGTTCGATATTGGATAATAAAGCTACCGAGGCCCAACGTGATGTAATTCTGCTGAACGCAACCTTTGGAATTCACGCATCGGGTAAAGTTGATCATTTAACTGAAGCACGAACGCTGGCGCAGGAAAGTTTACAATCTGGCAAAGCAAAAAAAGCATTGGACAGCTATGTTGAAGCTTCGAACGATGTTGCTAATAAATAAATACCATGCCGAATATTTTAGAAGAAATTGTTGAACAAACGAAGACTGATCTAAAAAAGCGAAAGCGTAAAATTAGCTTTCGTGATTTGGGAGAATTGGAACTTTTTGAACAAGCACCGCGAAACTTCGGTGAAACATTAAGGGCTGATGAGGATGTGGCTATTATTGCTGAAATCAAAAAAGCTTCTCCCTCGAAAGGCCTTATTCGTCCTGACTTTGATCCTCAAAAAATAGCCGGGCAATACCAAAAAGGTGGCGCTTCTGCCATTTCTGTGTTGACGGATGAACCGGCATTTAAAGGAAGCCTTGATTATTTAGAAATAGCTTCGAGAGAAGTCTCTATTCCACTGCTGCGCAAAGATTTTATTGTTGACCCCTATCAGGTTAAGGAGGCTAAGGCGTATGGGGCAGATGCCGTTTTATTGATTGCTACAATTACTGAGGGCAATCAATTGAATGAGCTTTTGCATGCTACTGAAGAGTTTGGGTTGCAGGCGCTGGTGGAATGTTATTCCGAGGAGGATATCAAATATGTTACCTTTGACCACGTTGATATTTTAGGCGTGAATAATCGGGATTTGCGGTCCTTCGAAGTTGACCTGCATCACGGTATTGAGCTGCTGCATAAAGCACCGGACGATACGGTGTTGGTATCTGAAAGCGGGCTCGGAAAGCCGGAAGATTTGAAGCTCCTTTTCGATGAAGGAATCCATGCGGCACTAATTGGAGAGCATTTTATGCGTCAGCCTAATCCTGGCGAAGCGGTCAAGGGAATGAAATCAGAATTACAGAATTTAATTAATAAAGAAAAAGTCGATTAAATGTTTGCAGATCCGGAAGAACGAACCAAGGTTAAAATTTGTGGTATCACATCGCTGGAAGATGCTCGATTTGTATCCGGTGCATTGGCCCACTATATGGGTTTTGTGTTTTATGAGGATAGTCCCCGTCATGTTACACCGGCCAAAGCGGGTGCGATGATTAACTGGCTGCATGGACTTGATTGCGTGGGCGTTTTTGTGAATCAACCTTTGGATGATGTCAATATGATTGCACGTCAGACAGGTATTGATTTAGTGCAGTTGCACGGTAACGAAAATCCTAACTATTGTTCGCTGGTCGATAAGCCGATAATTAAAGCTATCCACGTTAAGGACGATGATACGACCTCAGATTTGAATGAGCGTATTAAACCTTTTTTGGATCATGTTGAATATCTGCTTTTTGATACGAAAGTAGATGATAAATGGGGTGGTACCGGGCAGGCTTTTGACTGGTCTATTTTGGACGAGGTTTCACAGGGCATGCCATACTTTCTGGCAGGTGGGTTAACCCCCCAAAATGTTCGAAAAGCTTGTAAACAAGTAAATCCCTTTGCAGTGGATGTGTCAAGTGGTTTGGAATCAAAGCCCGGCGCAAAGGACTTTGACAAGGTAGATATCTTTATGGAAGAGATGCGCGATATTTGGGAGAAACAGGAGGTTGGAGAACTATAGTATTTTGTAATAAGTATTGAATAAGAAATTCCACTTTTAACTGGCGTATGTGATCCTGAACTTTTTTCAGGATCCATAAAATAGAAGAAAACAATGAAATACGATTTACCGACGAAGGAAGGATATTACGGCGATTTTGGCGGCAAGTTTGTCCCGGAGATTCTTATTCCGGTTTTAGAGGAATTGGAAGCGGCTTATGATGAAGCATGGGCTGATGACAGTTTTCAGGAAGAGTATCGTCAATTATTGAATGAATATGTAGGTCGCCCTACTAAATTAACTTATGCCAATCGGCTAACTGATCATTATGGAAAGGCCAAAATTTACCTGAAGCGAGAGGATTTGTGTCACACGGGAGCGCATAAGATCAATAACGCGATCGGACAGATTTTACTGGCACAGCGCATGGGTAAAGATCGAATTATTGCAGAAACAGGTGCAGGTCAACATGGCGTGGCCACGGCAACAGCTTGTGCTAAATTCGGCATGGACTGCATCGTGTATATGGGGGCAGAAGATATGGAGCGCCAAAAGTTGAATGTGGAGCGGATGCGATTGCTGGGAACCGAAGTACGTCCCGTCACCAGCGGCTCTCAGACGCTAAAGGATGCCACCAATGAAGCTATTCGCGATTGGGTGACTAATGTTGAGGATACGTTTTATATTATCGGTTCGGTCGTAGGTCCGCATCCGTATCCCAAAATGGTACGTAATTTTCACCGTGTGATTGGGGATGAAACCCGAAGTCAGTTGGCAGAAGCCGAGGGACGAGAAGCACCCGATTATCTACTTGCTTGTGTGGGCGGCGGATCAAATGCAATTGGAATTTTCTATCCATTTATTGAAGATGAATCGGTGCAAATGTATGGTTTGGAAGCTGCCGGATTAGGTGCTAATACCGACCAAACTGCTGCAACACTTACGATAGGGCAACCCGGTGTATTACATGGGTCTATGAGCTATTTGCTACATAGCTCTGAGGGACAAATTCAATTAGCCCATTCCATTTCGGCCGGACTTGATTACCCGGGCATTGGCCCCGAACATTCGTATCTACATAAAACCAGGCGTGTAAAATATAAAGCGATTACCGACGATCAGGCGATGGAAGGGGTTAAACTTCTTTCCGAAACCGAAGGTATTATTCCTGCGTTGGAAACGGCACACGCAGTCGCGTATTTAGATGAGTTGATGCCTAAGACATCTAAAGATGAAATTGTGGTGCTGAATTGTTCCGGACGTGGGGACAAAGATATGACTACTATTTCTAATAATCTGTAGAACACCGACAATGCGGATACTACTATTTTTATACTGATGTAAATTTAAATCTTTATAAATTAGTCGAATTCGTGCAATTTGGATTTTTTTAAAATGAATATGCAATGATTCAAACTGAAAACAGAGTATCGCAACTTTTTGAACGTCACGATGGCTCAGAAAAGATTATGAGCCTATTTTTAACAGCCGGTTATCCTAATCCTAAAGCCACCGTAGAACTAATTTTGGGATTTGAGGATAATGGCGTGGATATGATTGAGTTGGGGATGCCGTTCAGCGATCCGCTGGCCGATGGTCCGACTATTCAATATTCAAGTAACGTTGCCATCCAGCAGGGGATCACGATGAAGAAAATTCTGCAAATGGTTGAGCAAGTCCGGGAGAAGTCTGACATCCCAATTATTTTGATGGGCTATATCAATCCGGTATTACGATATGGGGTAGAAGCATTTTGTGAAGATGCCGCCAAAGCCGGTGTAGATGGACTGATTATCCCTGATATACCCATTGAAGAGTCTGGAATTTTAAAAGATGAAGCAGAAAAGAATGGGTTGCCGATTATTTATTTGGTGGCTCCCAATACATCCAATGAACGCATGCGGAAGATTGATCAGCAGTCGCAAGGTTTTGTATACTGTGTGTCGGTTACTGGTGTTACAGGAGCCCGGGAGGGTGATGAAGTAGCTAACTCTGTTCAGCGTTTTATTGACCGAGTAAAACAGAATGTGACTCGAAATCCGAAAATGGTCGGTTTTGGTATAAAATCTCATGAAGACGCTCAGCGAATTGCGGCTGAAATGGATGGCTTTATTGTGGGTAGCGCACTGATTGATACCATCCGAGAGCATTATCCTGAAGAAGGATGGAAAGATGAGGTTTTTGCATTTGTTAGAAGGTTGAAGTATGGTAAGGAATAATATTATTAAATAAGCATTTAGGCTATGAAATCAGTATTAAAGATATCGGTATTTCTTCTGTTAATAGGCGTTTGGGTTGGCTGTGAGGGCGATTATCGTCAGAAAGCTCGTGGTAGCTTTGGAGAGGTTGTAGTCATTATGGATTCCACCCAGTTCGAAAGCGAGACGGCTGATGCTTTGCGAGAAACATTCGGAGGGTGGATTCAAACCATTCCGGGAAAACCGCCGCTTTTTGATCTCCGATTTCAGGATTTTAAGACCAATCAACAATTAGATCAGCTCAAGCGGTATCGAAATTTAATTGTTGCGGCTCCCATCACTGACAGCACTAATACCGCGGATTTGATCCGGGCGTTGTTAAGTGATGAAATTGAGCGTCAAGTTCGAGAAGGGGAATCATTTGCTTTTCCATTGAAAGATCACTGGTATCGCGACCAATGGCTTATGCTTTTATCGGGAGAATCTGATTCGGCCTTGGCCCGGCAAATTCGTAATTCAAAGAAAACGTTAACGGATAATTTGGTTGATAAGGAAATACAGCGCTACACTCAGGAAATTTATAATCGCGGAGAGCAGGTGGCTTTGGCTGATAGTATTTGGCAAACCGAAGGCTGGCGAATGCGTATTCAGCATGACTGGATTAAGAATATCGATACGACTTATTCGGCAAATGGACAGGAGCAACATTTTATGACAATGCGACGTCCACTCCCCGAAAATGACCGATGGTTTTGGTTGTGGTGGAAAGAGGTTGATAATGCCAATGATATCGATGAGGATTGGATCAATACCCAAAGAGATTCTCTCAATGAACAATGGATTCGGGGATCGCGCGAAGATTCTTATGTAACAACTGCCTATAAACGCCCTCATGAAACTGAGCAGTTTTCGTATAACGGTGATTTAGCGTTTGAAACGTTGGGAGTATGGACGATGACCAATGATGCCATGGCCGGCCCGTTTGTTAATTTAACAGTGTTTGATGAAGAGTCTCAGCGTCTGTTTATGTTGGAATTTGCTCAGTTTGCTCCTAAATACTCTAAACGCCGCTTTGTACGGCAGTTCCGAGCTATGATTCGCACTTTTAAAAGCGATTCCACGTGGCAGAAAGAGCAAGGAAATATGGCATCGCAGGAATAGAAGTTTGTAGGTTATATATCGGATATGGATGAACAATCAGTGATCATTGACAATGAGATCAAACAACAGATAGCCGATTCTTTTGGCGGTGTCGCATCATTTTATGATGAACATGCTGATTTGCAGAAAGAGGTAGCTCATCGTTTAATTGCTTCACTTCAGCCCTGGAGGGATATTCTTCCTTCGGGTCCAATTATTGAATTGGGTGCGGGAACAGGATTTGTCACAAAAGGACTGGCAGATTTATATCCGGGCAGAGAAATTGAGGTTACGGATCTGTCGAAAGATATGATCGCTTTCTGTGGCAATAAGTTAGTGGATCATGACAACCTGAATTTTAAAGTTCGGGATGCAGAACAAGTGCCCGATTATGAGGATCCGTATTATGCAATGACAGTAAGTGGATTTGCAGCCCATTGGTTTGATCACCCTGCTCAAACAATGGCAAAATGGTTAGAAATCACAAAACCGGGAGGATTATTATTGGCCTCTTTTCCCGGAAATGAAAGTTTCCCTACGTGGAGAAAATATTGCCGGGAGCTGGGTATACCTTTTACAGCCAACGAATTACCTGATGTGGAAGAAATGGTTATCAAGATGTCTGTTGGCCCGGCTCAGGTGGATTATTATGAGGATACTATCACCCGCGAATATGAAAGTGCTAAGCACTTTTTTGATGAACTTAAAAGCTTGGGTATGGACACGTTGAAAAAGGGTCGACAGCTGACATCAAAAGAAATGTCGATGCTTGTTGATCATTGGGATACCCAAGAGGACGGTTTGGTATCTGTGAATTACCACGTCGTTTTTCTGGCCGTAAAAAGGGATTTTGATTCGTAATCGCTTAATATCCATCGGGATTTTGTGATTGCCATCGCCATGAATCACGGCACATATCTACGAGATCGTATTCAGCTTTCCAGCCCAATTCTTCTTCCGCTTTAGATGGATCTGCAAAGTTGATGGCAATGTCTCCTGCCCGACGATCAGTAATTTTGTAGGGAATCTCTTTGCCGGAGGCTTTTTCAAACGCTTTTACTACATCTAAAACGCTGTAACCGGTTCCGGTGCCCAGATTATAAGTAACTACACCCGGATTTTCCTTTAGTTTTTCAAGTGCGCTCAAGTGACCTTTTGCTAAGTCTACAACGTGGATGTAATCACGAACGCCGGTTCCGTCGGGTGTGGGATAATCATCTCCAAACACAGAAAGTTTTTCAAGCTTACCAACGGCTACTTGAGTAATGTAGGGCATTAAGTTATTGGGAATATCATTAGGATCTTCACCGATTCTTCCGCTTGGATGTGCTCCCACGGGATTAAAGTATCGCAAGAGTGCTACATTCCAGCTTTCATTGGCCGTATATAAATCTCGCAGAATTTCTTCGATAAAAAGCTTCGTACGTCCGTATGGATTCGTTGCCGAAACGGGGAAATGCTCTTGAACAGGCACTTCTTCGGGATCACCGTAGACGGTAGAAGAGGAGCTAAAAACAATATTGTTGACGCCGTGTTCCTTCATTACCTCACATAAATATATCGTGCCGGTAATATTGTTGTGATAATACATTAACGGCTTTTCTACTGATTCGCCTACGGCTTTATATCCGGCGAAGTGAATTACCGAATCAATCTTATGATTGCTGAATATCTTATCCAGACCCTTTTTGTTGAGAAGATCCGTTTTATAAAAAGTGAGTGATTTTCCTGTGATTTCCTCAACGCGATTAAGGGCTTCTTTTTTACTGTTGCTTAGATTATCAACAACGATGACGTCTTCGTTATTTTCCAACAATTCAACAACGGTATGACTACCAATAAATCCGGCACCGCCGGTAACTAAAATACTCACTATAATGTATGATTGAGTGTAAAATTTCTAATGCTCTTGCTTGAAATAAGGATATGAAGATAAGAATATTAAACCTGTGTATCAGCAAGGTGGTTTAGTTCCTTTTGTATAGTAGTGCAGATATTGCTCATTTTATCAACCGATTTTTCCAATTCATCCTCTTCGGCATTATCGTTGAGCAGACTTTTGGCATATTCATATTCATCAACAACCTCATCAGCCCCCATCATTTGGGCCCCGGGTTTAATCTTATGACCAGCTTTACGGAGATCGGTCATATTTCTATCTAATAGATGATTGCGATAGTTCTCAATAAATTCATCAAATGATGTGACTCCAGCTTCACAAAATTCGATTACGTATTCCGGGTCTTTAAAAAGCATATCGATGATTTTATCGGGATCGATAAACTGATAATCCATGAACAATCTCCGTACTTAGATGATATAATATTTTTTGGGTAACGTGTTTATCACTGTTTTTGTGATAAGATTCCTCAAAATTAATAAAATGAAATGAATAAACTGAAATATTATTACATTCTCATGTTAGAGTATTTGAGCAAGCTATTCGTTTTGAGCTTCATTGATACCATGGGGGGCCGGTTTCCCATCAACCATGTGAACAAAAACAATTTTATCAATCTTAATAATCGTCTCTTTTGTAAATTTTTGGCGTACTTCGCAACGTACTGTTATCGAGGTAGTACCAAACTTAACTGTTTCCATCCCGATTTCGATGATATCACCAAGCCCTGCCGAGCTAACGAAGTCGATTTCTGACATGTATTTAGTCACAATATTGCCCTTATCGAGCTGACAAGTAACAAATATTGCAGATTCCTCATCAACCCAACTCAATACTGACCCGCCGAATAGCGTTCCATGCGCATTTAAATCCTGGGGCTTTATAAGTTTTCGACTAAAAAATTGCATAGTTAAATAATTGACTTCAAAATAATGAAGGGTAAAGGTAGAAAATTATATGTGCTAATGCTTATTAAGTTTGCCGATTTATTGAATAATAGATCTCAATAAGAAAACCCGGAAATAAGCCGGGCCTTAAAAATATTTGATGGTATCAATTCCATCCTTCGGTTTTTTCAGCACGTTTCCAAAGTGAGGGTGGCGGAGGTTCTTTTTTTAAGGTAACATCATTTTCGTCAAGCAATTCCAACGCTTTTTCAACGGAGCGTTGCAACTGGGGATCATTCCCATTGATGACTGCTTTAGGCTTTTGAAACACTTCGATATCCGGACTCACGCCTTTGCCTTCAACATCCCATTTGCCTTCTGTGTTAAAGAATCCGCCGCGTGGCGCCGTCATCATACCGCCGTCAATAAACGGAGGCACATCCCAAATGCCCACCAGTCCACCCCAGGTTCGGGTACCAACAAGAGGGCCAATATTCTTCTTTCGGAACATGAAAGGTAAAAGATCGCCGCCTGAACCTGCACTCTCATTAATTATCATTACTTTTGGCCCCCAAAGACCAGCCATCGGGGTTGTAAAGGGCGGAAAGTTATCGCCGGTCTTGTTATTGAAATAACCCAGCAGTTCACGGTTCATAACGTCAATCATGTAGTCTGCAGCAGACCCGCCACCGTTATTACGTTCATCAACCACAACACCATCTTTATGTTGTTGGGCAAAGTAGTAGCGGTTAAAGGCTTCATATCCGGCCTGAGAGGTGTTGGGCAACCAAACATAGGCCAGTTTTCCGTTGGACATTTCTTCTACCTTTTGCCGATTTCGTTCTAACCAAGCCCGGGTCCTGAGCTCAGATTCATTTGGCACTGGTGTAACTGTAACGGTATGAGCGCCTTCAATTGTAGGCTCATCATTTATCGTCAAGATTGTGTTGCGATCAGCCGTGCCTTCCAGCAGGCTAAAAGGATTGGCAGGCGGTTGTAACTCTTTACCATTTACGGCCAGCAGATAATTGCCTTCCTGCACATCAATGCCAGGTTGTGCTAATGGGGCATGTAGATCTGGGTTCCAGTTTTCATCCGTATATATTTTTTTGATGCGATATCGTCCATTTGCCTCTTCAAGGTCAGCTCCCAGCAGGCCGATAGAAACTTCATCAACTTCGGGATAATCACCACCAAAATTGAAGGAGTGTCCTACTGATACTTCACCGCCAAGAATATCAATCAAATAACTTAAGTCTGAACGGTGACGGATATGATCGACCCACGGGCGGTACCAGTCATAGATTGTTTGCCAAGGGGCACCGTGCACATTATCGACATACAAAAAATCACGCTGATAACGCCATCCCTCCCGGAAAATTTGGTGCCATTCTTTTTCAGGTTCAACACGAATGCGGATTCCGTTGACATCAATTTCACCATCACCGGGCTTTTGCTGACCACCTATTGTTGATACTATGCCCCAGGTTTCGCCGCTGCGATACAGAAGGTTCTGGCGATCTTGTGAAACCGTAGCTCCCTGAATAGGAGAGAGAAATTCCTCAGATTTTCGGTCCTTAACATTGTATCGATGCAACGTAATTCCGGGTTGATCGGGAACATTCTCTTCATAAAAGACATGGTCTTTGGGTCCTTTGATTAAGTCAGTATAATTTTTTCGGGGAATATTAGCGGATACGATTCTATCTTTTATTCCTTCCGGATCAATTGTTACAGCGGATTCCTCGTCTTCTGTATTGGGATCTCCATTTTTCTTTTTGTCTTTTTCCTGGATCGGTTCCTCATTACTTTCAGGCAGGAATGGAGATGGCGTTTCCTTGTCCAGAATAGCTACATAAAGTCCTCTTGTGGTCGACATATCATACGAACTCATATCCAGCCAGCCGGTATTGAGTCCAAAGTCGGTACTGGATAAAAAGTAGATATATTTTCCACTTTTATCCCAAACGGGGTCAATAGAATCAGCCATGCCGTCTGTAATTTGATACCTTTCTCCGGTTTCTACATTATAGACTTTAATGACATGGTACTGGCTTGGCAAACGTTTGGAATAGGTTATCCATTGGCTGTCGGGTGACCAGTTGGGATGCATTGTTCGGTTCGGATGAGCGTATCCATCAGTATCAATATGCGTGGCGTTGCCCGTGTTGGTATTGACATACCACAGCCGGAAGTGTGTATCAGTGTAGGCGATATAATTTCCATTTGGCGACCACTTGGGTTCAAAGAAAAAAGTTGGCTCAGGAAGATCAATTTTACGGGGTTCTTCAAGTCCTTTTTGATCAGAAATGTAGAGCTGATATTCACCGCTTTGATCCGAAAACCAGGCCACTTTCTGTCCATCGGGAGACCAAATAGGGTATCGATTAGCTGCACCTGAACTTTGGGTAAGATTACGCCAGCTTCCTTTCTCTTTAGGGACGGAAATAACTTCTCCTCGATACTGGAACAGTGCTCGCTCACCGGTAGGCGAAAGTGACGCATTGTCAAGTTCTGCAGGCCGGGCATCTGTCCAACGAGGCCGGGCTTGAGTCATGTCACCCTTAACGTGGATCTCAATTTGTTTGTGATTACCAGTGGATGGATCCAGCTGATAAATATAGCCCCCTTGTTCGTACACAATAACTCCGCCGCCGGAATCAAGATTTTTTACATCAAACTGAGAGTGGAACGTCTGCTGTTCACTTTGGCCGGTTGCCGGATTGTATGACCAGATGTTCATCGTATAATCTCGTTCCGAAAGGAAATAGACCTTATTATCCAGCCAAATGGGATTTATATGCCGTTCTTTATTCGCACGCGGTGTTTGTTGTAGTTCATCTGTGTTGAGGTTGACAACCCAGATAGGTTTGGCTTGTCCACCGCGATAGTTTCGCCACTCAGCATCCGAAAGGCTAACAGGCTGGTACGCAATGTAGGAACCATCATCTGAAATTTCACCGGCCGCAGCTCGGGGAATTTTGTGTTTTTCCGGCAGTTCGCCCTCGAGGCTGACGGTGTAAAATGTAGATAACTGTGTTGGATGTCCTTTTCGTCCGGAAATAAAAAGCACTTGTTCACTATCAGGGGTCCATCCGGTCACCCTGTCCTCGTTGGGATGCCAGGTTAACCGTTTGGCTTGTCCACCTTCTGCTGATATTACATATACATCGGTGTTGCCATCGTATTGGGCCGTAAAGGCAATTTTAGAACCATCCGGTGAAAAGTGGGGATGCGTTTCGCTACCTGCGCCACTGGTAAGCCTACGCGCTTCGCCGCCATTTCGACTGGTAATCCACAGGTCATTGGCATAGACAAACACAATATGATTCTCACTCACTGTTGGCTCGCGTAACAGACGAGTGTTTTGGGCAAAAAGATCCGAAAAGGGGAGCCCTAAAATGAGAATTATAGTGACCCCAAAAAGAGTTCGCATTGTTGATTTCATAACAGAACATATTTTATTATCAGAAAAACGGTAACTGGAGATAAATTTTAGATGCAAATGATTACTGCAAGTTAAATGACTAAGTAAGAATTTCAAGTGGGGCCAACTTGGATCAAATAAATTTTCATTTGCTCTGGCTGTATATTTAACCAGATTAATATTTCTTCCCATAGTGAATCCTCAAAAGCTTCTTTTTAAAATCCAAAGTAGCCAATCAATTTTTCATTGAAGTCAGAGGGGATAGAATTTTGAAATTAGTTTTGGCTGAGTATAGTAAAAAGCAGTTTTTCTACTGATTTGGGTAATCGGAGCATAGTAAACATCTGAAATCCTGTCAAAAACAGGGGGAAGGAAAGGTTTTGATACCGATGGTTCTTCTTTTCTTTTTATTAATTTAGGAGTTTCTCAGGGCCTCTTTGCAAGTTGATAAATCCTTTTTTGCCGGTTCGTAGTCGGGTTCAATTTCAAGGCATTGTTCAAAATAAGAGATGGCCTCTTCATATTGTCCCAGATGTTTTAACAGAAAGCCGATATTATTGTAGGCTTCGTGGAATTCGGGATCCAGTTCTATGGCTTTTTTGTAGCAGCGTCCTGCTTCAATACTGTTATCGTTTCTAAGATGGTGATTCCCTAAGTTGAAATAGCCCAAGGGATCTTCGGGGTTTATATTGGTAATATGTTCAAACAGCTCCCGGGCTTTTTCGACATCATCAGCTAATTCATAGATATCAGCGAGATTATTTAGCGCCGGCACATAATCGGGTTTAATATCGAGTGCATTCATATAATGATTAATTGCCTTCTCAATATCCTGCATTTCGTAAAACGTATTGGCAAGATTATAATGGATCTTAACGTCTTTGGGTTTTTGATCAAGCGCTCGGTGATAATATTCGATGGCTTGCTCGTAATCCCCAAGCATGTGATAGCCAATTCCCAATTCGTTTAGCAGGTCTCCGTCATTGGGCGATTCTTGTAGTTCTTCTTCTATTTGTACGATCTGTTGTTTAATTTTTTTCATAATTGGAAAAGATAAGAAAAGGTATAAATGAACTCATTTTTTATAGGCCTCAATTTTAGTTCCAATAAATAGGAAATAGTTCCAAAGCCCAAAGTACGCATTGTGAAAACTTGTTTCTATGGGTTGAAAGTGTTCTTTTAAAAGAGGATGTAACTCACCGGAAAAATCGGCGTGATTCAATTCCATCCAATGCTTGAACCAAGAAAAGGGGGATGTATGGAAATCAACTACGGCAAGATATCCTCTTGGATTTAAATCATTTTTAAGCGCATCGATAACTTTCAGGTATTTATCCCCCATCATCGTTAACGAATAGGAGAGCAAAATGAGATTGTACTGTTTGTTCCTTAGATCATCTGATTGATAATGCATGTTCTTTAGGATTATAGAAGAATCTGAAATGTTTTCCCGGGCTTTTTTTAGCATATCTGGAGAAAGATCAATACCTGTAATTTCTGCAGTGGGAAACTTATTGCTAAGCCGGACCAGGTTTTTACCAGTACCGCAACCTACTTCCAATATTTGTGAATTGGAGGGCAGGGAAGGAATATGTTCTATCAGCGCATCCCGCCCAAACAAGAAACTCCATCGCGTTGCATCATAAATATGAGAATGGTACCGATAATATTGAATAATATTATTTTCATGGTTTTCATCAACGAATATCTCGGAGGCATTACTCATAAAACGGTGGCGAGATGTGTTGATTCATAAGTTCCCACGCGATCTTTTTGATGTATGGGGATGGTTAGATCAGGGTGGAATTGCACTTTGTCAAAAACAAAATCTGGAAGAAATTCAGGGTTGGGCATGACCGAACGAAATAAAATTCGGGCTCCACTTTTGGCATGGAAAAGGATTTGTCTCCATTCCCTGGCAAGTTTATCAGGTTGCGTAAAGGCCATCCAGTCTTGGTGATCTAATAGTACAAAATGAGAATAGGTTTCTTTACTGTTCTGCAGGGCATGAAAAAGCGATGAGGTATGCGTTTCGATGCGTTGGATGCGGTGCCGTAATACTTGGAAGTGGTCCTCAAGTAGGTAGTTGGGGCAACATTCCTTAGAATAACTTCCCGTTAAATAAACACGCCAGAAGTAGTTGTCTTCAATAGGCAACTCCGTAAATACATGTTGTAATGATTGCCGGATAAATTCCAGTAATCCATCTTCATATTGCTCCTCAATCATTTTCTGTTGGGTTTTAGGGACCCCGAGCATTGCCATTGTTGCGTGACGACGTATTATCCATTCTGAAAACGGATTCCAAAGCTGGGGCTCAATTTCGCGAAAGTAATAAGCTTGTTCTTCTAAGTTATTGGCAGCTAATAAGTGGTTAACAGCCGGTCTTAATCCTTTGCGGTGAATCCTATTATAAATAGTTTGAGCTACTTTTCCTGAAGTGCCACAAAAGTAGAAGCTGCCATGTTGAGATTCTGGGTCAAAATTATGGATGTTTTTATCCCAGAATTGCTGTGATTGTTTAGGTAGGTAATTTCTCAATGTTTGATGATAGATAAGCTGGGCTCCAGATTTCCGACCTTCTCCGAAAAAATCCCACAACAAGGCGTAGTTACCATTTTTAAATAGAGCTTTTTTAAGCTCTAACAATGCATTTTGAGTAGGATTAATATCTACGCACTGTATGTGTTTAATATCATCAAGCAGATAATCCAGGGCATTATCGCCGGCACTGGTAAGCATAAGCATATTACTGTTGGAGTCCAGACCTAACAGCTTTCGATCAATCCGAGGGTCCTCCCAACAGGTATTATACACGAGGTTACGGGAGGTTACGGTTTCAAAAAAGTGCCGTTGTAACTGTTGAACAATGTCTGATATTGATTTCATACAAACTTATAAATACAGCTTTTATATGTAAGGGATATGAATTGGAGTAGCTTCTTTTAATCGCGCAAAAAATATAATTTAAAAATGTGATTCGATTTAGAATTTGTATCTTTGAGTAAACCTTAAATAATACATTACAATTATGGCTGACAAGAAAGAACATTCAGAAGAAAAGAGTGAACCAACCACCGAAAAGAAAAAGCGCGAAAAGATTAAGGGCTATGAAAAATTGATAGATCGCTTGAAGGAAGAGCAGGCCGAATTACAAAATGAGTTAAATAGAGATTACCGGGAAGCTCGGCGTTACGTGCGCACCCATCCCGAAGAAGGTGTGCTTATTGGTTTTATGGGTGGTATTGCTTTGGGATTTATCTTGGGTAAGCTGGGGCGTAAATGAAATCCGTTAATTGAAATTTGAATGTTGAAAAAAGAGTGAGCAGTGAATACAACAACAATAAATTCAGATCATATTAATGAATTATTTGAGCGTGTGGATGCGCTCAGGGGGTATCTTTGACTACGATCAGCGAAAAGTAAATATCATAGAGCTACAAGAGCAGACGCAGGATCCTGATTTTTGGAATGATCCCGACGAAGCCCGTCGAATTATGAAAAAGTTGGATCATGAAAAGAGTATGGTCAAAAGTTGGGATCGGCTGGATGATCTGCGTGAAAGTATTAAGGTCTATCAGGAATTTCTGGATGAAGGAGAAGAGGTAGGCAATGAGTTGGAGCAGGAGATTAAAAAGCTGGAGAAGGGGGTAGAAGACCTTGAATTGCGAAATATGCTGCGCGGTGAAGACGATCATCGCGACGCTATCCTGACTTTTAATCCGGGCGCCGGTGGAACGGAGAGCCAGGATTGGGCAGAAATGCTATATCGCATGTACACGCGGTGGGCAAAAAATCATGATTATGATATTTCCGTGATGGAATATCAGCAGGGGGATGTAGCCGGACTTAAAAGTGCTACGGTGCAGGTTAAAGGGGAGTTTGCCTATGGTTTTTTAAAGGCTGAAAGTGGTGTGCATCGGCTGGTCCGTATTTCTCCCTTTGATAGCAACTCACGCAGACATACCTCATTTTGCTCAGTTTTTGTTTCTCCCGTAGTGGATGATACCATTGAGGTAGATATCGATGAGAGTAAGGTAGAATTACAGCGTTTTCGTGCCAGCGGAGCGGGCGGTCAGCATGTTAATAAAACTGAAACGGCTGTTCGCCTGATTTGGGAGGGCGAACTCTCGGATGGAACAGAGCAGCGCGTAGTTGCCGAGTGTCAACAGGAGCGATCTCAGAAACAAAACCGTGAACAGGCCATGACGTTGCTTAAATCTAAGATTTATGAGTTGGAGAAGCAGATCAAAGAGCGGAATAAACAAAAGCTCGAAGATTCGAAAAAAGATATCGAATGGGGATCACAAATACGTTCGTATGTATTCCATCCCTATAATATGGTGAAAGATCATCGTACTGATTACGAAACTTCTAATACCGATGCGGTTATGGATGGTGAGCTCGATGAGTTTATTAACGAGTACCTGCTTTCCATTTCTGCATCAGATAAAACAGAATAATGGTTACCGTTGGAGTCACCGGAGGGATTGGGAGCGGCAAGTCCACAGTCTGTGATATATGGGCACAGTTGGGTGCTTATGTATTAAATGCTGATGATCTTGCCAAGAAGGTGATGGTGACCAATGCCGAGGTTAAACAGCAATTAATTGATGTGTTTGGTGTTGAATCCTTTTCGGATGATGGAAAACTAAATACAAACCATTTAGCCTCCGAGGCCTTTGAAAAAGGCAGGGTAAAAGAGTTGAATGCTATTGTACATCCCAAAATGCCCGAGGCGGCATCCCAAATAATTAAAGAAGCCGAGGCACAGGGATATGAAGTTTTTGTCTATGAAGCGGCTTTGTTGTTGGAAAATTTAGAGCCCGGATTTCTTGACTATATCGTGTTGGTACTGGCTGATGAAAAACATCGTATCAAGCGCGTAAAAGAGCGGGATAGAAGTTCTGAGGCCCATATACAACAACGCATAGACAAACAGCGGGATTTAAAAAAAGCTACCGATCAAGTGGATTATGTTATCCGTAACAATGGATCACTTGAGGAACTCGAAAAGAAAGCCGAAATTATATATCAGAATTTTATATGAACATCATTCATAACAATCACAAAAAAATGATCAGCAAAAGAGGGAAGGTATGGTAGACCGAAAAACAAATCGCGTGATTACCCTGGAAGAATATATTATTCAGGCTCAGAATAAATTTCCGGGGGCTACGGGGGAGTTGTCACAACTGCTTCGTGATATCGGCTTAGCAGCAAAAATTATATCAAGGGAGGTAAACAAGGCCGGAATTACAAATATTTTAGGAGAAGACGGTACGACAAATGTGCATGGAGAATCTGTTAAGAAATTGGATTTATTTGCTGATAAGCAGCTTATTTCGGCTTTGAATCGTTCAGAAATTACGTGCATGGTGATTTCTGAAGAAAATGATGGCATTGTAGAGCTGGACAATGATGGAGGTAAATATATTGTATATCTGGACCCATTAGATGGTTCTTCCAACATTGATGTCAATGTTTCCATCGGGAGTATTTTTTCTATTTACATGCGTAAAAACTCCGAAACCGAACAACTGAGTGAGGATGATGCCCTGCAATCAGGATTAAAGCAGGTAGCAGCCGGCTATGTCTTATATGGCTCAAGTACGTTAATGGCCTATACAACAGGTTTAGGAGTATCTGTATTTACGCTTGATCCCAGTATTGGAGAATTTATTTTATCGGATGATGATGTGAAAATTCCAGATCATGGAACAATCTACAGTGTAAATGAGGGTAGTTACCATTCCTGGGATGAAGGGCTTAAAAAGTATGTCAAATATTGTCAGGTGGAAGATCCTGAAAGCAGTCGTCCATATAAGGCACGTTATATTGGCTCGATGGTGGCGGATGTGCATCGGACCCTCATTACGGGTGGTATTTTCATTTATCCCAACAGTAGTCAATATCCGAACGGAAAATTGCGGCTGATGTATGAATGCAATCCATTAAGTTTTTTAATTGAACAGGCTGGGGGAATGGCTATCGATGGAGAAGGTCGTATTTTAGAAATTGAACCCGATAGCATTCATCAGCGAACTCCAATTTTTATCGGATCAAAACAGAACGTTTTGAAAGTGAAAGAGTTTCTTGAAGAGTACAATCATCAGGCAATTAATGCGTAGAAGTTGTTCTTTTTATCATCAAGTAGATAATTCGGGCAATTGTGTGCAGTGTAAAAAGTAAAGACGTTAAGCTGAAAAGTTATTTCTTTGTTTTACTTGCTGTACTTCCATTTTTCTTTTTGTTCGGATGCCAAGATATAACAGATCCAAACATTCAAGAAGAAATAAAGTATCTCTCCATAACTAATTCTGAGGTTCTTAAATACCAGACCGGAATATCTGGTGATGAAGAGACCGTTGTAATTACGAAGCAGCCCCAAAATTTTGTGATAAGTACTATCGTTCGTGACTCGACGACCAATTGGGAGGCTGTCTATCAATATAAACCAGAAGGTACCTTCCAAGGAACAGACTATGTTGAGCTCAAGCTTGGTACAGGATTAGGTAGAACAAATGCGGCCCAAAATATAACGTTGATTAAACTGAATATTACCGTCAATTAAAGAGTTGTTTTGCTTCCCTGCTCTATGTTGATTCGTGATTCTGTCTCGTTTTTTAGAAGCTGACTTTTGTCCCCTCCTGAATGTCATGAGCAATACAGAACCCGCCATTGGTTTCTATCACATATTTTGCGGGTTTTTCTGAGCTGAAGCTTTTTTCGGAATAGGGTTGAGCGCTATGATGGATTCGTACAATTTTATAGTCCGCATTGACAAAAATGATATCCAGGGACAGCGGCGTATTAGCCATCCAGAAACTGCGGGGTTGGTTTTCATCAAAAATAAATAACATACCTTTGTCGGAGGGCAAATCTCGCACATCCATTAATCCCTGATTACGTTCTTTATCACTGTCAGCAATGGCGACATTAATTGTTGTTAATGTATCTCCACCGGTAGCTAAGAACGAAACAGACTGTTCATAGCTCAGGGTTCTTCCTTCACTCTTATTGTTTTCCTTTGTTTCTTCTTGTGTGCAGCCCAAAAAACTAAAAGTAAGTATTATAGCAGTTATCAGGGCGAATTCGATTCTCATTTATAGTTGTGATATAAAGTTTGCTGTAATTGTTTTTGTCGGTGTTAGTATACAGAAGTTTAATTAATGCATTCAAGAAAAGTTAACCATTGCTTTCCGGTAGATAAAACATTGGGAAAAGAGTTGCGGGTTCAGTTGTTTTTTAGACGTAATAACGATATCTTCAATTGCTTAAAAGTGAGCGCCGAAAGGTCCTCACTTTTTTTTGTACCTAAAATTAGGAAAACCGTGCCAAACAAAGTCATAAATACTATTTCAGAACTTGCAGAATCAGTATTGTCAACGACTGATTTTTTTCTTGTTGATGTTGAGATTAAAGGTGGAGATACCCCGGAAATATGGGTGTCGATAGATGCCGAAGATCGCGGTGTTAATATGGATGAATGCGCTGAGGTAAGTAATGAACTCGGTTTTTTGATGGACGCGCACGATGTGTTTTCCGGAAGGTATCGGATCAATGTTTCATCGCCGGGATTAAGTCGCCCTCTGATAGATCGTCGTCAATATCCTAAAAATGTAGGACGCGAAGCAAAATTTAAGTTCAAAAAAGACGGTGAGTACACCAAAATTGAGGGTACACTAAAAGAAGTGGATGATGACCATATTGTTGTTGGTTTAGATGACGAGTCAATCAAGAAAATTGCATTTGACGACCTGGTTGAAACTAAAATAATTCCTTCATTTAAATAATTTTAAGCAGACAGGAGCTAACTGATGTCAAACGATATTTCAAAACAGATTATTCAATCTTTCGCCGAGATTGCCAAAGACAAAGATATCAACAAGGATCTTCTTCTTTCAATCCTTGAAGATGTCTTTAGAACCATGATTCGTAAGAAATATGGTTCCGATGAAGCTTTTGAAGTTATTTTAAATGCTGATCGCGGGGAAGTGCAGATTCTCCATATTCGTGAAGTTGTACCTGAAGAAGAACTTACTGATGAGGTACAGGAGATTACGCTTGAAGAAGCCCAGAAGCAGGATCCCGATCTTGAGTTGTATGATGAATATGCACAGGAACTTGATATTCGTGATTTTGGACGGCGCGCTGTAATGATGGCGCGGCAACAGTTGGCTCAGCGTATCCGTGAAATTGAGAAGGATAATGTATTTGAAGAGTATTCTGATCGCGTTGGGGAAATTGTTCTGGGTGATGTCTATCAGATTCGTAATCACGAAATGTTAGTGAACCACAATGGCGTAGAACTTACGCTTCCCAAAGATGAACAGATATACAAAGATCGGTATCACAAAGGAGATACCATACGTGCTGTGGTAAAAGAGGTGAAGCGTTATCACGGGAACCCATCAGTTATTATTTCGCGAACTTCTCCGCTATTTTTAGAGCGGTTGTTTGAGAACGAAATTCCAGAGGTTTTTGATGGAATTATTGATCTTGTTCGCATTGCCCGTGAGCCTGGTGATCGATCAAAAGTAGCCGTAATTTCACACGATGAGCGTGTAGATCCCGTTGGCGCATGTGTGGGGATGAAAGGGGTCCGTATCCATGCTATTGTGCGGGAGCTTCAAAACGAAAATATTGATGTCATCAATTACACTGATGACAAACACGAATTTATTAAGCGTGCATTACAGCCGGCAAAGGTCTTGAGTGTAGAACTTAGCGACGATGGCGAACATGCAAAGGTGTTGGTTCCCGCTGATGAAGTTTCAAAAGCTATTGGAAAGGGCGGGGTAAATATTCGACTGGCTTCAAAACTTGCCAACTGTGAAATTGACGTTTATCGCGAAGTGGAAGAAGAGGACGATATTGATCTCGGCGAATTTGAAATCGATTTTGGCCCTGAAGTTATTGAAACGCTTCACGAAATTGGTTGCGATACCGCTCGACAGGTATTAGAACTGGATGAGGAGGAAATTGTTCGGCGGACAGAAGGTAAGATTACCGAAGATGAAGCCGAGCGCATCATCGATATTATTGCGTATGAATTTGAAGACGAAGAATAATAGAACTTACATTTCCAAGAATCCTGTTTTACCTTATACTAAGGTACTCGATTAGTGTAACAGATAATAACGAACGTACTTTTTCAGAAACAAATATATATGTCCAAGAAGACAAGACGATTATTCAAAGTAGCATCCGAATTTAATGTTTCTACCTCCTCTATCGTAGATTCGTTATCGGATGAGGGCTTTGAAATTGACAATAAACCAAATTCCAAAATTACGCCCGAAATGTACGAGGCGCTGGAAGAGGTTTATGGTGTTGATAAAGAAAAAAGCAAGCAGCACGCAAAGGCGAAAGAAGAGTATGAGAATCGCCGTAATCAAATTCGTGCCAGCCGAAATGAAAGTGTATCTGTCGAAGATTATCTGGAACCTCTTGAAGATGAAGATCTTCCGATTGAGCCTCAGGAAGAGGAAGAAATAGAAGGACTCAAGCCTAAAGAGGAGGAAGAGCCTGAAGCGGAAGTTGAGGAGGAACAACCTGCCAAAGTTGAAACTTCAGAAAAAGAGGAGCCTGAAGTAGAGCAACAAGCTGATGAACCAGAGGTTGCTGATAAAGAAGAGGAAAATGTTGAAGCTGAAGGGGATTCAGAGGACAAAGATGAAGCTGCTGATGAAGATGTTGAAGATGCTCAAGAGGAAGAGGTAGAGACAGAAACAAAAGAAGTTATAGAAGAACCTGGTGACGAAGAGGATACTTCCGAGGAGACCGAAGATGAAGATCTTGAAGCCGATGAAGAAGAGGATACGTCCGAAGAAATCGAGGATGATGAAGATGATGAGGAAGCAGAAGTACAGGATGAGGGGAAAGAGTCTGATGAAGAAGACGAGGATGATGAAGAGTATGAAGATGAGCCGGATGAAGATGAGGAGCAAGGAGTAATCCGAGGCCATGCCGGCAGACTGAAGGGAACCAAAGTTGTGGGCAAGGTTAAAATTGATGAAAGTAAGCCCAAGCGACGAAAAAAACGTAAGCGTAAAAAAGACCGTCGTGAAGAAGATGAGGACGGGTCTAATACTAAATCCTCGAAGCGTGAAAACAAGAAAAGCAAGAAGAAAGATAAGGGTAAGAAGAAGCGTCGCAAACGGCGTGGAAGTCGTGTTGATGAGGAAGATGTAGAACAAAAAATGAAAGAGACGCTGCAAAAAATGCAGTCGTCCGAAACTGTTGGTAGTAAACGTCAGAAGCGTCGCCGACAACGAAAAGAGGAACGCGAGGAAGAAGAACAGTTGCAACAAGAGCTTGAGGAACTTGAAGATCAAGTTATCGAGGCAACTGAATTTATTACGGTCAGTGATCTTGCCGAGTTGATGGATGTGCAAGCCAATGATGTGATTACGACTTGTATGGATCTCGGTATGATGGTTTCCATCAACCAGCGATTAGATGCCAGTACCATTGAGCTTGTTGCCGAGGAATATGGTTATGAGGTTGAATTTATTGATGCCGATGAGGCCATTGAAGAAATTGAATTAGAAGAGGACGATCCGGAAGATCTGCAACCGCGTGCACCTATTATTACGGTTATGGGTCACGTTGATCACGGTAAAACTTCATTACTTGATTATATACGAAAATCTCAGGTCGCTGAAGGAGAGGCCGGCGGTATTACACAGCACGTAGGTGCTTATGAAGTTACTACTGATGATGGACGCCCCATTACCTTTCTTGATACTCCCGGTCACGAGGCCTTCACGGCAATGCGTTCTCGTGGTGCTCAGGCTACCGATATTGTTATTCTTGTAGTTGCAGCTGATGATGCTGTGATGCCGCAAACCATTGAGGCGATCAATCACGCTAAAGCAGCCGGCGTATCCATTATTGTTGCCATTAATAAGATGGACAAGCCTGGTGCTAATCCGGATAAAATTAAGCAGCAACTGGCTGAGCATGATGTAATTGTTGAAGAGTATGGCGGTACAAACCAGGTTGCAGAAGTTTCTGCCAAAACCGGTGAAGGAATTCCTGATCTGCTCGAAAAAGTTCTTATTGAATCTGAATTGATGGAGTTGAAAGCGAATCCCGACCGAAATGCTGATGGGGTTGTTCTTGAAGCTCGCGTTGATAAAGGAAAAGGTATTGTCTCAAATATCTTGGTACAGAATGGTACGCTCGAAGTTGGTGATCCGTTTGTTGCCGGACCATGCTTTGGTCGGGTTCGAGCCATGGAAAATGAGCATGGCGAACGAATCGAATCAGCAGGACCTTCAACACCATTGCAGCTGACTGGCTTTGATGATATTCCGCAAGCAGGGGATAAACTGGTCGTACTCGATGATGAGAAGAAAGCTAAAGAAATTGCAAATCAGCGTCAGCAGATTAAACGTGAGCAAGAGCTTCGTCAATCTAAGCATATGAGTCTTGATGACCTTTCACGTCGTCTTGCACTCGGTGAGATTGAAGACTTGAATATTATTATTAAGGCTGATGTGGATGGTTCTATTGAGGCACTTTCCGGAGCGTTGCAAAAGTTAAGCAACGAGGAGGTTTCCGTTAATATCATCCATACAGGAGCCGGTGCTATTACCGAATCTGATGTGCTTCTCGCTTCTGCTTCCGAAGCAATTATTATCGGCTTTCAGGTACGACCGACATCCAACGCACGAAAAGTTGCCGAGGAAGAAGAAATTGATATTCGTCTCTTTAGCGTTATTTATGACGCTGTTGATGAAGTCAAGGATGCCATGGAAGGTATGCTTTCGCCTGAAATTAGTGAGCGTCTCTATGGTAATGCTGAAGTACGGGAAATCTTTAAGGTATCCAGCGTAGGAACCATTGCTGGATGTTATGTGACGGATGGTAAAATAAATCGCAATAATCCGGTTCGGGTTGTACGCGATGGAGTCGTAATCTATGATGGAGAAATTGATGCTCTCAAACGCTTTAAAGATGATGTCAAAGAAGTGAAAAGCGGGTACGAATGCGGTATCAGTATTGTAAACTACAATGATATTAAAGTTGGCGACGTGATCGAGAACTACGAAGTTGTTGAGGAACGACGAAGTCTCGAAGATGTACAAAGCGACGAAGACTAACGTATTAACCGTTAACTTTTAGATTATGAGTATTCGTACGGAACGACTTGGAGCGGTTATAAAGCGTGATCTTGGCAAGATCATTCAAAAGAGCTATCAACAATCCGGATCATTTATTACGGTAACAAAAGTTGATGTTACACCAGATCTTCTTATTGCCAAGGTATTACTGAGCGTGTATGCCCCCGGTAAGGATGAGGATGCCATCTTTGCTTATTTGGAGGAACAGAATGCAGCTATTCGCAAAGAATTGGCTCAGAAAATTCGTCATCAGGTACGACGTATTCCCGAGCTGCATTTCATCAATGATAAAACAGCCGAACACGTCGAAAAGATGGAAAAGCTGTTTCAAAAAATCCGCAAAGAACGGAAGCAGCGCGACAATAACGCAGATGACGAGTAGAGAACACTGATGGCAAAAGCTATACCGCTTGATGAGCTGCCAATATTTTCCAATCGCAATTTGCCTGACCCTGACTTTGATTACAATGAAGGCGCGGCATTTCTTATCAACAAACCCAAGGGATGGAGTAGTTTTCAGGTTGTTAAATTTTTACGAAAGTGTACCAATATTCGTAAAATAGGTCATGCCGGAACCCTTGACCCGATGGCAACAGGTCTGCTGATCTTGTGTTGCGGAAAAGGAACACGAACCGTGTCAGCATTTCAGGAAGCCGATAAAGAATACGTTGCTGAAATAATTTTCGGGTCTTCAACTCCAAGTCTCGATGCCGAAACCTTCCCTGAAAAACGGGCGTCATTCCAACATCTTACTGCGAAAAAAATTCAGGATGCATTAAAAGATAAGCTTTCGGGATTAATTGTGCAGATACCGCCTATGTATTCTGCTCTTAAGCATAATGGAGATCCGCTATATAAATTAGCTCGAAAGGGAAAAGAAGTGAAGCGAAAGCCGCGCCAGGTCATTATCCATGAAACAAAAGTATTGGAATGTAATTTCCCACGATTAGAATTATACATAAAGTGCAGCAAGGGAACGTATATTCGCACACTGGCTGATGATTTAGCAACCTCTTTGGATACTGCTGGTCATCTTATTGGACTTCAGCGGACCTCCATCGGAAAGTTCAAAAATAGTGAAGCATTAACGGTAGGAGAGATGGAAGATATTTTTTCAATCCATAATTATGCTTCAAATATTGAAACGCACTAATAGAAAGGTTTTAAACCTATAAAGCCATGTCTGAACTTGTTTTTTTAGATGATGTTAAACGTGAAAGCAACACTGTTTTAACGGTGGGCACATTTGACGGCGTACATGCTGGCCACCGAGCTATTATTGACGCGGTGGTTGCAAAAGCAAAAGACCGAGGAGCACGAAGTGTGTTAGTTACCTTTGACCCACACCCCAGAGATATTATCAATCCTGGGGATGGCGGTATCAAGCTGTTAACTACCTTGCAGGAGCGATGCGAAATTTTGGAGGAGTTGGGTATGGATCGCATGATTGTCATTCCTTTTGATCGTGATTTTTCTTTGCTGAGCTCTGAGGAATTTATTCGGGATATCATTCATAAAAGAATTGGAGTAAGTGAATTTGTAATCGGCTATGATCATCACTTTGGCCGGAACAGGGAAGGAACGATAGAAACGATCGAAAGGCTTGGGACCGAACTCAATTTTGATTCCTATGTTGTCTCTGAACACGAGATAGGGGAGAAAACCGTAAGCAGTACTGCGATCCGTAATGCAATAAGTGAGGATGGAAATGTAGAACAGGCTGCAGATTTTTTGCAGCGTCCTTATCGTCTAAACGGGACGGTGGTTCATGGCGATAAGAGGGGTAAAGAAATTGGTTTTCCCACAGCGAACATCAAGCCGGAACATGACCATAAAATTATCCCCAAAGATGGCGTGTATGCCGTAAAGGTTCGTATTAATGGAAGCTGGTTCGACGGAATGATGAATATAGGAACCCGCCCAACCTTTGATGGAAAACAGCGTACGCTGGAGGTGCACATGTTTGAATTCGATGAAGATATCTATGGTAAGGAAGTACAGGTACGATTTTTTAATCGTATTCGGGAAGAAAAAAGGTTTAGCGGGAAAGAAGAATTGATTAAGCAGCTCAACGCTGATAAAGAACAGGCACAGGAACTGCTTAGCAAGCATTAAAATATTGCAAAAAACGGTTTGATCGCTTATCTTTGCTTGCTAATATAAGAACGTTATATATAGTTGTAGAAAAGATAAAAAGAATTTAATTAACACATGGCGATAACAAAAGAGCGAAAGGAAGAACTTGTCAAAAAATATGGTGGGTCAAAGGACAATACCGGGTCCACTGAAGCTCAGATTGCAATATTGACTGAGCGAATAAATGATCTTACAGATCATATTCAGGAAAATACACAAGATCATCACTCTCGAAGAGGATTGTTAAAACTGGTAGGGAAACGAAGAAAACTGCTCGACTACCTCAAGGACAACGATATTGAAACATATCGAGAGCTCATTAGTGATTTAGGAATTCGCAAGTAATTCTTTGAAAGGCACGTTATTGATGACGTGCCTTTTTTATGCTGCTCTTTTTAGCAGTATTTCCCTCCCTAATAGCATCAAGTACAAAGTTTTGAAATCATTACGTAAAGCTTTGTTTATATATTTTAAATTTGAATAGAATACAGTATTACGATGAAAGAAGATTTTAAAAGTGTAGAATTTGCACCAGGCAAAACATTATCGATAGAAACCGGTCGTATTGCAAAGCAGGCCGATGGTGCAGTTGTCGTACGCATGGGTGATACTATGGTATTATGTACAGCAGTGAGCTCCAAAGAACCTACGGATAAACCATTTTTCCCTTTAACCGTTGATCTGCGAGAAAGTTTTTCTGCCGGAGGCAAATTTCCCGGTGGCTTTATCAAGCGCGAAGGCCGCCCGAATGATAAGGAAGTCCTATCCAGTAGATTGATTGATCGAAGTCTACGTCCTCTTTTTCCGGATGGATATCGATTTGATACGCAAATAATCTGTTCTGTTCTTTCTTCTGACGGTGAACATGACGGCGACGTTCTTGGTGGTGTAGGAGCATCGGCGGCGTTGCATATTTCAGATGTTCCTTTCGCTGGTCCGATTGCTGAAGTTCGTGTCGGACGTGTCGATGGGGAGTATATAATCAATCCAACCATCAGCGAGATGAAACAGAGCGACATCGATATGATTATCGGTGGTACTGCTGAGAGTGTTATTATGATGGAAGGTGAGATGGAAGAGATTTCTGAAAAAGAAATGCTCGAGGCTATTAAAGTAGCCCATGAATCTATCCAAAAGCTGTGTGCATTCCAGGAAGAACTTCGGGATGAGTTCGGCAAAGAAAAACGTGATTTTGAGCCGGAACCTGTTGATGAAGATCTAAAAGCGAAGGTTCACGAACTTGCCGAAGAACGTATCCGAGAGCATGTAAATATCGGTCTTGGAAAAGAAAAGTACAGCGAAGGACTTCAAGAAATTAAAGACAGCGTCGTTGAAGAGCTGACCGAAACGGATGAATATGCTGAAGAAGGCGGTACAATCAAGGATATTCTGAGCAAGATTGAGAAAGAGGAACTACGCAATATGATTCTTGAGAAAAAGAAACGTATTGATGGACGTTCTCCTGAAGATGTTCGCGATATATGGACGCAAGTTGGATATCTTGCTCGCACTCATGGCTCGGCCATTTTTACACGTGGCGAAACCCAGGCACTTGTATCGGTAACCTTGGGAACCCAAAAAGATGCCCAGGCGATTGATACGCTGTTGACAGAAGAAGACAAAAAATTCTTCCTCCACTATAATTTTCCCAACTATAGTGTAGGCGAAGCCGGGTACATGCGCGGACCCGGTCGACGTGAAATTGGGCATGGACACTTGGCTGAGCGCTCAATAAGCAAGTTAATGCCTTCATTTGATGAGTTTGGGTATGTGATTCGTGTTATTTCTGATATTACAGAATCTAACGGATCATCTTCCATGGCATCTGTATGCGGTGGATCAATGGCTCTTATGGATGCCGGTGTGCCCCTCAAAAAACCTGTTGCGGGAATAGCAATGGGAATGATTGTTGGTGATGACAATGAGGTTGTACTATCTGATATCCGTGGCGAAGAAGATTTCATGGGTGATATGGACTTCAAAACAGCGGGTAGCCGAGACGGAATTACTGCTTGCCAGATGGATATGAAAGTAAGTGGGATCTCTTTTGAGAAGCTTGAAGAAGCTCTTGAGCAAGCCCGAAAAGGACGCTTGCACATTCTTGATAAAATGGCTGAAACCATTGATGAGCCAAGAGATCAGATTTCAGAGTTTGCACCACAGTTTGTTAATATGGAGATTGAAGCAGATGATATTGGTTCGGTAATTGGACCGGGCGGTAAAGTTATTCAGACGCTTCAGAAAGAAACAAACACTGAAATTTGGGTTGAAGAGGATGAAGAGCGCGGTAAAGGTAAAATTACAATAAGCGCTGATAAGCTTTCTAATGCTGAAGAAGCTAAAAAACGTATCCAGGGAATTGTTGGTCATCTCGAAGAAGGGGCCACATACCAAGGTACGGTGAAAGCGATCAAAGATTATGGCGCTTTTGTTGAAATTGTACCGGGTAAGGATGGGTTACTTCACGTCTCAGAAATTAATCACTCACATGTTGATAATGTGAGTGATGTACTTTCTGTAGGGGATGAGCTGGAGGTGAAACTCCTCAAGGTTGAGCATGGCGGTAAACTCCGTCTCTCACGAAAGGCCCTTATTCCTAAGGATGGAGACGATAACTAAGCTTATCAGAACTTCATAATTACGTCTTAGATTGCGCCATCTCGATTTTCGGGATGGCGTTTTGTTTTAGGGCAATAGGTTTCATCTGGATTTTGGTTTTAATTTTGATGAGTTAACATGATATAAACCGCAGTAGAGGTACGAATTTAAAAAATAAAATGAGAATTATATTCTCAATTAAATTGCATATTTCATGAGCACCACAAAGAATATGAAAGAAATCGATTTTGTAAATAAGACGATCTTAAATAACGGATTAAAGATTGTCACCGAAGATGTTGACAGCGTTAAAAGTGTGGCTGTGGGCATTTGGGCAAAAACCGGCAGTAGAAATGAAACGCACAAAATGGCGGGGGTTACCCATTTTTTGGAGCACATGTTGTTTAAGGGAACCGAAAATCGTTCTTCACTGGATATCGCTATGAGTATGGAATCAGTCGGAGGATATCTAAATGCCTTTACGTCCTCCGAGTATACCTGTTATTATTCTCGGTGTCTTAATACGCAGCTCGAACGCGCACTGGACGTACTTTCAGATATGGTTCTGCATCCATCATTTCCAGAAGATGAAATAGAGAAGGAGAAAAAGGTTGTTATCGAAGAGATGAAGATGTACCGTGACAGCCCCAATGACTATCTTTTTGAGCAGTTCAGCGGACATATATTCAAAGGTCATCCGTTGGGAAATTCAACGTTGGGATTTGAAGATACAGTTTCGGCTTTTGAACGGCAGGATTTGTACGATTATATGGATGAGCGCTATCAGCCCTCAAATCTACTGGTAGCTGTAGCGGGAAATGTAGATCATGAGAGGGTAGTAGAACTTGTGAATGATTATTTTAGTGCAGTGGAACCGGAGGATACTGTTGATAAGAATCCTCCACTGCCGGATTATGAAGTAGATAATTTAAAACTTACCAAGCCCATTGAGCAGACCCATCTAATTGCCGGTCGAAGGGGTCTTCATTATAATCACGAAGATAAATATCGACTGCTGCTTGCCAACACGGTATTGGGCGGAGGAATGAGTTCTCGGTTGCATCAGAATGTCCGGGAAAAGTATGGCTATTGTTATTCGATCACTTCCTTTAATCAGTCATACAGTGATACCGGATTGTATGGGATCTATGTAGGTACCGATAAGGATTATGTTGAACATGTACGTGAGCTAATTAAAGCCGAACTCGATAAGCTGAAGCAAAATCCCATCCCGGAACAAGAACTGGCGGAGGCCAAAGCTCAACTCAAAGGGAAGTTGATGCTCTCGGTTGAAAGTATGAATAATCGAATGTCACGGTTAGCGAAAAGTGAAATCTATTTTGACCGTTTTGTTACGCTTGATGAACTCCAAGAAAAAATTGATGAGGTTGATGCTGATCAGGTTCAGGATTTCGCTCAGGAATTTTTTGATAACAATCAATTTTCTGAGGCTTTGCTTTTGCCTGAAACGTAAGAATTTTCGTTTCGAGTCTGATTAGAAATGATTAGTTTCGAGCTCCATATTTTACCAAAAGTATTAACAAAATTATTCATTGAAGCATGGTTTATATCAGTAATTTGTCCGATCACGTTGATGAAGAAGTAACACTCAAAGGGTGGGTTTATAACTACCGAAGTAGCGGAAGTCTCTATTTTGTTGAAATGCGTGATGGTTCAGGAATCTGTCAATGCGTGGTAGCACAAGATGCCGTGAGTGAGGAAGCCTGGGAGCAGACAGAAGCACTTCGCCAAGAGACCTCGCTTCAAATTACGGGTAAAGTTGTTGAAGATGAGCGGAGTGTTGGTGGACATGAACTACAAGTCACTGATCTGAAAATTTACCAAGTTGCGGAAGACTATCCCATTACCCCCAAAGAACATGGTGTTGAGTTCTTGATGGAAAATCGTCACCTGTGGCTGAGAAGTCAAAAACAGTGGGCAGCTATGCGGGTGCGAAACGAGATTATTTATGCCATCCATACTTTTTTCCAGGAACGCGGTTTTGTTCAGATGGATGCCCCAATTTTTACCGGCAATGCCGCTGAGGGCACAACGAATCTTTTTGAAACGGAATACTTTGAAGACCAGGCTTACTTAACGCAATCCGGACAGCTATATGGCGAAGCCATGGCCATGGCGCATGGATTGATTTACACTTTTGGTCCGACGTTTAGAGCCGAAAAAAGTAAAACGCGTCGTCATTTGACCGAATTCTGGATGATAGAACCCGAGATGGCGTTTTATGATCTGGATATGAATATGGATCTGGCTGAGGACTTCATCAAGTTCATTGTAAAACGCGTGATTGACCGGCGTCCTAAAGAGCTTGAAATCTTAGAGCGAGATACTTCAAAACTGCGTAAAGCCGTGGATGAGGGCTTTCCTCGTATATCCTATACCGAAGCTGTTGAACAGCTTAAGAGCGACGATATGGCCGCTATGCTTGATCAAATGGTCGAAGATCGTAAGAAGGAAGCAGCAGAGCTTAAAGAAGAACGCGAAGAGATTGAGAAAGAACGCGGACAAGCCAAAAAGTGGCGAAAGGCACAGATTGATGAGCGTGTCATAGAGATTGGCAAGCGACTGGATGAAATTGAAGAAGATTTACGAAATATACCTGATTGGAGGGAATCTGCTCTCAATTTTGAATGGGGTGAAGACTTTGGCGGCAGCGATGAAACCTTGCTGACGATGAAATACGATACGCCTATTTTGGTGCATCGTTTTCCCGCAGCAATTAAAGCTTTTTATATGAAGCGTGATCCCCAAGACGAAAAACTGGCGTTGGCTTGCGATATGCTGGCTCCAGAAGGCTACGGTGAAATTATTGGTGGAAGTGAACGCGAAGATGATTTGGAAACACTCCGCAAGCGTATAAATGAACACGGGCTGTCAGAAGATACCTTCCAATGGTATCTTGATCTACGTCAATACGGTTCGGTACCACACTCCGGATTTGGCTTAGGACTGGAGCGAACGGTAGCTTGGCTTTGCGGTTTGGATCATGTCCGTGAGACTATTCCATTTCCACGTATGATGGGAAGACTAACACCTTAGTTACTGGGTAATGGTTATTAGTTTTATTTGGAGTTTTCTTTTTAACTGATAACCAATCATTAATAACAAACGATGGCTAAAAAAACCAGTATAGAACTCTATTCGGAAATCCTTCAGGAGTTAAAATCCGAGGACCGGAAGCCCGTATATTTTTTCTATGGAGAAGAAGAGTTCTTTCTGGATAAGCTCCAAGAAGTGGTCGAGGGGTTAATTCCAGAAGATCAAAAGGATTTTAATTTTGATCTTCTTTATGGTCGTGACGTTACCCCCGAAAAGGTCTTATCAATCATTCGAAGTTATCCGATGATGGCTGAACAGCGTGTAGTTATCTTGCGGGATTTTAAAGAGTTATCCGGTTACGGAGCACAAGCCGAAGGATACCAGGGAGAAATAAACGATTTGATTCCTTATTTGGAGCAGCCCAATCCAACCACACTGTTTGTTTGTATAGATACCAAAAAGCCGTCGGGTCATTCTAAAATTGGAAAAGCATTTAAGAAGCATGCAGGATTTTACGAATTTGAAGAAGTGCCCGACTACCGTCTACCTGACTGGATTATTAGTTGGGCTAAAAAGCATCATAATAAAAGAATTGAACCGCCAGCGGCCCAAATGCTGGCGCAATATGTGGGCAACAGCTTGCAGTTACTGTCCACAGAAATAGATAAAGTGTGTACTTTTGTAGACACTTCTGATACCATTGCAGAGAGCCAAATAAAAGAAATAATCGGCCTTTACCGCGAATATTCGGTGTTTGAACTTAAAGACGCCATCTTTTCGCGCAATTTGGATGAGGCCCTGTTTATAGCGGAACAGATGTTGCAACACTCTAAAGCGAACACGGGAGAAATTATTCGTTCCGTGGGGTTCTTTTACAATGTGTTTTCAAACATCTGGCAAATTCGCCGGTTAGCTGGACAGGGTAATTCCAAAAAACAAGTTCAAAATACCTTAGGTATCAACAACAGTTGGTATTTCAATAAGCTTTGGAAAGACGCTTCAGTTTTTCAACTGGCCGAGATGCCCAGAATATTTGAAGCACTCTTGGATGCCGATCGAGCATCGAAAGGTTTTACCAAGATGGACCCTTCGACGATACTTCTCCTGATGATCAAACGGATCATCGGTTAGCAAAAATTTATTTTACCCATAACGGAAAGCTGATGATCCTCGCAATTATTAACTGCAATCAAAGAAGGGGTCATTATGCAAGCTATTTCCAAGGCGAAGTTACATAAAATGTCTGATGAAGATCTGATGGAAAAATTCCAGTCAGGATATGAACAAGCTTTTAATATTTTGGTCAATCGGTATCAGGATCGGTTGCATAACTTTTTGTATCGCTATACCCATGATCACCAGGACTGTGAGGATTTAGTACAAGAGACGTTCTTTCGTGTTTTCCGTAGCCGTCATTCATACGAACGTATTGCGAAATTCTCCACTTGGATGTACACCATCGCCATAAATCTGGCCAAAAGCTTGTATAAAAAGAAAAAACGAATGACCAAGGTTACTATTCATAAAGATCCGGATGACTCAGAAGATCGTCCCATGAAGTTGGAGGATTCAGGTATTTTGCCAGACGACTTGCTGCACGAAAAAATGTGCATGGATCAACTTGAAAAAGCATTAAAAGAACTTAGTGATGATTTTCGTGAAGTGGTTGTATTGCGTGATATCCAACAACTATCATACGAAGAGATCTCTGAAATAGCAGACCTACCAATGGGTACGGTTAAGTCGCGTATTAACCGTGGACGGGCTCAATTACAGGAATTATTAGAAAATTACGTCTACCCCGAAACAATTTCTGCATAATTCAGTTAGAGGGTAATAGATAAGGTACTTGAACTTGTATATAATCTATTACCCTCTTTACTATGAAACCTACAGCATTTGACAGTGACGGTATACTCACTGATTTTTTAACTGATTACTTGGATGATAACCTTGAAAGGGGAGAGCGAGAATCTTTTGAAGAGTATTTATCCCAAAATGGCGATGAAAGAGTCTTTGCTCGTAAAGCGATGAAAGGGAAAAAAGCCTTAGCACGTTTTGCAGATAAACTTAACGTGCCCTCAGTAACAGCGTAGCCTCGGAAAAATATTTCAACGGTTTATTATTGTTTAGATATAACTCTGAAATCACTATTCATTTCGGAATTGAGTTTAAATAATACTCCTACTTTTCTACATACAAACAAAGGTTCTGGCTTTAGCAAAAGGAGCTGCATTGTTTTGAGGGACTAAGATTAATCAATACTGATTAAAGATATCCCTTAACTCATTATTGAATGAATTCATATCAATAGGAGTAGGTTCAAATGTTTTTCCGGTAAGTTTTTCGAAAAGCTCGGTATAGCGGTTATATACCTTGATGCGAAATTCATCAGGAAGATCCGGCAATTTTTGTCCTTCCTTGCCTTGGAAATCGTGATCCATCAGCCATTCTCTAAGAAACTCCTTAGAAAGTTGTTTTTGTGGCTCACCTTTTTCGAGTCGCTCCTTATATCCATCCATATAGAAGTATCGCGAAGAATCGGCCGTATGTACTTCATCAATAAGGGTGACTTCACCGTTGTGTAATCCAAATTCATACTTGGTATCCACAAGGATAAGTCCTTGCTTATTGGCTATTTGTTGTCCGCGCTTGAAAACTTGAAAAGCCTTCTTACGAACTTCCTTCCAGATATCTTCTTGTACAATTCCTTGATCTAATATTTCCTTTTCTGATATATCCTCATCATGTCCTTCTTCAGCTTTGGTTGCAGGCGTTAGAATCGGTTCTTTAAACCTTTGGTTTTCAACCATTCCGTCGGGAAGCACTACTCCACAAAGCGTACGTTTGCCTGAATTGTAAACGCGTGCGGCATGTCCTGTTAGGCAAGCTCGAATAACTACTTCGATGGGAATGGGCTCACATTTTTTAGCAATCGTTACATTGGGATGGGGGACATCAACAACATGGGTAGCAACAAGATCATCCACCTTTTCAAAGGCAAAAGCGGCCAGTGAATTAAGAATCTGTCCCTTGTAGGGGATGGCTTTTTTCATGATATGGTCGAAAGCAGAGATGCGATCACTGGCGACAATAGCTAATTTATCATCATCCAAAGGGTAAACGTCACGCACTTTTCCTCGGTAAGGTTCGGGGTAGCCGGGTACATCGGTTTGGGTTATGCAATTATTTAACGCTTTGGTATTGATTTGAGAAGAATTATCCACAAGAGTAATAATTTTTAATAAAAGAGATCAGTAGAAAATCATAAAAACTTACCAAGAATAGAAATGTAATTATTAGATCATTTTAATTACCAGGCGTTATAAAAATTTATAGGAACTTTTTTACAGGGATATTGCATTGGGTATAGTACAAGTAGAAAATATATTGTATTAATGACAGACCTTTTTCAAATACCATACGCGTTGCTCAAGCCTATTTATCAGCGCACTTCTTTTCATCGTTCGGTTATAGAAGAGCTGAATGATGAGCGTCTTAAAGAGGCTTATGCTGAATGCAGGTCTATCACCCGGCACCATGCTAAAACGTTTTACATGGCGACCCGTTTTTTACCGAACCATAAGCAGCGTGGCATTTTTGCAATATATAGCCTGTGCCGGTATATCGACGACTTGGTAGATGAGGCAGAAGATCTGTTAGAGAAACGTGAACTCACCGAAGATGATATTCGTATAAAATTGGAATCTTGGAAACAGAAACTGCGGGATACCTATAATGGTCAATCCCATGATAATGATATTCTTATAGCATTTTCCGATGTTCTGCGACGATATCATATCCCCATAGAAATGCCATTTGAGCTTATGGAAGGGGTTTGTATGGACTTATTCAAAAATAGATACCAGACCTTTGATGAGTTGTATGATTATTCTTTCAAGGTGGCTTCAATTGTGGGTTTGATGACCAGCCAGGTTTTTGGATATGAATCAAAAGAGGCCTTGGGCTATGCTGTTGATTTGGGTATTGCAATGCAGTTGACTAATATTTTGCGGGATGTTGGGGAAGATCTGCGTCGAAATAGAATCTATTTGCCGCAAGAGGATATGGTTCGTTTCAACGTTACGGAAGAAGAGTTATTTAATTACAAGCAGACCGGAAATGTTATTGATTTGTTGGATTTCCAGATTCAACGGACTCGCAGGTATTATCAGCGATCGGAACAAGGGATTAGTCTACTGAGTAGCGACAGCCGTTTGCCTGTATATTTAGCTCGGCAAAATTATGGTCGTATTCTGAATAAAATTGAGGAAAATAATTATAACGTATTTAGCAAAAGAGCCTATTTAAACGCTACAGAAAAGTTTTCCATTCTTCCCCGGGCTTATTATCAGATGAAAGTAGCGCATTCCTGATTTTGTTTTAAGATTAGGTGAGATCTTCGTTTACACAAATCAATAGGAACTGTTATATTCCATTCAAATTTTATTGCCGATCTAATCAAAACAGAGGCGAATGGAAGCAAAAATAAAGAAATGGCGGAGTCCCAGTCTGGGTAAGGACATGGAGATGGCTGTTTATGGAGAGACAGGCACACCGGTAATAGGGATTCCCACAAGAGGAGCTACTTGTAAGCAATGGGAAAAGTTTGGGATGACTGATTCCATTTCTTATCAGTTGGACAACGGATTTAATCAACTTTTTGCATTACCGTCTATTGATAATGAAGCGCTGCTCAATAAAAATGCCTCCCCTGAACAACGTTTGATTCGCCAGCAACAATACGAATCATATATTGTTGAAGAAGTTGTGCCTTTCATTAAAGACCAAAATAGTATCGAATTTATTATAATCGCCGGTGTTGACTTTGGGGGATATCATGCGATTACATCTGCCCTCAAGTATCCTGAAGTATTTGGGAAAGCAATTGGGATAAGCGGAATTTATGATATCAGGCCGTATATAGACGATTATTACGACGATGATGTTTACTACAGTAATCCCATGGATTTTGTGCCAAACCTAAATAAAAAGTCTTTACTTGATAAGGTTCAGGATATTGATTTTCGGCTGGTAAGTTATGAAGAAGATAAGCGAATTAACGATGCTGTACGCATGGATAACGTAATGCGGATGAAATTTTTAGATCATCACCTTGATATTTGGTCTGATGGTGCTGACGAATGGGATTTATGGCCACAAATGTTAAAAACGCACATCATTTAAAAAATAGTTATGCCAGAGATTAACAAGATTTTGGTAGCAAACCGCGGCGAAATTGCTTTACGTGTAATTCGAACCTGTAAAGAGCTGGGTAAAAAGACGGTAGCTGTATACTCTACACCTGATGCCGATGCTCCGCACGTATTACAGGCCGATGAATCCGTTCATATCGGTCCGGCTGCATCTTCAGAAAGTTACTTGGTGATCGATAAAATAATTCAGGCTGCAAAAGATACCGGAGCTGATGCCATCCACCCGGGCTATGGATTTTTGAGCGAAAATGGGGATTTCTCAGAGCGGTGCCGCGAAGAAGATATTATCTTTATTGGTCCAAAGGCAAAGTCTATCAGATTGATGGGAGATAAGACGGCGGCCCGTGAAATCATGGGCAAAGCTGATGTTCCATTTCCACCTGGTACAAAAAAAGAGCTCGAAGATGTTGAGGAGGCTGAAAAAATAGCCGATGAAATTGGCTACCCGGTGTTGGTAAAAGCGGCTGCCGGGGGCGGCGGTAAAGGTATGCGCATCGTCAATAATAAAGATGAGTTTCGTTCTGGCATAAAAGCTGCTAAGTCAGAAGCAAGGAATGCCTTTGGGGATGACCGGGTGTATATCGAAAAATATTTGGTAGAGCCGCGGCATGTTGAATTTCAGATAATTGCTGACGAGCATGGTAATACCCTTCATGTATTCGATCGGGAATGCTCAATTCAGCGCCGACACCAAAAAGTAATCGAAGAAGCACCGTGCTCAATTTTGACGCCTGATCTGCGTTCAGAAATGGCCGAAGCTGCTATTGCTGCAGCAGAGGCGGTAGATTATGTGGGAGCAGGCACCATTGAATTTTTAGTGGATGCAGAACGGAATTTCTATTTCCTTGAGATGAATACTCGTCTACAGGTTGAACATCCGGTAACAGAATTAATTACCGGTTTGGATTTGGTTGAATTACAGATTTTGGTAGCCGAAGGGAAAGTGCTGCCTGTTTCGCAGAATGATATCCAAATGAACGGACATGCTGTGGAATGCCGTATTTATGCCGAGGATCCACGGGACAACTTCTTGCCGAGTACCGGTACATTGAGTAAACATCGAATTCCATCGGGCAACGGTGTGCGTGTGGATTCAGGAGTAGAAGAAGGACAGAAGGTAACCATTAATTATGATCCTATGATTTCGAAGCTTTGTACCTTTGGAATGGATCGAGATCATGCTATTAAGCGTATGCTTCGTGCACTTGATGAATATGAAATTGCGGGATGTCGAACCACCATTCCATTTTGCAAGTATGTATTAGAGCATGTATCATTTACGTCAGGTAACTACGATACGCATTTTGTACCAGATCATTTTAGCAGGGAAAAACTTGACGCAGAAATTACAGATGACGACAAAGTAAAAGCTCTGGCTGCATCTCTGCTTAAAATGGAGGATAGTGGACAGGAAGAAAAGCAGAAGCTAAAAAATAATTCTTCCAATGGGACATATTCTGACTGGTGGAAACACCGCAGCAAGAAAAAATAATGAAATCACTCATTAAGCTTGAGGAGCTGGCGATGTTTCTTTTCGCCGGCTTATTATTTTGGTACACTGATTTTGTTTGGTGGTTGTTTCCGGCATTGTTATTGGTACCCGATGTGAGCATGGTCGGATATGCAATGAATAATAAAATGGGGGCTTATCTCTACAATATTGTTCATCATAAAGGATTGGCTTTGTTAATCTACAGTATGGGCATTTTTATGAAATCCCCAACTATAGAATTGGTGGGTATCATTTTGTTTGCACACTCTTCGATGGATCGGCTTTTTGGTTTTGGATTAAAGCATATTAATTCTTTTCGACACACTCATCTTGGAAAAATTGGCGGCTCATAACGCCTAATTTTTGATAACGTCTTATTTCATTATTGACTTTTCTGTTATCCCCAAATCCGTTTAACTTAAGTGAGTTAATGCAATCATATAACTAATACTCTATCAGCGTGAAAAAAGAAGACCAGGAGCTTTTTGACCAATTAAAGAAACTTGATACAGAGCAACGAAATCCGAATACAAAAAAAATTGATGTTGCGGATTCACTACAAATTGCACGGCTGATTAATGCCGAAGACAAGAAGGTTGCAGATGAGGTTGAAAAGAAACTTCCGCAAATTGCACAAGCAATTGATATGGTAAAGCAAGCCTTTGATAAGGGGGGAAGGTTGATTTATGCGGGAGCTGGAACAAGCGGGCGATTGGGAATACTGGATGCCGCCGAATGTCCGCCTACGTTTGGATCAGATCCTAAACAAGTAGTTGGGTTAATTGCCGGGGGCAAGGATGCTGTTTTTGAGGCCCAGGAGGGGGCCGAAGATTATGAGATAAATGGGCGGAAAGCTTTGCAGGAGATCGACCTTGAGTCGGATGACATTATTTGTGGATTGGCCGCCAGCGGGCGAACGCCGTATGTGCATGGTGCCTTAAAAGCGGCTCAAGAAAAGGGATGCAACACAATTTTTGTGACAACGGTACCCGGTAATCAAATTGATATCGATATTGATGTTTTGATTGATGTTTCTGTAGGACCTGAAGTAATTATGGGAAGTACCCGCATGAAAAGTGCTACGGCTCAAAAAATGGTGTTGAATATGATTACTACGGGAGCCAATATCCGTCGAGGAAAAGTTTATGAGAATGTGATGGTTGATTTACAGCTTTCTAATCAGAAATTACACGAACGTTCAAAACGAATTGTCATGATGTTTACAGATCTTGATTATGAGGAGACGGATAAATTGCTCCAAGCTGCAGACGGCCATGTAAAAACAGCATTAGTCATGGCATTAGGGAAACTGAATAAAGATGAGGCGCAGAATAAATTAAATACCCATAATGGATTTATCAGAAAAGTGTTAGAAGAGGTGAGACTGTAATTAATAGATGTATTATTAGGCATGTTTTTTTGCCAGCTTCCCCTTGCAAAACTCATTTCAGGATTTACTAATATCACAATGGCAATGAATGATAAGCCGATGTTTATTCGTTGATAGTAAATGAATCTTCATACTTGCTTAGATATCCGTACATATTTTGTCTGATCTTAAAAAATATATAGTAGACAGTGAGCGTGGATATCACATTCGTATTATGGCGGCATTAATAGTCGTTGAAGTAATTGCCATTTTGTTTTTTAGTTTTTGGCCGGTTAATGAATCTACTTCTATAAATCAGAAAATTGATTTTTCAGATGACACTATTGCCATTGAAGATGTAGTGCGCACAAAGCAACAAAACAGCCCACCGCCTCCACCAAAACCGCAGACTCCCATACCCGAACCTACTGATGAGATAATTGAAGAAGAACCCATTGAGTTGGATGATTTAAACGTCAGTAAGTATTCTGACTCGCTATCTGTTGAAATGATCGGTAGTGATGGCGATGCTGATCAACCTGTGTCAAGTCCACAAGTTGCCCCACAAGTTATTCATATTGTCGAACCAACTGTTCCTGAAGCTGCAAAGAAAGTAAATATCAAAGCCGAAGTTTGGGTGAATTTTTTGGTTGATACAGATGGGAAAGTTGAAGAAGCCAGTATTGCCGAAGTTGTATTGTATGATCAAGAATCGGGAGAGAAAAGAACGGTAGATCGGATTAACTATGGACTTACCGAGGCAACGCTAACAGCTGCTTTGCAGTGGAAATTTCGACCGGCACGGAATAACGGTCAGCCTGTAAAGGCATACAGCAGACAAATTTTTACGTATGGATTTTAACATTGATATCAGATAGAAAATAACCTATATTTGCGACTCTTTATTGGAGAGGTGGCCGAGCGGTCGAAGGCGCACGCTTGGAAAGCGTGTGTGCGTCTAGCGCGTACCGAGGGTTCGAATCCCTCCCTCTCCGCATAAT
>NZ_JBPOEA010000008.1:0-124813 GCF_052060035.1 Fodinibius sp. SL11 | reverse complement strand
ATCAATGGGATCAGACTTCCCCCGACGGATACCCAAAGAAAGCTGAACCTGGACGGCCGAAACCACCACATAACAAATCCCGGATTCTTCTAATATGGTTGCCAGCAAAAGCCCATAGGGGCCGGTGTGCTCAAAACAAACGATGAGCTCATTTACATCGATCTCGGCTCGCTTCCATTGGGTAATCATCTTGTGGATTCCTTTTGGAGTGTTTACCTCTTGGCCGTTTTTATGTGAGTTATTTTGGCTGTCGTTTACCTGCCAGTCCAACCGCTGTTTTGAGATGTCAATACCTATATAATAGCTGGCTTCCATGAGATTTTCTCCTATATTTACAAGTGAATGATTGCCGCTTACTGGATAGGACCAGCCACTATTACCTTTATGAGCTCGTTGGGCTTACATTCTAACTAGTGCCTTCTGGTCTGGAATCCTGCCGGGGACTCATACGCATGATAGCTCGAAAGCTAGCGGGTTAGCCAGGTCACCCCGGCGGGACAGTGGCGGACTATACCGCCAAAGTAAGTCATTTTTGGGTAGGAGTAATCTATAGGCGGGTTATAGGGCGCCCTAGAATGGGAATATAATTCATGATAATATAAATATGCCTAACGATTTGGCTATGAGCAGAAGCGTCCCCCAATGCGCTATTGGTTATAGGTTTTGTTGGCGTGTCATTATTTATCTTTCATTTTTCCCATTATGGTGCCCAATCTTGCCTTCATTTTGTCAATAGCATCAATAAGGGCCTTCTCTTTTGAACCACTTTTACTTACCACAATCACAGGTTGTATACCTTCTACCCTTGCTTCTATCTTACATTGTATATCATCTGTACCTCCTTTATCAGCATTCTGGTCTGAAAGATGTACTTCAATGCGAGAAATATAGTCAGCGAAGTGTTTTAATCCACTTATAATCTTTTTAGATACAAACGTTTCCAGCTTTTCTGTACCCTCTATGTTATTATCAGTATTGAACTGTATTTTCATAAGACCCTTTTTAATTGTTTGCTTTTATTTTGTTTAATGCATGCCAACATTGGCATAACACCAATGCTATTCATCTTATAATAATACAAATAACGAGTGTTATATGAATCGAGCAGAATTAATTTTTAAGTAAGCCCTATAACGACATCCTATGTATAAAGCACTTGGTATTGACTGATATTTTTGATTCGCAGACATTCGGTCAAACGGAAGGTTAGTGGCGGGCGGGGAACCAGTCAGACGACATTGAACTCGAGCGCAATGACTGCCCTGCCCATTTGCCCCCCCCCCGTGTAACCACTGGCAACCACAGTAGGCTTCGAGCCAGTATGCAGGATGGATTTGGACACGGAACCCTTCTTCACCTTCACGTATTTAAAATATACGAAGCGATGAACACTATTGGTATAGATATCTCAAAAGAATGGGTTGACTGCCTTTGCTCGGCACGTAAACTTGCTGATCAATGTCCATCATTGGCAAGAGCAAGGCTACCGCTGATCTTACTATCCCTTCTAAAACCGAAACCGGTTGGTTAGCCTTGGTCATGTGGCTGTTTTGCATCTTTTCCAGTTGATCAACTATCGGAATCGCATTAAAACTATGTGGATCTGGACGACCGCATATTTTACGGAGGATCAATTGCTGGGAATGATTGTGCGTTCCAATGAAAAGATTGAAGGAGAGGAGCCAGCTTATAATATCGAAACTTAATAGTGGATGAGTATCATATTCAGAAATCAGCAAAGTCTCTCTTTAAAGGAGGTAATACCGTCGACAGTTGTGGGGGTCAAGGGGGATGGTCTTGTAAGGAGCTACCTTCCAAAACTCACAGTTAAAACTGTACGAGGAAATGATCGGGTAATTATGCAAATTGAAGACAACGGGTCCGGCATTCCTCCAGAGTTCAAAGAAAAAACTCTACAGCCGTTTTTTACAACTAAGAAAGGGACCGAAGGAACGGGCGTGGGCTTTCTATCACCAATGATACTATAAAGGCGCATGGAGGAGCTTTAAAAGTAGTTTTTAAAGAGCAGATTGAGTATTGAATGGCTATTGACATAGGTGGCTTGCCGGTAAAGGGAATACCCTAACAGGTTGATGAAAAATGAAAAAAAATAAAAAACTATATCGTTCCTTTTTTCTTGGTGTTTTGTTCTTAGTAACAACTGTGATGATTCTTGCCTGCCGCTCCACTGCAGATAAGAATATAAATGCGGGGCAAGCCCAATCCGATTCTGTTTCGCCGCCTGTAATCATCGAAGCCAAAAAATTTGTCACTATTTATCTTGATTCCCTTCCGCCGCCAAAGGTTGTGAACATCTCTGAAAAAATTCCGCCGACTACCACTGATGCCGGTTTTTATGTGACCATGCAAAACTTTAACACCGAAGATGGCTTGGCGCTAAGTAGTCTTATTTGCGGATATAAAGACAGAGCGGGAAATCTCTGGTTTGGCACCTCCGGCAACGGGGCAAGCATGTACAATGGAAAATCATTCACGAACTACTTCTCATCCCATGGCTTGATCCACAATTTCATTAATACTATAACTGAAGACAGTAAGGGCAATATTTGGTTCGGCACCTATGGTGGAGTTAGCAAATACGACGGGGTAACCTTCGAAAACTTCTCCACTGCCCACGGTCTTATAGATAATGATGTTCGTAAAATATTAGAAGACAGCAAGGGAAATATCTGGTTAGCCACAAAAAACGGGGTAAGCCGGTATAGCTCCCCAAATAAAGACAGCGCACAAGGTTCATTTGTCAACTATGATACCAACGATGGATTAGCAGCTGGCGCTGTAATCTATATTATGGAGGATCGAAACGGGAATATTTGGTTTGGAAGCGGTGGTGGCATAAGCAAATATGATCGAACGGCAGAAGCCAGTGGCAAAAAGGCTTTTCAGGATTTATCCGAATCAATGGGTGTTAGCGGTAGAATTGTACATACCATCACCGAAGACAAAGAAGGGATCATTTGGATTGGCACCAACGATTTGCTTAGTCGGTACGAATATGCTAAGGAAGGTAAAACAGAGAACATGTTTACACATTTTACTGTTGATGACGGTCTTGCGGGCAATAGCGTGATAAGTAGCATGGAAGGCAGTGACGGCAACCTCTGGTTTGGTACAAAAACAGGCGTTTCCAATTATAGTAAAGCAGACAGCACCTTCCTTAATTTTACAACCGAACAGGGTTTAGCACACAATCAGGTTGAGAGCATCACCGAAGATAAATCCGGCAGCCTTTGGTTTGGAACGTATGGCGGCGGGCTCAGTAAATACGATGGAAAAAGTGTGGTTGAGTATTCTTCAGAACAGGGGCTGCCGGGTAAAGCGGTTTACGCCATTACCGAAGATAATAAAGGCAACTTCTGGTTGGCTCCGCTGGATGGTGGAATTGTTGAATACCGCCGAGCCGGGTCGGGTAAAATGGGGGGAACCTTTATCAACTATACAACCGAACAGGGGTTTAATGAGACTACGGCCTATACGTCGTTAGAAGATAACAGCGGCAACCTTTGGTTTGGTACCAGTTCGGGTTTGTTTAAATACGATGGGTCAAGTTTTACGGAATACACTTCAGCGCAGGGCTTGCGGGATGATTATATTAATGCGTTAAGTACCGACCGAGAAGGCAATCTGTGGATCGGTACGTTTGACGGAGGGGTAAGTAAATTTGACGGCAAATCCTTTACTAATTTTTCAACCGGTCAAGGCCTGGTACATAAAACAGTCTGGAACATCTTTGAAGATAAAGACGGCATTATCTGGATCGCTACAAGGGGCGGTTTAAGCAGGTTTGATGGCAAGCAATTTATGAATTTTACCAAAGCCCAGGGGCTGTCCGATAACAAACTTTCAACCCTTATGCAGGACTCCCAAGGAAATTTATTCACTGCGGGCTGGGGCGGGGGCGTATCCATTATAAGAAAAAGGCATCTCGAGAAACTATCGGAACCTGATATTGAGCAAAATTACGAAAATATCTTTGAACACTTTTCCACGGCCGAAGGATTGGCAAATGATGTGGTTTATAATATTGTGGAAGACAGCACCGGTAATCTTATCATCGGAACCAGTTACGGCTTTACAATCCTTAACGGCGGAATAGGGACTGAAGGTGGGAAAATTGCCAAAAACGGCATCGAAAATTATAACGAAAAAACAGGATACCCGATAAAAGATGTAAGTCATATTTACAGCCTGTTTAAAGACAGCCGAGAGTTTATATGGGCGGGTACGGGTGATAAACTGGTGCGGTTCGATTATAACAGCGTTCACAAAAGTAAACAAGTGCCAACTGTATACATACAAAACGTAAAAATAAATAATGAGACCATTAGCTGGCACAGCCTGGATTGGGCACAAAAAAACGATCAACCACTAAAACAGAACACGAATAACGTACCTGCTTACGTCATTGACGAGCTTCGGGCATTTGACCGAACCTTGACGACAAGTGAACGTGATACCTTGGCAATCAGATTCAAAAATGTACGCTTTGATGGTATACGTCCCTTTAGTGCTATTCCTGAAAACCTGGTACTACCATATAGAAAAAACAATATAACCTTTGACTTTATAGGGATAGAGACGGCACGGCCTCATCTGGTTCGGTACCGCTATAAACTTGGAGGCAACGATGAAGAATGGTCGCCGGTAACCGACAAAGCCACAGCTAGCTTTGGTAATATATTTGAAGGTAGTTATAACTTTATGGTACAGGCGCAAAGCCCGGATGGCATTTGGAGCGAACCGTTGATTTACAGTTTTAAAATTTTACCGCCCTGGTACCGCTATTGGATTGCATACTTGTTCTATATTCTTGTTTTCATGGGAGGAGTATACTTTGTTCACCGGGTTCAAAAAGCACGTACGATTCGCAATGAAAGAGAAAAAATACAACAGCGTGAATTAGAGCAAGCCAAAAAAATCGAGAAAGCCTACCGTGAACTTGAAATAGAGGCCGCGCTGGAAAGAGTCCGTTCGACAAGTATGGCCATGCGTCATACCTCGGAGCTGCAAGGGGTTGTCAACACGGTTGCGGAGCAATTGAAAAAAATTAACATGAATATAAATGGGGGCGTATTTATTGTCATAAATGATGAGGTTGATCGGAATGTACCCATTTGGGGATCGGGTGGGGCCGCCGACTATGCCAAAAAAGCCGTAGTTCCATTCTTAGACCGACCAATATTCAAGTGTCTGAGAGACGCAATAAAAGAGGAAAAAGATTTCTTGGTCGAAAAATACTCAAAAGAAGAAAAGGGGGAGTTTTTTGAGCATTTATTTAAACATCAACCCTGGAGATCAGTGCCAGAGGAGATGAAAAAACAATTGCTATCCCTACCGGGCGGCTATACGAGATCTGTGACCATATCACAAAACACAAGTATTTTCATAATCAACAATACCGGGGAAAGATTCTCTAATAAGGATAATGAAATTCTTAAACGATTCGGAAAGATTTTTGAACAATCATATATTCGCTTTCTCGATCTGCAAAAAGCCGAGGCCCACTCCCAAGAAGTTATGAAGCAAGCCTCGCTTGATCGGGTTCGCGGGGAGATTTCCAGTATGCGATCTTCAGAAGATTTGCAGCAAATTATTCCGGTGATATGGCGTGAATTGACGGCGATCGGCATCCCATTTTTTAGATGTGGGGTATGTATTCTTGATGATCATGAATCCACTATCCGATTCTATTTATCGGCATCCGACGGGCATTTACTTTCCATATTGAATTTTCCTTTCGGGGCTAATTCGTTTACTGCAAATGTGGCCCACCATTGGAGGAACGGAACGGTTTATAAAGAACACTGGGACCGGGAAGATTTTATTGAGTGGACGAAATCAATGACCGAGCAAGGTCAAATTCGGGACAAGAAAGCGTACCCCGGGGCAGAAGAACCTCCCGAATCGCTCTATTTACATCTCATTCCTTTTAAGCAGGGTATGTTATATATTGGAAATAAAGAGCCACTTACAGACAATGAAATCACCCTGTCAAAATCATTGGCCGAGACTTTTTCAATAGCTTATGCCCGTTATGATGACTTCAACCAACTGGAGCAAACCAAAGAAAAAGCGGAAGCGGCTCTTGTAGAGCTCCGGGCAGCGCAAAAACAACTGGTACAACAGGAGAAATTGGCCTCTCTCGGTCAGCTCACCGCTGGCATAGCCCACGAAATCAAGAATCCTCTCAATTTTGTCAATAATTTCGCAGATCTCAGCATTGAGCTGATTGAAGAGGTGAAAAACGCGTTACTTGATGCAAAGTCCTTCCTGAAAGGGGAGCCTATTGGAATATCCGACCGAGGGGATGACAGACAATATATCGTCAACATTCTGGATGACATAGAAACTAACCTGCACAAAATACATGAGCATGGAAAACGCGCCGATCGTATTGTTAAATCGATGCTGCAGCACAGCCGGGGCGGTATCGGTACTATTGAGCCCACCAAACTGAACTCCTTGCTGAAAGAATTTGTGAATTTGGCCTTTCACGGCATGCGTGCGGGAAAAGATCCGATGAATGTAGAAATAGATATGCATCTCGATGATCAACTAAATGAAGTGCCACTCATTGCCGAGGACTTTAGCCGGGTAATCGTGAACCTGTGCAATAATGCGTTTGATGCGATGAGAGATAAACTTTCAGCGGCGGGTGATCAGCAGTCAGCATATCAACCCAAATTAACAATACGAACCGGCAAAAAAAGTGCTCAGGCTATCGTCGAAATTGAGGACAACGGACCGGGAATACCTGAGAAGATCAGGAAAAAAATTATGCAGCCATTTTTTACTACAAAGAAAGGTATCGAAGGTACCGGGCTGGGGCTTTATATCACAAATGATATTATTCAAGCACACGGAGGCGAATTAGAAATTGAAAGTGAGCCAAATGTATTTACCCGTTTTATTATAAAGATACCTATGCATCCGGCTGTCTGATGTTTGTCAGTAATTTATAAAATTAATTTTAAAGCCTACGGTTATGAGAACGCATAATATTATGGTGGTTGATGACGAGCCAGATCTGCAAATGCTTATTCTCCAGAAGTTTCGCAAGAAAATTCGAAATAACGACTATAAGTTCTTTTTTGCCGAAAACGGACTTGAAGCACTGAATATGTTGAACGGAGGCGGACACAATATTTCGCTGATCCTTTCGGATATCAATATGCCCACCATGGATGGGCTTACGTTGTTGTTAAAGCTGCAGGAGAAAAATGATCATGCCTTAAAAACGGTTATTGTTTCGGCATACGGCGATATGGAGAATATCCGTACAGCCATGAACCGCGGGGCGTTCGATTTTGTAACCAAGCCCATTGATTTTGGTGATTTGGAAACCACTATAGAAAAAGGACTCAAAGAGATTAGCTACGTTAAAGAATCGATGAGCCAGAAAAAACAACTGGACGACGTACAGCAGGATTTAGACACCGCTGCCCGCATACAGCAGAACATACTACCGAAGAACTTCCCTGCTTTTCCGGATCGCAGCGAGTTTAGCGTGTATGCCGAAATGCATACCGCGAAAGAAGTGGGGGGTGATTTTTATGATTTTTTCTTCATTGATGATACACACCTTGCTTTTGTAATTGGCGATGTGTCGGGAAAGGGCATTCCTGCTTCCATTTATATGGCGGTTTCGCGCACCATGCTCAAAGGCATCGCATCCCAGGTTCACGATCCGGCCCAGTGTCTTTCTGCGGTGAACACCATGCTTATCCCTGAGAGTGATATCTCTACTTTTGTTACGGTTTTTTACGGTGTGCTAGATACCGTAACTGGGATTGTTGATTACTGCAACGGTGGGCATAACTTACCTTACATTGTTAGAAATGACGGTTCTGTCCAACAAGTTGAAAATACTAATGGATTGCTATTAGGCAAGATTGAGCCTATCACGTATGAATCAAAGAAAATTCAGATGCAACAAGGGGACAAGATTGTTTTATATACCGATGGCGTACCGGAAGCTATGAATGAAATTGAGGATATGTATGATGAAGAACGCCTGGAAGAATATTTAGCTAAACACGCCGCCGATTCTGACGGAAAATTACTGAGGGGCATTATCGTAGATGTACTGAAATTCATCAACAGAGCACAGCAGTCGGATGATATCACCTTGTTAGTTTTGGAGTATTACAGGGAATAATCAATGCGTATTTTGCAATTGAATTTATATGCAAACAGAAATTATGTATTTCCCTTTGCTAAAGTATGGTTAGAGTATGGCCTTGTTACCCAAAATTGGCTCCGCTCTTCTCTATTTGGTAATAATATCTAAAATAAAAAGCCCATAACTCACTACGGATCATGGGCTTATAAGAAAGTAAGACCGAATGGATTCGAACCCTCAATTTTCTGATCCAAGGTCGTCAAGGGGTTCCCCGGTTGATTCGCTGGCTTGTCAGCTGATTTTGACTTAGAGAAAGGGAATTCAGAGGTATTGGAGATTGAAGGGCAATCTATTATTGGATATGAGCAGCGAAGGCATGCGATTAAGCTTTTTACCGGGCTAAGGTTTCTAAGTGAGGATGAAAACACCATTACATCAAAAAGTTTTTTGCAGCTTCGATATAACTATATATTCAATAGCCGATATAGAACGTTTTCTTTTTATCAATATCAGCAAAATAAAGATTTGATTTTGAAAAGCCGCCAGCTTATCGGAGCCGGTCTTCGAAGAAAATTCGGGACAGCGGATAGTCCTGATGTTAATTTGGGATTAGGATTGATGTACGAAAACGAAAAATTGGATAGAGAGCAATTATTTGCGGATAAGGACGCCAATACAAATATGCTCCGCTTAAATACTGTTGGATTTTTTTCCTATGAAATTGGAAGGAACAGCACTCTTTTAAACTCAACCTATTATCAGCCGGCAATCTCCGATTTTAGTGATTTTCGATTGCTGAATGAAATGAGTTTGGAAGTAGCGATAAATGAATATTTGGACCTGGGACTTTCCTTCGTTTGGCGTTACGACAACAAGCCACCACGGGGTTTAAAGAAATCTGACATCAACATCACCTCCGGTTTAACCATACATTTGTAAAAGGATTCCCGGTATTTCTCACAAGGAGAAATTTTAAAAGATCTATCAATACGTTCGTTAATGGAATGCGATACGCATCAGTTCAGACTAACCGGAATGCTTTCCAAGCTATGAAAGCTGTAAAAAATTGTTTCTCCTTTTTGCGCTCGAAACTCAAAAACCTTCTCTTTGTTCCCACTCTTTCTGGGTGTGCGGGTATTTAGTTTGATCTTGTTCTCCCCTTCTTCCAAAGGTACTCGTGCATAGGAAATAGTATACGGTATGGTCTGCCAGTTCCTGGTATCTGCCTTTTCAGATACGGCATTAACAATAGAGAGTAGAGCTCCAAGATTCTGGTTGAGTTTGCGTGTTTGTCCTTCTGCGGTTTGTTTTAATGCAAGCCGCAGCAGTGAATTGGAAAATTCCCGCACCATACGGTCTTCAAGTGTGCTAAAGGCTATTTGATTGATATTTTGTGCCATTTCCAGTCTGTACGTTGTATTACCGGAAACCAATTCTGCGCTTTGATTATATGGCTTCCGTTCCACATACTTTGGAAATGCTACCCTTATAAATTTGAGATCTCCGAGTCCTCCGGTTCCTTCACCCATAGCAGGCAACGGGAAAGGAAAACTTAGTCCAAGTTCTTCGTTTACAAATATGACAAAACCGCCCTGCCCTTTGACAATAAAAAAGTTTAGGCTCCATTCATCTTTAACCGGTCCCAATCCATTATGCCAGAAAAATACTAATTCTCCCCCTTTCTTCTCCTGATATTTATATTCCGTTGAGAATTTTTTCTCATATCGCTCCAGCTCTTCGGGAAAACCATTTAAATAGGCTGTTCGCAGCAAATCTTTTTTTAATTGTGTTGGAACATCGGTATTAAAATGCTGTTTGTAGTCTTCCGAATAGGCTTCGTAGGCATTTCTATAGGCAATAAACGCGTTATTTACATCTCCTGATGCCTCATATATGATACCCATCAGGTTCATAGCAAAGGCGTCCCGTTTATATCGATTTTTTCGATTTTCGTACCGGTCGTTCAGTTGGTTAAGCCTGTTGTTGATTCTTCGACACTCTACCAAGGCTTCCTCATACTGGTTCATTCGGAGATAGTTTAATGCCTTATAGTAGTGTATCAGGACCAGCTCATGATCTTCTCCGGTATATGGCTTAGTCGTTGGGTTGGTAACAAGGCTGGCAGCTTTGTTTAAATTGCTTTGACGATAGTCTTGCGTAAAGATATAGGCTTCTTCAAGAAATTTGTTGCTTTCCTCAAATCGGCCGAGCATCTGTAAAACGACGCCTTTTTGCAGGTTGTACAGCAGCTTACTCTTATCCTTGGTCGCTGCTTTTTTATTTTTATCAAGTACCTTATTGGCTTCTTCAATTTCTCCCTTGACAAAGTTTTCCTGAAAGTCCAGTGTTGTTTGATAGTACGTGGCACATCCAGCAATTAATACTATAGCGAGCAGCACAAAGCCGTAAAACAGTCTGTTATACTTCTTCATTTCAGGAGTTTCTGACTACTTCACGACTTTTCTGATCTTCTTGGTTCCTATCCAGACTTTTTCATTGTTTTCAAGATCAGTGAGCTCTAAATCGACCTGATAAAAAATAAGTTTTTGTTTTTTGTTGGAATCCGTAATAGAATTGATGGTTCCCTGCAGGACGAAATCAGCCCCCCTTTCTAGTCCCCATTTTTTCATTGTTGAAAGGGAAGCATAATCCTGTTGATCGTCCCGTTCTTTTCTCAACTCTTCTCTAGCTTGCCCGGCCTGTACAATTCTGGCTCTATTTGAATTCAGAATCTCACGTTCCATGTCTTTAATGAAAGTCTCGGCACTAATGTGCTCACTGGTCTTGTTCTTGACCGTTCCTACAATAATCGTGGGTTTGCGACCGTGTTCTTCGGTGTAATTTTTGAGCCAGCTGCGTGAAAGGGCATCATTTATCATCTCATCGGATACCAGCCGTGAATCAGAGTCATTCCATCGCCCACTTAAATTAATATCTTGATCGGAATCTACCCGAGAAACATTCTTTGTGTTACTACAACCCCATATACCCAATAAGCAAAGAAGGAATATTGTCGAAAATTTCTTCATAGTATTTATCTGATTTAACATGGAATAACTTTGCAGTTGCAAAATAGATTACTTTCCGAAAGTTAATATTAGTAAAAGGTAACGACTTTAGTACTTATATCATATAAACATTGCAACGCAGGCATAATAAGAAATTTAAATATCTGCCAAAAAGGATACTACATTGCAACCTGAATCCTTCAACCTTTATCAAAAATTCATTCACCTTCACTATATTAAGCTATTTCATATTAATTGTTCAACCTTTGGATACAGAATGTAATGATCGTACTTGTGATCAATTGTGGCAGTTCATCCGTAAAATACAATCTAATTGAAACCTCGGAACAAAAAGAGATCTGCTCCGGTATCGTGGAACGTATCGGTGCGGTCACTTCCATTGTTAAACATGAGCCTGTAGGATTCAAATCGGTAAAAGATACCCGTAAGATCGAGAATCACATTAAGGCTTTGGAGGAAATTATGAATTTTCTGATGGATTCAGATAATACGGCAATCTCATCGACGGATGATATTAAAGCTGTCGGTCACCGGGTTGTTCACGGCGGCGAAATGTTCAAAGACTCGGTTCTCATTGATGAGGATGTGATAGATGCCATCAGGCAGGCATTCGACCTGGCTCCGCTTCATAATCCTCCGAATTTAAAAGGAATAGAAGCCGCAATGAAGTATCTGCCTGAAATACCCCATGTTGCGGTATTTGATACGGCATTTCACCACTCACTCCCTGCCGAAGCATATCTGTACGGCATTCCGAACCGGCTATATCGCCGTTATAAAATTCGGAAATATGGATTTCACGGGACATCACACTATTATGTGAGCCGACAATACTACAAAATGACCGACAAACCCGTAGAGGATACCAAGGTGATTACTTGTCACCTGGGAAACGGTGCTTCCGTTACAGCTGTAAAAGGCGGCAAGTCGATTGATACTTCTATGGGCTTCACTCCGCTATCAGGATTGGTAATGGGCACCCGTTCAGGTGACATTGATCCGTCTATCCTCTTTTACCTGGTTGAAAAAGAAGAGCTGTCTCTCAATAACCTACATGCACTGTTGAACAAGCATAGCGGGTTATTGGGACTGAGCGGTTATGCGGCAGATATGAGAGAACTCACTGAAGAAGCAAAACGGGGGGACCGTCGGTGTCAGCAGGCGATTGATGTATTCTGCTATGACTTAAAGAAATATATCGGCTCGTATATTGCAGCTCTAAACGGTTGTGATGCCATTATTTTTACTGCCGGAATCGGAGAAAATTCGGCAATGGTACGTCGGCAGTCTCTTAAAAATATGGAATCACTGGGTATTGGGATTGATCCTGAAAGAAATGAATCAACGGAATCGGGCAAGATACAGAAAATAAGCAGTGATTCATCCAAAACGGAAGTCTGGGTAATTCCCACCAATGAAGAGCTGGTTATTGCCATAGACACAGCAAAAATTGCACAGGCCTCCGATCAATCTCCATGGGTGTAGCACATATCCTTTCCGTATTTTGAGAAACCGTATCTGAATCTCTTGCCTTAACAATATGCAATGGGGGGCAGCATACAACCCGATTGCTCCCCAAAGTGGTATCGCAGGTAGAGCACCTTTCGCACTGCATTAATATTGATCAGAAGTACTTAACTCTGGTACCCAAATGTTACCAAAATTTGGATCCTTTCTCCTAAATTTTATCAATAAGTGAAAATAAAAAAGCCCATAACTTATTGTAAGTTATGGGCTTATAAGAAAGTACGCCCGAAAGGATTCGAACCCTTAACCTTCTGATCCGAACCCAAATTGATATATGGTTTTATGATTCATAGAGATTGATTTTGGGATGTCATGTAACAACTAATAGGAAAGCTGTGAAAACAATTCAATGGATATTTTACTATCTACTAATCAGTAGTCCAAGAGGCTAATAATTCCTCCTATTACTCTCCCCGCCGGCTAAGAATATTATTACACCGAAATTTTACAGTTGTACACTTTTTATAAAAACGTAGCCAACTATAACGTAACGGTGAAGATGATTTTAATTCAGGTGGATAAAAATTAAACAGCTGATCCTCTCCAAATTATTCGTCCGATAATATCAAAGTTATCTTCATCTAATCCAACTTCTATGGGATTAAATTTCTTATTTATCGTCGAAAGCTGTAGCCGCTTTGATGGGAGGCGTTGAACAAGCTTCATACGTATTTCATTATCAAATCTTACGATGAAGATTCCATCACCGACAGGATCGGTTTGATCTCTATTTGCCAAGATAATGCTTCCAGACTTTATAACCGGACTCATTGAGTCGCATTTGACATTGATGGCCAAGAGATTGCTTGTATTGGGTTCAACTATAGTATTAATGAACGTATTACAAAATGGAATGGTACGAGAGGGGTTTTGCCATTTCTCTACAGACAGATATCCTTCTCCGCCTTCCTGCATAGGGTTCATTGTATAATACGGCAGATTTACGAAATTAATCCGATTTCCGTCTTTCTCATTATTTCGTTTCGTGCTTTTTTTAAGAATAGGATAAACACCTTTTAGGAGCCATTCGGCATTTATAGTATTTTCATTTTTGAGAATACTATTTAGAAAATCCAAGTCGGGGGTTGACTCCCCTTTTCTATACCGGTAATACGTAGACTGACTACAGCCCCCTATATTAGCCATTTCAGTAGGTGGAAGGCCTAATACTTGTTCCAACTCTTTTAGTCTTTCACTAAATATTTTTCTTGCAGGCATAATGAATGTAAATAATTATTCCCATATTTGGGATTTCGTTGTGAGATAGATAGACTTAGCAGTGTAATCAAAAATTAGTGCTTTTTCATTTAGGATTTGTACTGTTGGCTGGTGGATAGGGAAGCCAATCTTATTAAAAATAATATCATGTTATGACGAATGTTGAGGAAGCTTTATTCTGGAATAATCCTATTCCAATGGTTCTGCTGTCTGGGAAACGTAAAAAAATTACCGATATTAATAATGTTTTTCAGAAGCGTTTCGACCCTACTTCTGAAATTATTGGTCGTTCGCTCCAGGAGATTACAAAGCCTCTTGCTTCAACCCTAAGCCCCGATGAAGATTCGAATATATCAAAGGATTTTATTGTATTATCACTACCCGAAGGCGATGATACGATTGTTGAACTATCCTTTCAGCAAGTCGAGCATGGTGAGGACCCGAGGTTTTTAGGTACCATAAAAGAGCTTTTCCCACCGCTTGTTGAAAAAGATTCCACTCAACATCCCATTTTTAAAGCTATTTTTGATAATGCCCTGGATATTATCCTCGTAGCTGATGATGAAGGGCAGTTAACTCAGGTGAATGATACCGCTTGCAAAAAGTTGGGATATTCCCGAGAGGAGCTACTGGAGATGGGCGTCGGAGATATTACTTATAAACCCATGCAATCATATACGGATAAAAAATGGGAGGATTTTCAGCGTACCGGTACGGATGAAGGAGAATATTTGCTGCAAACAAAGCAAGGAGAAGTTATTTATACGGAGTATAGGGCTATTGCCAATATACGACCGGGTCAGCATCTGTCCATCTTACGTGATGTGAGTAAAACCGTTCGTATCGAGGAAGAGCTTCAGGTAAGTGAAGGGCGCTTTAAACGATTATTGGATGCCGCGCCAGATGCCATTTTTGCTGTTGACCAACATGGTGAGATTCTCTATTGCAACACAGAGGCTGAAAGCATGATGGGATATTCCGAAGAAGAGCTTGTGGGCAGTCCCATTGAAATTCTTGTTCCCGAGCTTATGCGGGACGAACACAAAGACCATTGCCGCCGGTATACTGAGAATCCGCACAAAAGGCCGATGGGAGCTGATCTTGAATTATCGGCTATTCGAAAAGATGGAACAAAGGTACCGGTAGATATTATGCTTGGGCCACTTAAAGAAAATGGTGAAGTGCATACGCTGGCTGTGGTCCGTGATATCTCGGACTTCCAAGAGGCTCAAGAGAAGATTAGAAGAGAACAATCTTTTACCAAGCTGCTTCATAGTTTGACCAAAATAGCCAATGAAGCTCGGGGCTTGGATGAAGCGTTGGATAAAAGTATTCAAGAGATCTGTGAGTTTATGGACTGGCCTGTTGGTCATGCTTATAAACCGGCCAATGATGGCTCGGGAGAATTTTATCCGGCTGACCTTTGGTATTTTCAAGATCCGGAACTGTTTGAAGACTTCCGTAATTTTACCATGGGCGTCCGGTTTTCTCCCGGAGAAGGAATGGTGGGTGATGTCATAGAAACCGGTAGGCCCCAATGGGTGAGAAATGCCCACGAAGATCCCGATTTTGTTCGGCGCCTCCCTGATATCGATCTAAATATTAGGGCATGCTTTGGCTTTCCAATTCTTGTCGAAAACAATGTAGTGGGAATTTTAGAGTTTTTTTCTTCAGACGTGTTAGAAGAAGATGCTTTGCTCCTGGAAAGAATGGCTACCATTGGATACCAGCTGGGACGAGTATATGAGCGTTACAACGCTGAGAAAAAGTTGAAGCGAAGTGAACAAAAATTTAAGCGACTGTTTGATATCTCCTTTGATGCGATTGTAATTCTGGGTAAAAAGGAATTAATCGATTGTAACAAGCGAGCTGAAGAGCTGTTTCACTGTTCTTGTGATGAACTCAAAGACAACTCTTTGACTTCTTTTTTCCCAAGCAAACAACCCTCAGGGAAATTATCAGATGATACAGGGCATGAGAAGGTAAGGAAGGCTTTCCAGGGAGAGGATCAATTTTTCGAATGGCAGTTTCAACGAAAGGATGGCACCACTTTTGACGCCGAGGTGAGTTTAATCCATATGCCTCTGCATGGAGAAAATTACGTGCAAGCTATCATAAGAGATATTACTGAGCGTAAGGAAAAGGACCGGCTTTTAAAGAAAAATATGGAGCTATTTAGCCAGCTCTTTGAAAATGCCCCAGTGGGGTTGCTGTTGTTAGATGAGAATCATTCGATTGCAAGAGTAAATGAAAGTTTTGAGGAAATGTTTGGTTATCAGCTTTCAGAATTAAAACACAAGGATGTTGATACGTTTCTGGCTCCTCCGGAGCGGGAACAAGAAGCTCGGAATATTACTAATCGAACATTACAGGGGGAGTCCTTCCAGATAGAAACAGTGCGCCAGTGTAAGGATGGAAAAGATGTGCCGGTTCTTATTGCCACAGTACCCGTGGAAATAGATGGAGATATTATTGCCATTTTTGGCATCTACGTGGATATATCAAAACGAAAAGAAGCAGAACAGCAGCTAAAAGAGCAGTTGGAAGAGAAGAAGATACTACTTGCCGAAATCCACCACCGGGTAAAAAACAATCTGGCAGTTATATCGGGGCTCCTTGAACTCCAAAAAGATAATACCGAGCATGAGGAGGCCTATCGAAGCCTACAAGATAGTCAAAATCGTATCCAAAGCATGGCGCTCATCCATGAACACCTGTATCAGATGGAGATGTTTTCTTCTCTTCAATTTGATGAATATGTTCAGAACTTGGGGAAAGCTGTTGCTTCCAGCTTTATAAATGATTCCAAAGAAATTACAATTACTTATGATAGCGAGCCTGTAGAGCTTGAGATGGATCAAGCCATCTCGTGTGGATTGCTATTGAATGAATTATTGACCAATGTGTTCAAACATGCTTTTCCAAATCGAACTAAAGGAGAGATTAAAATTTCAGTACATGAAGAAGATGGGATTGTGAGGTTAAAAGTCAGGGATAACGGCATTGGAATACCAGAAGAAGTGAAGGAAGGTCAGGATGGTTCTCTTGGGATTAAATTAATTCATACGCTTACGCATCAGCTTGGAGGAGAACTTGAAATCACAGAAGATAATGGTTCTTGCTTTATTTTGACCTTTGATAAAGCAAATACATAACTAAAACTGGCATTTTATGTACCATCATTTGTTACAACAGGATGGAGAAAAGATGAGCTTTTCCGTGTTTTCCCAGTTAGGATAAAATGAAACTAAAATAAAAAAGTGTCCGCCAAAAAATGACGGGCACTTTACTTAAGTACGCCCGGAAGGATTCGAACCCTCAGCCTTCTGATCCGAAGCCAGTCCAAGATATTCTTGTGCGCGAAATGGGCCGCGATTTTGGAATTTTATGTAGTACTTTTTGTAGTACCGAAGGGGAATTATGGGAAATGGTTTCCCGAAAGGTTACAGGCTATTTATTCGAATCAATTTACTGATTAACAGCAGGATTTCTCTTTTTGAACAGGGGGACATGGGATATCACCATACGAGCAAAACACACAACAATCTCTCTTTTGAGGTTTGAGAATTTCACCACAATTTGAACACTCCCAAAAATACTGGCAGGAGTCGGTTGGCATTGTCTCTGTAGACTCATGTCCACAATTTGGACAAGTGATTGTTGATTGAAGTTTAATTTTTCGGTCAGTGTTATTCATTTTCTAAGTTGCTTTCCGGTATTATTCTTTCCTTCTAAAGCTTCAAGAATAGGGCAATCTCTGATCGGCCTATCTTTAGAACAGGAATCAATAAGATTGGTCAATGTTTCTTTGATACGTAGTAGATCATCAATTTTCTCTGAGACATCTTGATACTTTTGCTGTGCCTCTTCCTTGATTTCGGAGCAAGATGACTCTTCATCCAATCGTAGCTCAAGAAGCTCTTTAATTTCAGTGAGGGTAAAACCTAACTGCTGGGCTCGTTTGATGAATTTAATCTGATCAATATGTCGCTGAGTAAATATTCGGTAGCCTGACCGTCGACGATCAGGTTTCGGAATGAGTTCACGTTGCTCGTAGTAGCGGACGGTTTCTTTGTTGACATCAGCCCGTTTTGCTACTTCTCCAATCTTGTAGGTAGTGATGCCCTGATATTTTTCGTCCATGTTCTTAATCATTTACATCACCTCGAAAACAATTATCTAAATTTGTGAGCAGCCAAGGTAAAACCCCGGATGCTTATTAATATCAGTTTTTCTTTACCATGGTTTTTCCACAGCAACAGGTTGGGTTTTGAGTGCCTGAACAGTCGCTGGGTGCTCCTTTGGTTACGGTTACTTCGCAGCCGCAACTTTCATCGGGACATTGATAAACTTCTCCTTTTTTGAGTGGCATAACAATACATTTTGTTTATTATAGAATGCAATTCACCTACAATATAAGCCCTGTACCATGGTCGAGAGTCAAATGTTAATTTGTAGAAGTTTATCAAGAGGCAGCCTATAGTTGTCCTTATGATAGATAAATTCTTCTATTGATAAGTTCAGCCGTTTCTTAAAAGTGTCTTCCAAATCCCTACTTGAAAGATAACCCAGCTGCCGAGTAATTTCTTCAGGTGCTTTTTCATTATAAGACAGCAATTCTTTAGCCCGCTCAAAACGAAGTATATCCCAATATTGTTTAATTGATATTTGACAGACGGAATAAAATTGAGAGTTCAGGTACTGATAATGTTGGTGGGTGGCAAATTCAAGATAGCTTTGTAGATGAGATGAGGTTACTCCCCTGGATTGAAAATAGATGTTATATATCAACAGAATTTTTATCCGTTCCACTAACTTGGTCTTTGGTGTAGTTAAAAGGTCGAATCCCATAGTCCTTAGCTTTGAGGATAAAGCAGGAAGACTTGATAACCTAACAACCGCCTGTCCCAACTCAACAGCAAGAACGACACATCCCATATCAGTTAATAGCTTCTTAACTGCAAGCTTACAGCGGGGGCAAACCATATTCTTGATATATAATATTTGAGTGTTGCTACTCATTGGCAATATGTATTTAAGATTCTACCTACAAGTAACAACACCTTTGCTTAAAGTAAGCTTAAATTGTCCTTTACTTTCGGATAATTGAAGAGTTAAAACTATTGGTCAGCATTCATCTGTACCCATCGGTCATAGGTTTGTTCATCCCAGAAACTTTGGAAATAGGCTATTGCTGCAATAACTTCCTCATCACTTAAAGTGTCACCAAAGGCAGGCATAGTACCTCCCAGCTTTACACCGCCCTCATTGATTTGTCGAACCAACACACTCAGGGGATGATGCCAGGCGTGCGCCGACCCATCCAAGGGCGGTGCCGGAAAAGATCCGTCGGGATTTCGTTGTTTCCAGTTCTCAACAATACCCTGAGCCTGGTTGCCGTGACAACTGGCGCAATGGGTTGTAAATACTTGCTTGCCAAACTGGAATTGCTTTTGAGTGAACCAACGCCCTTTGGTAACTGGTCCCTTTTGATCAGGTGGTTCGCTGGAACAACTGATAGCTATAAAAACACTCAACGTAAAAATAATTAGTAGATTTCTCACTTTACCGCAACAACTTAAAAGTGCTAATGGCTGGCATAAACCTGGCTATTTCCTTCTTGATCTATAAGATAAACATCATAAGGGGTGTTAAACGAGGTATTCATGCCGGGAGAGCTGGACGGCATCCCGGGAGCTGATATTCCCACGGCCTGAGGACGTTCATCAAGTAAACGGTTGATATCTTCCACCGGGACATGGCCCTCTATTGCATAGCCGTCAATGAGCGTAGTGTGGCATGATTCCATATCGCTGGGGATATGGTATTTATCCTTGATTTTCGGCATGTTACTTACAGGTTGGATAGAAATATTATATCCATACCGCCCCATATAGGTTGCCCATTTATCACAGCATTGGCAACCGGAATTTTTATACATAACGGCTTCTGTTACTGAAGTAGCCATATGTTTTTGGCGTTCATTATAATCACTGATAATCACCCAAATTACGGATCCAGCTATACCTATTACTAGTAATGCTAAAAATATAAAAGTCTTCGATTTCATAAGATTTATCTGAATTTATTTCGAACTTGTTAGTGCGAATGCCTTTCACTTTGTAAAAAGTCATCACCGGTTTTTCCGCTACGGATATGAATCGATTGGGATACCGGGGTTACATAGATAATTCCATCTCCGGGCTGACCGCTTCGGGCGTGATTTCTAATTACCTCAATAACTTCTTCCGTATCGTCCTGGCCGCAGACCACCACCAACTTTACAATATCAGAGAACCGCTCGGCAATGCTGATTGATAGTTGTGCTTTTTGGGGATCAGACATCCTTCCAAGTCCCATTACATCCATTAGAGTCATACAACAGAAGCCTTGTGCTTCTAACCCGTCAATAACTTCTTCTGCTTTTCGTTTTCGAATAAATGCTTTTATTTCATTCATAGTTGCCACCGTTTATTGAAATATGGGGCTACCCAAAGAGAGTAGGCCCCATAATTTGTTAATTGGTTATTTGTTGGTCTTCGCTTGTCGCTGCTAATTTCTTTACTTCCCGGCTTTTCCATAGGTAGTAGATGACCGGTATCACAACCAGGCTGAGTATGGTTGCTGACACCATTCCACCAACCATCGGGGCGGCAATTCGCTTCATAACGGTTGCCCCAGTCCCTGTACCCCACATGATAGGAAGCAGGCCGCCGGTAATGGCACAGACAGTCATGAATATCGGGCGGATACGCTGGGCCGATCCTTCGAAGATGGCCTGTTTGAGGTCCTCTAGGCTATTCATCTTGTCGTTATATTTACGATTGTTATATGCATTATCCAGATATGTGAGCATGATCACTCCAATTTCAGCGGCAACACCGGCAAGGGCGATAGCACCCACTCCTACGGCTACACTAAGGTTATACCCCAGGATATACATCAGCCAGAAGGAACCCACCAGCGAGAAGGGCAGCGTCAGTAACACAATTAGACTTTCCTGCAGGTTTTTAAAGTTAAAGTACAGCAGCAAGAAAATGATCAGCAGGGTAATCGGGACGACCACCTGCAGGCGCTTTTTGGCGCGTTCCATGTACTCGTATTGACCGCTCCAGGCCAAGCTGTAGCCAGAGGGCAGGTCCAGGCGCTGGTCTACTGTTTGTCGAGCCAGCTCTACATAGCCTCCTATGTCAGAGGTGGTTAGATCTACGTAAACCCAACTGGAATATCGGGCGTTCTCGGTTTTGATCACCGGGGCGTCTTTGCGGATCTGCAGGTCGGCCACGTATTCAATCGGTATTTGTGCCCCGGAAGGCGTAGGGATTAATACCCGACCGAGGTCCGTAAGGTTTTCGCGAGTTTCACGGGCGTATCGCACGTTCACCGGATAGCGTTCCAGCCCTTCCACGGTCTCAGTGACATTCATACCGCCTATGGCAGACTGGATGACATCCTGCACGTCGCCGGTCGTCAGTCCATACCTGGCTGCTTCCTTGCGGTCGATATTGAAGTCCAGGTAATTTCCACCGGTCGTCTTGTCGGCGAACACGCTCAGGGTACCGGGTACATCCCGTACCACTGAGGCAATATCCTGGCTAAGATCCGAAAGCGTCTGCAGGTTGGGACCAGTTACCTTGATGCCAATGGGTGTCTTGATCCCAGTCGAAAGCATATCGATCCGGGTTTTAATCGGCATGGTCCAAGCGTTAGTAAGGCCTGGAATCTTGATGGCTTCGTCCATCTGTTGCTTTAGTTTGTCCATCGTCATGCCCTCCCTCCATTGGTTTTCGGGTTTCAATTGAATAATGGTCTCGAACATGGAGAGCGGGGCCGGGTCGGTGGAGGTCTGCGCTCGACCCGATTTGCCAAATACCGATTCTACTTCCGGGAAGCTGGCGATAACTTTGTCGGTTTGTTGTAGTAGTTCTTTTGCCTTGGTAATACTGATACCGGGATCAGTGGTGGGCATGTAAAGCAGGTCGCCCTCTTCGATGGGGGGCATAAATTCCGAGCCCAGTCGCTGCAGGGGCACAATGGAAATGACAAGTATAGCAATGGAGGCAATGATGGTTGTCCATTTAAAACGCAGGGCCAAATTGATTACCGGTCGGTATATCCAGATTAAAAACCGGTTCACGGGGTTTTTATGTTCGGGTTGAATTTTTCCGCGAATCAGGTAACCCATCAGCACCGGGACGAGTGTGACCGAGAGCAGGGCCGCCGCGGCCATAGCATAGGTTTTGGTAAAGGCCAGGGGCTTAAAGAGTCGGCCTTCTTGTCCCTCCAGGGCAAAGATCGGTAGGAATGAGACCGTGATGATCAGCAGGGAGAAAAACAGGGCGGGGCCCACTTCTTTTGACGCATCGATAATAATTCGCCAGTGTCCTTTCTTCCCCCGGTCTTTCTCCAGGTGTTTATGGGCATTTTCCACCATAACGATGGCCGCATCCACCATGGCCCCAATCGCAATCGCAATACCACTCAGCGACATGATGTTGGCGTTGATACCCTGGAAGTACATCACCAGGAAGGCTGCCAGAATACCAATCGGCAAACTGATAATAGCTACCAGTGAGCTTCGGAAGTGGAGCAGAAATATCATTACAATGATAGCAACAACGATGCTTTCCTCTATCAGTTTTTCCTCCAAAAATTCAATAGCCCGGTTGATCAGGCTGGAGCGGTCGTAGGCCGTTTTAATAGTTACCCCCTCAGGGAGGCCGCTTTTTAGCTCTTCCAGCTTCTTTTTCACATTGTTAATGGTTTGCAGAGCATTTTCGCCGTAGCGCATAACGACCACGCCGCCGACGGTTTCTCCCTCACCATTCCAGTCAGCCACTCCGCGGCGCAGGTCTGGACCTATTTGAACATTGGCCACATTGCGAATAGTCACCGGCGTGCCGTTGCCATCGCTGCCGATCGGTACATTTTCTACATCTGCTACAGTTTGAATGTACCCCTTGCCGCGGACCATGAACTCAGTTTCACTCATCTCTACCAGGCGGCCACCTACGTCATTGTTACTGCGCTTGATAGCCATTTTTACTTTCGATAATGGGATATCATAGGCCAACAGTTTATCCGGATCCACCTCGACCTGGTATTGTTTGACGTGTCCTCCCACACTGGCAACTTCAGCTACCCCGTCTACACTAAGTAGTTCATACTTAAGGAACCAATCCTGGATAGAGCGCAGTTGTTGGAGATCATATTGGTCGCCTCCGTCCAATACATACTCATAGACCCATCCAACACCGGTGGCATCCGGCCCAAGGGTAGGGGTCACACCTTCAGGCAGGCTACTTCCTGCCGTATTGAGATACTCCAGTACCCGACTTCGGGCCCAGTACATATCGGTATCATCCTCAAAAATGATATAGATAAAGGAAAGTCCGAAGAAGGAGTAGCCCCGTACTGTTTTTGTGTTGGGAACCGACATCATGGTGGTGGTCAGCGGATAAGTAACCTGATCTTCCACCACCTGTGGAGCCTGGCCGGGATACTTGGTAAATACAATAACCTGGACATCACTGAGATCCGGAATGGCGTCCACCGGGGTTTGATACATCACATAGGTACCGCCTGCCAGCACGAGAATGCTGGCGATAATTACCATGAAGCGGTTGTTGACGGATAGTTCAATTATTTTCTGTAGCATTTTCTTAAATCTCCAAAATATTTAATAGGGGTTTGCGCTATAAGGTCGCCTGTGGGATCACATATTCATGTTTGAATGATCAGTAGTGTCTTCCGGCATCTTCTTATGGTTCATTTCACTACCGGAGCTGTCTGTAGTCTCCATTTTCATGTCAGAGGTATCTTGTTTTTGCTGCAGCATTTTCTGGATGGCTTCCTGCAGGCGGCTCTCGCTGTCAAAGAGGAACTGGGCTGAGGTCACAATCTTTTCGCCTGCTTTCACACCTTCAAGTATTTCAATTTCATTATTGCGTTGGCCGCCTTCCATGCCCAGGGTTACTTCGCGTGGCTCAAATGCTCCTTCTCCCTTGGCAACAAAAACGATATTCCGTTCACCGGTTCGGATGATAGCCTCATTCGGAATGACGGTAACGTTACGCTTGGGACGTGTTTGAATACGTACATTGGCAAACATGCCCGGTTTTAATACCAAGTCGGGATTCGAAAATTCCAGACGCACCTGAACCGTTCGGGTCTTCTGGTCTAGGCTGGGATATACGTAGGCAACAGTTCCCTGGTAGGTTTTGCCCGGTTGGTAGGAAAGTTCCATCTGGGCGGGTTGTCCTACTTCAATCCAGGGCACTTCATAGTCGTACACGCTGGTTTGCACCCAAACAGTTGAAAGGTCAGCAATTTTATAGGCCGGAGTACCTGATTTGATAAATTCACCTTCCACCGCATTTTTGTGAAGTACAACGCCGGTAGCAGGAGACTTCAATGTCACCGCTTTTTTAACTTCGCCGCTTTGTTCGAGTTCTTTTATCTCAGAATCAGGAATATCCCAGTATTCCAGTCGCTTTCGGGTGGCTTCAAGTAAGCTGTTACCTCCGGCGCGGATTTGTTCAAAACTGCTGGAACCCACTTTGTCTCTTGTTTTGAGAGCCAGCAGGTATTCTCGCTGGGTGGTAACCAACTCCGGTGAATAGATGCTAAACAGCGGTTGTCCCCGTTGGACCATTTTACCCGTGTAATCTACATGAAGTTGTTCTACCCATCCGGAGACTTTGGGATTAACGTTGTATAGCTTTTGCTCATCATATTCGACCTTGCCAACGGCACTGACCGTAGTGGAAAGATCTTTTTGCTGAACCGTTGCCGTTCGCACATTCATATTTTGGACGACTACCGGATTAATCTTAACAATCCCTTCCGAACTGTTGGCTTCATCTGCGTAAACGGGTACCAGATCCATTCCCATCTTGGACTTTCCCGGTTTGTCGTATATCTCACTGGGGTTCATCGGGGCCTGCCAATACAGTATTTCACGATCTCCCTCTTTCTTGGCATCAGATTCTGGGGCCTCCTGCATCTCCTGATGCTGCATTTCTGCGGTCGTCTCAGTGGTGGTTGCCGAGGTGTTGGCCATTTGGGTCCCCAGCCAATAGCCCCCTAAAGTAAAGGTGGTAATTAGACCCAGGGAAAGAAGTATAGATTTGGTATTCATGATGTTGGTCCTCATTGTTCTGTGTTCTAAAATGGTTTAAAGGTCGGTGCCGGTGAGGGCTTCCAGTTCTGCTAAGGCCTTATGGTAATCGGCCACAAATCGATGATAATCGAGGCGAAATTCAAAAAGCGTCAGCTCACTGTCGAGCAGCGAAAGGAAGTCTACTTTATCATTTTGATAACCTGCGATCGAAGATTCCAGCGACTCCTCGGCCTGTGGAATAATGCCGGTTTTATAGAGATCAACCAGCCTCTGGTGTTTTTCTAGGTTGGTCAACGACTGCTGGAGCATTTGTTCAACGGAGTTTGCTACATTTCGGTAGCGATATTCCACAGAAGATTGCTTAATTCGAGTCTCCTGCACCTTCTTGTCCTGCTTCTTGTTGTAAAAGAGCGGGATCTTGATATTGAACATAGCCGAGACAAAATCGTAGCCCGGCATTCCGTTTTGAAGTTCGTTTCGTTGAGTATAGGCCAGTCCTACCGCAAAATCGGGATAGCGGTCTTTCTGGGCCAAATCTACCTGTTGCCCACTTTGTTTTACAGCCGTTTTCCATGCAGAAAGCATTGGACTGGTGCTGTCGGCTTGCTGAATGAGTGAGTTTAATTCGTACTTCTCCGGTTTCGGTTCAGAAGCCAACGCTCTCCCAAGCGGGGCATCTGCCGGCTGATCTATCAGTGTGTTAATTTGGGCCTGCATCGCTTCACGCTGTTGGCGAAGCTTGAGTTCGCGGTCAATCATCTTGGAAAGGGCCACCTGTGCTCGCAGTACATCTTGCTGAATGCCCTTGCCCACGCCGTATCGTGTTTCCGCGATTTCCACGAATTCCCTGAGCAACTCCTGATTGCTGGCGACGGTAGCCAGGGCTTGATCTATGTAATAGAGATCGTAATAGGCCTGCTTGGTTTTCTTTATCAGCTGATTTTTGAGCTCCTGATATTGGTGCAAAGTTATGTCCGACTCGCTGCGCGCAATGTCTCCTTTAAGGCCGAGCTTACCCGGGAAAGGAAAGGGCTGCATCAGGGAGATTTGCTTGCCGGTCATCGGTTCCTGATCAAGGGCAAAGCTGTTGACCGGCAAGTTCATAAGACTTAAACCCAGCGTCGGGTCGGGCAATGCTTCCTGTTGCGATATTCGACTTTTGCTGGCCTCCCATCCCTGAAATGAAGATTGCAATTCAGGGTTTTGGGTCAGTACCATTTGGATAAGTTTATCCAAGACAAGCGTAGAATCCTTGGTTTGTCCTACAGCTTCAAAAGGGAATAACAAAAACAGAGAAAGGAGTAATATCAGGGGCGCAAAGATGAATTTGTTCATAGTAATTGCATCGTATTTAGTTCAGTCAATGGTAAAAAGAGTTTCTTGTCTTATTTCTGACTAAACTAACACCACCTTCCTTAAATGAACCTTAAATCATCCCGGGGTTTTCAATAAAAAAAAGTCCTGCACCATTAATGCAGGACTTTGAGACAAAGTAATGAACTAAGACTTAGTCTTGACTGGCCGAGGACCAGTGAAGTGCGGTGATTTGCCAATGCCCTTCTTCCTTCTTAAGAACAGCCAGTTCGAGACTGTTTAGATCCAATTTTCTATCGCTGTAGGTGCCCCAGGTATGTGTTTGAGTTGAAACCCAAGCGGTATTGCCCTTAATCGTTACATTTCGTGATTCTATTTCCCGTTTCATGGCACTCAGGAATTTCCCATCAGAATGAAAGTGGTGTGATAAATATTCCTCCTTGGTTTCGATATTCCCGCCTTCCAGGATTCTTACAGATTCTGATAGCAGGTTTTTGGCTGCCTGGGTGTCATTATCAATAATGGCTTGGTGAAATGATTCAAGCGTCTTGATTACCTTTTTCTCTGATGCAGAAGGCTGACTTACAGATATAGAAGTTCCTATTATAAATAAGAGAACTGCAGTTAATGATATTCGAGTATACATAAGTTTTTTAATGATTAATTGAGTTGGGTTAAGGTCAACCGATCAATAAGTATGGTTCCGGTTCCATTTAGTTTTAGCCCGACGCTTCCGGCCTCGGGAGCATCGCCATGGCCATGGACTACCATCTCTTTGTTAATATATCCCCGGAAATGAGTGCCGTTACCGACAGTGCGAATAAACAGTATGCCCGAAGCGGAGTAGGATTCTTCGGCAAACACTTCACGGTTGCCACCACTAACCCGACCTTGGGATACGGTGCCATCGGAAGAGAGCGTCACAAAATCATAATTTTGGGCATCCTGAACATGGTTGACGAGCGAAATATCTCCCTCAAAATCTGACAGATCCAGGTAGTAGTCAACCTGCACGTTTTGCAATGAGTCCTTTCCAACAAAGAAATTTGAGGTAGAATCGACTGAGACCTTAAGCAGGTGATTATTGCCGCTGTTAACAACGGTTGGCTGTAGCTCCGAGGCAGAACCTTCCAGCCACCGGAAGCGGGAAAGCAACGTGCTTACGCCATTCGGACCAACCTCCCATGACCAGTTGCCATTATCACTGACAGTGAATGTTGATTCTCCCTGTTGCAGACTATCCGTGGGAACTGAGGCAGTGCTTTGTTGCTCTATTAACTGACCGGTACCCGCTCCAAAGCCAAAAACCATTTCAGCACCATGATCTCCTGTTTCATAGAGAAAGAACACTCCGGGCAAGGCAAGGGCAAACAGCCCAATTCTAACCGCTTGCTGATCCATCTTTTGATACCAGTGGAGTAGCATTCGCAGAACGGCATAGATCCCAAAGAACCAGACGGTCCACAAGGCCCAATCAGCATGTTCATTCAAAACCGATTGCGCTCCCGACGGCAAAAACACGCTGTCGGCCGCAAGGGTCCCTGTATAGTAAGCGGCTATACCTGATACTGCACCAATACTATATAGGATGGTAGATTTTAGATCATCCCACCACTTATCGGGTAGAAAGAAGTTTAGCAAGTCCATCAACACTGCCAGTAGAATAATAGCGATGGGAAAGTGAACAAGGATCGGGTGAATGTTAGGTGCCCATTCAGGAATCAATTCCATATGAGACTATTTTATTTACTGAAGTTAGCTGAATAGTGAAGGTACTTTATTTACTGCAATTGTTTAAAACCACATACGGATACCGCCGACCATACTCAGATTGCTGACGTGGCCGCCTTCGGCACGTGCCATGTCAGCGGTTTCGCCTAGCTTACGTTCCCAGTTGATACCAATATAGGGAGCAAATTCTCGAGCAAACTCATAGCGAAGCCGGAAGCCAAGACCTATATTATTGAATCCGGATCCGACGCCCCACTCCGGAACCTCCTGTACGGCAACGCTGGTTTCAAACACCGGCTGACCGATCAATCGCTGGGTAAAGAGCAGGTCATATTCGGCTTCCACTGAGGCAGAAATATCACCGTCTTCACTGATGAACATTCCTCCGTCGACGTGGAAGAAATAGGGGGCCATACCTTGCAGGCCAATCACCGCAAAACCTCTTGACTTGTTGCCAACGCCCTCGTAGGCAAGGTCGTAACGGATTCCTCCCTGAATATCAAAATAAGGGCCAATGGCGCGGCTGTACAAGCCCTGAAACTCCATCTCGGCCTCACTTTCGATGGTCAATGCTTCGCCGTGGGATTTAAACCAGAACTTATTTAGGCTTTTGCCCACATAGCCTTGCACTTCCCACATCAGGGGATTAATGCCGCTGACGCTTCGGTATTCCAGTTTTTCAGCAATCAGATAGACGTATGTTTTATCGTCCATCATCAAATCGTTGCTGAACTCAGGTGCTTTTTGAGCAAAAGCTGAGCTGCCGGCGATTACAATGATAGCGAAGGTTGTGAGAATGAATATTGACGCGCGTCTAATCATGGTCATTATGTTGCAATTTTGTATGTCAGATAGAATTCGTTCGTGAAGGCTCGCTGGGTCTGTTTACGAATAGTCCTGTCCGTAAATGCTTCCATTTTCATCGGCCACCTGAACTACGCGGAACATGCCGCGTTCCATGTGATACAGGATGTGGCAGTGGAAAGCCCAACGTCCCTTGTCGCGTGGCGTAATAAGGGCTGAAATGCGCTGTGCCGGTTGTACAAGCAGGGTGTGCTGCCGGGGATTATGCTGCCCATTGCCGTTTTCCAGCTCCATCCACATCCCGTGCAGGTGAATGGGATGTTCCATCATGGTGTCGTTGACCAGTGTGAGACGCAGTCGTTCATTGTGTTTGAATTCAATAGGACCATCGACCTCATGAAACTGCTTACCATCAAACGACCACATGTAGCGTTCCATGTTACCGGTTAGGTGCAGCTCTACTTCTCGCTTGGCATCGCGGGTGTCTTTATTAGGACGCAGGCTTTTCAGATCGTTATAGACCAGCACTTTTCGTCCGTCGTTGCCCAAGCCAATGCCTGGTTCGTCTAGACGGTCAAATTGGTTCTGTGCAATGGCAGCAGCGCCCGGTCCGTGCTTGTCGGGACCGTGTTTTACGGGGGATTTGGGATCTTTGGACATATCCATGTTGCCATGATCCATATCCCCGTGATCCATATCCCCATGGTCCATTCCTTCCATGTCGTCGCCTTCCATATCCATGCCGCCCATCGACATCATCATGCCCATGTCTTTCATATCCCGCTTGGGTCGTGGGCGGAGATCAGGCACTTGTGCTGACATGCCTTCGCGTGGTGCAAGTGTGCCACGGGCATAGCCGCTGCGGTCAAGCGATTCGGCAAAAATGGTATAAGGTTTTTCCTCTTTGGGTTCTACAATCACATCATAAGTCTCGGCAATACCGATGCGAAATTCGTCAATGGGTACCGGCTCTACATTCTGTCCATCGGCTGCTACCACAGTCATCTCCAGGCCGGGAATGCGAACATCAAAAGCGGTAGTACCCGCTGAGGCATTGATAAATCGCAGGCGCACTTTTTCCCCTTTCTTGAACAGGGCGTTCCAGTTGGAGTTGGGGCCGTGGCCATTCATTAAGTAGGTGTAGGTAGCCCCGGTGACATCCAGTAGATCGGTGGCGCTCATCCGCATATTCCCGAACATGGCATAGTCTTTAATCGTGTCGCCAAGGCCGTTCTTTTTAACATCACTGAAAAACTCTCCAAGATCTCGCTTCTGGTAGTTGTAATAGCCCTCCATTTTGATGTTGTTGGCTAACACGTCGTGAGGATCTTCGAACGTCCAGTCGGAAAGTACAATCGGGTAGTCCCGATCATATTCAACCGGATCCTCATCGGCAGGATCAATAACCAGCGGTCCGTAGTGGCCAAGTTGTTCCTGCAGTCCCGAGTGACTATGGTACCAATAGGTGCCACTTTGCCGTACCGGATACCGGTATTCAAAGGTCTCACCGGGAGCGATACCGTCAAAACTAACTCCGGGTACGCCATCCATCTGGAAGGGCAACAGGATACCATGCCAGTGGATCGAAGTCGTATCATCCAGTTCGTTGGTTACTCGAAGCATTACGTCTTGTCCTTCTTGCAGGCGGATTAAGGGCCCCGGCACCGAACCATTGATACCTATGGCTTCACCCCGCTTACCGTCAATCTTGTGAGGCATTTTACCGATTGTCAAATCAATGACATTGTCAGGGCCCTTGGGAGTTAACACTTCCCGCTTCTCATTGCTGAAGCCCGCTAACGCGTAGCCCGGCAATACCGCACTTGCCCCGGCAAAAGCTGCTAAGGAGCCAGCATATCGGAGAAAGGTGCGGCGATTCATACCATTATTATTATCGTCACTCATAAATCAGCGTAACCTATTGTTTTTAATTAGCTAAAACGTTGGTTTCCAAATGTCGAACCGAAACATACAAACTGAACCTTAAATTAAGCTTAAAACATTATTGGTCAGTGTCTTTTATCTTAGGGTGTTATTTCATGAAATAGAATTACTTTTTTATGTGGATATTTTTAGTGGAGGATGAAAAGCAGCTGGCCAATAATTTGAAGCGGGGACTGGAAGAGGAAGGTCACGTGGTGGAAGTGATGCACGACGGAGAGGAAGCCGAGCTGCAGGGACTGGTGAATGATTACGATATGGTTATCCTGGACTGGCGGCTGCCTAACCGTGATGGCAAGCAAATTTTGGAGCATTGGCGGGCAGAAGACCGGACCTTTCCAGTTCTCATGCTTACGGCACTGGGGGATCTGGATCACAAGGTCTCAGGGCTTGATGCGGGAGCAGACGATTACATGGGTAAGCCGTTCTCTTTTGAAGAGCTCTTGGCCCGCGTTCGAGCATTAGGGCGTCGTTCCACAGAGATGCAGAATAATGAAGTGGTTTCGGTGGGTCCTATTGAGCTTGATTCACGTAAGCATTGGGTTAAAATATGTGGCATTAAACGATCGCTTCGGCCCAAAGAATTTATCTTATTGGAACTTTTGTTGAGTAAGCCGGAAACAGTATTCTCAAAGACCCAGCTGGCAGAGCGGGTATGGGGGTCGGCCTACCACGTAAGTGATAATACTATTGAGGCGACCATATCAACCCTGCGACAGAAGCTGGCCGAATCTTTAGAAGAGTGCGGGCAAGAATTTTTGGAGGATCACTCCCAGGCGATTGAAACCATCCGGGGCGCAGGATATCGACTAAATACTGATCTGATAAAAGAAGATGAGTAAGATTGTGAGTAGTTTGACGAGTTTTTTTGATCGACTGTCAATTTCTAAAAAACTGGCATTTTGGTATGGGTTAAGTCTGTTCGTGATGCTTAGCCTGTTTGGGTACTTCTTATACGAGACCTTTCACCAGTCCATTCATCATAATTATGACAGGCACCTTCGCTTTGAAGCCGAGCAGTTGCTTCCACATATCGATACCACCGGGGATTCACTTTCCATTGATCTTACAGGATACAGTAGGAATGCAGCACTTAAAAGCGGCGTGGAATACGGAACCTATGTTCGATTGTACAACCAAGAGGACAGCCTGATTTATAAAAGCCCCAACTTTGTGGATGTAAAACAGCCATTGAATACCGGTATTCCCGACAGGCCCGAGGAATATTCCTTTAGCAGTCAGTGGCAGGATCTGCCAGCACGGACACTGTTTTATCCTATTATGGATGACAGTGGTCAGCTTTGCGGCTGGCTGGAGGTTACCGGCTTCGAATGGACCTTGCACGAGGAGCTGAGTCGGTTCAGGCAGTATCTATTCGTTCTAATTGCAATAAGCGTGGCATTTTCTATCCTCGGAGGATACTGGCTTTCCCGAAGAGCACTAACACCGGTAGCCTCTATTAATGAAGCAGCCAAATCAATCACAGCTACCGATTTAGACAAACGTATTCCGGTAAACTACCAGGTAAAAGACGAGCTGACCGACTTGGCCGAAACCTTTAATATGATGCTCAATCGCCTGCAAAAAGGTTTTGAACGGGAGAAACGCTTTACCTCCGACGCCGCCCACGAACTCATGACCCCACTTTCATCGATGCGCAGTGATGCCGAGATTATGCTCCGTAAACCCCGATCCAAAGAGGAGTACCAGGAAACAATAGGGCGAATGCTGACTGAAGTTCGCAAGATGAGCGAAATGGTGCATCTGTTGCTGCAACTTTCACGGGTGGAATCGGTACATCGGTCGAAACCGGATATCGTTAGCGTCAGCCGTATTACAGAAGCAGTGGCCGATCAACACCAGGAAAGTGCTCAGGCAAAGAATATCAGTATTCAAACACAAATTGATCCTGAACTGCAAGTCCGAGCGCATGAAGCTTATATCGAGGAGGTTATCAATAATCTGTTGGAAAATGCATTGAAATATACTCCCGAGGGTGGATCTATAGACTTACAGCTTAAGCGATCCAGCGGTAAGGTCGTGCTACATCTTAGTGATACAGGCATTGGATTCGATGAACAAACGAAAAAGCATTTATTTGAACGATTCTATCGGGCTAATCAACGGGATGTTCAAGAAAATCGGGGTAGTGGATTGGGATTGCCACTCGTTAAGGCTATTGTAGAATTATACAATGGAAAAATTCGTGCCTACAGTGAGGGGCAAGGTGAAGGGAGTACCTTTGTGGTTGAATTTCCGCTAGCAAAAGATAAAGGGGCTTAATGCGGTTTGCTCGCTTCGATTTTTTTGAAGATGCCCTTCGCAGTTAAATCCTGAACCCTTTCAATACTCCAGCCGGCCTTTTCAACATTTGCAACTGTCTGGCGGGCAATATGAACGTCACTTAAATAATGAATGGGAGCATCCAGTTTTTCTATTATGCCGGCCAAAACGGGTTGTTCCGGCTTCATGTGTTCTAGCAGATACAGTTTCCCGCCGGACTTGGTGACGCGCAGGGCTTCCTTTAATCCCAATATGGGATCGGGCACCGAGCAAAACACGAAAGTGGCAACCAGATCGTCGAAGTGGTTGTCAGGAAAGTCCATGTCTTGGGCATCCATCTCTTTAAGGGTAACACGGTCTTGTTGCTTTTTATCAAGCAGTTGTTTGGCCCGTTTTAGCATGCCCGGAGAAAGGTCAATTCCTGTTAACTTAATCTCATCGGGATAGTAGGGGATATTTTTGCCTGTGCCTACTCCGATTTCCAATACCGTTGGTCCGTGAATTTGTTGCCATAGTTTTTGTCGCCATTTTTTATACCACAATTGCTCGACCGGCCACTCCATTAGGTTATAAATAACTGATGTAGCGTTATATCGCTTTTTAGTAAATTGGGTTTGTTTAGGATTTGAATTATTCATTCGAATCGAGACTGTATATTAAATTTATTTTTATTCGGATTTATAGTAAGCGTATCATAAAATAACTCCCGTCTTCACTGGTAAGTTTTTGGCGTATGATTCCCCGTTCTTTATCTACGATTTCAATCACCCCGTAAGCAAACCCTTTTACTTTTATGCCGAGTACATACACCCCAAGATCTACATCTGAGTTAATTTGATACTGCCCGGCCTGCAGCGTGTCGTTAGATACCACCCGCCGGTCGTAGATGGTAATTTTACTCTTTCCTCCCAAAAAGCCCACCAGCCCTTTATCAATATTCAAGGCAAATTCAATAGATTCCATCTCCCATCCGGGCTTGGGAGCCGTTGGGTAAAAAGCATTCGTATCCAACAGGTTGACCTTGATTTCACTGCCTTTCCCGTAATCTGTAAAGGGGAAAACATTTAGCAAAACTTTTTGTTCATCTGGTTGGCAGGTATAAAGGGTTTTGGTGCTGTCTTGTAGCTCCCCTTTTGCATTGTATGAATAAAGTTCAACCGGAAGACGATAGGTATTGGCTTTTTCTTCTATGGAACCGACTATCAGCTTTTGGTACGATTCCAACTCTCCGTCTTTGCTATAGTTACATTTTTTGTACTGGTTTCCGTCAATTTCAAAGAGCAGCATTTGGGTATCCTGTCCGAAACCGGATGACGGAAGTAAAATATACAAACACAGGATAAAGAATAGTTTTGAGCAGTTCTCTGTTTTTTTCTCAGGCATTAATCGAGTATAGTTATTTAGTTATTCAATCGGCAAAGGTACGCATCCATAACCTTGTTCCAGGGCTCGTCTGGAAAATTGGTACGCTTCTTCAATGATCATTTCGGTCTTGCTGAAATCCAGTACACTTGTTAAATGGGTATTAATGCAGAGATCCAAGAGATACAGCTCCGTACTGGCAGCAATTTTTTGAATGTCGTTTCTAAGTTTTTGGTGCTGGCTGACCTGGGCCGTGCGAATTATCATGTTAAACAATCCAGTTACGGTATTGCTGAACTGATGTCGGCATTCACTTAAAATGCAATAAATAGTATCGGCTCCAAGATCGTAAGCCTTGTCAATAGGTATGTTATTGGAAATTCCGCCATCTACCAACTGATTGTTGTTAATCACTTGTGGCGGAAAATAAACGGGAAGGGCACTACTGGCCATTAAGGCGGGCATTAACGGACCTTTATCAAGATATGTAGAACTTGCCTTTTGGAGATCAGTTGCTACAACAGTTAAAGGGATCGAAAGTTCTTCAAATGTATCTACCGGCAAGTGATGTTGTAGAAATTTCTTTTTACCTGTGGGTTTGAATAAACTAGAAGCATTTCCCCATTTCCATAGAAGCTCCGGGTTGAACCGATAAAGTTTCTGTTCTGAAATTCCTTTCCATAGTTCTTTTAATTGACTTATATCTAGTCCAGAGGCAATGAAAGCCCCGTTAATAGCCCCAATTGAAGTGCCAATAATATAATCCGGCTTTACCCCCTGCTCCACCATAGCTTGATAGAAACCAATTTCGGCAGCGCCTTGGGCCCCACCTCCGCAGAGAACAAGTGCTGTTTTATTAGACTCGGCATGCATATTATTGGTTGCCTTGTTCTTGTGCATTCAACTCTTCTGCATTCCAAGGAGTAGCTCGGTCGCTGTAGGTATTGCTAATTCGGATGATGTCTTCTTGGGAAATGTTCGGTTGATCTCCCTCACTTTCCTCGCGCAGGTGATTGAGAATGGCCGCTATTTCTGCTGCACTGAGCCGTGCTTTAAAAGAAGGCATGCTGCCTTGATATTCTTGTTCTTGTACTTCAATCTCACCTTGTAGACCATGAAGTAAAATTCGGATGGGAACGGATTTATCGCTGGTAATCCACTCTGAATCGACCAGTGGTGGAAATACGCCTGATACACCCTCGGCATTACCTCCGTGACAGGAGGCGCAGTTTTGAGAATACAGGTTTTCACCATTTAATAACGCAGGATCTCCTTCCTCATTAAAAGGCACCTCGCTGGGCTCATCCAGGCCGGGAATCATTTTTCTCATATTACCATACTCTTCGGAGAGATGACGGTTTATCCGGGCCATATCTTGTTGTCCCATTCGCTGGTGTATTTGGGCCATTTGCTCATGCATGCCCATCATCTGACTATACCACTCACCGGTCATATGACTTTGCATGTGCATGCCCATGCCTTCAGCCATCATATTATCGCCCTGCATATGACGTCCCATGTTGCCAGCCATCATTTGACGGTGACTGACATCCATATCATCGTGCATTTTCTGCATCTGGTTGTAGAGCGATTGTAAGTCAGACGGCAGAGTGTCCATTGCGCCTTCATAGTTTGTCAACAGCTTTTTGTAATTAGATTGCAGAGAATCATAGGCGGTTTCTAATTCCTCCCGTTGTTCCTCACTCATATAGCCAGAGCCTCCCATTTGACATGAGGATAGAAAAACGAGGAGTCCTACTATTACCAGATAAAATCCAACGTCTTTTTTATTCATCATAACTCTCTTCTCAAGTTAAAGTTAATTCATGATAAACTTCTTTTAATAGGATTCATAACCATCCGTTTCTAAATCCTGCTTTTTTTAATCCATTCACAAGATGCCTGGATCCACGCATAAGCTTCCAGATCAATCCAGACCTATAATTTTCGATCATCAAGACAACCGGACCAAGATTGATACCATAATGATAGGAAGACGTCCACCCATCCCGGTTTTTTTGGTTATTGGGATAACTAAGATTGAAACTACATCTCAGGCAATATTTCCCGGTAATCTGGGGATACACGTCTTGGAAATTTTGGATGGTTGGCAATACAATTTCAGGGGCGAAGGGTAGCGAAGCGACTACAGCCCACGGGGCAACCGTGCCATCATCGGGTCCGTAGGGTGCGCCACGGGCGATATAGCCAAAGAAGGAGCGTTCAATGCCGTTGACTTTTTTTGTGCTCCAACCCGGGCCGTCACTGGCTGTTATTCCCCAGAAATTTTCCCCGTAGCCTTTAAAGTCTAATGGATTTCGTATGGCGTAATCACGCTGGATATAGGTAGCACGACTGCTGTTTTCAAAATAGTCGATTCCTTTTTCTCGCATAAAAGCGTCCTGGATACCACGAAAATCGATCCAGATATGGGAATATTGGTGGATGAACAGCGGTCCGCCGTAGATGAATTCATAGCCATATATCTTTTTCCATTCATAGGAAGAAGTCCAGGCTTTGTAGCTTTCCTTCGGCAACGGTTGGGACGGAGAGCCAAGAGCAAGGAAGTACAGGAGCCCAGCCTCGTCATATCCTTCCCACCGATATGGCAGAAAGCCGTCCTCTGGTGTCCACCCGTGGGTGATTGTGGCCTTACCGTTGCAGGCCCATTTCCAATCGACACGGCGGTAAATGTCATCGGCCAGGTTACGTATTTCCTGTTCCTGTTTGGTATCGAGGTCAAAAAAAGTGGCAGCCAGAAGCATGCCAGCCAGCAGAATACCAGTATCGATCGTCGACAACTCGCACTTTCCAGCACGTTTCCCAGTCTTCATATCCAGAAAATGATAATAGAACCCTTTGTGTCCGGTAGCATTTGGAGCGGGACTTTGTTCGCTGGTCCAAAAGAAGCGCAGGGTGGATAAGGTACGTTGAATTGCTTCCCTTCGTGATATCCAGTCGCGTTCGACTCCTACCACATAGGCTCCTAGTGCAAAACCGACCGATGCTATACTGGCAGGCGAACCCAACTGTGAATTGTCTGCTACCAGCCCGTTATTCGGATTGGTTTCATGCAAGAAATAATCGAAAGCGTGGCGTTGCAACCTATCCAGTCTTTCACTATCAAAGTCGGAAGGTGGTTCGTGTTCTGTTGGTATCTTATCGAATCGAATATTTTCTGATTTTTTTGGAAGCTGGCGAAATGCTTCTTCTGTTATCCTTTGGGTAGAAATACCATCATAGAGTTTATCCTCTATAGCCTTAATTACCTGGTCAATCACTTTAGAATCAGCACCGGTAGCAACCAGCATGCGGCGAAGCTTAGCCTCATTGAAAGGCTCTTGTTCTCCGGATGCTTTTGTGACGTTTATCGTAGCCATAGGTAAAGTAGTTACTGATGGTCTTGGACTGGTAGGGTACGATAATACTTTTTGTCAACCTGTTGTCGCCATTGATATCGATCTAAAATACTTTTGACTTTCGAAATTGCAGGCTTTTCGTGATAGGTCTCATTTAAGGAGAGTACTGGTAGAATCAAGGGATTTCCCAGTTCAGATATCAACTCTTTTGCTTGTTGTGTATCAAACCGTAAGTCGATAAAGGAAAACGATTGTTGTTTCTCTCTTAGCAGGTTTACTAATTTCTGGAGGTATTCACACCATTCCTTGCAGTAAATAATTAAAGTAGGATCCCTTTCGAGGTGGTTATTATCAGAGTATTTCATTTAGTCATCTCATTTTTATTGGTATTGCAAATATCCTGGGCTTCCTTCAACACTTGATTCTTTTTGCGGCTGTCCAGTCCTATGCTAGTCAGGATCTTATCATTCTCACATAACTGTTGGCAAAAAACGATATTCTGCTGAAGCAACTGCTGTTTATCTTTCTTACTAAGGGTTGAAAGACAAGTAATAGGATGGAGATTCACTTTGCTAATAAGATCTTTCAGCCCATTATTTTGGGGATAGTCCCAACTTAACAGTTTAAGATCGATGCATTTGCCATACTGCAGGGCATCCTTGGTAAATCGAGTATTGGTTACCACCCATCCCTGGTGTTGCTTGTCTTCGTGACCGGGCTGGCTACTCCAGTTTCTTTCCACATCCTTGAATCGTGATTGAATGTAAAGGGGGACTTTTACATTACATTTATGCCCTTTTCGGTTGTGAAATTTGCATTCTATCATGAAATGCTTGTTATCCTTCTCAGCAATCACATCAATTTCATGGGATACGCAGTTGCCCTCCACAACAATTCCTGTTTCAGTTTGGTAGCCTAACCTTTTAAGTAGTTCGCCAACAAACTTTTCAAAGGGATAACCAGTAGGTCCCAGTTCCAATAATGCTTCTTTTAACTTATAACGTCCGGCGGAGCGATCGGAATACTGTCTGAGCAGTCGAAAAGCCCTTTTATAGATCTCCTGAGTGGAAATGCCATTATAGAGTATCTCACTGATTACATTTGTAATTCGATCAATAATTTGTTGATCAGCACCTGCACTGTTGAGTGAACGCCGAAGTTTATTTTCATCAAATGATTCTTTTTCTCCGGATGCTTTGGTGACTGTGATCGGTGTCATATTTTAGACCATTATTGAATTGAAATAACTACAAATTTGATTGTCCAGTATTACCGGACCGTTGAATAAACTGTTTCCAGTTGTCTTTCGCCGGAAGGAAGGCCGGCACGTTTCGTTTGTACTGGAGATACTCTTCACCAAACTCTTCAATTACCTTCTTCTCTTCCCTTCGGGCAAGCAGGACATAAGCGATTACGATCACCGGAAACAGACCAACGGAAAATATAGTCGGCCAGTGAATGACCCCCTCTCCAAAAAGCCCGATAAACAATCCAGTGTATTGGGGATGTCTGACCAGGCTGTATAATCCGTCGGTTGCCAGCCTGTTTTCCTGCTTGGCATGGTAAAGCTGACGCCAGCCCTGGATAAAAATTCCGAAGCCAATAAAAAGCAGGGCATAGCCCAGAATCATTGAGATCATCATGCCGGTCTGCCCCATACCTAATATTGTGGACCAGAGATTGGCATCTACAGACCCGCTGTCAATTCCCAAGAATCGCGCCATCAAATAAATAGTAAGGGGAAAGCCATACATCTCTGCATACAATGCAATGATAAAGCCTTGAATTAAACCAGCTCCCACCCACTCCCGCCAGGATTTGGGTGCCATGTACTTGTATAATAGCCAAGAAGCAATAACGATAACAAAAAGCGCTATAACCCAGGCTCCTGAATGTTCAATTCCTCGTTCCATGTAATTGCTCCGTTCAGTTAAAAGAGTTTTTGGTAATGAAAATGGATCATTTCCTAAATAAACCGTTGCTTAATACCCAGTGATCGATTTGTTTTGTCTATCGATTTTTCGGGATTGGATTCTAAGCCGGTTAGTGCCCGAATGGCATCGATGGTTTCGGGAATTACAATGGCCTGGTTATCAACCAGGTAGGCGTAGTAAAGCTCGTCTCCCTCCACTTTCAACATATCTTCCCATATGGCCACCTCGTACATATCACCATGGGGGCGGCCTATGTCCAGCATTAATTCCTTCACTGCATTGTTAGCTGATAATTCATCATCCATGCGTATAAAAGCGGTTCGGGATGAGGTGCCAAACGCTTCCAGCACTTCCTCTTTGGATGCTTCCTTTGTCAATTGCACGGTCCAGTAGTGTAGGTGGGAAAGTGTTTCCGGTACTTTAACTGCTGCCGTCACTACATCCAACTCGGGATCCACGCTCTGAGCATCCGGCCCCTGGTGACTTGGAATTTCCGGTTCGGGAACCAGCGTATTCATGATGCCACTCTTATGGCTTTCCCACGGATCGGTAGCCCGACGTAGCAGCGTGCCACGCGCTTTCTTGAGCAGTCCGGCCCGTTTCAACGCACCTAGGGTTCGCACAATGGAGGTGGTGTTGCAGGAAACAACCCTGGTTGAATCTCTTCCCACCGCTGAGTCGTAGTTGGATTCGGCACTGAAGGAGTGACCGGTTGTTTCATGTTTTTCACCACCCTGTACGATATATTTCACCCCTGCTTGCCGGTATTTTTCAGCATTTTGAGCACCGAATTTTTTGGGAGCACAGTCCACAACCACATCGGCGATAGATACTAAATCATCAAGGTTGCCGGCCACGGGTATGTGGGAATCGTCCATGGCTTGTCGTCCTTCCTCCGTATTGGCAAATACACTATATTTTTTGGCTGCAACTTTAATCCGCCAGTCGGCAGCTACATCTCCAATGCCAATAAGCTCCATATCATCCTGTAGGGCTACAGCCTCCGCTACTCTTTTCCCGATTACTCCATAGCCATTTACGGCAACTTTAATTTTCTTCATAGGTTCAGCCTTAAATTTTAATTGCTTTGGTTTAAGATTTTTTTCCGTTCCTCGAACTCTTCCCGTTCAATTTCCCCGCGGGCAAATCTTTTCTTTAGTATTTCCATGGCATTCTCTTCCAGTTCTGTTTTGGGGCGATAGGGGATGACATTGAAAACTACCAGAAGGATAATCCCAACCACAATGAGCCACCAAATCCAATGCATGCCTATAAAGTGATGATCGTAAAACATAAATCCTGATGTTTTAATTAACAGTTGGTAAATACAGCCAGCACTGTATTTAAACTAATAGCAAGATAGGAACAGACGCCTTAAAACAAGCTTAAATTGGAAGAGGAGTTTTCTTAATCCTGAATTTGTGGGGCTGCCTGTTTATCAAGGAGTATCTTATTCAGATTGGAATTTGTAATTATCCCCCTAAGTTTGCCGTTTTCAATAACTGGATAAATGGTTTGGTCTTCCAATTGAAGGGCATCAATTACATCAGCCAATAATAAATTGGGTTCAAAACTTTTAACATCTTCCTGAATTAGATCAATTATTGGTTGTTCTGATTTACCTTCTTGAAGTGCTTGGATAACTGATCTATAGGAGACGAGACCTGCAAATTGATCTCCGTTTGTGACAACAAGTTCTGAGGATTGGTTTTCAAGCATCAGAGAAGTGGCTTGTGCTACTGTGGCACTCAGTGAAATACTTTGGAAATTTCCGGTCATGACATCTTTTGCTGATATCAGTTTCATAGATTCTGCCATAGAAACCTGTCGCGATTCAGCACCGGCACCAAGAAATACAAATACCCCGATAAATAGTAGAAACGGATTGTAAAAAAGTCCAAACAGGATGAAGCCTATGGCCAGTAGTTGTCCTACTGAGGCAGCAACTTGGGTGGCTTTGGCACGCTTCATCTTAAAGGCCAACAAGGCCCGAAGCATGCGGCCTCCATCCATTGGAAATGCCGGTATTAAGTTGAAAAGGACCAGAATGATGTTAATTGCGAGCAAATCAGACAGGAAATTACTCCCCGTTACGTGATGGCTAATATCCAATTGGCTCTGTCCGGTTACAATTATCAACAAGAATAGCACAATGGCAATGACCACATTTACTGCAGGACCGGCAGCCGCAACAACTAATTCTTGCCTGGGATCTTCGGGCATTCGCTCAAGCCTTGCTACTCCACCAATGGGTAATAAATTGATATCCTGTGTGTCGATCCCATACTGACGAGCTGCCAGAGCATGTCCAAATTCGTGCAGCGTAACACAAGCAAACAGCAAGGCCAGAAAGAACAACCCTGTTATAATTTCAAAAAGTCCGTGCCCTAGTTGCAGGTGCATCCAGGAGAGCCAAATGACCAGCAGGATGAAGGTCCAATGGATAAAGACTTTAATGCCTGCTGGTTTGCCGATGTATAGCGACCATTTCATGATGGATTACTTTCCACCTGTTCATCCGCACCCAATCCAATATTGTATATAGCCGCTATTAATGCACCAACCAGCCAACCCAGGATAAAGGTTTGTATGATCCCAAAAAATGCATCCAATGGCGGGACACTCATACGAATTATGGGTTCTACATCCAGTCCATGCAAAAGGCTGTTAAAGAAGAAAATAGTTCCCTCTCTTCCCACCGAAACCATTAGGATAATACAACCGATATAAAGAACAGCGCCGGTTGTGCCAATGGCCAGCCCCATTTTTTTGATGTTTAGTGTTTTCATAGTGACCTCCGAATTTTAATGTTGGTGATCTTGATGTTTGGATCCTTTTCCGTGGTGACCAATCATCAGGATATGGCAGGCAAACATCGCTGCGATAAACAGAAAGATGGATACGTTACTGCTCAGCCCCAGCATTGGGGCGAAAAACAGAAGCAGAAGTGGAACACCACATCCAATAATCATCCAAAGGGTATGCTTGCTCATTTTCATGTGATATGGTTAGTTGTTGGTAAGTGAGCTTTTGAGCCTGTTGAACTCTTCTTTTGATATTTCACCGGTTTGAAATCGTCTCCGGTTAACTTCGACGGTTGCATTTCTGATTTCAAGCCGGTGCTTGCCGCGCAGAGCAAGATACCAGATCAGAAGAAAGACCCCGGCAAGAAGTAGCCACAGTACCGGGGCCCAATGAGTATTTAGAGCGTTTAGCCAGTCCATGATCAGTTATGATGTTGCTCGTGGCTGTTGCCTTTCATGCCGTCTTTTTTGTTCATCATTCCCTGGCCATCCATCATGTTACCCTGCATCATCTGCATGCACTTCATATGCATTTTCATCATGGATGAATCGCCCATCATCTCCATCATTTTAGAGTGATTCATATTGCCATCCATCATAGACTGCATCATGTCCATGTGTTTTTGCATGCGCTCCTTCATCTGGGGATCATCCATCATCTTTTGCATATTGCCCATCATCATGGTACTGTCCATGTTCATCGAACCCATCATCTGTTGCATCATTTGTTGCCGCATTTGAGGATTCTGGGCCATATGCTGCATCATCATGGCACGCATGGTGGAGTCCTGCATCATTTCCATCATCTGTTGCCTTTTTTGCGTCATATCTCCCTGCTTCTGCTGGGCCATACCCATGGTTGTAATGAGTAGCATGAAGGATAGAATCATTGTTAATCGTTTCATAGTAGTCACCTTTAATTTGGATTAAATTCCAGTTTAATTTTTTATTATAAGTTGCTAATTACCTTTTCTAATCTCTTTCGGACCTCGTCCGCAATAGGCTGAAGCCCATCATTGGATACGGCTTGCATCGAAGCCACAGGGTTGACGGCCGAAACTTCTACCGTGCCATCTTCATTTTCTTCTACAATGACGTTACAGGGCAGCATCACGCCAATCTTGTCTTCCGCCTGCAGCGCCTTGTGGGCAAAGTTTGGATTACAGGCGCCCAGGATTTTATACTTTTTAAAATCTACATCCAGCTTCTTTTTCAGGGTATCCTTGACGTCAATTTCCGTTAACACGCCAAATCCCTCTTCTTTGAGTAGGCCGGTTACTTTTTCTATGGCCTTATCATAGGAGAGATCGACTTTCTGTGAAGTGAAATATTCCATAGTGTTTTGGTCTTTTAAGATTCAATGGGTTTTGATGTTCTACTGTAACATACAACAACCTCCCTTAAAGCAACCTTAAAGTGCGCAAGAGTTAATTAAGAACTGTTGCACCCTCTTTACCGTCACGAATTCTTGTTACCTTTTCTATGGGGCAGACAAAGAGTATACCATCTCCTTTGTGACCCGTTTTCCCATGCTTCTTAATAATGTCGATAACTGTAGCTACATCGTCTGATTCCACTGCAATTTCAACCTTTGCAACATGCGTATGCATGGCCGGGAAGTTAAGGGATCCATGCTGATCATTGGGGTCGCTAAATCGACCTGTGCCTTCACCTTCGAAAACAGTCATGCAACAGTAGCCTTCTTTTCGGAGTGCCGTATATACATCTTCCAGTAACATGGGTCGGATGTACGCTTTGACAAGTTTCATAATAACCTCGGATTTAGCGTTCAATTTTAAGGAATCGGGCATTAATAGCCACGATCACCGTACTAAGCGACATTAACACAGCACCAAGGGCAGGGCTTAGGATAATGCCGTAGGTGTATAAAACCCCTGCAGCCAACGGTATCGCAAAGGCGTTGTATCCCGTAGCCCACCACAAGTTCTGAACCATTTTCTTGTATGTCGCTTTTGCAAGTGCAATTAATGAAGCTACATCTTTGGGATTGCTTTGGGTAAGGATGATATCCCCGGTTTCTACAGCCACATCAGAACCCGCTCCAATAGCAATTCCCACGTCGGCCTGTGCCAGAGCCGGTGCATCATTAACACCGTCGCCGGTCATGGCCACTTTGAGTCCGCGCTGTTGTACTTCTTTTATTTTAGCAGCTTTTTCTTCGGGCAACACTTCTGCGAAGAAGTCATCCAGTCCGAGCTCGTTGGCTACATAGGCGGCTGTTTGCCGGTTATCGCCGGTAAGCATGATACACTGGATACCCATATCGTGGAGGCTTTGAATAGCCTCTCGGGAATCTTCCCGGATACTGTCGCCTAGGGCAATCGCTCCCTGCAGTTGGTCGTCAATAATGACGAACACGACGGTTTTGCCCTGTCCTGAAAGCTGCTCATACTGTTCGGTTGGATGGGTAATGTTATTTTCACGCAGGTAACCCGGGCTTACCACTTTGACCTGTTTGCCATCCACGCGACCTTCAATTCCTTTTCCTGTAATAGAGTTAAACTCCTCTACTTTCATCAACCCGTCGGTAGCTTTTACGATACCGCGGGCAATGGGATGTTCGGAGTTTTGCTCCAGCGAACCAGCCAGTTTCAGCAGTTCATCTTTATTTTCAAAGCCATTGAACGACAGGACGTCCGTTACTCCAAATTCACCGTGGGTAAGTGTCCCCGTTTTATCAAAGATAATGGCTCCGAGATTACGGGCTTCTTCAAAAGCGGTACGGTTGCGGATCAGGAACCCGTTTTGTGCGGCCAGACTGGTGGAAACGGCTACGACCAGTGGTACGGCCAGTCCCAACGCATGCGGACAGGCAATAACCATGACCGTAACAGTGCGTTCCAGGGCGAATACAAAATCTTCGGTGGTAAAGAAGGTCCACGCAAAGAAAGTAAGCGTACCAGCACCTAACGCAATGATGGTCAGCCAAAATGCGGCGCGATTAGCCAGATCCTGGGTACGTGATTTGCTTTCTTGTGCTTGTCGAACAAGGTCAATGACCTGGGAGAGAAACGAGTCTTCACCCGTCCGATTTACTTCAATAGTCAGCGACCCTTCTCCATTTAAGGATCCCCCGATTACTTCGTCGTCTTTTTGTTTGGACACGGGCTTCGATTCTCCCGTCATCAGTGATTCATTAACCGATGACTTACCGTCAATTACCAGTCCGTCGGCCGGAATCTTTTCTCCGGGTTTGACCAGCACTTTAAATCCTTTTTGCAACTCTTCCAGAGGGACATCCTTTGTGGAACCATCATCTTGGACAACGTGGGCTTCCGACGGCATGAGCTTAGCCAGCTCTTCCAACGCACGTGAAGCGCTCATCACCGACTTCATCTCGATATAATGGCCGATCAGCATGATATCCACGAGGGTAGCAAGTTCCCAGAAGAAAACTTGTCCTTCTACCGCAAAGACTACCAGGGTGCTATATACGTAAGCAGCCGTAATGGCAACACCAATTAGGGTCATCATTCCCGGCTGGCGTTTTTTCAGCTCATCATAGAGTCCCTTCAAAAATGGCCAGCCGCCATAAAAGAAGACGACACTCGAAAGTACAAATGAGATATAGGTGTCACCTGTAAACTGGAGGGCATCCCCTAATCCCAGCAATTCCTGTATCATGTGAGAAAGAATCAGGATAGGAATAGTTAGAGCAATGGATATCCAAAACCGTTTTAGAAAATCCTCGGCCATGTGGGCATGGTGCTCGGCATGCCCGCCGGAGTGTTTGTCTTTTTTGTGATCGTGATGATGTTGATGCTCATTTTGGTGAGCATGAGAGTGATCAGTGTGTTCCATAATACCATCCTTAAGCTGTTTTTGAATACCCAATAGATTGTAGGGCTTTAGTTTTCAGGTATTATAGGAAAGGTAGGCTTAAATTAAGCTTAAAAAGCTTATTATTTTCTTAAAAGTGGCAATTACCTTGTGCTGGACACACTTAATAATTTGATCTGGTCGATTTAGTGAATGAGTTGATTGCCCGATACGGGTGAGAATGGGTTGATTTATTCAGGCATTCGATTCAGAAATTCTTCGGCATTTACAAACCCAACTATCCGGGCCTCTTCAATTTCATTTCCCTCATCATCCAGAAAAACAATCGTGGGTACACCAGCCACACCGAATTTTTTGCGGAGCGCTTCGGACTCGGCCGACTCATAATCGGTAAGATTTACCTTGATCGTCCGGTACGACTGCAAAGCCGCGATAACTTCCGGGTCGGTAAAAGTGATCCTGTCCAGTTCCAAGCAGGGTACACACCAGTCGGCCGTAAAGTCAAGCACGACAGGGATGTCTTCAGAAGCCGCGGTCTCCAGTTTGTCCGGGCTGTAGGTCTCCCAGTCTACCGTTGGCTTGGCTAGATTCATGATCACGAGCAATCCGCCGATCATACCGGCGATACCCACTACGCGCTTCACGCGCGAAAATATCTTTAAACTACGTCCCGAGGACTCCAAGAAACCAAGATAAATGCCGCCTAGGATCAATGTTGGAGGCAGGGTGTACAATACGTATTTGGGGAACCATGCTAGTGCCAGGAAGAACAAAGCGGCACCGATTAACACAACACCAAACACTTTTTTCACCCATACCATCCACTGGCCGGATTTCGGCAGCTTGGAAAGCAGGTTGCTAAAGGTACCGAGGATGAGATAAGGTAGTCCGAGTCCAACGGCCATAACAAAAAAAGTAAAGAAGCCGAACAACGGATCGCCTTGTGCACCTACGAAGGTCAGCAGCGCAATAACCGGCGGACCGATGCAGGGCGCGGCAAAAATGCCCACCATGATACCGGAAAGAAAAAGACCTGTCGGTCCGACAGCCTGTTGGGAACCACCAAGTTTTTGGAGCACCCACTGTGGTGGCTGTAGCTCGTACAGCCCGAACATGCTCAACGCCATTGTCAACAGAATAATACCGACGGCACCCAACACTACCGAACTCTGCAGCCAGCTTCCAAACAGGCTGCCGGTATAGGCAGCGGCTACTCCGAGTACGCTGTACATACTTACGATGCCCAGCACATAGATCGAAGCCATTCCAAAAGACTGCAGGGTATTTGTTTGCTGGTCAGCTCGTCCGCCAAACAGGGACACCGTAACCGAGAGCATGGGATACACGCACGGCGTAAGATTCAGCGCCAGCCCGATCAGGAAAATACCGAGGAAGGCCAAAATAGACCCGCGCTCGTCAAACATGGAAGCTATAGAATTGTCACTCAGTGAGGCAGAGGATGAGCTTATGGATTCCCCGGCATTTCCAGAAAAAAGTTTTTGATTGATGGATTGGAAACCGGTATTGGTCGCTGTAACGTCAACCGGTATGGAAATATCGATGGTGGATGGCGGCAGGCAAGACTTGTCGTCACAGGCTTGCACACGCAGGCTGCCGTTCAGCGTATAGGTGCCAGGCTCCAGTTCAGAAGAAGCTTTCAGTGTGACAAATATAGGTGCATTTCCATGGTACACATCCAGTGGTTCCTCGGCAAAAGCAAAGCTAAACCGCTCCGACTTCGGATATTGTATTTCGGATACTGTAAGCCCGGTTTGATCATTGATATTTAATTCCGTGCCAATAAGATAATCAAGGGTAGGCTCGTGGGCATTTACGTGCCATCTCTCCTCGATATTCATTACCACTGCAGCAGCAACCGTATCTCCAGCCGGAACTACATTTTGAGAAAGTTTGACCTCTGCCTCCACTTTTCCAGCACTTCCTGCTGGTTGGGCAGAAATTTTGCTCCCAATCCCGAATAAAAAGAGGATTGCCAGTGAAGAAAGTATGAATTGATGTACCTTCATAAGACCCTAGACAATTTCAATAGTTAGAAGTTAGCTTTCTTCTGCTAGTAATTCTTTTATTCTCGGTTCCAACTCTTTTTTCGTAACCGCTCCGACCGCAAAATAGCGCAGGTTGCCTTGCCGGCCGATAATGTAAGTGGTCGGAATACCCATGGTCGGGCCATATTTTTCCATTACAGTTCCATCGGTGTCGATGTACATTGGATACGTTACGTCATATTCCTCCATAAACGGACGCACCACCGATTCGCCCTGCTCGTCGATGGAAACCCCGAGAGTGACGTAACCCTCGTCTTTATATTTTTCATACAAATCAACCAGCTCAGGCGTTTCCTCTCGGCATGGGGCACACCAGGTGGCCCAGATATTCATCAGTACGACTTTTCCCTTTTGATTGGAAAGGCGAAAAGTCTCTCCACTCAGAAGATCTACTTCAAAGTCCGTGGGCTGCGCCTCTTTTTGGGCCGGATACAACGGAGCCGAAGCGGGGTCAAGCCGTTTAACAGGTTCGGTTGTACTTTTACTTTGGGCCTGCTGTTGAGGAGTATTGTTTTGTTTGGCTCCACAAGCTGTGAAAATTAGCAATGAAGCTAAGTAGATAACGTATTTCATGATTTTACCAGTTTTCCTGTTGAGTAATTATTTCTTACACATTTCCCTATTGAAGGGGCTAGACGAGAGGTGGTATCTACTTGTTGATCTCAAGGTTGTTGCGTTTCCGTATCCGTTCTTCGAGACTTCCACTTACTCTTCAGAACGATTTGGCCTGTTGGCGTAATTACCTCTCTGGGTCCGGGTTCTTCCATGGGAAATTTATTGATACCCACATTCGGATCCCGGTCATCCGGTACATAATGATTATGCGAACCATGATTTACCGCCGTATAAGGTTTCGGGTTAAAAAAGCCCAGAGAATCAGCCAGTGCAAAGCCGGCAGCAATGAGTACTCCCAGTATAAACAGGTATTTGTATTTATTTTTGGATGTCATAGCGTTACTTATGGTTTGATCTTTCCAAAATAAGCGACTTGGTCGGGTCCATTAAAAAAGTATACGTCAACTAGTCCGGGTTCTTCTGTCATACCTGGGGATTGAGCCGGCATGCCGGGTACGGCAATACCTTTGGCGCCGGGTTGTTTTTTAAGCAGTTCCCGAACCGCTTTGGCCGGCACATGACCTTCTACTACGTAGCCCTCAACGACTGCAGTGTGGCAGGCACTGAGTTTGTCCGGAATACCTTTTTGTTTTTTAATGGAGGCAAGCGTATCCGTCGGCTGTTCTGTCACCGAAAATCCGTTTTGCTCCATATAAGTGGCCCATTTGGAACAACATTGACAGTTCGGATTTTTGAACATAGTCACATTGACCGACTCGGATTGCGCGAGGGCTACATCTTCTGTATTGGTTTTATGTTGTTTTTCCTGAGAGCAGCCAATAATGCCGCTAATCAGTACGAGAACTGTCAGGAAATATGATCGTGTAATTTTGTATGTCATTATGATAGAATATTTATGGTAATAGAATTAAAAAAGTGATATCGGGTTGGATACTACTTACTTAGAAAACAAAGTGAAGGAGAGTGGAGACACTGGAATTGAAAGCCCCGCTAAATAATACCCCTTAAAGGAGGGTTGTTAATTCAGGAAGGTGCTATTTATCAAGAAGATCGGAGGAGTAGAAAAAGATAACGAGATGTTCAGCGAAAGGTAATTGAATAGTCCGTTATCCTGTATGTGATTGGAAACCGTTTGAGCCGGCCAGATAGCTTTGGCAAACAACTTTTCTATGGGCAACAGGCTCGTCAGGTCGATAAAGGAATGGGAGAAAGATTGCTGGCAAACTGCCCTGAATGTACAACTGTCTATTTGATCTGTATAAGACGAACTATCTTTAATCTCAGGACAGCATTCAACAGACTCATTAGAAACATTGACCACAAGTTGTGGTGTGGTCGCCATTTGACAGAACAGGTTAACCGCATGAAGTGCAGAAGGCAAAACTATATTTGCTACAAACGTAATCAGCAACAACAATATAGCATGACGGTATTTCCTGATGTTTTCTTTCAATAGTTTACTTTAGTTACAAAATAACTACAAGAAGATAAGAAACTAGGTGACCATAATAAATTAAGGGGACAATAGATCATATTTGTTAGGTATTAGTTCAGGAGAGAATTATGGAATAGGGTTTCTTAAAACTTCCTACCTGGGTATCATTAATTTTGGTTGATTTCTAATATCGTGGCATACTTTGGCCTACTCATGAGAAAATATATCCATCCCCTAAAAATTAAGAGAACCAATACGGGATAGATGGTAGGAGGAATACCTTGGTGAATTAAGAAAAATGTCAAAGCTATTAAGATAATACCCAAGGTGACCAGTTCAATCAGCTTCCATGTTTGTGGATGGTGTTTCCTTTTATAGATAACTACATATAGAATTATGGGGCCTATTAATGTCCATACTATATTGGCATTCCATGTGGTAGCCGGATAAATGGAAAACAGCCAAAGAATGAGGATAAGAAATCCAATCCCGCCCACAATCCCAAAGAGCACACGATCAAACCAACGCCATAGGGATTGCTTATTAGGGAAGGCAATTCCAAGAGGTATCACAAGAACAAACAACGACCAGAATACAAGATTTGGAGTTAAAAGCGGCGGGTTGAGGGCAGCTTTATTAGAGGGAGTATAAATTGCTTGATTATCAACCAGGGCGACAGAGTTGTCACCATTTTGAATTTTGGCATTAGCAAAACGTTTTTTGAGAAAATTGGGTAAAAATAGCGTTTCTGATCCTGAAGGAATTTCATCGGCTGGAAGACCCAGTACCAGATTAACACCCAATTTGACCCAGGGAGCCGGTTCCAGGTAGGGATTAATAAACTGCCTAAAACTATTCTTTGCCGGATTTAGGGGCTTTTTGAACCACAGCGAATCACCGATGACTGCGTTAAGGGCCTCATATACCCGCGTGGTGCAGTTGTCATAAAAGAACTTGTAGGAGTAGTACCGGTTTTCAGGCCGGGCATTGGTCTGCAAATAGCGAAACAGTTGTTGGGTTTGCTCCGGGCTTAGGTTTAGCCGCTGCTCGGTGATGATACGCCCATCTCTTAGATATGCTTTCTTCGCATTTTCAAACGTTGTGGTGGAAAGAAAGTACCGAAGGTTGCCCAAAGCAAATTTCCAATAGAAACCTTCGGCATCGAAATCAAACGTACCGTAATTATAGGTACGATCAATTCCGGTTTTGGGATCGTAGATCCGTAAGGCCGTATGCCCAAAAAGGCTGTAAAGCTGATCTCCCGGAGCGGCCGTAATGAGACTAACTTGTGAATCCGCTGAAAGAGAGATTGATTGTGCTTTTGAAACGGTTGCATTAGCTATGGCCCAAACCAACAAAACTAGCAAAGGCTTACAAAAGTTTGATGAGAGATAAGAACAAAAAGAAAATCTCGGTAGCCAAACCGATTCTTCTCGTTGACTTTTATCTCTTCCCATCCAAGTTCAAATTTGCTTTGTATTATGCCTTATATCCAAGCAGCCGCAACGCATTAAATACCACAACTACTGTCGACCCTTCGTGACCAATGACGGCCCATCCCATACTCAAGCCGAGAATTGTAGCCGGTACCAGAATGGCAACCATGCCCAGGCTAATCCACAGGTTTTGCTTGATTATCGATTTGGTTTTGCGGCTCAGCCCAATGGCGAAGGGCAGCACGGAAATTTTGTCGGCCATCAGGGCCACGTCGGCAGTTTCTAGTGCCACATCCGAACCGGCAGCACCCATGGCAATGCCTACGGTGCTGTTGGCCATCGCCGGGGCGTCGTTTACTCCGTCGCCCACCATGGCTACATGCCCTTCGCTTTCCCGCAGCTTTTTGACCGCTTCCACTTTGTCTTCGGGCAGTAAATTACCTTTGGGATCGTCGATACCGATCTCCTTAGCAACAGCGTCTGCTACCCGCTGGTTGTCGCCGGTAAGCATAATCAAATGGGTCAACCCCATGTTCCGCAGTTTTTGAATAACATCCTTGGCATCTTCCCGGGGAGTATCCATGAGCCCCAGCATTCCAAGATATCGATCCCCATTGCGAACGATCATGGTTGTTTTCCCTTCGCCCTCCAGTTTTTCTACTTTTTGCTTGAGATCATCAGAGAGTTTTATGCCATCGGCCTCTTCAAACAATTCCGCATTGCCGATATGTACCGTGGAACCATTTAGCTTGGCCTTCACTCCACGTCCGGTGATCGATTCCAGATCTTCAGCTTCCGGTAAATCAATCCCATCTAACCGTTGCTTACCATCACGTACAACAGCATCGGCCAATGGATGGTCACTAAGACCTTCTACGGCAACAGCGGTACGTAGTAATTCCTGCTCATCCGCTCCTTCAAAAGTGATCACATCAGTAAGTTTGGGCTCTCCTTCCGTGAGGGTTCCCGTCTTGTCAAAAGCAAGCGCTTTGAGGATACCAAGGTTTTCCAGAGGTCTTCCGCCTTTAATGAGCACGCCGCCACGGGCAGCCCGTCCTACACCGCTAAGTACCGCGCTGGGGGTAGAAATGGCCAGCGCGCAGGGACTGGCGGCAACCAGTACAGCCATCGCCCGGTAGAAGCTGGCCGAAAATGGTTCATTAATGACCAAGAAAGCAAAATTCAGCAATACGACCAATCCTAATACCGCAGGTACAAAATACTTTTCAAATTTGTCTGTGAACTGCTGGGTGGGCGATTTCTGGGCTTCGGCTTCGTTAACCAGCTTGATCAGTCGAGAAAGTGTGGAGTCTTTAGCCAGTTTGGTCACTTTCACTTCGAGGCTGCCGTTTCCGTTGATGGTTCCGGCAAATACGCGGTATTTATCTTTAATAGAATCTACATCTTCGTCGATAGATTCAGGATTCTCATATTCCATCTTATCAACCGGAACGCTTTCTCCGGTGATGGGTGCTTGGTTGACGCTGCTTTCTCCATTGATAATCACTCCGTCGGCGGAGATCTTACTGTTGGGCTTGATCACAATAATATCCCCGACCTGCAACTTCTCAACAAGTACCTCTTCAGTAGCTCCATCCGTTTTTCGAAGCGCGGTTTTAGGTGCCAAATCAGCTAGCCCTTTGATGGCGTCCCGCGCTCTGCCCATAGCATAATGTTCAAGCGAATGCCCCAGACTGAAAAGGAACAAGAGCAGGGCTCCTTCTGCCCATTCGCCGAGAATGGCCGCGCCGACCGCGGCAATCAGCATCAGGAAGTCGATCTCAAAGTTTCCGGCTCTAACTTCGGTGTATGCTTCTTGCACAAGATAGTATCCTCCGAAGAAGTAGGAGCCGATATACAGCGCCAGCGAAACCCAGCCGGGCACGGTGCTCACATAGGAGAGGCCGAAACCTGTGGTAAGCAGACCGCCGCAGATCAGCGAGAAGATCAGCTCGGTTTTTTCTCCGAAGATGCCGCCGTGATCGTGATCGTGGGCATGCTCGTGTGATTCTTCATCTTCTTCATGCTTATGTGTATGCTCTGCGTCATTGTGGCCATGATCGTGCTTATCTTTGGGATGTTCATCATCTTTTTCCGCTAATTCTTTATGTTGATGGCTTTCATATTTGGATTCACTTGTCTCTTCATGTTCACCGGAGCCTTTTTGCTGCTCTTGGTCTTGTTTGGAACTCTCAGGCTGACCATCAACCAGGGTAATACTATCCTGATAACTGTTGGCCCGTTGTTTGACCGGCAGGTTCATTGCCTCCAGCATTTCAAGAATATTGTATTTTGTAATCATGGAGCGGTTGAACTCAATCCGTACCCACCCTGTGGCTCCCGCATAGGCATCCACTACCCCTTCCAGCCGTTGCAGCCGCCGGGTAACGGTACGAGCATGACGTGGATGACGGATACCGCTGACCTCAACTAACAGATGTCCAAAGGTATCGTGAAGTTGGGCCCCTGCCTGCCGGGCAAGGTTTTTGATCCTATGCAGCGAAATGACATCCGGTTCAAAATGAATACAGAGTTGAGATGTCGGTTCCCCATTGCTTTTAATGTGTGCTCGAAGAATGCCCTCCCGGCCTTCCAGCGTGCTGATCAGCCTGGTCACACACTTATCCTTCACGTCCGGAATGTCAGGCAGAAGTACCGGGAGGTTTAAGGTCAGTTTTTCCATAGTTCGTTTTTCTTTAAAATTTATTTATTAATGATCAGAGCGTACCCAATTCCAGGCCTCTTTAGACTGATCAATAGGGAAAAACATTAATTCTTCCTTGGTAATGGGATTGACGAGCTTCGTACCCCACTCTTGCCATTGTTTATCTCCAACTACCGCAATACGATCAAAATACCCAATGAATTCGGCATCAAGTTGCAAGTCTTTCCAAAACGCTGCGGTATCTGCCCATCCCCCAAAGTCTTCCAGAATCATGATTAAATGAGGATCATCAGTTACAGTTGTAAACTTGTTTAGAGCCGGTTTGAGGTCATCCAAGTCTGCTTTTGAAAGTTTGCCAGATACTTTGATGGCAAGAATATCGTCATCAGTATGAGCATTTAATTCAATCATAGTACTCTGTTATTTTAAGTTGTATTTAAACACTTTTTTTCAAGATACATGTTGGAGAGTATCAGCACTTGCATATTTTTGTAAATCTTGTGCAGGATTATGACTTTAAGGAAAATGGATGAATCAAAGGACCGGTATTCAGGTTTTACATATAACAAATTGAAAGGAAACTATTTAGATCTTTGAATTACCAAACCAATCAATATAGCCCCAATACCCAATTTTCCATATTTCCGCCGGCTGTAAAGCATTTACTTATTATTAATGTTGTAGTATTTCTGGCATTAAATACGCCGGTTATAGGTCCATTCCTGTACCAATACGGGGCTTTATGGCCCGTTGGTTCCGGCAAGTTTGGTATTTGGCAGTTGATAAGCTATATGTTTCTTCATGCCGGGTTCGGGCATATATTTTTTAACCTATTTGCCCTCTGGATGTTTGGACAATCCATTGAAAACTACTGGGGTACCCGGCGGTTTACCGTGTATTATTTCTTGACCGGTATTGGAGCGGCACTGACACAGCTAGTTGTTGTCAACGCTAGCGTACCGACACTTGGTGCCTCGGGTGCCGTGTACGGCATTTTGCTGGCGTTCGGTGTGATGTTTCCCGAACGACCCATTATGCTGCTCTTTCCTCCCATCCCGATCAAAGCCAAGTATTTTGTGGCCATTTTTGGGATTATTGAGTTAGTAAGCGGGATTACAGGCAGGCAGGGGGGAGTGGCCAACTTTGCCCACCTGGGTGGAATGGTGTTCGGTTATATCCTTATTAAATATTGGGCCCTAAAAGGCGAAGAGCACTATTAAGTTACTGTTGACGTTTAGTTTTCCAACTGTTTTGTAAAAAATAAGCCTTCAGTGAAGTTACTTAGCGGTTAAATAACCAAATCCATTTTCTCAATCAATTCTCTGATTATCGATTCCTGTGTAATGTACTTGTTGAATTCCACAATCATCATGCCTGTAGGTGCCACCAGCACATTCATAACACCTTTGACATTCTTCAAAAGGGTGACAGTAGCCTCAAGACGATGGATATCTTGGATCTCCTGTATTTTAACCCGCAGATGCCCAAATGTTTTATCCAGCTTTTTACCGGTTTCCCGAACTATTTTTCGTATTTGATCTTCTGAGATTACATCTGATTTAAATTTAATTAAGAGCCGGGGTTCCTGAGTTTGCGCTTCAATTAACTTCACTGTGTTAATGCCATCTCTTTTTTTGAGGCTGCCGACTAGCCGGTCGATACATACATCCTTAGAATCTGCTATATCTTCCAATATTGGTTGAAGGCTAATTCGTAATGAATCCATAAAACTTAACTTTTTTATTTCACTTCAAAGTTAATAGTTGCTGTGATCTGATTGAGATGCTAATAAAATAACTGCTGTTTATTCGGCATATTGCGCTATAAACTGTTGTGCCTTTTTTATTCTGCTGCTTTCACATCGCCTTGCTCGGGTACGTCAAATGATTGTTGGGTTTTGCCTCCAAAGTGGGATTTGAGACTGAGCACATAATATCCCAACACACCACTTACCAGCGATCCCAAGAGAATACCAACTTTCGAAAATTCCAGCAGCGTAGCATCAGCAAAGGAAAGGTTGGCAATAAACAAGGCCATCGTAAATCCAATACCTGACAGGAGGGCGACTCCGTATACTACCTTCCAGGTTTCCCTGTTGGGAGCCAGCTCGGAGAAGCCTAGTTTGGTGAGCAGCCAGGTTGCCCCAAATATTCCTACCTGCTTCCCAAAAAGTAAGCCCAGTGCTATGCCCCAGGTTAAGGTAGAGGCAAAAGCCTGACCCATCATTTCGGGTTCAAAAATCACCCCGGCATTGGCAAAGGCGAACAGGGGCATAATCACAAAGTACACGGCGTTATGCAGCTTGTGTTCCAGTCGGTGGAGTGGCGATTGAGCGTGGCTTACGGTCTCGTCCATATGGTGCAGGGCTTGCTCTTTTGTTACCGGCAAGTTTTCATTGGCCGCCTGCTTAAACAGATCAAATCCTTCTTGCGCGTATTCTTTTAATCGATCCACGCTCCATCCGCGAGTAGCCGGTATGGCAAAACCAAGCACAACCCCGGCTATAGTGGCATGAATGCCCGATTTCAAGACTGCAACCCACATAATGACACCTACCAAAAGATAGGGAGTTAGCTTGTTTATTCCCTTAAAGTTAAAAAGCAATAGAACAAGCAGGCATATTCCGGCTATCCCTAAGGCGCCCATACTTATTTGTTCGGTGTAAAATAGTGCAATTATCAATACGGCGATGAGGTCATCCACTACGGCTACAGCCGTAACAAATACCTTAGCCCAAACCGGCACCCGGGATCCCAGCACGGCCAGTACGCCAATGACAAATGCGATGTCGGTAGCCATGGGAATGGCCCAGCCATTCATAAAGTCGGTGCCGCCGTTGAATCCCCAAAAAATAAGGGCCGGCACCGCTGCCCCGCTCATCGCTGCAACAACCGGAAGCAAAGCTGATTGGAACGTTGAAAGCTCTCCGTATTTGAGCTCCCGTTTGATTTCCAGTCCGACCAGCAGGAAGAAAATCGCCATCAGTCCGTCATTAATCCATTCATGAACCGAGTGTTCAATTATCAGCGAAGAAAAGCCAATGCTAAACTCCAGCTCCAGAAGGTGCTCATAAAATTCATTGAGTGGACTATTGGCAATAATAAGAGCTGCTATGGTAGCAAACAGCAGCATCATGCCCGCCGCGGAATCTTTCTTAAAGAAGTGAAGGATAGACGTATAGATTTTTGAATTATTCACGTTTTACAATATTGGTTAAAATGTTGTTTCGTTATTTTAAAACATCAGAATTGTAAAAATAGCACCGCCGCGGTCAGACAGCGGTGCCTCTTGGGGATTATGCTAAGGGATTGGGATGAAATGTTTGTAAGTAATCGTATGACATAGTCATCCTTCCCAAAGCATCATCAGGGATAAAATGTTTCAGTGTGCCTGTTGAATGTTTAGTGTATAAATCAGCCAAATTTTTAGCTTGCAGAATTTTGCGTTTATCGTGCAGTATTATGTTAAATCTGATCGATGGAGGTACGCTTATTCTCTTTAATCTCCTTAAAATGTGAAGGTGACAACCCGGTCTCTTTTTTAAACTGCCGCGAAAAGTGTTGCTGGCTGCTGTAGTCCAACTCATAGGCAATTTCCGTCAGGTTTTGCTTGCCATAGACAATCAATTCTTTCGCACGTTCTATTTTTTGCAGGATGAAATACCGTTCAATGGATTTTCCTTCCACGCCGGAAAACAACCTGCTTAAATGCTGGTAATCTTTGTGCATTCTCTGTTCGAGGAACTCCGAAAGATTGCCATCCAGTGTTTCCCGCTGGTGTATGATATCGATGATCAGGTGTTTGATCTGTTCGACTATCTGACTGTTGCGATCACTGATGATTTCAAATCCGTTTTGGCGGACAACCTTAGAAAGCCTCTCAAATTCATCGCTATCTACAGGATGATTCAGTTCCAGCTTGCCCAGCTCTATGTGCTTTACAGGAAATCCGGCTTCGAGCAGTTTCTGCCGGAGCACTTCTCCACAGTGCTCGCACACCATGTTTTTGATGTGAAAATGTTGTTGTTCCATAACATGGGAGTGATTTTGGGTTATAAAAGCTGCCGCCGCGGTCAAGCAGCGGCAGCCAAGGTGATAGTGATGCGGTTTCGTGCAGCTATCACTATCTAATTAGGTATTGAAGAGCGGTCCTCACCAGTCAAGTGAGGACCGCCTCAGGGATGGTGATGGGACAGTATTTGTCATCGTATGACATCCTCATCGGTTTCCCCGGTTCGAATGCGTACGGCTTTTTCTACGTCGGATACAAAAATTTTGCCGTCCCCGAAGTTACCGGTCTGTCCCTTTTCAACAATTACGGAGATAATTTCATCTACCCGGTGGGTAGGAACGACCGTTTCCAGCTTAATACGCTGGACCAGTTGAGCTGCTGTTTTTTCTTCAGCATGCCCCCAGCCACGCACGTCACTTAACGAAATGCCTGGGGCATCGTCCATGCTTTCAAGGGCGTCAATGACATAGTCAATCATGTTGGTTCGAATAAAAGCTTTGATCTCTTTCATAATAATTAGGTTTGAAACCATCCAAGGGTTCAAAACTCTTGGATGGTTATGTATTAAAAATTTACAGTTCGGCATGTTTGACTGGCTCGGCAAACCACTTGTAGATGGTCGGCAGTACCACCAGCGTAAGCAGGGTGGAGGTAAACAGTCCGCCTACAACTACGGCTGCCAGTGGGCGCTGCACGTTGGAGCCGATATCATTAGCCAGCAGTAGCGGCAATAGTCCAAGACCGGTGGTCAAGGCCGTCATCAGTACGGGACGCAGGCGCAGCAGCGAAGCCTGTACGACCGACTTCTCGGTGGACATTCCTTCCTCCCGAAGCTGATTGATGTAGGATACAATGACCAGCCCGTTGAGTACCGCAATACCGAAGATGGCAATAAAGCCTACCGCTGCCGGTACCGACAGGTATAGTCCGGATATCCAGAGGGCAAAGATACCCCCGATGGTGGCAAAGGGAATATTCAGGAAGATGAGCACCGCATAGCGCCAGCTTCCGAAGGTGGAGAACAGCATAAAGAATATTAGTCCCAGAGTAATGGGAACGACTACCATCAGCCGGTTCATGGCTCGCTGCTGGTTTTCAAACTGTCCGCCGTATTCGGTAAAGTATCCGGCTGGCAGATCAACTTGCTGGTCTACTTTTTTGCGGATTTCATTGACAACGCTCCCCATATCTCGTCCGCGTACATTCAGTTGCACGTAAGTACGGCGGTTCGCTTTGTTGCGGGATATTTGTTTGGGGCCGGTAAAGACTTCCACATCTGCAATCTGGGAGAGCGGTACCAGCGAGCCTTTAGCGGTGCGTACGGGCAACTCCCGAACCTGTTCAATACGCTTGCGCTGGTTCTCCTGCAGGCGCACGAAGATATCAAAGCGGCGAATGCCTTCGAAGACCTGTCCGGCTACCGAGCCGCCAATACCGGTTTCTACAGTATTCAGAAAGTCATCGATGCTGATGCCCAGTCGCGCCAGCTGCTCGCGATCGGGCCGCACCAGGATTTGCGGTTTGCCGCCCTGTTGCTGTGCGCGGACATCTACCGCTCCTTCTACGCTTTTGGCAACCTCCGCAATTTCCTGCGCCTTTTGAGCCAGGGTGTCCAGGTCATCGCCATAGAGACTAGCGACTACCTGGGCGCGAACGCCGCTGAGTAGCTCATCCGTACGAAGCTGAATAGGCTGGGAGAAGTTGGAAGCTACGCCCGGCAGATCTTCCTGCAGTTTTTGCGCCATGGCCGACTGCAGTTCTTCATAGGTTCGACCGGCCTCCCACTCATCGAGTGGTTTCAGATTTACTACGTTGAACACCACGTTCACCGGTTCGGGGTCGCCACCAACTTCCGCACGTCCCACACGGGAAAAGATCCCTTGCACTTCGGGGAAAGTTTGCATCGACTCCTGAATACGCTTCGTGTATTCCTTGGTGGTGGGGAGGTTAGCACCCGGAGGCAGTACAGAGCGTACCGCAAAGGTACCTTCCCGCAATGTCGGCTGAAATTCGGTTCCTAGGAACGGAAACACGGCCATACTTGCGGCAAACAGCACGAGAGCTCCGCCAAAGACCATTTTGGGGAATTTCGTGGCTTTTTCGATCAGCGGGCGGCTGAATCCTTTTACTTTGCGGACCAACCACGGCTCTTTGTCCATCCCTTTATCCGGCAGGATGAAACTGGAAATTACCGGGATGTAGGTCAGGGCTAGAAAGATAGCTCCGCCCAGTGCAAAGGTAATGGTATAGGCCAGGGGTTTAAACATTTTCCCCTCGACGCCTTCCAGCGAAAAGAGGGGAATAAATACGATAATGATAATGCTGGTGGCAAAGATCACCGGGCGTATCACTTCGCGTGCAGCTTCGCCTACCACCCGCACCAGAGATACGTTTTCGGTATCCCGTTCTTCCAGCAGGCGATAGGTATTTTCCACGATCACGGTGGCACTGTCTCCGATCATACCAATGCTGATCGCCAGTCCCCCCAAACTCATCAAGTTCGCCGATATGCCCATGAGGTTCATCCCAATGAAGGCGATGAGAAAGGCAATGGGAACGGTGGATATAATAATAAGCGTCGAGCGAAGGTCCCCCATAAAAAAGTAGAGGATGACAAGCACCAGAATGGCCCCGATGTACAGGGCATTGCTGACCGTACCCACGGCTTTGCTAACGAGCTGCCCTTGCGAGTAAAAGGGCTTCATAACCATACCGTCGGGCAGAGCTTTATTGATTGCATCGATCTTCTTATCCACCTGAGCCAGCAGGTCCTGCGTGTTTGTGCCAATGAGCTTGAGCACAAAGCCTCCCACCGATTCCTCTTGGTCTTTAATAAGAGTACCCCGCATAATCTCGGAACCGAATTCCACCTTTGAGACATCCTTCACGTAAATGGGCGTGCCGTCTTCGTTTTTCACAATGATGTTTCGGATGTCCTCCAGCCCCTGTTTGTCGGGCTTAATCCAGCCGTAGCCGCGGACGAGGTATTCTTCGCCGCCTCGTTCCAGGAAAGAAGCGCCCACATTGCGGTTGTTGCTATTGATGGCTTTTTCCAGATCCTCCAGGGTAAGTCCACGTGAAATAAGGGCGTTCATATCCGCATTAACCTGGAACTGCCGGACATCGCCGCCCAGGGAAAGCACGCCGGTAACGCCGGGTACGGTCCGAAGCTGGGGCTTTACGATCCAGTCCTGGGCCGTACGCAGTTCCATCAGGGAATGATTAGCGGTATCGGTGTTGGTCACTTCGTACATCATGATGGTTCCAAGTCCGGTCGTTATGGGACCCAGTTGTGGTTGTCCCAGCCCATCGGGAATAGACTCCCTGGCTTTGGACAGCCGTTCCATGACCAGCCGACGGGCAAAATAGATGTCGGTGCCGTCCTCGAAATATATGTTTACGCGCGAAAGCCCGAAAATGGAGGTACTCTGCACGCGATCCAGTTTGGGTAGCCCGTACATCGAAATTTCAATGGGATAACTGATCTGCGTCTCCACATCCACCGGGGAAAGGCCGGGGCTGGAAGTAAACACCTGCACCATGGTGGGCGATACGTCCGGGAAGGAGTCGATGGGGACATCCTCAAAAGAGAAGTATCCATAGACGCCAACGGCCGCCACCAGAATGAGGATCGTCAAACGATTCTTTAATACTTTGTCAATTATTTGTTGAAGCATAAGTCTGTCATTTAAGAAATTCGATATTGCAACGAGCAGTTAATGTCCGTGGGATGCGCTTCGTCCCTGAGCGGTAAGGGCGGACTTCAGATCAAAGGCGCCGGCGATGACAGCTTGCTGACCGGGTTTCAGGCCCGAAGCAATTTCCACATAGCCCTCATTTTCCCTGCCGAGCATCACTTCGACTGGCTTGTAGCTGCCGTTTTCTTTACCGGGGACAAATACAACTTTTTCGCCCTCAATGGTTTGTACCGCATCAATGGGAATCATCGCAACGTTACGTTCTTTCCCTGTTGATATGCGAGCGGTGCCGAACATTCCGGCCCGGAGTTGGCCGTTCGGATTTTCGACGATAGCGCGAACCGGCATCGTGCGGGTTTCTTTTTCCAGGGCATACGAAACCCAGTCGGTCTTTCCCTCAAAGGTTTCCCCGGGAATGCTTCGAACCGAAAGGCTTACATTTTGTCCTTTATTCAGATACCGGATATCCTGCTCGTAGGCATCAATCATCACCCACATTTTGGAGAGGTTCGCTACGTGGATAGGCGTCTCACTGGGACTAATCGTTTGTCCGGGTGAAATATCTCGCTCCTGGATCACCCCGTCGAGCGGACTGGTCAGGTAGAAGTGAGATAAGGGCCGGTCGCTGCCTGCTTCAATGTTTTTAATGTCGTTTTGCGACATACCGTAGAGGCGCAAGGCTTCCGCCGCAGAGTTCAGTTCGGCTTTGGCCTCCTGGTAGTTGGCTTCGGCATCCAGGAGCTCGGCTTGTGAAGATATTTCCTGATCATAAAGCGACTGCTCGCGTTTGTAGCGTGCCTCTTCGGCTTTGAGCCGGGCCCGAAGCCGAATATATTCGGCTTTGGCTTTGCCCAAGCCCACGCTGCTCATGAGCGCAATCGGCTCATCTTTTTTGACTCGTTCTCCCAAGTCTTTTATCACTTTCACAACCTTTGCTTCAATCCGGGGACCAACTTTGGCAATTTGATCCAGATCGTATCCGACGCTGGCCGGACGGGAAATCGTCGAGGAGGCATCTCCTTCAGACAGTGTTTCCACCTTGATACCCAGGCTATTTTCTTGCTTCTCGGTCAGATGCACTTCGCGGGCATGCTGTCCGGTTTCTTCATTGTGTTGTCCTGATTCCTCAGTATCCTGCTTGTTTTTTTTGCTGTGTTGCGATTCGGGTTGATGCTGTTCGGTTTGCGCGTTGGCTTGGGAATCCGAATTAGATCCACAGCCTGTCAAAAGACTTCCTAACAGAAGTCCAGTAAGTGTTAATACAGTTAGATTCTTCATGATTGGTGATTCCATATTCATTCAAAAAATTAGTTTGCAGAAATTTCAGAAAGGGGCGTGCCTACGAGTCGTTCCACTTCGGCTACGGCCCGGTTGTATTCGGCCAGGGCCTGAATGTAGCGAGTGCGCGTCGAAAAGAGCGTACGCTGGGCATCAAGTACTTCCAGGTAATCGAACTTGCCCTGCCGGTAACCGATTTGGGCCGCTTCGAAAGCTGTTTTAGCGCCGGGTAATACTTGCTCTTGCAGTTGATTGACTTCGTGAGCAGCTGCATCGAGCTTATTGTATGCTGTTTGCAAGGCCTTGTAGGTTTGGGTGACGGCCGCTTCCCGTTGGGTCTGCACGCGACTCAACTCATACTTCGCTGCCTTGATATTCCCCTGATTGCGATCAAAGAAAGGCAGTGGGATAGACACGCCAACAATGGCAGCGCTGGCACCCAAATCCTCCGCGCGTTTGTATCCTCCGCTCACGGTGATGTCGGGAATGCCTCTGGCTTGTGCGAGGTCAAGCGCCGATTCGCGCTGCTGCAGTTCGGTAGCCCACCGCGCCACATCCGGATTTTGCTGGATATAGGTTTGCACCTTGGCGTATTCGGGGATGGCAGAAGGCATGCTCAGCTCTCCTTTTAATTGTTGAAACTGTGGTTGCTCGCTCCCCCAGTAGGCAGCCAGTGAACTACGAGCGGATTCCCATTGGTTGCGGGCATTTTCTAGATCAATTTTTGCGCGGGAAAGCTCAACTTGTGCTTTGGTCTGCGCCAGCTTGGAGACTTTTCCGGCCTTCACTTGGGCAGAGATAGAGTTGTACAGGTTTTGGGCGACATCAACCAGCTCTTTTTGCTGCTGCCACTGGCGCTGAGCTTCCAGTGCTGAGATATAGGCCTTGGTAACACCAGTCAGCACATCAAGCCGTTGGGCTTCATAGTCCCATCCGGCCAGCTTTTTGGTGGCACCGGCCAGCCGTTTACGCTTGAGTCGGTCAGCGCCCAACAGGATTTTCTGTCCTAATTTGACGGTAACTTCTCTGGCGTCGTACCCTTCAAAAGGACCCGTGCCTCCAAAGTTTTCCATCTCGGCATTGAGTGTTGGATTGGGAAGCAGGGAAGCCTGAATGCGTTCGGCTTCCTTTACGCGCACCTGCCAGCCGTAGCTTTGCAGCCGGGGGTTTTCGAGCAGGGCTTTGGACAGCGCATCCGAGAAGGTTAGCGTATCTGAAATAGTGACCTTGGATGCAGTATCCTGCGGGTTCACATTCTGATTTAAGGCGGGGGACGTCTCATAGGTTTGGTCTCCCAGCGTGCTTTCTGATGGTGGTTCAATAACGGTTTCTTCTGTGGCACAACCGGCAGCAAGCACAAGCATGCCGAGGGCCAGTATGGAGTTAAATAATTTCATGTCTTTCCAGCCAATTTTTGCTGTTATAGAGGGCAAGCAGAACCGGCAGGATATAACTGTTCCTTACCTGATTACATTACTTGCAAGTGAAATGGCGATATGGAGAGGGCTGGAACTACTTAGTCGTAGAGAATACGGACAACCGTTTTGAGCGAAGCTGTTATCGTATCCTCAATCAAGGGAGGGGCGTAAGAAACAAGTTGAAAGACCCGTGATTGCGGGAGGTTTTCAACCTTACTGTTCAAAATTCCATCAAGAAATTTAAGCGTTCGTTCTTGATCAAACCGGGTGGTCTGTTGTTCTTTGGAACAGATTAAGGATAGTGATACATCATGATGGCTATCTTCTACAGCATTAAAGGTAGGTTCTTCATGAACGTGCTGATCTTCAGCATGGACTACATCTTCAGCAGGAATAGTGAAGATGGAACTAACCTCGGACTCTATATTGATCTGCCCGTTTTCTTCAAAACAATAGACAAGACTGTCAACAAATCCGTGAATGCTTAGAAAATGTATTCCAAACAGGAAAAGGAGGGCAAGCGTGATGCCCTTGAGGCTTTTCTTATATGTGGATCGGATCTGTTCCATTTGAAACTCTTTAAAATCAAATCCAAAGTTAGGGAATAGCTGGGAGGAAAAAAAGCAGTCTTTGTTAATTGAGACTGCTTTTTTAAAGAAGGGATTATGCTACCCAACTAATTTATTGAATACCTTCCGAATAAATCCCCCCACACGGATCAATATTTTCCCACCAAACTGATCAATAACAATTCGTAGCTCATGCAAGAAAAGATCTAGCAGGCGCTCTTTTTCTTTGGGAGAGAGCTTACTTCCTTTCTCGCTTTTAGGATCTGTGTATTGGGCATACAAGCGAAGAATGTCTTGGGCTTTCTCAAATAGCCCGCGAATTTGAACTGAGGCTGACAAGGCAATTATGCCAAGGATAGCCACCCCAATTTCGGCCAAATTATTTGGAGCCAGCAGGCCTGATAGCCAGTCTGCAGGGAATAGAACTAAAAGAGTAATGAATAAGAAAGGTAGCATTGTAATCATCGTTTTTTCTTTGATTTATGGGATTTGTATTGGGAAATATCTTCGGCTTTGACTTTTAGATCGGAGTAGTCATTATCAAGCCTGGAGTTTCCGGGAATCCTATGACTTTGATTTTCCTGTATCTGCTGAAGCCACTTCTGACCTAAAACTTTTGCCTGCAGGTCTGATAACCCTTCCCCTTTTCCTTTTAGCAATTCATCAACAGGATTGATCTGCGTGGCTCCCGATGATATAGCGATCATTCCGTATAGATATCCGATTATCTCTAGGATGGAGAGAATGAGCAGTAGGGTCGTATCAATTCCGGATGCAGATAGCCTGCCGGTTGAAATAAGCCCGGAAATGGTGAGGCTTGCGATACCACTTTTTACGATTCCTCGGCCTTTTTCAGGGGTTCTGTTTTTGAAAAGACCAATTAAGGTGGGGACCGCCTTAATAATCGGTGTTAATATTCTCAGCATTAGTGGTGTCTCCTTTAGTTAAGGATTTGTATTGATTTATCCGTCGGGGAATGATTTCAAATTCAATGGATCGAATTCGTTGGTTATGATCATCAAAGCGACTGTCTGTACGCTGGACATGGGTTTCCAGGCTTTTCTCCAATTTACTTAGGTTGTCGGCCTGTACTTTCACTTTCTCGTTGATGCCAATCATCAGCTCATACCATTTCTTAATTTCGGCGGTCTGGTTATTGATGGAATCGTAGATACCGGTCAGAAATAGGCAGATAATCGTGGTAACAATCAGCTCCTTGTATTTTTGGAAAAAGTCACTGGATTGGGAGTTGCTCATGAGGCGTACCTCTTGATCGCCTCATCCAGCGTAATGGTTTGCCGATTGGTTTTGCAGTAAAAATCGCCACGAGTTAGCGATTGGTAATAGTACTGGCCGTCGATTCGGAGCCAACGGAGCGGGCGCTGAGAATAGCCGTTCCCTGCCCAATCGTCCACGTGCAAACCGATAGCTGGTACTTTGTTACCTTCTTTGTTGGTGTAGCTCCAATCAAAGTACAAGCCTACGCCGTTAAATCCCCAGGTGGTTGCGAGCAGCCAATGCCGGAGCGCGGACGGTTGACTGACCAGCCACTGGTCAAACAGTAGGACATCAAAAGCCAGGCCTTGGCCGTGGGACTTCGGATCTCCTTTGCGCCAAGCCGAGGAAATAAGGGTGGATATGCCGTGCCACTGGCGCCAAGCTAGAAAAGACCGTAAAAAGCCTATGTCCATGCGACCAATGGTGCCGGGACCTTGGACTTCGAATTCGGAGATCGAAAAATGATTGCCGTAACTGTCGAGGAGGGCCAAGTAATCATTTCTGTTCATATTAGTTTCCTCTCGTGGCTAAGGTGAGAAGGAGGATCAGTGCTACTCCACCAGCAATCTTATAGCTGGTCGGTATTTCGCCGTTAATGTATTTTTTGGCTTCACTGATAAGATCTTTTTGCGTTTCTGGGGCTTTGTCTTCTCCCAGTCCTTCGGTGCAACCGCATCCGGATTGGGAGGTATTACCAGCAAGACCGCTTCCAGCGCATCCACAGGATTGTTCATTTACAAAAGAGGTTTCCATAGTATTTCACCTGAATGTTTTGAGTTTTTAAAAGAGGATTTTCCAAAGAAGCAGGCTGCCTGCAATTCCGCCACCTGCCATTGCCGCATGGGTTTTCTTTACCTGCATGCCGCCAATACTAAAAGTGCCCGCTGGGATATCCTTGTGGGGATTAGGCTGCTGCTTGCTGGCAGATTTGTTTGTGGTTTTGGATTTAGTGGTCGGCTGTGACTTTTGAGTAGAGGTTTTCTTAACTGTGTTGATTTTCAGCTTTGGAGGAGCAGGTACCGGATTTTTGTCAATAACCGGCCGAGGTAAAAGAACAGGCTTTGGTTTTGGGATAGGTCGTGGCCGTATTCGTGGCCTATTTTCCCGGTCTCTATTGCGCGGCATAGGTTCATCCAGTACCGGGCGAAGCATAGTCGGTCGCGTCGGCATTCGTCCCAATCCTTGGGTTTCCGTAGGTTCTTCGTAGATATAACGTGATTCAGAGTTCATGGGCGTTGAGTGGTCATATAGTTATAAGTTGCAAAGGCGATAGCAGCCATCGGAAAGATGTATATGGACAAGCTGGTTGCTTGGGAAAGGCCGAGTAGCCCGTTGATGAGCTTCTTTCGCTCCTGCACATCATGGCTATAATCCCCTCCGGTGGTAACCGAATCCGGTGGTAAGCCCGCGTAGATGGCGGTACGCACTTTATTGGGACCGGCGTTATAGGCGGCAACGGATTGGGCAGTATTTCCGTTGAACTGCCTGAGCAGTTTGGCCAGATACTCAGCGCCATAATCAATATTGGCCTGGTGGTCAAAGGGGCTGTGATTCTCGGTAAACCCGGGATGATATCGCCGGTCGATCTGCATGATTCCTACCCCGTTACCGTGATCTCCGGTACCGTCAGCCGATAGGGCCAGCCCCATGCGGCTTTCACGGGAAGCCACAGCGAGCAATAAGGCAAGGGGCACGCCATAGCGCCTAGAGGCTTCGGAGAAATATCCCATCAGCCCGCGAATACGAGCATAGGTAAGCTCGGACGATATTGAAAATGAGCTGGTCATTACACCACCATCTTGATCTTGTAATTGACTTTGCGCATTTGACCGGCCATGATGGTAAACTGATCGGCGGGTGCTAGGGCTTTACGAGCTACTAACTTGGGCACCCACTCGTCATAATCGTCCCCACGGTTGGCGTAAATCCCTACCTCTTTAATGGTGATGTCGGTAGCACCGCGATTTTCAAATACGCGAGCTAAGTTGAAGTACGCTTCATTGTCGGCTTCATCAATCGTTACTTGGTCATCGATGATCATTCCGTGATGGATAAGCTGGCCGTCTCCACTGCCATGTGTAATGCCTCCGAGGTTATAAGGAGTCTCCTGGGTAGCATCGGGAGAAAGGTCAGCGTCTGTCATTGAGACAAATTTGTTGCTTTGGCCCAGTCGGAGTCCCAGATGCCACCCTTTGTTGATTTCTGACGCCCGCCGTTCCAGAGAGGTCATCGAGGTGCCCCCACCGGTGATACACATCAAGTCCCGCCAGTTGGTATTGGTGTTTTCGACCGCTTGTTTTCTCAGTGCTCCCACAAATTCAGCGGTAAACCCGCCGTTGGAACCGTTGAGGTCCGTATTCTGATTAAAGTTTTCGAGTTCGAACCGGCACTCGTAGTCCAAGGTCAGTGTTTTGCCATTGGGCAGGTTCAGGGCTGCAGGCAGTACGTCGCGGGCATAGAGGGTGGCAATGGTGTTGATTTCATGGCGGTTAACGTTGATATGCGTCATCAGCCCCATTTCGGTAATGGCAAGGTCGCCCCCCGAGTCGTTGGTAAACGGGGCAGATACGGTAAAGACGCTTTTTTGCTGGTCGGTAACTACGCCGGAAACTGTACGAGCTCCACGAGCCAGCAGCGCGTCGATAGGGTTGTGGAGTCCCAGGTCAGAGATGCTCACGGGTCGATTGCCTTGTCCAATCGTGGGCAAAATAACGCGAAAAGGTGGGCAGTAGCTTTCGGTAGTCGTAATGGGATGGTAGTGTTTGGCAATAACTTGCGCCTGGTCGGCTACGTAAATCGCTGGGTCAAAGTTAGTTGGCGCGTCTTTCAGCCGGATATAATAATCGCCATGGGTACTTTCAATCTCCCAGGTGCCGTTGATCTGCGGGACGGAGCTGCACCCCCAGATGTGTACCCACACCGGTTTTTCCCCGTTGGGATTGACCCCGTTCATGCCGTTAAATATATATTCCAGATAGTACTGGCTATAAATTTCCAGCGCCCCATCTACAATATGCAGGGATGTAATTTTGCCGTCCTGCACGAAATCGTCACCGGGGCTAATCAGACGATCCGTCTTACCGCCGTGCATCATCCCGTGAACGTCGCGCAGAAGGTTGCCCACGAACGACTCGCAGTGCATCCGAAACAGGTGCTCCCCGTCGATGCTAACGTTACAAAACAGGTCCATCCCTGATTTGGGTGTGCCAATAGAAAGGGTTTGATTAATGGTATTCATAAGTTCAGGTAATAATGGTAATGGGGTTGGTCGTGGCATTGCTGCTGGTGGCTCCGGTCAGTTCTGACAGGTTTATATCCGTTGATAGTCCACTTGTAAGAGATTGTGATATGGCTTCCGGCTGGTGGTCCGCTCGGATATCCGTCACTGGGGTGCAAACTAGATACTCTTCTTGCTCGTCAATAGGTTGCAGCTCTAAGATGACTTGGCCGGTCGGAGACTGGGTAGTCCGCTGGACATCATTGGGGGTAATAACCGAGTAAATACGGGATTGGCCGACCTGCCCACCTGCGGTCTTGGATCGAACCCGGAAGTAATGGCGGGCATCCAGGTAGGTGATGGGGAAATAGAGCGTGTGGTAGCGGACCATCTCCGCAGCCTCGCGGTGATATTCAGGGGTCGTTGCCAGGTTCTCTGGATCCAAGCCCCAATCCATTTGGGATGAGGCTTTTTTGCCGGTGGCCCAAGATACCTGGATAGAGCCGTCGACCAGCATGCCACTGACCACGCGCATTTTAAATCCTTCGGAAAACTCTTTGCCGGTAATTTCGCTCATGCTAGGTGGTCCAGAAGATTTCGGTTACGAGGGCTTTTGAGGTTTCCAGTGCTCCGCTAGTCTCATCCCACAGGCCCATCATGCCGCCTTTGTAAAGCTCTTTAAACTGTCGCTCGTCCATGTGCAGGGTTTCCCCGGGCTTCAGCCGAAACGTATAGTACATGTCGTCGATGCGATTTTCGTCCAGGGCGACCATGAATTCTCCGTCGCTGTTATTTTGGATGATGACCCCAAGGCGCATTGGGTTGCCGTTCACGAGTTTGATAGGACTTGCCCCCTGCTTGAGGACTGGGGAAATAGAGGTCCCGATACGTCCGGCGGCTCCGATCCCGATGGAAGGTGCATTTACCTTGAGTTGATCTAATAGGGCATCCATTTTCTGGGTGAGCTCGCAAAGCGACTGGATGAGGCTGTTCCACATCTGTTATACCTCCAGCGGGTTCGGCTCGGACTTCTGCACCACGTAGGATTCACACAGAAAACTTACGCCAGCCTGCTGCGCTCCTTTGTTTGAAGCGTACACCTGAAACGGCATGTTGGAGCCAATGATAAAGGGGACATTGGCATAGAACTGGCCGAACTCGTCGTTAATCTGCTCCAGGAAGACCTCGTTGCGGATAGTCGTATTATAGACTTTCAGGCTGGCAGTGATATCGCCCGGTCGGTCGCTGCTCATGGCCAGGCGTCGGGCTTCTACGTCGATGCTTTTGGCTTTGACGCCCATATCGATATTGACTGCACCCGGGGCCAATGCGGCTTGCCCGTAGAGAAAGCGTGGTTGGGGCATCGGACTGCCAATGTCGGCGTAGATGTTGATCAGCTTGGTAAGGCTGTAATGATCGTAGCCAACCAGCTGGATGTTCACCGTCTGGGCCGCGTTGTGGGTATTGGTCAGCTCGAAGACCAGGCTGTTACTTTTTTGGATAATAAATGGGGCTAACAATCCATCAATGTGGTGGAACAGCCGGTGTACTACGGAAAGCTGCAGGTCGCGAAACAGGTACAGGTCTTCATTAAGACGAGCGGAGACAAACACCTTGTTCATATCCAAGGCATAGGGCAATATCTTTCGGACGCCAAAACTTTCCCCGCCCATGCCATTCATCATAATATGTCCGGTGCCCCCGGCTGGGATTTCAACAGTTTTGGCCGGATTAAAAGGCGTAGATTCGGTTGGTGGAATAAAATTCTTTACAATTTTCATTTATGGTCAGCTAGGAGTTAGGGCAATAAAAAAGCCGGCAACGACCCGATGGCCGCTGCCGGATAGAGGGATTATTTTTCGGGCTTCATTTCAGCCACGACAATGCTTGCGCGCAGGTACAGCAGGCCTTGGCCAGAAGTCGTCCAGTTTTCGTCACTGGGGAACACTGAGGAATCCTCGAAGTGAACTGATAGTGACAAGGTCTGATTGACCGCCAGATCAAACGGATCTGCCAAACGGTACTCGTCTGCTGAACGAAGGGCAGCGATGCGTTTGAAGACCACCGGAGCATCAACGGTATTTGCCGTGCCTGCTACCAACTGCACGTCCGTGCCGGAGAAGTTGGAATGCTTGGAGATGGGCACGCGCAGGAACTCCTTGTTGTCATTATCGGCCTGCAAAATAACGCCGGCATCTTTCAACGAGTTGACGATCCCGCGGGCATCGATGCCGTTGGCCTCATCGTCTTCGATGAACTGCTTGGTCACCTCGAAGGAAAGGGCCAGAACGCGACGTTTAAGCTCTCCCGGGAAGGGATTCCCAACATAATTGTTGCGGGTGATTTTCCGCGTGGAGTTGGGCGGGAAGAAGTTGACGACAGCGCCGTTTTTGGTGACTTGCTGGGTATCAAAATAGGTTTTGATGCGCGCGCTGGCGGGGACAATAGCTTTTTTAGAAATTTGGTTACTCATAGTTCGTTGTTAGTTAAAAGGGTTGTAAGTGGGGCCTTTGTGGCCTACTGCTTGTTCCCGCAGGCAGTCCCTAGTCAGCAAGAGCTATGAGAAAAATGGGTTGCCGATTACACCTCCACGGTATCTTCAAATACGGTTTCAATTTGAGAAACGTGTCCGGTTTCGACAGGAAGTTGTACTGGTGGTGTGGGTTGTGGAGTGAGGTTTTGCTCATCCCATAGGTATTCACTTCCTTCCATTAGTCCCTGGGAGGGGGTCCAGTCAGGCATGACGAACTTGATCAGCTCCATCACGCCTTGCACGCCTAGACCCATGGCCAGACCGCGAAGGTGTTTGTTTTTGGTGAACATGGTAAAGGCCATGCCTAGGGTGAGCGGGAGGCCAACACGGGCCGCTTGCTGGACGGTAGCTGAGCTTCCGCCAAGGATAGCGGGTACGGCCAGCCCATTAAGCTGCGCACCAATTGCCTGGCCGCCCACAATATATCCGGCAGTGATAAGCTGCTGCTTAAATTCGCTGACAGCTTTTTCGGTTGTTAGTTGTTTTGCCATAGTTGCAGGTTTTGGGGTTGTTGGGTTTTCGATTACATCCAAGTGAGTTGGATTTTTTGCAAATATTCGTTGGGTCATGGTTGATTTTCTGATAGTTAATTAAGGATGCCGCGTCCGTCAATGTTCAGGTTCGTAATGATGTATACGTCCCCATATTGGAAGACAGGACGTTTGCCGTCGTCGAAATAATGATAATAATGATGGTCGTCTCCTTTCTGGTCGCCCGAGTAGATCACCTTGTCGCTGCTGTACATGATGCGTTCGGCATGACCGATAGAGACGAAGTCAGCATCAACCGGTGGAAACAGTTCGTAGTCGTAGCCGTCGGCCGGGAAATGGTGGAACTCCTGGTACATCTGTTCGGCCTCGCCGCTGGTGTAGGCACCTTTGATCAGTTTCATGCGGGTGGTCGGAAAGGCGAACAGCGTGGTTCCTTCGGCGTCGATAATCATGGCTAGATCCTCATCCTCAGAAAGTATGCGCTGCATAAATCCTTTAGGGTCAATAAACTCCAGTTCACCAACGGAGCCCGCGTACACCAGTGGGTCGCCAAATAAGGTTTTCAGAGGCATGGGGAGAGATTTCGTTGTCTGTTTACTAGATCGATTCGGGCGTATTTTTTCCTCCGATGAACTGTCGCGATAAATACCAACCTCACGCACCCGAACGGTTCCTTCCACGCCGTAGGTAGGCGCAATACGGTTAAGCTCTTCGTACAATTCAGACCGGTCAGTAAACTTGGTTTTCACCAACTCGTTGACCACATCTTGGAGCCGGGTGACCGTGTCCTGGTTGGTGGTGAGATAAGACTGGGCTTGCTCCAATTCTTTTTGGGTTTGCTGGTGGGTAGTCTCCAGTTCTCGCAGCGTCTTCTTGGAACGGTCCAGCTCTGAGGTAATCTGCTCAATGCGAGTCTGGGCCGATTGCTGCCAGCCTTGTTCCAGGGCCAGGAAGAGTCCGGCCAGTTTTTGTTTTATGATCGGCAGCCAGCGCTCCGTTTTGTACATGCCCAGCTGCTGCTTGATCTGGTCGTAGGTAACCTCGCTGCCGTCCGGGCCCGTTTTCTGTTTTTCGGCCTCGATATCTACCTGATAATGGGCGAAAAAGTCAGATTCGTCGGCGATGATATTCCCTCTGTTTCCCGCCAAGCTTCTGCCTGATTGGACCGGCTCGTCCATACTCCAGCCAAATTGGTTATTTAGCTGGTCGCCTGCCATCTGTTTGATGGAACTCCATTTAATCTTATTGTAGAAACTACGATTCGGAGTATTCGGATCAGGAATGAGGTTAAACAGCACCCTCCCGTTGGCGTTATTTTTAGGCACTTCCAAAGCCAGCTCATGGCGGAATCGGGGGATACGTTTGCCGTCGGAAGACAGGTTGTTTTCAATGGTGCCAATTTCTCCGCTGTAGTCCAGCCAGCCGATGCGAATGAGTCCTTGGTCAAGGGCCTGTTGGGCCGAAGCCGGCAGCTCCGAATCTATAAGGGATTGCTCTCGCTGGATAGCCGACTTCATGCGCTCGGAGCGCTTGGTAACATCTTGACTTGCCTGTCCGAGGGAAGACTCCAGGCGCTGGGTTTCGCTAAGCAGGGAGTCAATGTGGGCTTTCAGCACCTTGGTTTGGGCTTTGGACTGGAAAAACTCTTTGACTCGGGGATCGGAATTGGTGGCGGCCACCATCTGCTCGTATTCCAGAGATTCTCCTTCGGCATCGGCGGAGGTTTCCCGGCCGTCGCCAAAGAAGAGCTCATCTATCCAGCTTTGCTTCTTGCTGACAAGCTCCAGGCGGTACTGATCGAAGGAATCTTTCATCAGGTAAAAATGGATATTCACTTTTCTGTGTTGGTTTCCCTGCCGGAGCCCGCGCCCGTTGCGCTGCTGAATTTGTGAGGGCGTGTAAGGCACGTCCATATGATGCAGGTCGGTGGTCCATTTTTGCAGGTTCATTCCTTCGGCGATGGATTGGTTGCCAATCAGCACTCGGTACTTGCCAATGTTGAAATCGTCCTGCACTTCTTTCTTAAGTGCTTCCTTATCATTTGAGGAAGAGACAAAATAGTCTTCTCCTTTGGAGTCGGTGCCAATTATAGAGCCGTTAATGATGGCTATTTCCTTAGCCGGAATGCCTGCTTTCGTCAGTTCCTGCTTTATGAGCTGGTGGTAACTGCCGCCTTTTTGGCCTTCCACGGAGATCCAGTCGCAGAAGATGATCTGGTTGCGAATTGCGGGAGTTATCGGATTCTTGCGCCCGCTATACAACGCTTCGACGATCATCACCGCCCGGTCAAAGGTTTCTTCCATGGGGTCGCTGCCACCCGAGAGCTTTTCGCGTTGCTTCTCGATTTTATTCAACAGGAACTGCTTGCCTACTGGAACCTCGTGGAGATTGCCTTCGGTGGCTTCGATTTCACCGGCCACTTCCCCAAAGTATCCCAGAGATTTGAGCTCTTTAATAAGTTTGTGACGAGGCTGGCCCTCATATGGGTTCGGATTTTCTCTGGCCAGCGGTACTTTTGAAAAGTAATCCCCATAGATGCTTTCTGGGATTCTGCTTGGGGCGGGGTTTTCGCGGAAGGCGTAACTTTCGGCTACGTTGTCCACCAGGGCCCCAAGCTTCAGGAATTTTCCATCTACGCCAGTAAAGCTGTGGTCATAGACGCGCAGGTCGGTCGCAATCTTGCTGCCATCGCCGGTAATCACCAGGAAGTTGTCTTTCGTCTGACACCCGCGCTGGCGCATGCAGTCCAGAATATTATCGGCCCGGAGAATAATGTCGTCAAATAACAATTTGTGAATTTCACTGGGCTCGATGACCTGCTGTTTGGTTTCCGCCTCGGGGCGTCGAAACTTCGGTTTGAGCGCTTGGGGGTTGCCTTGCTCGTCGTTAAGAATATTCCCCAATGCGTCTTTTTGGTAGTCAGGGAACTTCTCATAGAATCCCACCAACTGGTCATAACTTTTGATGTCCATCACCTCGTCGATAATGGAACGCATTTCCGGTAGGTTATAATAGCCGGCCACCACGCGCTCGGTCCGGTATTCGCCGTTGGTCTTTTTGACGATTTTTTCTTCCTCGCGGACAAACTGGTTGATGAAGTTGTCGAGGTTGGCAATCTGGTATTTGTCGAGCAGATCCGGAGCGCACAGGTTGAGCATGTGCCATACCTCCACCGGAGAGTTAACAACCGGCGTGGCCGTCAGAACAAAGACGTTTTTGTAGCCTACTTTCGAAAACAGCCACTTGGTCTTCTGGAGGGCATCTTCGGCTCGTTGGGAAGGTTTGTTAGCCGCAATACCCAGCTTGGCGGCTTTGGCGCTGCCCAGCGCATTCTTGTAGAAGTGGGCTTCGTCAAAGAAGAGGGCGTCCACGCCGAGCTCATCAAAAAAGGTATCGGTGTCCAGACGTTTGGCACTTGCTACATTGCGGAGCTTGGCCTCCCATTCTTCTTTCATCTTCTCCAGGCGCGTAACCATCGACTTCTTAGCCGTGGAGCTGAGAGCATCGTCTTCTTCGATAAGCTCGTCGAAGTTTTCGATCATCTGATCAAAGTATTCCACGCGCTCGCTGTACATATTCTGCTGCACCGATGGAGAAAGAGGCAGGCTCTTGAACGCATGGTCAGCAATAAAGATCGCATCCCAGTTATAAAGCTGGGCCATAGTGAGTTCCTTATGGCGTTCGGAGCCGCTCATTTTCATGTTGAGAATCTTGGCCTCCGGGAACAGCATCGCGTATTCCTCGACCCACTTTTCCTGAACCTTTCCAGGTACTACGAACATGGGCTTGTTGCAGGCGCCCTGCTGCAACAGCACTTGGGAAGTGATAATAGAAGAAAGCGTTTTTCCGGCGCCGACGTCGTGGCAGTTGGCGCCGCGTCCGTTCCAAACCAGTTTCTCGGCGACCGCGCGGTTGTGTTTGTACACCGCAAAATCTTTGACGCCATAGAAGGTGTCCGACATCCCGCGCACGCGAAGGGTGCTCCCATCGAACTGAGGATTGATATGAGCGTTATACTCATGGTTATATGCTCCCTCGATGAGTTCGCGGATTTCCGTGGAGGCTTTGGTGCGTACCCATTGGTTGAACTTTTGGGGCACGCGCGTGAGCATCTGGTCGTTATGGGTGCGCTGTTTGGCGCGGGAACGCTCGATCAAAGCTGTAAAGCCTTTTTCTTCGGCTCGTTTGAGCGTCATATTCGGGAGCACGTTGTCGTCCTCGTCGTAGAAGACCAACGGGAAACTGGAATCCTGGATATAGTTGTTAATGATCTTGCTAAACGGCGTCTCGCCCCAACCTTGGTTCCAGTCGTCGGCCGTTTCCTCACCACCTTTGATATACCGCCCGCCTTTGCGGAGTTTCATATAGAAGCGGTTACCGAGCTCGGCTTTGTCTTTGACGAGGCCGATATGTACGTCCCGGTAGCCCAGTTCATCTTTTATCCACTGGGTAAGGACTTTTGTTGGCAAGTAGGTGAAAATGTGGCGCGGATCGACGGTAATGCTGTAGGCATCAATCCAATCGGGGAGAACTGCCTTCAGGGCCTCGGTATTTTTTTCCAGCTGGTTGTCTTCGGCCAGCTCTAATTTACGGCGAACATTACCGGCCAGATATTGATAACGAAATTCGTAACTGTTGGTCTCGGGATTGTAGAAGAAATCTGGGTGCTGCTTAATGGCTTTGAGTAGATCGGCACGACTGGCGGTTCCGCCTTTATAGGTGGACTGGTAGAAATCCAGGCTCAACTCTTCGCCGATGGAGCGGCCATACATGGCAATTTCGGCCAAGTCATCGGAGTCGGAGACCGCAGGCACGTAATTGCGGTTGAATAGGGAATCCGCATCGATGATATCAGCGTAAACCAGGTCTCCGCTGATGGGATCGCGCTTCACAAAGGTCGTCAGTTTATACAACCGGTTGTCGTAGCGGAATATCTCGCGGATATCCTCGTCTTCATCAGGAATCCCGTAGGTGTCGATGTGGCTTTTGAGTAACTCTTTAAACTCCTGGCGTAGCGGCTCTTTCTGCTCGTTGTCTTGGGCCAGCGCCGTTACAAAATCATCGTATGTATCCAGCATTTGGCAGGCCGAGCTTATCTTGGCGCGAAGGCCGTCACTCGCTTTATCCGATCCACCTACGGTAACAGGTTTGAAATAATGGCGCTGTTTTTCGTAGAATTTCTCCCCGTGCCAGACAATATTCCCGGCGTGATAATCGCGGGTCGTCTCCAGGCGCACGCCCTCATCGGGGATCCGGTAGAACGGCCTCTTTCCCGGAAGGGGGTACGGGAAGCGAAGATCATCTCCGAGAACCTTACTGGTCAAAGCCTCATCAACTTGACCTTTTACGCCCATACGAGTGAGAAACTGCATGTCGTGGCCTTGGATGTGCTCGCCTAATACCTGCTCGGGATATTTCTGGTAATACGGGTTATAATAGGCCCCGTAGGATTCGCCGTTATGTTCGGTGATGTTGACAGCAAGTTCCTTATAGGCAAAGAGCTGATTTAATTCGCTACTTACGTCAGGATGAGTTTCGCCGTCAACATCCGGATATTTTTGAAAGAGAATCAGATCCGTTGTAACCAGCGTATCGGCATTGTCTTTGAATGCGGTGGACGGGAGCCGGTAAGCACCTACAAATCGGGCCCGCTGGACCATGGCCTGTCGGATGGCCGGATCCTTCTTGTCCATCGTACCGACCGAAGTAATAACCGCCAAAAATCCGCCGGGCTGAAGGGCGTCCAGGGATTTCAGGATAAAGTAATCGTGGATGCGTGGATTTAGGGAAGCCAGCGGATCCCGTTGGGTATGAATTTTGATATCTCCAAAGGGGACATTGCCTATGGCTCCGGTAAGGTTGTATAGCGAGAGGTCGGTCTGGGCAAAATTTTCGTGGCGGACCAGCTGGCTTGGATGCAGCAGCTGGGCAATGCGAGAACTTACTGCCGAACGCTCAACCATCAGCATGCGATAGGTCTGGCGGTTGGGAAGGAAGCCTGCAAAATTGCCTATCCCGGCCCCGGGTTCTAAGATGTTTCCGCTGTCCACGCCCATGGCCTGGAGTTTATCCCAGATGAGTTTGACTAACGGGTAAGAGGTATAATGTTCGTTGAGCAGGCCACGCTCGGTTCCGGTTGCGTCCTCACCGTACCCAAGGCCACCGGCGCCAGTGTAATGGCGAACAATATCCAAGTCGGATTCTGTAATCGCGCGATCTTCTTTTTCCAAAACAGCCAAGGCCGCTTCGTTGGCTTTTCGGCGCTCGGATTTCGAGAGTTTGATAGGCTGAAAATTCTTCAGATCGAGGCCAGAAAAATGGCTTTCAAATCCCGATTCTCCCGCGCGATCTTCGGTAGGTTGGTATGATGGATCGTCTTCTTTTTCAGGGGGTTTCGCTTCCTGTTGGGCCGAAAATATCTCGTCGAAATCGACGCCGATGACTTGCCCGTGCCCCCGAAACAATTCCAATGCCTGCTCGCGGTGCTCGTTGGGAAACCTGTCGAAAGAAAAAGCCAGAGCCAGTTTCTTTACGGTTTCAATAAAGGAGTCTTGGAGCGCCTGCAGCTGGTTCGAAGGATTCTCGCGGGTCGTCAATTCGCTGGTTAGTTTTTCTGGATTTCCAAGAAGGGAGTCGATCGCACTGGCTGCCTGCTCATCACCTTGATCAGCTTGCCAGGCAAGGTCGGTAAGCTCGTGCATGCGCCGGGTGTTAAGCTGTCCGTTTTTGTACGGCGAGTGAGCGGCGCTTGCAATTTGTGCCATACGCTGGGTTTTTACTTGTATCTCGACCGGAATATCACCGGCGGTGCCAGCCATCACGATAAAATGGTGGGCGCGGTAGCCACCAACAGGTTCGGCGTATTTGTCTTCATGCTCAAAAACTTCTCCGATTACTCCGGAAGAAATTTGGTTGACTACTTGATCCAGATCGGCTTGACCCGCCAGCACGATCATGCACCCTGCCATATCGGTCAGGCCCTGGGTGTAGAGCTCACCAGAATTAGCCTGCTTGATATCGGACTTAATACGCTTGCGACGGAGTTTATTGATGACCGAGTACGGGGATTTGACCCGGCCTTTGACCGTGGCTTCCGGTTGCAGGTCTTTGAGCTTGCTGGTTACCTCGTCCAAGGCTTGCTGGTAGTCGCCTCGCAATTCGATCAGCTGTTTGATTTCGTCGGTAAGCTTGGTTTCTTCGACCGTATCGGTGTCGCCAGCCCGTTGTGGGTTGGGATCGTCGGCGTTGGCGATCCCGTCCCCATCAAAGTCGCCAAAAATGCCGGGATAGTCCTCAGTTGTAATGTCTTCAAAAGGAGTAACAGTCGGATTGTCTCGCATGGGGTTAGCCTAATACTTTGGTTAGGAAGGCGTCCAGTTTAGCCTGACTTTCTTTGGCCGCTTCAATGTCTACTTGTTGCTGAGGTTTGTTAACCGATGAAGTGCTTTTTTTCGTTGATTTTTCTTTTAGCTCGTCAGAAGCAGATTTGGGTTTAGCAGCTGGTTTCTTCTTGGCCTTTGGCGCAGGTGAGTTGGTCGCAGTAGATTTTTCTTTTTTGCCAAGCGCGCGTTCCTGGCGTTTGTACTCTTTGGCGCCTAGCACGACTTTCGCGTGGTCCTGCTTATAAATTCGGATCTCCAGGTCGCCATATTTGTTGACCAGTTTTTTCCAGCACGCTTTGAGCCCGCCCCCTTTGCCTTCCGTGCAGGCTTGGTACTCCAGGTGCCCGTCCAGCAACAGATCCATGATATACCGCTTCTTGGGATAGTCGGCTGTGTATCGAATCGACAGGTGGGCATTTTCGGATTCCCCCGAATGCTTGGGCGCGTAACATGGCATTTTGCTTCCAAACATGGAGTTGATGCGTTTCCAGGATCGAATCTTGTGAAGCTTGTTGATCTCTTTTAGGGTAATCTTAAAAGGGGTATCCACAGGATTCTCGCGGGTGTCTGGGTTGCTTTCTTCTTTGGTGGTAGATTTGGCTGGTGTCACCTCGCGATCTTGGGCCGTAAAGGGGACGGCAATAGCGGTCAGTTCGCGGTAGCGGTTTTTTTCGGTTTCAGCGCCACCTTCCTTGGTGACTTTAATCTCAATATCACACTCATGGGCAATACTGGTGTTGCCTTTGTATTGCCCGTCCTTGGTGGCATGGGAAACCATGACAAACATGATCCCATTTTCGCGGCACCACTGGGCCAGCTCGACCGTTTCCTTGGCGTTGGCATCAATCACCGAAATGGAATCGAGGATGCAGGCGAAGGACCGGTTCTTGAGCAGAATTTCTTTGAGGGCCTGAATCGATTTCCATTTGGTGAAATTCAGGTTCCGGTGGGTAGCTCCCAGGCGTTTTACGCGGTCGACCAGGGTTTTCCCAAAATGTTCTTCGGCGGGGATATATTCGATGCGGCCATGTTCGGCTAAGGCGTCAGCGAGTCCCAGGCTCATCGTTGATTTACCGGCTCCTTTTTCACCCCAGATAAAAATGACGGCATTCTTCTCGGGTTCGCCGAGCAGCCGCCCGTAGGGTTGTGCTACTCGAATGCCTTTGATATTCAGTTTTGCAAGCTGCTGGGCAGTCATGGATTCCATATTAATGTCGTTTCGTTCGTTTGATTGCGATTCCAATTCCAATAAGGGCGATAGTCCCTATTACAAGGAGAGCTGGTTTGGGTAAGGCCCCTTTTGTTGGCACTTGTAGGGATTGTTGGGTAATGCCGAGCCTTTTGAGTAATATTTCATCAGCTGTTCCACTCGGTGGTAGTCCCAATTTTTGTTGGGCTCGGGTGACGGCTGCCTGCGTTTCCGGGCCAAAGATGCCGTCGACGCCATATTCGGGAAGCCCGATACCAAGGGCTTTCAGTGCTGATTGCAGGTGCATAACCTGGGGACCTTTGTCGCCTATGCTAAGAGTCATGTTGAAGATCGTTTTCTGTTATATAGGGAAAGGCCGGCCACACCAATGGCAATACCGGCCGAGAGAACACCTGCATATTTTAGTGCAGCTACGGGTTTGCTTTTGGCTACTGTATCTTCCAGGCCAATCATATCGCTTACCGCCTGCAGATCGACGTGCTCGAAATACTGGTTGATGACGTCGGCGTTTCGGGTGAACACTCCCTGGAAGGAGCGGCTGTCTTTGGTCAGATCAGCCAGGACAAGGGCCGTGGTAGCGGCTTGTCCTTTTCGTCCGCTAAGGGCGCGGTCGGCCAGGCCGATTGCTTTTTTAAAAGCGTTTCGACTGGTTTGGCGAAGGTAACTGCTGAGATCACCCATTCCGTCATCAACGATCTGGTAGTCTCGGCCTTCAATAAGCTCATCCATTGGGCTCCTCCTGTTTCTTGTTGCGCCCGGCCAACTGCTTTACGCTGTCTCGAAGGCCGGGCATGAGGGGAGCCAAGAAATACGCACCAGCGCCAATACCAATCAGCCATAAGGCTTTGGTGAGTGTACTGTTGACGCCGCTGAATGCACCCACTGGGTCCGGAAGGTTGAGTTCATACCACGACTCGGTGGGCTGGGCATACACTCCGCTTTGTTGGCCTTCCTGGATATCCAGATCAAGGGTCATCACGTTCGAGGAGGCGAGTGGCTTGGCCTGTGAGATATTTGCCTCCGTAACATTGCTGTAGTGAAGCTCAAAAATGACGGGATGATTTCGGTCCGGTCGAAACGAGCGCCCAAAAACCAGGCGGGCTTGGCCGCGACAGCCGTCCCACATGCTGGTAACAATACGGGATATTGCTAAGACCGATCGGTTTTGAGGATCCAGGGCTACGACTACCACATCCGGGCAAACGACAAAAAGGAACGAGTTCCAAAAGGTGCGGTAGATATCGACCTCCACATCCACTGAAAACGGTACTCCGGATTTCGGCAGCCCGCGCTCGGGGTGACGTCCGATGATACGAAGTTCTCCGGCCTCCGAGCTTATGATATTGCCGGATATGGCCGCCGAGCCTAAGCTGTTGTCACTATAATTAGAATGGCTCACTGGTTACCTCCTTCGTGTTATGATTCGCAGTGCCAGGTATCCACCGGCGATCCATCCCAGCGTAGACTTGTTTCGATCAAACCACGCGCGAATGCCTTTGGTGGGATCCTCTTCGGCCAGGCGCCCGCAGAGGGTTTGCTTGGGTTGATCCGTTACTTCCGCACCCTTCGCTACTTCTTGCAACTGGACGGTTGGTTGCAGGTATACGGTTTCTTGCGAAGTCGTTGGATTGGGATACCGCCCGTTGGGAATATGTCCGTCAATAAAGTGAGAGATCCCAACCGGCTGGTTTGTTGTTTGGATAGCTTCGGTCATATTAGGATTTCTTTTTTAACAGAGTGTACATAATACCTCCGCCTACGACGACAACACCGCCAATAAGCAGGAGGGAGGTCATATTTCCATTTGACTTCTGGGCTTGCATTAGCGCCATCTGTTGCTCAGGAGTAAGGCCAGTGCCCCCAGATTGGGATTTTCCGCCATTAATAACTCCATCCACAGTTACGGCGGTATCGGCCGCTGTGGTTAAAAAGCTGGACAGGTCATTGAGGATACTGCCAAACTTGGTTTTCTTTGAGGTGCTGGTTGTGGATCCCACGGGAGGGAGGAAACTGTTTGTGTAGTTAAACGGCTGGGTCGTTTGCAAAAAGTCTAACTGATCGTAGGAGCTGCTGTTCATAGGGATTGGGATATGCTTATTGGGATTTCAATTTTTTCTTTTTGGCGATAAACATGATGGCGGCTCCCAGAATGGCAACCCCGCCCACCGCTGCGCCCGCAATCATTGCCGTACTTGCGGTCTCTTGTTTGGCAGCCGTATCGGTGACGTTATGCTGTAAGGCCGTCATGAGCTGCTGCTTTTCCTGTTCGATTTTCTTCTTTTCGGCTAGCTTGCGCTCGTGGGCTTTGCAGAGGGCTTGTGATTTTTCGCGCTTGCGCCTGCAGCTTTTGAGCTTTCCGAACATTTTGCCCTTGCAGCTTTGGTTGGCATATCGGCAGGGATCATCTTCTTCCCAACCTTCCAATCCACCGTCTGGAAGCTGGCTCGATATGATCAATTGATCAGTTTCGGGTTGTATAGCAACGGGTTGCAGATAAGAACTACTCATAAACAATTGTTAATGGTTGAGGGCCCAGTAGCTGATCCCGCCAAGCGTAAGTAGCCCGGCTGAGAGTCCGCCGTACAGGAGCCATTTTTTGTTTCGGGATTGTTGTTGGCTGGCCAGGAAGCTGTTGTCCAGGCTTCCAAATTTGTTCAAGTAATCAACGGCCGGTTGCCCATGCTCTTGGATAACCATAGCGTACTGCTGGAGGATGGTGTTATCCTTTTGGGAAAATGAAATCACGTCCGAACGAACTCCTCGGGCCATTAGGTAATCCCGCCATTGTCTGCGCTGGGTACGTTCGCCCTTATCTTTGGCGCCAAACCATTTGGAAAACAGCGGTTTCATGGTGACGCCCATTTGCAGTGCTGACGAAGCAGCAGCGGTGAGGGTAACGGGGTCAATGCCTAATCCATCCGGCATCCGGTTGGGCAAATGCTTGGACTTTTTGATCAGTCGCTCATCAAAGGTAAAACCGGGATATTTAGCGACGGTGGTATCAAAAGATTTCCACCCTTCTGGTGATCGGAAGACGGTATAAATATGATCGTAGGTTCGCCCCGTTCGGCTCACAATGCGAAAGCCGGTTTGGATGCCCAGGCTTTGCAGCAGGGCCGCCGACAGGATCGCGTGGTCGTCGCAATCCCCGGCTTGTTGCCGAATGGTGACATCGGGGGATTGGATCCGCTCGATATTCCATGGGTCCCGCACGTAGTTGATATTTTTCGTTATCCACTTGTAAATGGCACCCGCAATTTGATCTACATTACGTAGATCAGGAAGACCGGTGTTAATATTCCTGGGAACCTTGCGGGTAATTTTTAGCGCTAGTCCGCGGATATCCTCGCGTCCGGTATAGGTGGTAACCAGCTTCGAGGCCAATTCCAGGACGCCTTCGATTCCCGGGTATTGCTTGCGCTGGGCAATAATAGAGGCGGCAGCATCTCCTTGGGGGGAGCCTGCTGCCGCCTTAGTGCTCGTCACTGAACCATGGGTCGTGACTGCGTTGCGGGAAGTTGGTATGGGATAGCTGCTACTCAATAGTTGGTGATATCGTTGATATGGGTATGATTACCGGCTGGATTTGACGAGCTTCTGCAACTCAGCGATGACATCGGTGAGCAGTCGCTGGACCTGCGGGCTGACACTGGTGCTCGTAAAGCTTAGCAGTTGGTTGCAAGCGAAAGGGGCAGGGATATAGCAAAGCGTATTAGCGTGTTGCCCTAATCCATCCACAAGGGGATATATTGTTTTTGCAATGCGTTCGGCTCCTATATCCCTGCTTATCGCTTCCACAGAAAGTATCTTTGCCATCTGGACCCAATCGGCCATAGTAATGGGATTCCCGCCCTGTTGCATTAAGGCCAGCTGCGAGGTTATGCGCTTGGCATAGCAGGCGTATCCGCAAGGTTGACCCGCCAGGTATTCCAAGGCTATTTTCAAGAGGGTTAGTTGTCCGGGATTCATCGTGGTCGTTACAGGCTAATGGTTGGTTCGGCGTGGCCGTTGGTATGGGGCGGGTTAAACATGCCGTTTAGAGTGGCTGGGGTTTCAAAATCGTCGGATTCCTCTGAGTTCTCCTCGGAGGGAAGGTGCCGAGGAGTTGCCTCCCCGGCACCTTTGGGTTGGCTCGCCTCGTCGGTAGAGGGGCTATGGGGTTGTTGGGGTAGCGAGCCAGAAGTGGGTCGTAGTTGGTGTTTGAGCGATTCGGCCATGGCCTTGGCCTGCTCTTCACTGATATCCGGAGTGCCAGTCGGCATATTCATTTGTTGATTTCTTGCTCCCTGACCGGCAAACAGTTGGGAGATCACGGTAAAAAACATTGGGGCATTTTCTTCCAGCATATCCAGCATGCGGCTTCCGGCATCGCGGCCGCCGGCTCGTTGTTCCATTTCCATGCGGAATTTCAGCTTTTCCAGTTCTCCGAGCTCTTTTTCGAGGGCCTTGAGGTTACTTCGTTGAATTTCTTTGAGGCGGTCAATTTCGTTGCGGTGGGATTCCTTGAGGTCGCCCAGCTCTTTCTGGTGAGTGAGCAGAGTGGCTGTTTTGTCCTCGGAGAGCTGTCGCTTTAGCCCCATGATTTCATCGACGAGCTGGCGAATCTTGCGATCGGCGTCATGCAGCTCACCTTCCAGGCGGAGGGCTCGTTGCTGGTAGTAGTTTTCGTGAGCGGTTCTGCTGTCTACGGCCGGTTCGTTGGCTTGAGTTTCTGGCTGCTCGCTGGCCCCGTCAATGCGAAAACCGATCACAATATCTTCGTCAATGCCGGTGTGGAGTGAATACAGGCCTGATTCCAACTTAAAAATGGCTTTCACTACGTTGAAAGGCTGCCGAAAATTAAAGGGGAGCTCCTTCTCTACTTGCTGGAGCCCGTCAGTGGTGCCGGTAATCCGGCCAAAGATCGGCAGGCCCTGCTCCAGCTCTTGCAGGCAGGTGGCATAGTCTCGCTCTTGGGTCTCGTTCGGCAACTTTTCCAGCGTTTCAGGCATCGACTTAGCGTTGGTTAGCGTAATGCAATAGCATCACTGTGGTCAGTAACTGATGCTAACGTAACACTAATTCAAATCAGGGAAAATACCCCGGGATGGGCTGGAACAGGGTGTAATAGGGTGTTATAGAATGGGACAGATTGGGACAAGTTTAAAATAGATGTGATTGATGAATGAGTTATATCGAAGAAGCTTGCAAGTTCAGATTTCTCGATGTTCTCACTTACTTTTATCCAGACTTTAACTCACATTAACTCGCAAGGAAGAGTTGTCTTACTCCTTATCAGGAACTATAAAGTGGTAAAATTTGTATATATAACAGAAAACACCACTATATAGTGGTTATATACTTGAATTTGGGTTGGCATATTTATTATCTTAACAGTGAAACACTGAAACTAAGATAGAATGTCAACAAATCCCGAAGAAGTACAGCAATTTTTAACACGACTGAAAGGCCTTACGCATGGTTTCGATATTATCTATCTCGATAATCGACCTAAAAACTCACAAACGCTAGCGGACTTAGAAATCACAGGTCGTGAAAGAGATGAACATATCAGAGATCTTGAAGTTGAGAATTATTCCGAAGGCCCACTACCCGAAGAGTTTCATGGGGGCAAAGAAGAGATGTGGGTCTTCGGGAAAGTGATCAAGGGTAATGAAGTATACATTAAAATTACTCTCGGTGAGTTCAATAGTAATGTGATTTGTATTTCATTTCACATTGCTGAACACAAAATGAATTATCCACACAAATAAGGGTGTAGGCTATGAAAAGTCCAATTACAGGAGGAGAAGTAAAAATACAAACGTACCTCGAAGAATTAGAATTTCGAGGAGAAAACTTTGATATCGTTTACCACAACTATAAATGTGTAGATACAGGTGAAGAATTTACTACTTCCAAGCTTGATGATTTAAACTTAAGTCAACTCCACAACAAGTATAGAGCCAAACACAAAATCCCATTTCCAGAAGACATTCAATCAATACGTAACAAATATGGAGTATCCCAAAATAAAATGTCTCTCATCTTAGGTTTTGGGAAAAATACGTATCGGAAATATGAACACGGAGATATACCCTCACTTTCAAATGCCAAATTGATTAAGATTGCGAAAGATCCAGAGGAGTTTATAAAATTGGTAGAAGATTGTGATGAGTTAAAGGATTCTGAGCAAAAAGATATTATAGAACGAGCAGAACAAGAGTTAGACGGCAAAGAATCAAAGATTTTCTTTGGAGTTTATCATTGGCTATTTAATAAATATTCAGAACCAAGTGAGCTTAACGGCTTTACTAAACCTTCGTTAGATAAGTTTATTAATATGGTCAAATTCTTTGCCTCAGAACGTGGTCAAGAGCCATATAAAACAAAACTAAACAAACTGCTATTCTATTCTGACTTCTTGCATTACAAAAAGCATGGCAGGTCAATTAGTGGGGTGAATTATAGAGCAATCACTTTGGGACCAGTACCAAATAGGTATGACTCTTTATTTGATCTTGGCGTTGATCGAGATGAGTTTTCAATTGAATACATTAAATACCCAAACTATGATAATCCCGCAGAGAAATTTATAAGCCAAAAACCAGTTGATAATGACATTATTGGGGATAAAGAAATTGAAACACTTCAATATATTAAAGACAAGCTAGGAAGTTTAGATACCCAAACATTAGTTGATATGTCACACGAAGAAGAAGCTTGGAAAAAATATCAGAATAGCAATGAAGCAATCAATTACGAAAATGCTTTTAAACTTAAATATCCCGGATGACTAAACGTAACAGAATATAAATAAGAAGCCCAGCCACGGGTGCAACCGGGCTGGGCTTCAGAAACAAATTTCAGCAGGATAACTGATTATGGTACTACTGCTGATTATATGTACCCACGAGAGGAGACTCATGGGATTTTTTGGTTGTTAGGCCAAATCCTTTCTCTCCGTCTCGTGCATTAATTAGAATACTTAATTGCTAAGAACTAATTAGTACAAGACGGACCCATTTGCATACATAAACAGGTATTAGTTGTAATTGTTCCTTGTTCATACTTAATCCTTTCAATGGACAATTACAAACCCAATATCAATTGGAAGCAAAGTATACTGTTTAAAAGGCATAATGTAAACCTTTCTTGTATGAATAGTTACTAGCACAAACCAAGTAGTTATGAACTATATAACTTTATATACATACAAAGAAGGTGAACTAAAACCCAAACGAACAAAAGTACCTGGAGGGAAAAAATTAAAGGATCTACCTGACGATCCTGATAGTTGTCACATTTTCCATTGTGAAAAAGACTGTGGGGACGATCACAATTTAGCTAAGTTAGATCCAGACTTAACAGTCAATGAAATAGGTTTCAATGAACGGGACTCGGTCCTGTTTCATAAGTGTAAGACCGTTGAAGTGACTGTAAAGTTCAATGGTGAAAAAAAATCGAGAAGATTCCCGGTGTTCAAACCGGCCAGAGATGTTTTAAAGTTTTCTCTCAATAAATTCAATATTGATGAGAATGAAGATATGGCCCTGGCACCTAAAGAAGGGGTTAGGGAGGCTATAAATTTAGAAATCCCAATTGGTTGTTATACCTCCGGGCAAACTTGTGAGGTTACGCTCTATCTAGTTACTGAAGAATTCATCCAGGGGTTTAACCACCCGGGAGTAGATATGTTATCAAAACATATCGAAGATCCACTTTTTCAACTCGGAATTGATAAAGAAAAGTGGGGAATTGTTGGTTCAAAAGCTGATATAGAATCAAATTGGCCAAAACTAATTGTCTGGATTAAACCCGCACAAAAGAAAGGTGGTCCTGAGAAATATTATTTGCGGTTCGATCTCTCAGGTTATCCAGAGAAAGCGCCATCTGCGACACTATGGGATGTAGAGGATGATAAAAAGTTATCCTTTGACAGTTGGCCTAATGGTCGTAATCGATGGGTAAACTCTGTTTTTAAACAGAACTGGAAAAATGGGGACTGCTTATATCTCCCATGTGATAGAAAATCATGTGAAGGATCCCATCGCCGGGACTGGAAGAAGAAACATCCACATCTCATGTGGGCCACTGGTGAAGATACCCTTTACAAGTATGTTTCTTATGTCCACAAAGTTCTGAACTCAAAGGACTATAAAAATGCGTAGACCACTTAAAATATCTTATTACATGTGGTTTCGCATTCTTCGGTCTTTAAGAATCAGAGGAGAGGGTGTCCGCGAAAGCGGCGCCTTTCTCCTGTCTGATTCTAACCAGAGAAAAATATCTGACTATCTCCTTTATGATGATATCGATCCTCATGCTTTAGATAGTGGTATTGTTGATTTTAACCCTGCCCTAATGGGGAAAGTATGGGAATACTGTGAGCAAAATTCATTAAAAGTTGTTGCAGATATTCATACACATCCTAAAGGTGCCAGCATCCGACAAAGCGGATTAGATAAAAAGAATCCTGCTATCCCTAAGCCAGGATATATCGCCATAATTGTCCCAGATTATTCCGAGAACTGGTTCCTACCCATTAACAAAGTTGGGGTATATAAATATCTAGGCAATAAAAAGTGGGATACAATTACGAACAGTAATGAAGTAAAGCTAACCTTACTATGAATAACCAGATTGATTCAACAAGATACGATAGAATTCTTAAAGCACTTATGATTGAGTATGGGTGTAGCAAGAAAGAGGCTTTAAATAGACTAAAGTCTTTAACGATAAAAATTGAGGCAGGTCCTTCTATCGAAGAGTCACTTCCTCTTCAAGCTGCTTTATTGACAGCAGTTAATACGGCAAAAAGAGCCTTTGCCGGTGGTTTGATAATTGATATCCCTCAGGGGATAAGTTTAAAACTGCCACTTGATGGATATTTAACAATGGATGAAGCTATTGAAAATATAGCTAAAGCCAACATTGTTAATGCCTCAGAAGCTGGTAGCCCAGCATTTACTCTTTTATTTGGCAAATCATCCAATTCTTACTCCGAATTAGAGGTGGTTTGTAATGGATGGCAAGGTGGTGTTGTGGCGAAGAATGAAAATATAAGTCTTGAAAGTATAAACTCATCGTTACCGTTAGGAGGTATATATGCTGGTGGCCTAGGTGTGGCATGTGCATTTAATGTGGCCGCACATTTAGATATAAAAGCAGCAGATAAAAGCAGGGGGTTATCCTTGTGGAACTTTAGTTCATCCGACTCGTGGCATTTACCTGAGAATAATGGTCAAAAGGTCAAAGTCCTACCGCCCAATCTTTGGCTGTTGGGCCTAGGTCATATCGGACAAGCTCATGCTTGGACAATTTCGCAATTACCTTATAGTAATAAGAAGCCAAAAATTTACCTCATGGACTTTGATTCCATTGAAGATTCTAACCTTGGTTCTGGCCTTGTCTCATTTGGCGATCATATTGGAGAAACAAAAACATCAGTAGTTTCAAATTGGTTAAAAAGTAATCAGTTTGAGACACGGATTATTGATCGTCCTTTTACATCTAATACACGCATTGAGCCTAAAGAGCCATTCAATGAGCCTCTTCTTGCTCTATCAGGTTTTGATAATGCGGTTCCTAGAATGGCTTTAAGTGAAGCGGGTTTTGACGTGGTCATCGACAGTGGTATAGGAGGTGAATTGCATAGCTTTGATTCTATAGCAATTCGCATTTTTCCTAACCAGTTTCGTACTCCAGAAGAAACCTGGACTGTTAATGAAAACGGAACAGCGAAACATGAATATGACTGTGATGATTTTGGGGAGTTGATGAAATATGAAATGGAGGACAAAGCAATTTCAACATCATTTGTTGGTGCAATAACAAGCAGTATTGCTTTTGCAGAGCTAATAAAAGCTCTACATGGAGAAGCATCAGATTATTCAATTACGTATAAAATACGTTCTAACCGGGTTAAATATTTATCGGACAAATCTGTTTCAGAGCCATTCAGAAGGCATTATATAGAGGTATAAACAACTTATAACTTTAAATTTTAGTAATAGGAGGTGAAACATTATGGCGACTAACCCACCGTCCGGAGACGGGCATCGAAATGGAGCGGTCCGTAAACGGTCTCAGTTTAAAGGTCCTGATGGAAAATGGATCAAAAGAGATACTGAAACCGGTAGAATTATGGACCGAAAGTCAGATAGTGAGCCCTTTAAAGGGGTTCGGAAAGAAAAATAATAAATAAAAAAAGAGGGGGTGTTAATATGTAATACCCCCTCTTTTCACATAAATTTTTTTTAAAGATCCCACTCAACAGATTTCAGGCGTTCAGCGACTCTTTTAATATCACTAAGAACAGCCTCATCTTCTGGAAGGTCACCGATGACCAACTCTTTAAATGTTCCGTTATAAACAGGCTTGATCTTATTCCAGGTTTCTTCGGGCTTGTTAAAAAGCAGAGCTGAGGCGGGATGCTCATATAGCCAGTCGTACTGGTCGCCATAACTTTCGATATCATCGGCTCCTACTTGAAGCAACATCTCATCCAATTTTTCGCTTTCAAAGAAATCTTGAATCGTGGGTTGCTTTAACAGCATGTGAATGTCATAAGTGTGCCGGACCTTATTTCCAAGATCCTCATAGGGATTTTCAGCATGAGAAAAGCGGACCAGAGACATTATTTTTTCGCAAAAGGTCCGTTCTATAGTTAGTACTTTCAAGGGAAAGGGAGCTAATCCATATTTTTCAACAAGCTCTCCCTGACTTCTCGCTTTCATCATGTCAGCAATGAAAGAATGGACTTCTACCTTTTTATGGGGCTCAAAATGTCCCAGCCTTGAAACCTCAACAATGATTTTATCCCGAATCTGGCCAAAGGCTTGGTCATATCCATGTTTGGCATACTCGTAGGCTACTTTCCTGTTTTTACCACGTTTCATGGTAATTCCCGGTAATTCTACTTCCTCCAAATCAGTATCGTCAACCACCTTGCTGACATCCCTGACTCTTTTGTCCATTTGGTTGTTGGATAGGTCGGGATCTTCTAACACCACAAGATCGATATCCTCCGAAAACCGGTTGATAGCCTGGTAACATTTGGAAAGTGAGGTGCCACCCTTAAATACGGCAACGTCTTTCATATCGGAATGAAAGATCGCATGAAGGGCATAGGTTACCCAGTAGTCTTTCTCGATATAGATTTCCCGAATATTCTTATGATCAGCGGTAGCCCTTATGGCATCCCGAAAGATTTCGGCATCTTCGTGTAGGTTCATCTAAACAATATTCCAGTTTTGAGCTGTAGGCAAGCTACTGCTTAGACTGCCGAACTCGTAATTCGACAAGGGATTCAAACTATTCTTCAATTTTGGAAAGGCGCTATTGAATTCCTGGTCGGTAAGTAAGGCTCCCAGCAGCGCACGTACGCGGGGAGGGTATTGCAGGGCAAAGGTGATCAGCTTGTTTCTGTCGGCAGTACACAAATCACGTATGCGGTCTTGCAATTGCCCGATAGCATTATCAATATCCAGGTCCGGGATTTTTTTGAAATCCTTTATGGCATCCAGTATCTCCAGGAAACGGATGTTCTTGTCCGTAGGATCCACGTAGCTTTTGACCGATTTTATCTTAAGGTTATCGATCTGGGTATTGATCCTTTTTTTATTGCAGGCCAGGGTAACGGTTTTGGGAACCTGCGTCGTAAGTCCCATCCGATTGTACAGAGACAAGCCTGTGATATAGGCTATGCGATTGTCGCCTTCGTACATATAGGGCTTGAGTAGCTGCACTTCATTGGGTTTTAAATCGCCAAACAGCGACTTTTTGGGCTTGTAAAACAGCCCTTTGGAAATTCTTTTTACGACATCATTAGATATCAACCGCTCGATGGCCTTGGTAGCAGCTCCGTATTCGCTGTTATCTATGCCGAGCTGCTCATATTTAAATGTTGTTCCCTCGTCGAAGGAAGAAACTTTGTCTTTTATTCTTTTGGCGGTACTCATAATGCTATGTGTTATGGTAATGGTTTTTAACAGCTTGTATAAATATAGCATTTAATTGTTAAGTATGTCAAGTTTTTTACGTTGTTTACTTGACATATAAAAGAACAATTATTTTACACAGTAACCTTTGTAAATGCTTATTGAAATAGGGTTGCCTGGTTTTCTTGGGGATCAATGGTGGGATAGAACACACCGATTATCACAAACGGATTGGTAGCCTTTCTTCTATGCCATTGTAGAGTTGTACCTAGAAATAAGTATAATTCCTTTTTTGACATAAACTCATCCCAATATTTTTTCCGAACCTGTCTTAATGCTTTTTTTTCATTGCCATCAGCACGTCTAAGACAATTCCAATAGAGGGCTCCAATCTCCCAGTCTTCGATCATTAGTCGAGATGTTTTCCCATCCTCGTCTTCAAATTTGTAGTAAAATTTATAGGGCAATTTATTAACAACATCGGTATCCCCTTCACCACCTCGCTCATCAAATAGATCTTTTTGTTGAATATTCTTCTGAAAATTACCTTGCCATTCTCTCTCATCTTCTTCCCATTCAAAATCGATAAATTTACTTGGTTTAAACGTTGCTAAAGAAATATGCTTTGGCTCTTTAGAATCCTCAATAAGTTGTGACTTGGAGGTATAAACTTTAGGCCCATCATCTAAGATAACATCCTTTCTTGCCTTCCAATGATTGTTTGTATCAAGACTTTTAATAATTTGTATATCATTAAGACCAGTATCGACAGGTGAATAACTTTCAGGTCTAAAGTCATCTTCTCTCTCTTTTAAATCTAACTCAACCCATTGGTATTTACTATACTTGCCTTCAGTATCTAAAAAACGAAAAGGGACAGGATATATCCGAACCCACTCCCCATCTTCGGTAATACCAGCAGTACAAACTAATTCGTCATATGATCGTGAAGGTAAAGGATAGGCCTTTACAGTTATGAGTACCCTCTTTCTATCTTGTCCCAATGTAGCCATAAAAAATTATTTTTTATTATAAATGTTCAATTGGTACCTCATATTTTGAGTTAAGGTAATCAGATACCTTGTGACGGTGACAACTGGTGTGCTCTTTTTCAAAGCAGGTGATTGCCACACGTTTATATTCTTTGAATAGGGAATAAAGCTCTTCTAAATGTTCGGTTCGTTCTGGTAACGTTTTTTCATATTCCTCAAACAGTTCTTCATAATCAGCTTTGGAATCCAGATTTTTTCGCTTATCAGACTCAATACCCAGCTCTGATAAGTGTATGAATTCTATTCCCAGCTTCTTGCACATGCTTTTAAGCTGGCTCTTGTTAAAACCATACTTCATACTCATTGAATTTTTGCGGACATCGACTAAAAGTCGTACATCTTTGCTGACCAGCTTATTCATATATGCTTCCGCTTTGATTCCTTCGTAGCCGACCGTATAAAGCTTTTGGCTTTTGTTTTGAGGCCGGACTAATTCGATGCTGTTTAACCCGGTAGCATCCAAATATTTTGATGCAATTTCACTGTTAATGGCATAAAACGGATACTCCCGGTAGGTATAAGATACCAAGTCTTTGTAATCGGCTGCCTTGAACCGACTATACAGTTCTTTTAATATTTCCTGATCTGTAATTTTTAGTTGACTGATGTAATCTTCATCTACATTTATTTCCCAAATATCACTGTCTTTGAGTTGTTCATATTTAATCATTGTCCCTTTATCTGAGCGGGCCTGCATGGAATAAGCTCCATATTTATATGGAATAAACTCATAGGCGGGATTTTGCTGCTGACGGGTGAAAATAAGCAACAACTTTTGGAAACGTGTAGGCTTAAGTTTCCCTCCAAATTGTTGCAATAATGCTAATATGATTTTACGGCGGTAATACATCTATTGATAACTATTTTTCTTCTATTGATTTTCTTATGGTTTTTGAGTTACTATTTAATTTATCGTGAACTTCATCTTCTTTAATTGTTTTCGTTGCTTTTCTTTTAATACGTTCACCAGGAACGAATATGTATAATATCGCTAATAATTGAAGCATTAACATTACACCGGCCCATGCAAATGAAATAGATTGAAGCATGTCCGAATATGGTTGGAAAAAGGGTAAGCTCTTCACAACTGGGTATGCGACTAAATATATTAATGAAGAAATGATAACCAATGTCGATAGATACATTGGGATCAAAAGGTGTTCAATATTATCATAAGCTGCCTTCTTATCGACCAAAGGTACTTCAGATGAAAATATTATTTTTATGCTATTTGAAAATACAATAGCGATCCAAGCACCCATTATTCCAAATACTATTCCAGATATCCTAATCAGATTTATATAGATTTCTTTTTGTGTTTCCCCGTTAACATAACTCCCAAATAAAAAACAGACGATACTTACCCCAATAAGGAGTATTGAGTAGAGTATTTTTCGTAGTGAAAGGTTCATTATTCTAATACATTAAGCAATTCTTCTCGATTTTGCTCTATCGCAGATAACAAGGAACTCCCTTCAACAACTTCGGGGTTTAGCCTATCTATGTTTAACGGATAAGTAACTTTGGCTAATGAGCTACTTAACCAGTATGTTTCCCCACTTTCCCCTGATAATTTAAAACCTATGTCATCCCAATTCCCTTCATGGGTTTCTCTCCAAAAATCGATTGTAGAATTTAATTGATCGAGAGAAGGTTGGTAATTAACCTCATATTTAATTTTGTGTTCTTCTTCTATAAAGTCATTACCTAAGTTCATTATCCCCATTTGTGAGAATAGGTTTTGGAAAAGATTTCTTTCATTCTCTATTGTATAGTTTAAATCATCTTTCCTGATAATTTTGAAAATGTCATTATGCCTATTACGCAGATACTCTATTTGCCCTTCTTGCCTCTTAGGAGACGATTGAAATGTACCATAAAGTTCTTCCCTATAAGTTTCTGGAGGACCTTCAGTATAACCGGCAATTTTATCATCAAATTCTTCTTCTACTTCATCACTTTTTATAGCATAGGAAGAAAACTTACATAAATAGTCATTTAAGTATCTTTGTAAGCCTGGGTGACCATTTAAATTATTTCCAAATCGAATTGTTGCAAATAAATTAGTATTACTTATAAACCAAAAGTATGTGGCATAACCTGGAATGTAACCGTCAGGTACTTCTTGGATTTCAATATCGGGTTCACCTACTCGGGATTGCCCATTTATACTTGCAAAATTTCCTTGATCATTTGGTGTCTCATTCCATGTTGTTAACAAATAATCACCTACATCATTATCAATTAAGTTAAAACAGTAGGTTGGGCTTAAGTTTTGATAATCATCGAATTCAAAGAGTTTTGTAAGAGCATATGTTTTGTCGTCAGCCCATTCACTTAAATCAGATAAAGCATCATCTATGGTACCGAATTCCGGATTATCGCTCCCTCTCTCATAGAACCCGCATTTATCAATTTTGTAAAAATTTATTGAGGCGTCTTCTATCATGTGAACATATCTTTGATGAAAAATTAGTATTTCCAACGTTGTACTTATAAACACATGTTGTGAAATACTTACATCGCATTCAACTTATCGCCGAGATAGTTTTTTAAATTCCATTTTTTAGACGTATCAAGGGCTCTCTCAAGACAGATAAATTTTAGCTCATCATCGCCTTTAAAATGCTCGACCGTTTTTTCGTGCAACTCACCATCCAGGCAGATCAGAGCTTCTCTGTGGTCGTCTTTTGCTAAATAGACTTTATTTTCTTCAAACTCCTCTTGCTCTTGAATTGAATAGTCCAGCATAAAACCGTTTTTAAGTAACACTTCGTCAATGATATCCTCTTCATTAAACATGGTTTGCATACTGGATTCTTTCTCGTTGATATAGTCTTTTAAAGCCTCCACATTTTCTTCTTGGGATTTCTCGGGATCGGGCTTGAACTCCACACGTGGAAAGTTCGATTTTGCCAAGGTATAAACTTTAAATCCTGAATCAATAGGTTCTGGGTCTTCACCATAACCTTTAATAACACGCTTGTTCCGTTCAATTGTGATATCACTGACTTTTTTAAATCCAGCCTTTTCTGCCTCACTATTCTCACTTACTGATTCTGGTAATTGGGCAATGATATATCTGCGATTACTATCCTCTTCTTTATTTAGTTTCATCGTTGCATGGGCTAAACTACCTGAACCAGCAAAGAAATCCATAACTAAACTATCTTCTGCTGATCCCATCCTTAAAACCTCCATCAGTAATTCGGTAGGTTTTGGAGTATCAAAAATATTTAAGTTTCCTAAGATATCTGCCATCTCTGAGGTAGCATTATTGTTATAAGCTACATCATCCCAAAGGGTACTGTACGTAACACCATCTCTTACATCACAAAGAAAGCGTTTCAATTTAGGTCTACCTTCTCCATCTTGACCAAAGTAAATCTCATCGTTATCAAGTAGCTTCTGCATATCCTCCTGATTATAGCGCCAATTCCCATTAGAAGAAGGATAATGTTTCTCACCTGTTTCGGGGTTTTCAATCGGATAATAAAGGGATTCTACATAACGTCCCCCTTTGACATTTGCCATTAAATCTCCAGATGTCCATGGTCCTTTAGGATGATTATCGGGATTACTATACCGAGCTAACTGTTCTTCACTGCGGGGTTTTAAGTTTAGCTCAACAGAATCTATATCTTTGGCACAGAGCAAAATATATTCGTGAACTGCCCCGATTCTCTTATCGTTGGGAGGGCCATTTCTCTTTTTCCAAATCACTGTTTCTAAATAGTTTTCTTCCCCAAAAACTTCATTTAATAGCTTTCTCAGGTTAGCAACTTCTGTTTCATCTATTGAGATACAGATTAATCCTTCAGGAGATAATAATTGCCTAGCAACTAACAGTCGACTATACATCATCGACAGCCAGTTGGAGTGAAACCGCCCCTGTGTTTCACGATTTGTATCTACCTTAATGCCTTCTTCTGTAGTACCCGTCTTTTCCCAATAGGCTTTTTTATCCTCACTGTAATTGTCTGAATAGACAAAATCTTTACCTGTATTATAAGGTGGGTCGATATAGATACAATCAATTTTTTCCCGATAAGAGGATCGCAAGAGTTTTAGTACTTCTAAATTTTCTCCTTCAATAATTAAGTTCCCATTCGCTTTCTCAGGGCTCTCAGATCGATCTTTATCATATTTTAATGTAGCATTACTTGGTGTAAAAGCCTGTCGTTTAGCTTGGGCCTTACCGAACCACGTAAATTCAAAGCGCTCACTTTGTTTAACATTATCAGCATCTACAGCCTTTTTAATCTCTTCAAGATCGAGCTTTCCTTCTTCGGTAAACCAATCGGGGCATTTATCTTTCAACAATTCTAAACGTTCTTGGTTGATATCCGGTGTTTCGGGCATATAGTCTTTTACTGTTTCACTCATAACTATTCTTGTTCTTGTAGGGCTTCATATTCAATATCTGACTCGCTTACAAAAGTTTTCCAGTCCTTAATGGGTCCTTTAAAGCTGGCATAATTGATTTCTAGGTTTATCCCTATAGCCTCAAAATGCTTTTGGGCACACTTTATTTTCATTCTTTCACTTTCACTAATTGCAGATGGATCATCTATGTCATTGGTATTTTTAGTCTCAATAATAAAATGAAGTTCGGTTTCCTTATCGGACTTAATCCCACGCTTTCTAATAACCACCCCAAAATCAGGGTTGTAAGTCCCCCCAGTAGGTATTGGAATTTTATAGAAGTCCGGCAGCTTTAAAAAGCATACGACTTCATCATCATTATCGGCATATCCGGCAAACTCCTTCTCTACTTTACTGTCATATACAATTTTATTATAAATGCCTCTTTTAGGAGTTGGTTTAATATTTTCGGAATGGGTTTTCACTTTCTCCTTGAGAGCAGAGATATCAAACTGCTCTCCGGTCGTATCATACTGCATCACACGGACCATTTCTTCCATTTCGACCTGGTTGATTATACGGCTTGCTTCCTGTACAAATCGTGGTGGATTCTTAGCTATCTCAGTTTCATTGGCTAACCCACTCACTATAGCCATTGTTGTATTGTAGGATAGGCCCGTGTTTTCACTTAGCTCTTCCACAATATCAATTGGAGCAAAAAACTTCTTAAGCTTTTTAGACGTAGATCCAAGATATTCATCTTCTAGTTGATCGCTGTGCAGCTCTTGAATACGATTCCGTCGAGTTTCAACCTCATATTCAGGGATAGTAAGATGATTTATTCTCTCAGTAGCTTTTTCAACAAGCTGCTCTTCATCAAAACTTACCGTATAATTGGTTTTTCGTGCTAAGCGGTCCCAGAACTCTTCAAAAGACTTGCTCTCATACAATTCATTATTTCGATGAATTGTTTTCTCAGAAACTTTATCACCCTTATGTGTATGACGAGTCTCTGCACCGGCATCAGCCGTACCAAACGACTCTTTAATTTGTTCTTGGTACTGAGAGACAAATGATTCGTACGTTTCATTAGGAACTACGGTGAGTAGATTCAGCTCGTTACCTTCCTCGACATCGTCCTCATCATAAACTCGCTGGCCATCTTGATTGACACATATCCGGAGCCCACGCCCAATTTCCTGACGTTTTTTAATTTCACTATATGAATGGTTTAGGGTGGCGATATTAAACACATTTGGGTTATCCCATCCTACTCCTAGGGCCGAGTGCGAAAAGATAAACTCTATGGGATCATCAAAATTTAGCAGAGCTTCCTTATCATTGAGAATACGGTCATATATTTCACTATTTACGCTCATCGAGTACTCATTATCCGTATAATCGCCTTTGGTAGTCTTAGCAAAATAGCTGCCCTGGACCTTCTCTATATGCTCTTTTGTAGGCTTTTCTCCGTATTCTTCTTGATAAACTTTGGCATATTCCTCTTCAAAAAGCTGTCTTACCAGCCCATCTTCTTTGATGTAATTGTCAACCTTATCAATAAAAATAAGCGAAAGGCATTTTATCCCTTGCTCACGAAGTTTATCCCGCTTTTGAAAATGACTCCAAATTAGCCAGTATAGCTGTTCTCGGAAGATACCGGAGAAATCTTTAGTCTGCTCCTTTTCAACCAGTTCTATATCGTTTGTGAACTTAACCTTAAACTGCTGATCCCGGATATCTTTGTAAATACGGTCTATCTCAAATCCCTGGTAGCTCACATTATCCGTAGCTTCAAACAAGCTATCGCCTGCCGTAAGCCAAGGTGTCTCTTTAAAGTCATACGCTTCCTTACTCTTGCTCCACCGCCAGGCATTTAGTTTCGCCTGCGGGTCCCCATTTTCTCGTGTCCGTACACGTGTCACCTCCAGCTTTAGCGTAGCCTCATCATTTTTCTCGGCCACTGAAAAGACTTCAATCTTTTTCACCAGTCCTTCCTCATACGCATCATGGGGCGTAAGACGATAAAGAAGGTTCTTCATCACCTTATGAGTAGCCGAATAACGAAGCTTATAGAGCGGATTCAATTTGGCAATACGCTCTTGGGAATTTTCGGTATCCATTCCCTCTTGGGGTTCATCCATGATAATGAACGGTTGTGTTTTCCCAATCGCCTCGATGTAAGGAATATTATTGAAGAGATCTTCACGCTGCTCACGATTCAGGATATTGTCATCTTTATTAAAGGACTGCAGCGTCATAATCATTATTTGGGGATGCTGCTCTTCAATAAAAGATCGCACGCGGTTTAGGTCATCACTATCATATTCAAAGTAGTCAGGAATAAAACCGTAAATCTCTTCTAGCTGGTCACCAAAGTCTTTTAGGGTTGAAATAACACCTTCTCTAATAGGTACACTTGGTACTAATATGATAAACTTTGTGAAACCATATTCTTTATATAGCTCAAAGATTGTTTTCAGATACACCAAGGTTTTACCAGTACCGGTCTCCATTTCGATACAGAGATCATTGTCCGTAGAGAGTTGAGCCATCTCTTCAGGAATACCATTCCTTGAAATAACCTCTTTGATATTCTCCTGTATCTCTTCCTGAGAAAGGGTCCCTATATTAGACCGAACTCCATAATGGCAGGCATTATCAAAAGTATTTTTCTCTTGCCCTTTAAATACATCGACTACCGACTGTATAGCTTTTTCCTGATATGGTAGTTGTTCGAGCTTAAATGCCATACGTACTAATGATATTTACTGATAGCTGTTTTTTACTTTTGCAAGATGTAGGAATATAAAAGAAGGCGCAAAGAGTTTTGTTATCTAATTGTACTAAATAAAGCGCTCGTATTGTTTTAGGAAAGAAATAAGATTGCCTGCGTTGATATCATTCTTATTAAGGCCTCGTTTATTCCATAACTCAATCAATTTACTTTCTGGCCGATTAGGTGGACGTCCACCCCCTGAACTAATATTTGAACAAGTTCCACTAGTTAAGGGAAGATTCACGTCACCCTCTCTTATGATCATTTTAACACATACTGATTGCCCATTTCTTTTGCGAAACTGTTGAGCAATCCATCGTTCTTCTATATTACCGTTTCTTCTCTCTTCATTGCCAATCTTGAGTGAAATCATATTGCTTTCCTTAGTTTATTAAAACTAAAATGGAGACTAATATTTAAACTAATACTGTCAACATAGTGTCAGTCTTATTTTAACATGATTGGTAAAGATTTTATCCCAACTTTTTTTGCCACAAAATAAGTCGAATTCCCATCCACAATATCAAAAAGACCTAGTTCTTCTACACTTGGTCTAATAGAAATAGGTTTTCGCCTAGGTATTATCCCTTGATACGCTTGTCTCATGTAGATAAAGCCGTTGGCAATTCCCTTTGGACGCTTTCTTGTTGGGCAAAGCCAGCTGATAGGTACAATGGCCGTAGCTTCATCCATATTGAAGAAACGATCCAGTCGGTTGGGATCCAGGCAGAACATGCTCTGGTAATTGTAGAGGTACGTCCCAACTTGTTCCATATTAAGCCAGCCTGTTAGCGGGGTACTGGTTCCAGCGTCATTGATATAGTCAATCTGAAAGAATTGGCCCGTACCATCTATGAGTACATGCAGTTTGTTGTAATCGTGATATTGGCGATTGATTTCATTTAGCTGATCAGAGAAATGTCTCAACAAAGTAGATGGTTTAGTGGTATCGGGGGTTGTTTTCATATATCCCATCTACAGGTTTTCCGCCTGCGGATTCTCCCTAATTAGGGTAATTAGGTCGTCCACTTCTGATTTTCGGCACAGCTTAATGGCCTTGCGCCCGTTTTGGATGTTGCGGCCATAGCTGCGGACGGTCAGCATCTTGCGATAACCGCAACGGTAGAACGAGGTCCGGGATATACGCCCCAGCTGTTCACACATGTAACCGATGGCTTCTCCGATGGTCATGAAGTCTTCTTGGTTGGAGCCGGTTCCCGCCGGTAAATAGTTTATCTCTTCAGGATTTTCAAAATTAGACATTATCTATCTTATTTTCTTAGAGGGTGGTGTTAAGTGCAGTAAAATTCAGTAGTTACCTGTCTAAGAAATCGGGAAAGATTCATCTTAGATATCTTAGACCGATCTTAGACTTCTTAGTCGTTTCTTAGTGGTTTTCTTAGATATATTATTATTTACTAACTAACTATTATTATTATACTTACAGGGTGTTATTCAGGCCGGATTTTGAGTTTCTAAGAAAATAAGACGCTATTTCCAGTTTCTTAGTAATTCTCATATTCCCGGCCATTTGGGTCAAAAAGGAGCCGCCTCACTGGCTCCCGCAACAGCGTATTCAGCCGGTCCTTGTTGGGACTCGCGCTGCATCATCAAATTGGCCTCTTCCCGCCGGCCAAAAGCCCGCAGCCACGACGGCGTAAGGTGCTTCCGAGGAATATGGTAGCCGTGCCGATTTTCTTTGATGGTACCCTTTATCGGATCTTCGTAGCTATAGTAGTTGGTTTTCGCCTTTCCATGCAGGTCCAGTGCTTCAATTTCTTCCCGGATGATATCCTGGCTGATATAATCGCGTCCCTTGTTGTAGTTGGTGTAGGCGTCCCAGATACCGCTCCAGTACATCACCAGCCCATCCTTGCTGTTCCAGCCGTAATAGCGTTTGGGGAGCTCCCCGTTATCGTTCATGACTTCTATGCTGGCCAAGAATTGCTGAAGCGGGGTTTGGTGGACTTCGCGCTCAGCGGAGTTGGCCAGGAACTGGATCCCGTACCGAAAGATCTCGGTGGACACTCGCGACTCCCGAAGCAGGTCCTGCATCTCCCGGAGGTCTTCCTCGCTTGCAGCCGACTTATCCTTCCCGGAAAGCGATTGGCCGACGAATTCGGCGAATTGCACGTCACTGGGCCGACAGACAAACAGATCTACCGTAATAAGCGCCGCCATATTTTCGATTTGACGGTCTTTAATCTGAAATCGCACGCCTTCTTGGTCGCTTCGTCGTCCCAGCTCTTCCTCCACAGCTTCAGTCAGCAGACGTTTGGTCCAGAGCAACTCGCTTTTAAACAGCTCCCGGTTAAAATCATTATAGGTGTAAAGCAGCGACAGGAAGAGCCGTTGCATCTGGTTTTTATGATTCTCAAACCACCAAAGGTTCTGAACATCTCCCCGTTTGTCTTTCGCGTATTCAATCATAATACACCGCGACCGGAAGTGATCTTCGGTCGGTTTGTAGTTGGAGATGAACATCAGCTGCGAACGCACGGGGCTCCAAGCGTTTTTGGTCCGATCATGGGAAGCACTTACCCCACGTTGTCGCAGCTCGTACCACATGTTAAACACCTGTGGGGTAATCTTTCCTTTTCCGGGGACGAACTCATCCATGATGACCGGAATCTTGCTGTGGTTGGCTAGCTTGTTTTCAGCGGATTTAAGCGTAGGGTTGGAATCTACGTCTGTAAACGACTGGCCGAAGAAATTCAGCATGATCTGCGAGAGCTGCCCTTTTCCCGTAGAAGGCTCTCCAAACAGGTATAGAAAGACGACATGCTTGAATACGTCATAAATCTCATCAAAGAACAGGAACGAGAGCATGTAGGAGAAGATGAGGTATCCCTCAGCCTTTTTTTCGGGTTGCTGGCCGGCAATGAGCTCCCCAAACTTATCCCGTACGGTATCGATAAAGTATTGTAATTCCTTATCGGTAAACAGATGATGTTCCTCTTCACTGTAAAATCCATCCGTGGGGGGCGACAGGTCAAACAGGGGCGCCGGTTCAATCCGGCCGGGCTTCACGTAAAAGGTAGTGTCGGCAGCTACCATGGGGAACAGCCCGGAATCCGGATTTGGAGCAATGATGTACTGGGGCTCCCGCAGGTGATCATTGGGGATGTTGATTAAGGCATTACGGGTCAGGTAAAACTTGTAGCCATGATGCTCAATAAATCCATAATAATTGAACTCATACACTGTCTGGGGTTGCCACCGATTGCAGAGAAAACTCATAAAGAAGAGGATTTCATCATCAGACTTAAACCGGGCTGACTGGTAGGAGTGCTTAAAGATCTGGATCTGAAACGCTTTCTTAGACAAGAGGTCCTCAGGCTCCAGCACAAAGAGCTCGCTTTGGGTTAGGGTTCGCGTTTCTGGAGTAAGCCAGCTCACCTGGCATTCATAAAGTGTGGAATCCCATTTAAGGGTCTCGGGATTGTAGCGGATGATCTTGGAGTGTATTTCAATGTCGAAGGTGCCGATGCGGCGACTGGTGCCATCGGTTTCATTGCGATACCATCCGAAATCCAAGGGATCGGAGCTGTCGATATATTCAAATGGTTCTTTTTGAGAATCAGAAACTACAGGTGGTTCAGACTCATCTGGGTGTTGTGGATTATTGGGTGATAGTAGCTTTAGAGAGCCTTCCCGGCTGTTGCTGCTGCTCATTTATTCGTTTTTGAGATATTAAAATTTTGTGTTCACTCACATGGTTGAGGTCATATAGATTGTCTCCATATCCGTAAATCACCCAGAGGTCGTAACCTTCTACGATCTGTGTTTCGATCATACGGACGGTTTCTTTGCAATGGATGCCATCGCTGTCAAGAAATTCAATGGTATCCCCAAGGGTATAGCGGGTGCGTATGGTAGCCATGGTCATTTGTCAGGTGGATAGTTGAATGCCTTTGGCTTTGCGAAGAGCGTCAATAGAAAGATCGAACTCATCGGTAAGCCGAGTGGTGAGCGTCTGCTCTGAAATCCCTAATGCTTGCTCCATGTTACACAAGCGCTGGTCTGAAATGTAGTATGGTTTTTTGAACCACTGTCGAAAAGTGTTAAGCTTTATCTGTGGGTATACGGCCCTCCGAAACTCATCAATGGTGTCGTATTGATCGATTATCTGGCCTTTGATGATGCTTAGCCGTAGCTGGTTTATATCATATTTGGTTATAGCTGAGTACACTGAAAAATTCTCTTTTTAATAATGTTGGTTAGCAGTATTATAAGCGCGTTATCGGTAAACATTACCGTTACCGCAGGGCCTAATTTAGTGACGCGATAACAACGAAACAATAAAAATATGTCGCGATTACAACATTTGACTATGAAGAGAGAATGCAAGTACGGCTAAAACAATCACTTAAGTAAGGACAAAAAAGTGGAAGAAATTGAACAGGATATCCTCCAGGAAAATATTCAATATTTGCTGGAGGAATATTATGATGGGAACGTTTCAGAAATGCAGCGCCAAACGGGAGCTAATCGCTCCGTCATATCTGAACTGAAGAATGGCACGAAAAGTGAGGTGAATAGCTCCACGTTACGTCATTTTGCCGAGGCAGGTATTAATATAAATTGGCTATTGACCGGAGAAGGGCCACATTTTGTGATCGGCAATGAGGAGGAGCTTAAAACCGAGCTGAAGCAAAAGCAGCTACTTGAGAATAGGATGGTGGAGATCAAAGGATTGGTGTCAGAGATAGATCAGCAGCTGGAAGAACACCCGGAGCTGAAACTTGACCCGGATGTTATGTCAGCCCTGTTGGACTTGCTGAAAAGAGCACTGTAGGAGCGACTGCCAGTTTAGCCGTTCTGTTTAAACATCCGTTCTATCACACGCCGCTCAAAGTATTTTCGACGAGCCCCTGCCTGAAAACTAGGAATATATTTCTTATGACCCGGAAGGAAATTGCTCCGGTTTAAAATCGTGCGATGCGAAATGCCAAATTCTGCCTGAATCTCTTGGGCCGTCATATATTTCGATTTGTCGGGTTGTACCATGATGGAGTCTAAAACAAAATCGAGCTTGGCTTCCAGGGTAGCTATAGTTTGTAGAAGAGAATCCTTGGGGTCTTGTGCTGTCATGAACATTCCTTTGATGCGTTTATTATTGCCGCAAAAAGAAATGACTTTTCAGAACAAAATGCACTTTTAAAATCAACATTTTTTAAGAAATTCTAACCTATTGATTTGGTTATAAGTCCATTCCTATTAGCCGTGTTTAGCAAGTCATTAGCTACGAGGTGAACATATTTGTTGGTTACCTCCAAGCTTTTGTGCCCCAACATATTCTTCACTTCGATTACATTAAAACCGTTGCGTAATAGGAAGGTAGCACAGGAGTGCCGGAGACCGTGAAAGTGGATAGAGTCTTTTAGTTTGGCCTCTTCGGTTGCGTAATACTTGAATCGTTTCGATACATTATCACCCATTAAAGCAAGTTCACCATTGGGTACTGATCGCGGACTGGGGAACACAAGTCCCTTTTTAGGTTTTCCGTTAAATATGTGCCACTTACTTAATTCCGTATAAAGTTTATCAAAAATGGGAACCGTGCGTTCATAACCATTTTTAGTGTCGGTAACTCTGAGAAATCGATTCTTCAGATTTACATGCTCCCATCGAAGTTGAATAATCTCCTTTCTGCGAAGTCCGGTGTAAAAGGCTAAAGTAATAAGCGGGATAAACCAATGTTGTTTTTGCTCATAGGTAGAGATCGCGCCAGACTTTTGGTGCTTCTTCTGGTATGCCTTGAACTTTTTGAAAATTTCGTTGAGCTCTTCTTCATCAATAATTTTGTCAACGAGATTATCTCTAGTCTTAGGCAAGCCAACCTTATCACAGGGATTGACTTCTAATACTTCTTTTTCGACCACCCAATTAAAGAATGCTTTTAAGTGTTTTAGGTAATTTCTTTTTGAAGCGTTTGCCAATTTAGGTCGCAGGCAAAAAGCTCTGATATCATTGGCGTCAATCATTGTGACTGGCATACTATGGCCAACCTGATCCATGAATTGCCGAATGATGTATTTATATGTTCTTCTCGTTTTCTCAGTAACGTTAGTTTTCTCCCTCAAGAATTGCTTCTGAAGGGTATTAATTATTGGACTGGTTAGAGAGGTTCCTTCCAGCTCTTGCTCTTTTTCATAATCCTGCAGATTCCAATTGTCATCAAATGGATTTATTTGACCAGCATCATAAAGCTTCTCGTATTCCAGTTTCTTTTGCTCGGCTATTTTTTTGTATTTAGTACCGAGGGCATAGGTCTTTTTATAAGACTTACCATTTAAGGTGGATTTAAAAACTATCGAGTAGTACCCGTTTCTCTTGGTTAAACTTGCCATGATAAATTAGTTCGGATTTGTTTAGGTGTACACCAGTAATGTAGTACCATATGTAGTACCGAACAAGGAAAATAGGGGTTATTTGGGAAAAGATTTCCCGAAAAGTGATAAAGGTATATATGGTATATACCAACAAAAAACCCCGCTTATTGTTAAATAAGCGGGGTTTTTGAAGTGTTTTAGAGGAGTACGCCCGGAAGGATTCGAACCCTCAACCTTCTGATCCGAAGCCAAACTGATATATAGCTTTATGGTTCATAGAGGTTGGTTTTGGGAGGCTATGTAACATCATTTGTAACAACAGTTAGGAAACCCATGAAAACTATTCATTGGACATAGTTGCCTCCTGATCCGTAATCTATGTGACATTTTTCTTTGCGTGAAATGGGCCGCGATTTTGGGATTTAATATAGTACTATTTGTAGTAGTACCGAAAGGGAATAAGGGGAAACAGTTTCCCGAAAATATTGGATAAAAATCTTTTCACTTACTACTAGAAATAAGTGAACATTTCTTCCTTTGACTAATATCCATATTTGGGACAGGTAATAACCATTATATGAATATAGTTTTTGAATTTGAACGTATTTGTTTCAAACTTGATTGTTTAGTTGTTGACGAATCACAGGAATCTATTAACGTTATGCCCCGAAAAAAAGAATATGATCCAAGCGAAGTCCTTCAAAAAGCGATGTATGTATTTTGGCAAAATGGATATCGCTCTACTTCGCTTCGCATGTTAGAAAAGGAGCTGGGAATCAATCAATTTTCAATTTATTCCAGCTTTCAAAACAAGCATAGTCTTTTTGTAGAAGTGCTGAAAAAGTATCGCGAACACATGCGTGAGGGAATTGTTCAAATCCTCATAAATTCAGAAGGAGATCTTAAAGATATTGAGCATTTTTATAAAGCCTTTATTGATGCTGTCCAAAATGGAGAGTCACCCAATGGATGCCTTGTTGCAAATACCGCCGCCGAGATTGGATCATCAGATAGTCAAATACATGAAGCACTTAAAGCATATTTTGGGATGATGGAAGAGGCCTTTTATGAACTCTTGAGAAAAAGTAAGGCTAAGGGGCAGTTGGACGAGGATATCGATCCGCGTGAAAAGGCAAAGTATCTCGTAACTTGTACTGAGGGGTTGTCCCTTTCTTCCAAGGTTATGGATGAGTCTGATCTCCATTCATTTATTTCATCTGTGATAGCTTCATTGCAACGCTAATTTTTTTGGGCTTGAATCTAAGTGAACGCTTAGAAAAGAACTACTGTTATTTTTTCTTATTTCTAAGCAATCGTTTAGTAACGCCAATCAATAAACCGATCAATACTATGAGTAATACTGAAGCAATAACGCTCGAACCCGCTACACTTGATAATGCACCTGACAGCTCGAAAGAAGTACTAAAAGAAGCGAAAGGGAATCTTGGATTCATTCCCAATATGTACAAGTATATGGCTCAAAATCCATCGCTGTTGGATTCATACTACCATGCTTATAACTCTTTTCGAGAAAAAGCAGGTTTTTCTCCACAAGAACAAGAAGTGATTTTATTATCCATCAGTTATGAAAATGGGTGCCACTATTGCATGGCTGCACACAGCTTTTTAGCAGAGAATGCGTCCAATGTGCCTGAAGATGTAACCAGTGCTATACGCAATGGAGACCTTGTGCCAGATACAAAATTGGCAGCCTTGAGTAAATTTGTTCGCACTATGGTAGTGAACCGTGGAGAGGTTTCCGATGAGGAACTGGCAAACTTTTTGGATGCCGGCTACGAAGAAAAACATATTCTTGGTGTGATCACCGCTATAGGCGTAAAAACGTTGTCAAATTATATGAACCACGTTACCAAAACACCCGTCGATGATGTTTTTGAGGGACACTCATGGAGCAAATAACATGAATTACTAGGCAAAGCCCCGGCTAAAATCCGGGGTTTTTAAAAAACTGTAAGAAGAATTGGTTACAGGGCGTCAAAATTATCATAAGCGTGGAGAAATAATTTGTTGCCATTCAAAAGTGATAGCGCATTGTTTTATATAGTTGATTTGAAAAATCATATATGCTCTCTGTAACAAACCGATCTCAACAATTTCAACATAACTCAAATGACAACCCCTGACTAACGTCAGTAAAATAAAAGCCAAATGGTTACATCAATGAATAAATTCACAATTCTAACAGTACTTTTAGGTCTATTATTTATAACAGCTGCATGTTCATCTGAGAAATCAGATACGGCTAATCAGACACAACAAGCTGATACTGATTCGACATTACAGGAAGCTCCTGATTTTCAGGTTACAACTATTGAAGGCGACAGCGTTAGTTTAGAGCAATCGATGGCCGATAACAAACCTATGGTTGTCTATTTTACCGCCTCGTGGTGCCCGATTTGTGCCAAAAACTGGCCAGTCCTATCGGAAGTGTATCCCGATTACGAAGATAAATTAAACCTTATTGCGATCGGTATTGATCCGACTGACACGAAAGACGTGATGACAAAGCTTGCAAAGGAAGAGAACTTTAAATTTCCTACTACCTGGGGACATCCGCAGATTATGGTGGACTTTGGAGTTGAAAGTCAGGCGACGACGGTAGGGATCAACCGCGATGGAAAAATTGCCTTTCAGAAAAATAAGACAGCTCTCAGCGAACAGGAATACCGGAAGCTTTTTGACCAGTTAGTGAGTCAATAATTATGGAATTTATTTACTTCTCCTTTATACAAGGAGTATTTGCTTTCTTAGCTCCCTGTGCGGTAGCGCTGCTGCCTGGCTATATCATTGCCTTTATTTCACGCAACTCGCAGAATGATCCTGGGGTAAGTAGACGGCTGTATCGAGGATTGAAATTAGCACTATTGAGTATACTAGGAATCCTGGTGGTATATGCCATTGCCGGGGGTCTCATCATCGTAGCAGCGCAGGTACTCAAGGATTACATGAAATGGATTACTATGGGAATGGGAGGCGTATTGATCGTGATGGGGCTATTCATGGTTGCAGGAAAAGATCTTTCATTTTCCATTAACATGAATAATCCTACAAGTCAAACAGAAGCGGTGGAAGCCTTTGTGTTTGGGGTTGCGTATGCTATCGGTGCGCTGGGATGCTTATTTCCCCTCTTCCTCGTAGTCGCCACGCAGGCGATGGCCGCCCCATCGCTTTGGCTGGGGGCATCGTACATTGGGGCCTATTTTGTGGGTATCAGTGGGATGATGGTTGGTGTTATTCTCCTTTCTACCTTTGCCAAAAATTGGCTGATGAAGTACCTGCGCAAAATCCTGCCGCATATGGAGCGCATTACCGGTGGATTGCTCATTTTGGCCGGGACGTACGTGATTTATTATCAGACAGCGCTGCTTTAAAGTAAGATAAGTAGTGTTATAGGCATCAATAGGAATAACATATAATCATTAAACAAAACGGGATTATAATATGGATCAATTAAATAAACTATCGGGAATAGCACATTGGTTACCACGTCTTTCGTTGGCGGCAATCTTTATTTATCATGGATTTCCAAAAGTGGCGATGACAGGAGATGTGGCAGCAATGATGGGGATGCCGTTTATTATGGTATTGATGCTTGGGCTTGCTGAAATAGGTGGAGCGTTGCTCATGCTTTGGGGTGGATTTGGCCCGGACTGGGCGACAAGATTATCCGGACTAATTTTTACCGGCATTATGGTCGGTGCTATCGTGATGGTTCACGCCCAATATGGATGGAATTCGATAAATATGGGTAATAATGGTGGTCGCGGAATGGAGTTTCAAGTACTCATAATAGCTGTTTCTCTTCTTTATGCCTTCAAAGGAAATGCGATTCAACAAAAAGTAGAGGCAACCACCTAGACCGACTTACCGTACCACAAAACATCCCATCACAAACTCGATAGGGGAAGGCTGGAAATGTCTTCCCCTATTTTTATTGATTTGCTGTCAACTTCGCAGCTAACTGTGCCAAATTTGGTTCAATATAGTGTGGGTCTGGTGCCAAGGGATACAACTGTTGCCCAGATCGGTTCAGAAAAGCTGCTTTCATTCCTGCCGACATAGCTCCCGCGACATCCCAACCATGAGCAGCAATAAAAAGGCATTCTTCAGGTCTTGCCTCCATTTGTTGTGCGGCCCATCGATATACAAGGCGGTCAGGCTTATATAATCCGATGTCCTCGACACTAAACTGGCGTTCAAAATAGGTACTAATGCCAGAATTCTTCAGCTGTTGTTCCATCCCACCTCGAGGGGAATTGGTAAGGGCCGCCAGTCGATATCCGTGTTTTTTTAAGTCTTTAAGGGCTCCGGGTACTTCAGAATGAGGCGGAGTGGTGCGAATTGGGAGTAATACCTCCTGAGCGGATGCAGCATTTATAGCTATGCCCCTTTGCTCTGCCAGCATTTGCAGCACTGCTGCTCCGATATCTCCAAAGTTGTGATATTCATCGCTGGCGTTTGCAACTAGCGAGTAATGTAGCATCATCTCAAACCAGAGCGATACGACTTCATCACCGCCCTCTAATGCCTTTGCAACAGAACGACGAACTTCTGTAAGGTCCAACAGTGTTTCATTAACGTCAAAAAATAGAACTTTTTTATAATGAGTGTTCATAAAAGGGATAATTTATTCTCTGTGGCCTGGGTTCCGGTCTCAATGGGATTTTTAGGATCATTACACCATTCAAACCATCCGCCATCATAGACCGAAACACTGGGCCAGTCCATCAGCCAGGCATTCATAAAAGCTTCACTGCCCCGCCATCCGGTGCCGCAATAAAAAGCCACATATTTGTCGGGGGTAATCCCGCCTTCTTTCCAGGCTGATGCAACTTCCTGGTATTCACGCATGGTGTGATCAAAGCTGCGATAGTTTTCCATGTGGTAGGCGTCGCTTCCGCAGTTGCCAAAAATAGCGCCCGGGATTCGTCCTTTTTTCTCAATGTAGTGGTAGCCGCTGCGGTTGCCGATAAATTCCTCCCAACTTCTGATGCTGACCAGCTCTCCCTTGCCTGATGCCAATAATTGCTTGGCCTCGGGGGTATCAATCATGTATTCGGGATGGGCAGGAATATTTGTACCAAAATCATCAATAGGAGTAGGATCATGCTGCTCTGTTGAGAGCTCATAACCTTCTGACTCCCAGCTTGTGATGCCGCCATTCAGTATCCTGATGTCTTCTACACCTGCATACAGCATAATAGCAGCACATCGCAGGGCGCCAAGATGTCCGGCGCTTTTGCCGGGAAACTTCTCTTCATCATACACGGGAGCGGAAAACCGGCCATAAATCACCACGGTCGTATCGCAACGAATGCCCAGACCTTCCAGGGTGTCTCGAAGCTCCTCGGGAGTACGACGGTTCCAGGTTTCGGTTGACTCCAGGCTGTTGGTGTCCACCGGTATCGCACCGGGGATATGCCCCTTGTGGTAATCTTCGATGTGGTCGTAATGGGAGTGACAAACAACGTAGTCGTCATTGTTGTAATGGGGCGGTTGCTGCCCGTCAATTAACTGCTTTACCCACTCCGGATACACCAGGTGCTTGTATCGAGGTAACTTGTCCAACGGCAGATCCGGATTGGTAGTCCATTCATCCGCAAAATTATTGTATGTCATGACCTGTTGGAAGCCAAGCTCATTTAATTTTTGAGCCATCTGTAAACTATCATCACTTTCATAGCCATACACAATAACCGGCTTTTCACGGCTGATGCTTTTCTCTTCCAGCACTTCCACCCAGTCCATGTATTGGGTCCACTGCAGGGGAATACTTTTTGCGCCGGGAATATGACCGCCCCGCTGCTCGTGTTGCAGCGCCCATCCATTATAAGCGGCAATGGGCCGAATATCGATGAGGATAGCATTGGTTTCTTCAATCTTGGAGATAAGTTCTTGGGTAGATAAAGTATTCATGAGTAATTATTGGATAATTAATTGTGTAGCTACAGAGGCTGTTAAAAATTAATGGGAATTACTTTTTCTGCAGGTATTGAATTGAAAAATAGTCGTTGGCATCAGTCCATATCTTTTCTACCGAAAACCATGTGCTTACTAAGTTTTCAAACTCTGCAATGTTATATTTGTAAGAGTTTTCGGTATGAATGGATTCTCCCTTCTCAAAGGGAAAAGCTTGTCCTTCAATAGCTACCGTTTGATTTATTCTGGAAACCAAATGCATTTCTATGCGCCCTTCTTGACGATTGTAGAAGGCCTTGTGGCTAAATTTGCTCAAATTAAAGTTGGTATCCAGCTTACGGTTGATATGCCGAAGTATATTTTTGTTGAATTGTGCCGTCACTCCCTGACGATCATTATAAGCAGCTTCCAGTACATTGATATCCTTTTTCAGGTCAACCCCAACAAGCATACCATCTCCGGGGCCCATAAGTGTGGAAAGATTCTTTAAAAATGCTTTCGCTCGTGGAGGTTGAAAGTTCCCTATCGTAGAGCCCGGGTAAAAGAATACGATGTTGTTATAAGGTTCTGAGATGGCAGGTAACTGAAAGGGCGTCGTATAATCAGTGCAGACCGGATTGATCTGCAAATCGGGATACTCCTGATTGAGATTTTGGACAACCTTTGCCAGGTATTGCTCAGATATTTCTATCGGGACATACGAAGTGATACACGACAGGTGATCCAATAGTAGGCGCGTTTTCGTACTACTGCCGCTTCCCAGTTCGGCTAACACGATATCACTGCCAAGTGTACGTATGATATCGGGCATATTGTTTCGCATTATGGACATTTCAGTCCGCGTGGGATAGTACTCATCGAGCTCTGTGATTTCTTCAAAGAGTTGGGACCCACGTTGATCATAGAAATATTTGCTCGGCAAGGTTTTTTGATCTTTTCTTAATCCTTCGATAACCTCCTGCAGCATTGTTGGAGAAGGTAACGTAACCTGCTCATCCATAGAAAACCTATATTCTAATTATTGAATTCAAAATTAGTAACGATTAGCGATGTTCGGGATTGGGGTGATCAAACTGGCAGTCCGCTTCCCATTCCGAACGCTGGTTGCCATGCGCGGGCAGGCCACCCGCCTGATCGAGCATATGGGCCATGTGCATCAAGTTCCAGGTCATAAAGGTGGTATTGCGCTGGGTGAATTCGTTATCGAACCCCACGGGACCGTCTTCTCCTTCGTCTCCATAGCTGGGGCCAGGACCGGCTTCGCCAATCCATCCGGCATCGGCTTGCGGAGGGATCACATAGCCCAAGTGCTGCAGGCCGTAGAGGATGCTCATGGAGCAGTGCTTAATGCCGTCTTCATTGCCGGTGATGAGGCATCCGCCCACGCGTCCATAGTACGCATACTGTCCTTTATCATTAAGTTTGCCGGAATAACCGTACAGCCGTTCAATAACTTTGGTGGCCACTGAAGACTTTTCGCCCAGCCAGATCGGGGAGCCGATGACCAAAATATTGGCATCCATCACCTTTTGTTGGATTTCGGGCCAGTCGTCTTCCTCGAACCCGTGTTCGGTCATATCCGGATAGACACCCGGGGCGATATTGTAATCTACGGGACGGATGACTTCGGTAGATACATTATTCTTTTCAAAAATGGATTGCGATACTTCGATGAGCGTTTCGGTATGCGAATCGTTGGGATTCGGTTTGAGCGTACAGTTTAGAAAAAGGGCACTCAAATTGGAAAAATCCGTTTCGTTCTCGTCGCAAAGTTGCTCTTGTTTTTCTGATAAGGCCATGGTAATTCAGTGTTATTTAATAATGTGGTTTAATAGTGTCAGCTAATTCCCTGCAGCGGTTTGGGCAAACTTTTTGAGGGCGCCGCTTACCTTTTGGAGTTCTTGGTCACATCCCTTTATACCATGTCGCTTTTTCAGGTAATCTGGAGAATTATATCCTACCTGGACCTGCCCATCCTGATCTTTCCAAATCAGCATTTTTTGTGGGAGATCAATAGCGACCGTGGGAGTGCATTGCATCAGTGGAGTACCGAGGTTGGGATTGCCAAAAATGAGTAGTGTTGTTGGCGGTAGCTCCATATCTACTGAGGCTGCGCCTTCCTGATGATCGACTTTCCTGAAGATGGTAAGTCCGTTCTCTGTCAAAGCACTTTCTAGTCGGTTGGTAGTCTCTTCGAAAGAGTAATTGCTTTCCAGCGTAACCATACCATCTTGGGCTATACCTTCGCTGATAAACAACCCTGTTAAGAGTAGAAATGTTAAAAATGAAGTGATTTTCTTCATGATAGCTTGGCTCTCGAATTAATATTTATATCCTTGCATTTCTTCTTCATTAGTCTCTACGCCTAGTCCTAAAACCATGCGATTCACAAAGTTGAAATAACTGATTACTAAAACGGCATCAAGAATAGCGCGGTCTGAAAGGCCAGTATTTTTAAGAGGCTGCAGATACTTGTCTTCGTCCATCTTATCAGGATGTTTGGTTAGCACTTTGGCTAGCTGGCAAAGCCGTTTATCCACATTGTCCAGATCCAGGTTGTCGTAGTCTTCACGAAGTTTTTCCACACGCTCACGATCTTTCCAGTAGTGATTAAGTGCCTGCCCGTGATGCTGTTGGCAATATTCACAATCATTTGCAGCCGAAACGACCACCGCCATCATTTCCCGCTGCGCTCTGCTTAAGGGAGATTGGCTAAACATGACGGACATATACAGGTCCATGTGCGCTGTTATGGTCTCTGGATTGAGACTCTGTATTTTGTGAATTTGTGCCAGTTTGCCCCGCTTCTTTTTTAGATCCTCATAAATTTCTTTGAGTGTTCCTCTTGCGTCCTCAGGTTCGATGATATCTATAAATGCCATTTCTAATAATTTTTATTGTAAGATCGACAGAAGCATACATCCATATTTTAAGATGAACTATAAGTAAGCGTTCTTACGAAGATTGTAAAAACAGCGTTCAATCTTTGATCTAGGTATTACGTAAGATTAATAGTGCTTTAATAGTCTGTGTATCTAAATAGTAACAGATGGGGTATAGTTAATGGATGGAGATCAGCTAAAACAGAAGCGGTTTTACTTGAGTCGAAGGCTTATTGTGGTGGTAGGCATATTTATCCTAGCCGCTAGTGGATTGACAGTGCTCACTAACTTTTCTATCAATATCATTGCGGCATCCGGGGATTATTCGACCTTAATTTCACAATGGAACCGCCATCACTACCAGTCTGCTATGCATGTAGAGCGATTGGCTCGAACTGGTAATCCGGAGCACTTCAATGCTTACCAAGATATACAGACTCAAAAGAATTCGCTACAGCGGACCGTGGATGAGCTTTTTTCGGCTGATCCTGATGTAGCAGGAATATTTCAGACTTTTGATAATGAGCAAATAAAACCCAACGAAATTAGTGGCTTGATTACTGTCTTTGATTATTTCCACTCGTCGGACCAAGTCAGTGAGCTAAACCGCCAATGGGAAACGCTCAAAGAAGTAGAGAATCGGCAGCATGCATTGGTTAAAGAGTGGTACAGAAATTTCCCAAACAAGGATATAACAGAGAATCGTATCCAAAAAAAGCTGGAAAACTATAATGCGTTGCATGAGCAATGGACGCAGCGTAGCAAAACACTGATGGCTTCCGTCGGTGATGCGTCGGGCGTGATCAAACAGTTTGGGCTCTGGATAAGCGTTATTCTGGGCATTTTGTTGGTACTGATTGGCGTAGTGTTTACCGTGCGCGCAAATAAAAGCATTGGCCGGTGGGAGGAGGCCTTACATGAAAAAGATATACTACTAGCTGAAATCCACCATCGCGTTAAAAATAACATGGCCGTTATTTCTGGAATGCTGGAGTTGGAAAGTATGAATGAGGGCAATGCAGATCGGGCATTGCGGGAAAGCCGTGATCGCATCAAGTCCATGGCGATGATTCATGAAAAGTTGTATCAGTCCAAGTCGTTTTCAGATATTAATCTGGCGGACTATTTAGACGAGCTTACAGATTATATTTGCAGCACATATATCGGGCATCAAAAGGAGATTACCGTCGAGACGAATTTTGATCCTGTACAGCTAAATATTAATCAGGCCGTGCCGGTGGGACTTATCATCAACGAAATAATGGCTAATGCCATTGAGCACGGCTTTCAAGAAAATAGTACCGGTACCATTACGATTTCAGTACATCAAATTGAAGATAAGGTGCAAATCCAGATAAGTGACGATGGGGATGGATTACCTGAAGATGTGGACTTTACCAGTTCCGATAGTACGGGTTCTGCTATCGTAGGTGCCTTAATTCAACAAATAAATGGCGACTTGACGGTAGAAAATGACAGAGGGCTGAAGGTGAACATCGTTTTTCAAAAATCGGACGCCACCGGTTCTAGTAATGCCTTATTCTAACGTTATCTAAAATAGGCTATGGTTATGAGAAATAGAATAAAGCGAATGTTTAACATCGCCTTGACAGGCTTTATGGCCAGCTTAGTTATGTTTTTGTTCATTTATGTAGGAACCGATGTCACGGGCATTGCGCCATTTAATGTGGCCCCATCTTATGCCTTCTTATATAACTTAGGGATAGAAGAATCGGGCTATGCTCTGCTGCTACATTTTTGTTATGGTATTTTATGGTCCTACGTCTTGGTGTACACCTTTGATGACAACCTTTCAATTATGAAGGCTATCATGTTGGCCATGGTCCTCTGGTTGTTTATGATGTTTGTGTACAGCCCGTTAATAGGCTGGGGTGTGTTTGGATTCGGCTATGCCCATCACCTGCCATTGAATCATCCGCTTTATTTGGAAGGAGCGCTTTCTTATATCCTGATAACGTTATTCGTTCACCTGGTGTACGGATGGGTACTGGGATACATAAGCAGTCGGTGGCTTGGGAGAGGGTATTCTCGGTAAGTTCTATTCTCTTATACGGTCATTACTTTCCATTTTCAATTGCTTGAAGGGCTTCGAGCAATGCCTGGTACTCTTCGCGACAACTGCCGCATTTGTCAAGGTGATCTTTGACCAACGGTTTAGCTTCTGCTGGTGATTTGCCCGCCAGTTCCAGTTCGGCAAACTCATGGAGCTCATCAAAGCAATCATCGCAGCCTATCTCATGGTCGGCCGCCATTTGCGCCGATTTAATCAGGCTTTTTAATATGTTGGGTGTTAATTTCATCTATGATTAGTGATAAATTCTTTATTTATAGCTATTGATGAGGTTAACTCCATAGTTCTTACAGTTTATTCAGCATCTCATCGGGATCGATCCCTTCAATCTCCAACTTGTTCTTAATCTTAAGTCGTGCATCGTGAACCAATTTGTAGAGCGCATTCCGATTGGTATCCATTTGCTTAACAACGACCGGAACGGGAAGCCCCTGGATCATGAGGGCATTAATGGCTCGTTTCTGTTTATCGGTTAGCTCTTCGTTGATGATGGTCATCACCTTATCGACTAAATCCGATTCGTGTAATGAGCGGTCGGGACTGGTTTCATTGCCGGCCACTGAAAGTGAAAAGACCTCTCGGCTGTTATCGTCCGGCTTCAAATCCTCGATGGAGATATCATCGTAACGCTTTAGCCGGAGTTCGGTCAGTCCTTCCCTAACGGCAATTTTCATGGCCCAGGTCAGGAGCTTACTATCACCACGGAAGGAGTCGATATTGTCCAGCACTTTCAACAAAGCATCTTGGGCAACATCCTCGACAAATTGATCGAGTTCGCGGTCAACATATTTATACAGGGCCGGTTTAAGTCCCCGAATTAACTGCTGTCGCAGCAATTCAACGGCACGCTCATCAACAGGTGGCTTGAGTGCTTCGATCCATTCTTCATTTGTCTCGTAAGAAGATTTCTCCTTACGACGTCTTTTAAACCAGTTAAGCATGCAGTTGTGTTGTTCTTATGATTAAGCCCGTAAATAAAAAGAGCTATGCTTCCATTCAACCCGGTTCAACTAAGTTATATAATAATCCTGTGGTTTGGAATTGCATTCGTAAATGATACCAATGCCCAAAAATTACAGGGATGGGATACGAATACTGATAAATCGCTAATCGACCTTGGTGAACTTAAACAAGGAGGTCCGCCAAAAGATGGTATTCCATCTATTGATGATCCGAAATTTGTATCCATCTCGGACGCATCTTCATGGATATCAAACCAAGAACCGGTAATTTCAGTTGCGTATGAGGATGAAGCTCGTGCTTATCCTTTGCAAATTTTAATATGGCACGAGATAGTAAATGACAAGATTGGGGGTGATCCGCTGCTGGTTACTTTTTGCCCGCTCTGCTATTCGGCCCTAGTGTTTGATCGAACAGTAGATAGAGAGGTTTTGGAGTTTGGGGTTTCCGGCTTTCTGCGCCATTCCGACTTAGTGATGTTCGACCGCAAGACCGAAACACTCTGGCAACAGTTTATCGGCAAGGCTATTGTGGGTGATTATGTGGGGACGACCTTGAATCAGCTGCCCAAGTCAAATTATCTCGTTTGCTCAATTCCAAGAAAACTATCCCGATGGGAAAGTGTTATCTCGTAATACCGGTTATGACCGTAATTATGGAGCTAATCCATACACAGGATACGATGATATTAATAATACGCCGTTGTTTGGGGCGGGCAATGACGACGGGCGCCTACCGCCCATGGAGAAAGTAATTGGCGTAAAGATGGGTGAACAGCAAAAAGCGTATCCCTATTCTATTACTCGAAAAGAGCACGTCATCAATGATAAAATTGGTAACGCTCCGGTGCTTATTATACATACGGATGGGGCAACCTCGGCTTTGGATGCGACCCAAATAGCGGAATCCAAAGAGTCGGGATCGACCGGGGTTTTCAAACGAACACTCAAGGGCCAAGAATTATCGTTTGCAGTGAAAGATGGGAATATTATAGATGAGCAAACAGCTTCGGTATGGACCGTAACGGGCAAAGCTGTTAAAGGTGAATATAAGGGACAACAGTTGGAGGCTGTTACCTTTGGGGACTATTTTGCGTTTGCCTGGCTGGTCTTTTGGCCGGAAACAGAAATTTATAGTGATAACTAATACTCAATTATTATTTATGGACAGTAAGAAAATCGAATTTCCCGGAAGTCAGGGAGTAAAACTATCAGCGCGAATTGATGAGCCGGATAATGGAATAACAAAAGGAGCCGTTCTTTTTGCACACTGTTTTACCTGTAGCAAAAACCTGCGGGCTGTGGGACATATCAGTCGGACATTAACAGAGCACGGCATGGGGGTATTTCGCTTTGATTTTACTGGTCTGGGCGAAAGTGAAGGCGACTTTGCTGACACCAATTTTTCATCCAATATCGATGACCTGCAAGCAGCTGCCCGGTATATGGAAAAGGAGTGGGCGGCACCTCGCATGTTGATTGGTCACTCGTTGGGAGGAGCCGCGGTCCTTCAGGCAGCCCATCATATTTCCTCGGCTGAAGCCGTAGCGACGATTGGGGCTCCGTGCAATCCCGAGCATGTCACGCATCACCTTATGGATAAAATGGATGAGATTGAGCAAAAGGGGGAGGCCCGCGTTAAACTGGCCGGACGTGTATTTACAATTAAAAAACAGTTTCTGGATGATCTCAAAGAGCAGGCTATGAACGATATAATTAAAAACCTCGACAAGCCGCTGCTCATTTTTCATTCACCCATTGATCAAACGGTGGGAATTGATAACGCTGCCCATATTTATAAACTGGCCCAACACCCCAAAAGCTTTATTTCATTGGATGATGCTGATCACCTTCTTACCAACGAAGATGATGCCCAGTACGTCGGTTCAGTAACAGCTGCCTGGGTGGACCGTTATTTATGATTTAGAAAATAACTTTTTAAAAATAAACTCCTGATGATTCCTGTATTAAGTGGTTTAGGCTATCGATTAGCGCGGTTCCTTACTCAGCCAGACGAAGAACAGGAATCTGTAGCTACTTGTTCCAGAGAAGCCTTGGAGAAGACGTTGCAACCGGGAGATGTGTTACTAATTGAGGGCAGCAGTCGAATTAGCATGGCCATCAAATATATCACGCAATCAACGTGGTCGCATGCTGCCATTTTTATAGGAAAAGTTGAATCAGATGGGGATTTGGGTACCAAGCCGTTGCTTATTGAGGTGGATGTTAAGGAGGGCGTTCGGACGGTACCGCTTAGCAGGTATTGCCAAAACCATACCCGCATTTGTCGTCCTGTGGGGCTAGCTCCCCAAGAGATGAAGCAGGTAATAGATTTCATGAAGGAGCGGCTTGGCTACAAATATGATTTAAAGAATATTTTTGACTTGGCTCGCTATCTTATTCAAACTCCACCGGTCCCGCAAAAATATCGTCGGCGGCTGCTGGCCCTGGGTAGTGGGGATCCCACAAAGGCCATTTGTTCTTCATTGATTGCCCAGGCGTTCCAGTCAGTAAAGTATCCCATACTGCCAAGTATTGATATCGATGAATCCAGTAGCAAGGCTGAAATCAACTCCCAAAAAGAAATCCTTCATATTCGTCACCACAGCTTGTTTGCCCCGCGTGATTTTGATGTGTCGCCTTATTTTGAAATTGTTAAGCCAACTATTCAAAGTAAATTTGATTATCGAAATTTACGATGGGCGAATGGCTAACAGATTTTTAGCAACAATCTTTTTCTTGCTGAATAGGTGGACACGGGTGGTCTCCATAAGAACAGAAAACACAGCAGTCTCCCTGTTTAGCTTTTAGAAGCTCACCGCAACGGGGGCATCCCCAAAAATACTGGCACGAATCTTCCGGCATAGTTTCTTTGGTCTGTTTCCCACAATTAGGACAGATTATTTCAGATATGAGTGAAATCTCATTCATAATGTATCATAGTGGTAAAATTTAAAGCTTCATTTAATCCAAAGGCTCAAGATTCTCAAGCATCGTGGGGATAAGCTCTGAAACCGTCGGGTGGATATGAACCGCATCTCGGATTGTGGTGTATGGTTCCTCCGCGTACATGATATCAATAATAGAGTGAATAATTTCATCGCCTTCGATACCTAGGATAGCAGCGCCAAGTATTTTTTCGCTGTCGGCATCAACGAGGATTTTCATAAAGCCCTTTGTTTCTCCTTTCTCTTTGGCCCGGGCAATGCGACTCATCGGGCGCTTGCCGATCAGCACATTTCTGTTAGACTCTTTAGCCTGGGCTTCGGTCATTCCTACGCGACCCAAGGCGGGATCAATATACAATCCATAACACATAATACGGTCGGACAGGCGGCGAGGATTATCATCAAATAGGTTGGCAGCTACAATTTCGAAATCATTATAGGCTGTGTGGGTGAATGCCCCTTCGCCATTGCAGTCGCCCAGGGCCCAAATATCTTCTGCGGTGGTTTGCAACTGATCATCAACTTGGATAAAGCCTCGTTCGTCGGTTTTGATCGTGGTATTTTCGAGTCCCAGGTCATCGGTGTTGGGTCGGCGTCCGGTTGCCAACAGCAGGTGTGACCCTTCCACTTTAGGAGGACCCGCTTCGCAATTTACGTCCACAACCACCTGCCCATTGTCACTAGTTCCCCCGATGCATTCGGCTCCAAACCGAAAAGTAATGCCTTCATCTTCTAAAATCTCTTGGATAGCATTTGATACGTCTTTATCCTCTTTCGGAAGCAGTCGATTACCCTGTTCAATAATGGTAACCTCGCTGCCAAATCTGCGATACATCTGCCCGAATTCAAGCCCAATGTATCCGCCACCTACGATAATCAAATGCTCCGGCACTTCATCCAGCTCCATAATGCTGGAGTTGGTAAGATAATCCACATCTTCAAACCCATCCGGGATAAACGCACGTCCGCCAACATTGATGAAAATCTTTTCGGCGGAAAGCTTCTTGTTACCCACAGAAAGAATTTTTTCATCTTCAAAACGCGCATGTCCTTGGTACACCGTAAGGTTTTCGGTGCTTTTAAGCCAGTTCTCAACTCCTTCCGTCGACTCTTTCACAATGGCATCCTTTCGGGCTTTTACTTTCTCCATGTCCACGGAGATTGATCCGTTGATCTCAACGCCGTAATCGTTCATCCGGTTGGCCATGTGCGCGGCACGGGCGCTGGCAACTAACGCTTTGGTGGGCGTACATCCCGTGTTTACACAGGTTCCCCCAAATTTATCACGCTCAATAACTGCAGTATTCAATCCCTCTTCGGCACAGCGGGCTGCAAGAGAAGGTCCTGCCTGTCCGGTACCGATAACAATAGCGTCAAACTGTTCCATAATTGATGTAGTGGTCTGTTTATTAAATGAATTTCATTTGCGTAGATGGGGCTTATTCGAAGATTCTTACAATCTTGTATTACTTATCGTAAGAATATTGAGGGTATAGCTATCTATAAGTTCGATTGAACGTAAATACTACCAGGTAACAGATGATTAAAATCTACCGAGATACCGAGTTCGATAGCCGGATTGCATTAGCCGATCAGGAAGCTGACCTTCATCGATTTATGGGAAAAGACTTTTTCAAAGTGATATGGAATCGCGGGACGAAGATGACGCTCGATATTGACGGCGAACAGCTGCCGCTGGAGCGTGACCAGATGATCTGCCTTACGCCCATCCAAAACCCCAATATATCTAACCTTGAAGGTGATTATTATGTACTCTTATTTAATCGGGAGTTTTACTGCATCCACGAGAATGACCATGAAGTTTCCTGCGAAGGCCTGCTTTTCTGGGGATCCTCAGAGTTGCCGGTAATACAGCTTGATGAGGAGCAAAAACCGAAATTCGAG